>NZ_AZUV01000008.1:0-388361 GCF_000513875.1 Mesorhizobium sp. WSM1293 | reverse complement strand
TCGGTCTTCAGCTTGGCCTTGCCCTGGGCCTGCTGGTCGGTGGTGGTGCCGGCCTTGCCCTGAGCCTGCTCGTCGGTCTTCAGCTTGGCTTTGCCCTGGGCCTGCTCGCCCATCTTGGAGCCGTTCTGGCAGTCAGCCTGCCCGGAAGCGCAGTTGGCGTCTGCGCCAGATTGGCTTTCGGTCTGTTGTGTCTGAGCCACCGCCGTTCCACAGCCGAGCCCGATGGCCAGCATGCTGGTAATGAGAACACGTTTCATGGGAAATCTCCCTGGGTAAGGTTCGTCCCTTCACTGGGTAGAACCAGCACCCAAAAAAAATGTTCCGAGATAGATGCGTGAGTGCTAAAAAACGACCCCGCTTGAGATCATACGATCGCGGGCGGAAGCCGCCGTTAAAGCGACCTTTTCAACCTTGGCGATTGCCCTAGCTGTCTCCTGAGAGGAGACCGACATGGCAATCTATAGTCTGAGAGTGGTCAGCTTCATTTTCGTTGCACTGGCTTTCGCTCCGGCCGCCGCGCATTTCTTCGCCATGTTCAACAAGATGAAGCTCGACGGGCCAAACTATCTGGCTGCGCAGCGCGCCTATGATGGATGGAGCCTGTTCGGCATCGTGGTGCTGGGAGCATTGCTCTCCACGGCCGCCCTGGCGATCCTGCTCTATCGAGCGAGCGCATCTTTCGGCTTGGTTGTTGTCGCCTTTCTAAGCATCGGCGCCACGCAGTTTGCCTTCTGGACGCTGACCTATCCAATCAATCAGGCGACCCGGAACTGGACTGTCCTCCCTGAAAACTGGGAGCTGCTGCGGCGCCAATGGGAGTATTCGCATGCCATCGCCGCAGGCCTCAACGCCTTGGCGTTGCTGGTGCTTTTCATATCGGCGCTTCGCCCTGCGGTGCGTTGAACGACCACGTCGTCACCAGCACGGCCAGCGGGCAGGAACCGCCATGAAGCGGAATCATTGAAACGCCAGATGTTCCAGCGCGGCAGGAAAAATGAAACGGTACTACTTTGATCTTCAAAACGGTGACGGCGCGGTACCCGACGATGACGGGCAGCTGTTCGAATCCCGGGAACAAGCCAGAGCGGAAGCAATTCGTATTTTGCAGGATGTCGCCCAAGACGAAATGCCCGACTGCGATTTCGTCAAGATAACCGTCAAGGTACGCGATGAGATCGGTGCGCAGATGTTTGAGGCGTCGCTTGTTCTGACCTCCGGATGGAGCGTTTGACGTCGCAGTGCTAGCGGCGATACCGCACCGGGATTTGCACGACATTCTCCGATCCAGGCAGATCAAAGGCCATGGCCAGCTGACGTACGGAGGCCATCTCCACGATCAGTTCTTCAATCGAAAGGTCTGGCAGGCCGGTCTTCACCCTCTGCCTCACCCTGGCCGCAAGTTCATGAACCCGCACCGGGACGAAAAGCGGGCTGTCGTCCAGCAGCTTGCTGATTTCGATGACCACATCGGCGTCGATGTCTTTCGGCAATTCCCGCATGAGCGTCACCTCCAATCGAAGCAACAGCCCGCCATGTCGATGCGACGGGCGATCCGGCTTTGAGCGCCGGGCAGTGGGATCGGAGAGGGACGTGCTCGGCGCTGGCCGATAGCCTGATTCATAAAACTGCGAGCATAGGTGTGTCACGAAAAAATATCGGTACGAAATTTACCAAGCCGGTCATCCCATGCAATCCACAAGGGCCTTCCCAAAATCCGGCAGCGGCTGTTGCCGACAGAGGAGGAACAAAAAATATGGCCCGGAATTGAGACTGACGAATTGGAGGATCTAGCCATGGACAGCAGGGAAGAAAAGATCAAACGACGGGCCCATGAAATCTGGGAACAAGAGGGCCGGCCGGTAGGCCGCGAGCAGGAGCACTGGGATCGGGCCGTGCAGGAGATCGAAGCTGAGGGTTCGGAGACTGAACGTGGCCCGGTTCTGCCTGACCCGACAGTTGCGGCCGATTCCAATAGCTCGAAGCGTTGATCGGCAATCCCATGGCGTCTTGAGGACCCCGGTCGGGCAACCAAATTGGCGGAACCTCGTTTGCCGGGCATCAACCAGAGGAGGCTTCGATGAAGAGGTTCTTTTCATTCCTGGTCTTGGCCGCTGCCCTTGCGCTCGGCGCCTGCGACAACAACACCGAGCCGATGAAAGCCACCAGCAACAAGAACCCACAGGTTGATCAGGCCGCCAGACCAGGCCCCACGACTGGCGGCGACCAGCCAGCTACGGTGCCTCAGAGCAAATGAACTCCGTCTCACATTGCGACACACCTCTGCTGCGCGTCGCCTATCTCGATGGTGGACCGCAGGACGGCGCCCCGGTTGTCCTGCTGCATGGCTGGCCCGACGACGCGACGACATACGCTCGTATTTCGCCGGTCCTTCATGAAGCTGGCTTCCGTACGTTTTCCCCTTGGTTGCGAGGCTTTGGGCCGACATCGTTCCTGTCGAAAGAAACCATGCGCTCGGGTGAGATTGCCGCGATGGCGCAGGATGTGCTGGATTTTGCAGATGCGCTTGGCATCAGCCGCTTTGCAGTTGTCGGACATGATTGGGGCGCTCGGATATCCTATCTGCTCGCGTCGGTTTTTCCGGACCGCATCAAGTGCTGCGCTGCGCTGTCCCTCGGCTGGCAACCAGGCAAACCAGCAACGCCGGCGCCCGAACAGGCGAACGCATTTTGGTATCAATGGTTCATGGCGACCGCACGGGGCGCCGAGTTCGTACGAAAGAACGGCAAGGAATTCGCCAGGTATCAGTGGGACAGCTGGGGTCCATTAGGCTGGTTCGACGACGCCATTTTCGATGGCGTTGCGAGCTCGTTCGAAAATCCTGACTGGGCGGATGTGACGTTGCATTCCTATCGGGTCCGGTGGGAAGAGGCCGAGCCCGATCCGCGTTACGCTGAACTCGCCCGCCGGCAAGCAACGGTCAAGATCATCACCGTGCCGATCCTGACGCTTCACGGTGGTGACGACCGCGTTGTGTTTGCCCAGTCTTCAGAGGGGCTCGAAGAGCATTTCACCGCGTTCTACAGGCGGGTGGTGCTGGATGGCATCGGACACTTCCCGACGCGTGAGGCTTCTGATCAGGTTTCGCGAATGTTGGCTGCGTTTCTCGATAGCCATGGCAAGCGCTGAAGGAGGGGCGCCATCGACCCCATAGTAAAGGCCGGAACCTGACGCATCGCCGCGCATTTCGTCTCCATGCATGACGAACCGAAATGCGGTCTCGCAATCAATCGGCAGCCAGGGAGAATTTGGATGCAAGCTTCAGGCGCAATCTCAAGACACCATGCTGGCCAGTTGGCCATAGAACCGTTTGCGGGCACGGTGACGGTACGATTTTCCGACGCCATAGTCGCTGCCACGGAACGGGCGAAAGTGCTTCAGGAAGAAGGACATGAGCCCGTGTTCTATATTCCTTTCGAAGACATCTATTTTGACCTTTTCGAAAAAACGAACACCACCAGCCGCTCCCCTTTGAAAGGTACCGCGAGCTACTGGCGCGTCCATGCCGTGGGCAGCTCGGCCGACGATTTCATGTGGGCGTACGAGACGCCTGAAACCGCGGCGCGGGCCATTGCACGTCATGGTGCATTCGATCCGGAAAAGGCGCGCATCGATGTCGAGCCCGCGGAGGACAGAAGGCATACGCCCCACGTCACGGAGTAGATTGCCCGTTCTCATCGGCGCGAGCTGAAATTCAAGGCAGGTGCTAACCGCGTGGAAACTCTTCATCAAGGATGCGTAGTGCCTCCTCGTATCTGACGGTTGATGCCCCGGCCTGTCGTGCCTGCCAGATATTGTCCGCCAGATCCGCGCGCTTCACCGGCAGCGCCAATGGATTCGATGCCGCTCGTCGCACGAACGCGAAGTAATCCTCGCCGTCCCTACGCGACATGGCGTCGACGGCCGACGCGATCGTCGGGCCAAAACCGGCCTCTTCCAACCTGGTCCGGTCCCAGCCTTCGCCCTTTTCCAGGACGTCATGGAGATAGGCGACGACCTTCTGATCCTTGGTTTCGACCGCGTCAACGACACGGCGACAGTGCTCGATATAAGGTCGCCCGGTCTTGTCGCGCTGTGCCTGGTGGACCTCTTCGGCAATCTTGGCCGCCCGGTAAAACATGCTCATCAGGCTTCCCCTTCAGACATGGTTTCACCATCGCTCCTCGGTGTCGTGGTGCGGCAGGTCCATTCCGCAGCAAACCCAGCCAAGTCGCTGCCTCGATCCATAATTGTAGCGCGGCTCCAGGCGAGCCGGATCGTCGAACGTTCCGACATGAAGCGCGATCTCTCCCGGCGATGCGTCATAGGCGAGGCTGAGCGGCGATCCGCAGGCGGAGCAAAACCCCCTGCAGGCAATCGGCGAAGACCTGCGATAGGTCGGCGTCGCATCGGTCCAGGTCACGCTTTGGGAAGGCACCCAGGCCAGAACCGCGAACGCACTGCCGGTCGCTCGCCGGCACATATCACAATGGCAGTAATGCACTCTCGGTTCGCTTCCAACGCGGAAGCGGATCGTGCCGCAGAGACATCCTCCGCTCAGTTCCATTTTGGCGCCCCGGTTGACTTGCGGCTCCAACGCCTCTCGCGCGGTCTCATGCGAGCACCTCCATTCATCACAGCGGAAACGCCGGTCATTTGCGTCGGTTCCTGTTGGCTATCTCAGGAACCAGTGCTTGCGCGCGGCGTTGCGTGTCTTTGCTGGCAAAATGAGGAGTCAGGGAATGCTTGGCCGGTCGGAGACGCACTGATGTCGATGCCGGGGCTGGCATACGGTCCCTTGGGCGATCGATGCATGCATGTCTGCGTGGATATGCAGCGGCTGTTTGCCGAGCCGTCTCAATGGGCGACACCCTGGATCACCCGGGTTCTCCCGCAGATCGAGACGCTGGTCGAAAGACGCGCGCCGCAGACGGTCTTTACACGCTTCCTGCCAGCCAAGAAGCCGGGGCAGGGCGTCGGCACATGGAAGCGCTATTATGAGCGCTGGGCTTCACAGACGATCGAGACGATCGGGCCTGAAATGACCGAACTGTTGCCGTCTTTAGCCGGCTACTGCCCGCCAGCGGCGATCATCGACAAGCACATCTACTCGCCCTGGTTCGAAGGGCGCCTCAGAGCCTTCCTGGTGGAGCGCGGCATCGATACGCTCGTCATCACCGGTGGCGAAACGGATGTTTGCGTTCTGGCCACGGTGCTCGGAGCCATCGATTTCGGCTATCGCGTGGTTCTCGTCACGGACGCGCTATGCAGTTCTTCCGATGCAACCCACGACGCACTGCTGACCGTTTACCACCAACGTTTCGCGCAGCAGGTCGAGACGGTTGAGATGGAAACGGTTCTCTCGAACTGGACTTGACGTTCGCTAACTCGGCTCGGCGGAAAGTGTCCATGCTTCCTTGCGCGGTTTGGCTGCCTATCTGTTAAGAGAATAACGGACACCAGAACGGGTAGCAGACGTGACGCAACGATCGGGAAGTGCTGATCTTCCACTCCATGGCGGGCGCGTGCTAAAATGGCTCGGCGACCGCATGACGCGTCTTGGCCCCGTGATGTGCGAAGCGATCATTCATCACTATGGTCGAGACGAACTGCTGCGACGGCTGGCGCATCCGTTCTGGTTCCAGTCCTTCGGTGCTGTCATGGGCATGGATTGGCATTCGTCGGGGATCACGACCAGCGTCGTGGGCGCTTTGAAGCGTGGCCTCACGCCGCTTTCCGGCGAGCTCGGCATTCATGTCTGCGGTGGTCGCGGCGCGCATTCGCGAAAAACCCCGCATGAACTCGAAGCCATCGGCCAACGCGTCGGCTTTGACGGAGCGGGCCTGGCCACCGTCAGCCGTCTTGTCGCCAAGGTCGACAGCGCCGCAGTCCAGGACGGTTTCGATCTTTACCTGCATGGTTTCATCGTCACCGATGACGGTCGCTGGGTCGTGGTGCAGCAAGGCATGAACGGTGACAGCAAGGTGGCGCGCCGCTACCATTGGCTCTCCGAGGGGCTCAAGAGTTTTGTCGACCAGCCGCATGCCGCCATCGAGGGCATCAATCAAGGCGAGATCTTCAACCTGACCGACAGGCGCGCCGACGCGTCGCGCCAAGGGCAACTGAACCTTTTGCAGGAGCTCGGACCCGATCGCATCCTGGGCGAGCTTGCGGCATTGGAGCGTTGCGCGGAGCCGAGGCGCCGGCAGGAACCGGAGCAGCCGCTGCTGCCGCATTTGGTCATGCCGGCCCATCATGACGTTCGCGAAAGCGATGTCGTCATGCATCGTCTTCACGGCAATATCGCCGCCGCCGCGGACCGCGGTCCAACCGATTTCGCCGAGCTCCTTCTGGTCCCCGGCGTCGGCGCGCGCACGGTGCGCGCGCTGGCCCTCGTTGCCGAGGTGGTGCATGGCGCGCCTTGCCGCTTTTCCGATCCCGGCCGCTTCTCGCTGGCGCATGGCGGCAAGGACAGGCACCCGTTCCCTGTGCCGCTTAAGGTCTATGACGAGACGATCGGCGTGCTGAAGTCGGCCGTGCAAAAGGCAAAGCTCGGTCGCGATGAAGAAATCGGCGCCTTGAGGCGGCTCGACGATCAGTCGCGGCAAGTCGAACGATACGTCACCGGCCCCAGCCTGAAGGAAATTGTCGCGGGAGAATTCGACCAGTCGCATCTGCTTGGCGGGCGCAGCGTGTTCGGGTGGGAAGCGGCGCCGGACACAGCACCTGCTGAGCGGAGCAAGAAGGCCTGAGAACGAGCCAGAGCGGCTGTAGATCAATCGTCCAGATCGATGAGCGCGACACCGAGATCCGGGCGCTTGCTGCGGCGCAGATGGCCGGGCGCTTCCACCAGGGTGATTTCGAGCGTTGGTCGAACGATGCCGTCAAGCAGATGTCCACCCCGGGTGGTGCCATCGCTCAATCCCAGCACCGCATGGACGTGCAGGCTGGGCTTATCGTCATCACCCAGTGCGACATCGCCGATCGCGCTCAGAACCTCGCACTGTTCGTCGATAGGGATTTTGCGGTAGGTCTTCGCGTCCGGATCAAACCAGCCCACGGTGGCTTTTTCGAAAGCCCCTATGGCGGTCAGGGACGCGCTGCCGATCTTCTGGTCGACCGCGAAGGCGGTCAGTGCCGCGAACGCTTCTTCGCCTGGGTCGAGCACCAGGACAAATGTCCTTTGTCCGCCGATCTCATTGACGAGCTGCGATTTCATCCCTGTCCTTCCATCGTTCGGCCCCATTGAGCGCCGCCGTCAGATCAATGGGCGCGGTGTTCCGCATTGCGCTTGCGGGTCGCTGCAGCTTTCTTTGCCGATTCCGATCGGCTTGCGGCAGACCGTGATGCCGATGCCTTGCCGCCGCTTTTGCCGCCTTTGTGCGCCGCCGGATGGCCCGTGTGTTTGCCGCGGCCCGAACCGCCTTCCTTCTTGCCACCGCCATCGTCCTTGTTGACGGTTGCCCATGCGCGCCGCTCTGCCTCCTTGTCGGAAACCCCGCGCTTCTCATAACCTTCGGCAATGTGGTCGGCTTTACGCTCCTGCTTGTCAGTGTACTTCGATTTGTCGCCTCGTGGCATGGCCAGCTCCTCCTGTTGAACAAGGGCTGAACGTCGACTCGACGCGCTGGTTCCAACGGAAGTTCGCGAAGCCCAGGCCGCATGGCGGGGCAGCGCCATACACCGCCGCAGCGCGAGCTAACGCTTTTCGGGCCGGGGAGAGCGCAGCAGCAAGGCGAGGGGAACGAGCAGTGCGGTCGCTACCGCGCAATACCGAAAGACATCGATATAGGCGAGCAATGAGGCCTGCCGCGCTATCAACTGTCCTATCCAGCCGAGCGCCTGCTGTTTTGCGTCGATCATCGGCGAGCCTTGAGCCACGAAGTGCTCGGTCGCCTGACGCAGAACCTGCTGGTAGGCCGGTGACGACTGTGCCGTGTGGCCGACGAGGTTTGCCTGATGGATTTGCGCGTTCTGGGCTATCACCGTGTTGGACAGCGACACACCGATGCTTCCGCCGATGTTACGGGCAACGTTGATGAGTGCCGACGCCTGGTTCGTCTGCTGCGGAGCAAGACCGACGTAAGCCGCCGTCGAGATGGGGATGAACAGGAAGGGCAAACCGATCATCAGGAAGATGCGCGCGAAGGCAAAGAAGCCGAAACTGACGTCCGGGGTGAGCGATGTCATATGCCAGAGCGCGACAGCGACGACGGACATGCCTGCCATGATCAGGTATTTGGGCTGGACGATGGCGCCGGCAAATCCGGAAACCGGCATAAGCATCAACATTGCGATGCCACCCGGCATCATCGACAGGCCCGACAGGGTCGCCGTATAGTTGAAGGCGGTCTGCTGCAGTTGCGGCATCAACTGGGTGGTGCTGAACAGCACGGCGCCCACCGCCATCATCACCAGGAACGATGTGCCGAACTGGCGGCTGAACAGCAGGCGGACGTCCACGATCGGATCGCGGCGACTGAATTCCCACGGGATCAGCAGCAGAAATGAGACCGCCGAAATCACCGCGAAGGTCACGATGAAACCTGATGCGAACCAGTCGTTGCGCTGGCCTTCATCGAGAAATATCTCCAGGCAGCCAAGTGCCGTGGCGACCAGGATGAAACCGACCCAGTCTATTCTGAGGCCGCTCTTCAACCGTTCCTGCCGCTCGCGCTCGAGCACATCAGGCTCGATCACCAGCCACTGCACCAAGGCAAGCGACATGATGCCGAACGGGACATTGATGAAAAATATCCAGTGCCAGGAGAAATGGTCGGTCAGCCAACCGCCGATGGTCGGCCCGACTGTCGGTGCGACGATGACGGCAATGCCGTAAAGAGCAAATGCCTGGGAGCGTTTTTCGGGTGGAAAGGTGTCGGCGAGAATGGATTGTTCGCTGGGTGCCATGCCGCCGCCGCCGAGGCCTTGCAGGATCCTGAAGACGATGAGCATTTCCAGATTGGGCGCCAGGCCGCACAGCAGCGACGCTATGGTGAAGATCGCCACGCAAAGCATGTAGTAACGCTTGCGGCCGATGACGCTGGCCAACCAGCCGCTAACCGGGATGATCACGGAATTGGCGACCAGATAGGTGGTGATCACCCAGGTGCTTTCGTCCATCCCGGCCGCGAGGCTGCCGGCGATGTTGCGCAGCGCCACGTTGGCGATCGAGGTGTCGAGCACCAGCATGAAGGTGGCGATCGAGACGACGACGGCGATCAGCCACGGATTGCGCCCGCCGGCGGCGGACCGGCTTTCGCTCCGTTCACCAGCCATTTCGACGGCGCTCATCTCACCTTGACTGTCGGCACCACCGACAGGCCTGGACCCAGCAGCACGCCCGGCGGTCGGTCGAAGACGATCTTCACGGGCACGCGCTGCACCACCTTGACGAAGTTGCCGGTGGCATTCTCGGCCGGCAGCAGGCTGAAGGCGGTGCCACTGCCCGCCTGGATGCTGTCGACGCGGCCGTGGAAGTTCTTTTCGGGATAGGCGTCGATATCGATGTCGACGGGCTGTCCCGGCCGCATCAGATCAAGCTGGGTCTCCTTGAAATTAGCCTTCACCCAGACCTCGTCGGGAACGAACATCATCAGCACCTGACCAGGCTGGGCGTAGGTGCCCTTGGCGGCCGTGATACTGGTGGCGCGACCGGTGACAGGCGCGGTTATGATGGTGCGCGACAGCATGGTGCGGGCCTGCTCCTGGCTGGCCTTGGCTTGATTGAGCTTTGCTTCCGCGCTCTTGGTCTGTGCCTGCAGAACAGTGACCTGGCTTTTCGCGGCAGCGACGTTTGCTCCGGCGCTGTCGAGGGCGGCCTGGTCCTGGCGCAGGGTAGAAGCGGCCTGTTCCGCCTGCTGTTGGGTGGAGGTTCCCTTGGCCAGCAGCTCACGGTTGCGCTTGTCCTCCGCTTTGGCAAACTCGAGCGCGGCCTGGGCCTGCGCCACCTGCTTCTGTGCCGCATCGATCTTGGCGTTTTGTGCTTCGATCTGTGCGCCGACATCGACGATCTCGGCCTGCGCCGAGGCCACACCGGCGTCGGCTTCCGCCAGGCTTGCCTGATAGTCGCTGTCGTCGATGCGCAAGAGCACGTCGCCGGCTTTCACAGACTGGTTGTCGGTGACCGCGACATCGGTGATACGACCCGATATCTCGGCACCGATCGTCACCGTGCGGGCGTCGATGAAAGCATCGTCGGTCGATTCATACTGACGCGCGTCCAGCCACCACAAGACCAGCCCTACGGCAATCAGCAGCACTGCGAGCAGGATGGCGATGGATATGTAAGGGTGCCGCCGAGGGAAGCTCAGCAGGCTGGGCTTTGGTTCTCCGGCCTGCTTGTCCTGCTTGTGCTCCTGACCGGCGTCTTTCCGGTGTTTTGGCGACGCCTCCGAGGTGGCCCTGCGTGGCGCGGCGTGCGTGTCGCCGGTTTCAGGTTCTTCGGTTTGGGTTTTCGCGTCCACGGGAGAACTCCCAGGAGTTTTGACGTGGCCAGTCAACGACAACTGGTCGTAAAAGGTTCCTGGCGACCGGGCACGGTTTCGCGCCTGGCGGAATTTGTTCAGCCGATTGCCAATCTGACCGCGATGGCCAGGATCACAATACCGACCAAGCCGGCTATGAAGATAACCCGACGCGTGCGCGTTCGCAGGATGATCTCGCCCTGTCTCGCCTGCTCCGCAGCGAACACAGGTCCATTGTCATCGTCCTTGTCATGCCGACCATCGCTCATGATCGCCTCCTTCCGGCCCTTGGCACACACCGGCTCTTGGCACACAACCATCGCTCGACAGGTGAGGTTCCGGTTACATCGATCCCGCCCGCAGAAAAAAGGATCACAGGCTCGTGAGGAGGGAACTTTGTCCTCCGCGACTGGTTTGGGCCGCTTGAGACCCAGCCAGCCCGGAGCCAGCCATGTCCGATGCCAAGATGTCCAGTGGCCTGAGCAGACGCATGTTCATGACGGCCTCTGTTTCGGCGGCGGCGGCGATGCCGCTTGTGAATTCCCCGACGAGAGCTGCCCAGCCAGCGTCCGAAAAGCCAGCCGGACCGCGCGACTTGTCGGCGGTTTCAATGCGTATCAACAAACAGACCTACAATCTCGCGCTCGACAATCGAACCAGCCTGCTTGACGCTCTGCGCGACCACGTCGGCCTGACCGGCACCAAGAAAGGTTGCGATCACGGTCAGTGCGGCGCCTGCACGGTTCTGATCGATGGAAAGCGGGTACTGTCCTGCTTGAGCTTTGCCGTCATGAACCAGGGGCGGGAGATCACAACGGTGGAAGGCCTGGCCTCGACGGACGGGGAACTGCATCCGGTCCAGCAGGCGTTCGTCGACCACGATGCCTTTCAATGCGGCTATTGCACACCGGGTCAGATCATGTCCGCCATCGGTTGCATCAACGAAGGCCATGCTGGATCGGAAGATGACATTCGCGAATATATGAGCGGCAATCTATGTCGCTGTGCGGCGTATCCCAACATCGTTGCGGCGATCGTCCAGGCGCGCGACGAGATCAGGAGGGCTTAGGATGCGCCCCTTCGTTTATGAAAGACCAACCAGCGTCTCCGCTGCAATCGCCATGGCATCCCGTGTCGATGCCGTGCGCGTTCCGCCAACCGGCGCCGACACGCAATTCATCGCCGGCGGCACCAATCTGGCCGACTACATGAAGCTCGGTGTCGCGCGGCCGGACCGACTGCTTGACCTCAACACTCTTGCCGAGCCAGCCTTGCGGCAGATCAGGATAAACGATGACACGATCCGGTTTGGTGCACTGGTCCGCATGGGTGAAGCAGCCGACAACGATGACGTCCGACGGCGTTGCCCGGCCCTTGCCGACAGCCTGAAATTCGCCGCCAGCGGTCAGCTTCGCAACATGGCGAGCCTGGGCGGCAATGTGCTGCAACGTACGCGCTGCGAGTATTTTCGAGAGATTTCCTGGCCGTGCAACAAGCGCGAACCCGGCTCCGGCTGCGCTGCGATGGAAGGGTCCAATCGCCAGCACGCCGTGCTGGGTACGAGCAATGCCTGCATCGCCACTTATCACGGCGATTTCGCGCAGGCACTGGTTGCGCTCGATGCCACCGTCGAGATCGAAGGTCCGCGGGGAAGGCGCACGCTTGCATTTGCCAAGCTGCACAAACGGCCGGGCGACACGCCCGACATCGAGACGGATCTCGCCGCCGACGAGCTCATAACCGCCATCGAAGTGCGGCTCGAACGGTGGAGCAGCCGGTCGCGCTATCTGAAGATTCGCGATCGCGAATCCTACGCGTTTGCGTTGGCGTCCGCGGCTGTTGCGCTCGACATGGATGGCGAGACGGTAAGGAGTGCGCGCATTGCGCTTGGCGGTGTGGCGACGGTGCCGTGGCGGGCGCGCGAAGCAGAGGACGCGCTACAGGGCAAAGTGCTTGACGAAGCCGCGGCGCAAGAGGCTGCCGAGGCTGCCTTCGCCGATGCCAGACCGCGCGAGCATAACGCATTCAAGATACCGCTCGGCAAGCGCACGCTGGTGCGGGCGCTGCTCGAAACCCGGGATATGAAGGGCTGAGCCATGAACCAAGCTGCACCCGCCCCCAGGGAAAACCAGGGCGATCCGGTTGTCCGCATTGACGCCCGGCTAAAAGTTACCGGACAGGCCGGCTATCCCGCCGACATCGTCACGGCCAACGTCGCCTACGGTGCCCTTGCCACCAGCAGCATTGCCCGGGGCAAGGTTTCGGGACTTCACATGAAAGACGCCCGGGCCGCACCCGGTGTGCTGGACATCGTCACCTATCACGATATGGACAAGACCGACACGCCGAAATTCGGCAACACCGGCGCAAGTTCGATCGGGCCTTTGCACGACAAGACGGTTTTTCACGACGGTCAGATCATCGCTCTGGTGGTTGCCGAGACCTTCGAGGCGGCGGGGGAAGCCGCAATGTTGATCCGCGCCGACTATGAGGACGAACGGCCCGCCGCCAGCTTTGATTCCAAGGGCGTGAAGATGGAGCCGGCTGCCGGCAAAAACCCTATGTTCAAGGAGGATGCGAAGGCCGGTGATTTCGATGCCGCCTGGGCGGATGCGACGGTAAAGATCGACGAAAAATATTCGACGCCGACCCAGCATCACAATCCGATCGAACTGTTTTCGACCACCGCAATATGGCAAGGCGACCAGTTGACCATACACGAGCCCAGCCAGAACGTTACCGGCTGGAAGGTGGAACTGGCACGCCAGCTGAAGCTCGATCCGGCCAATGTGCGGATCGTCAGTCCCTATATCGGCGGTGCCTTCGGCTCCAAGGGGCCGATGACGGCACGCACCGCTATCGTTGCCGTCGCGGCGCGACGCATTGGCCGCCCGGTTCGCTGCGTCGTCAATCGCATGCAAGCCTTCGGTACGCAGACCTATCGCGCCGAAACGCGGCATCGGATCCGCATGGGCGCCGGCAAGGACGGCCGCATCACGGCGTTCGGACATGAGGCCTGGGAGGTGACGTCACGCCCTGACCCTTATGTCGTCGGCGGCACGTCCGCCACCGCGCGCATGTACAATTACGGCGCCGTTCTGACGCATGTTTCGCTGGTTCATGCCGACCGCAACACGCCTGGCTACATGCGATCGCCGCCGGAGACGCCTTATGTCTACGCGCTGGAAAACGCCATGGACGAAATGGCTGTGGCCCTCGGCATGGATCCTGTCGAGTTTCGTCGCATCAATGAACCGGAGAAGGAGCCCATAGGAGGCAAGCCATTTTCCAGCCGCTCACTCATCAAGTGCTACGACCAGGCGTCGGAGGCCTTTGGCTGGTCGAAGCGCGATCCCAGGGTCGGCTCGATGCGCGACGGCGACTGGCTGGTCGGGATGGGCTGTGCGACGGCGATCTATCCGACTGCCGCCGCGCCCTGCGCGGCCCGGGTTCGTCTCACCGCCGACGGCGAGGTTCGGATCCAGTGCGGCTCGCATGAAATCGGCACCGGCGTTCGCACCATCGCCGGCCAGATGGCGGCCGAAAGACTGGGCATCGGCATGGACAAGATCAGCGTCGAGATGGGCGACAGTGCCTTGCCGCCGGCTCCCGTGTCGGGCGGATCGATCTCGACCGCCAGTGTCTGCTCGGCGGTCATGAAAGCCTGCGACGCGATACGCGGAAAGCTGTTCGCCGCCGCTGCGGGCAGGGGGGCTCCGCTGGCCGGTTCGGGCAATGCGAAGCTGGACTTGAAGGATGAAGAGGTCGTCACCGAGACCGGCAAATCCGCAAAGCTGGCTGATGTCTTCAAGGCTATGCAAGTCGGCGCCATCGAGGAATATGCCGAGTTTGCGCCGAAGGGTTCTTCGCCTGAAGCCCTCAGCAAACTCTATGCCGGACAGTCGGAATTTCATGGTGGAGAGAACGACGAAGATTCGGTCAAATATGCCTTTGGCGCCGAGTTCGTCGAAGTGCGCATCAACAGCTATACACGCGAAATCCGGGCCCCGCGCATCGTCGGGGCCTTCGCCGCCGGGCGCATCATGAACACGCGCACCGCGCGCAGCCAGCTGATGGGTGGCATGATCTGGGGTATCGGCCAGGCGTTGCACGAGGCGACGGAAATCGATCAGCGACACGCGCGCTACGTCAACCGCGACCTGCAGGACTATCTCGTGCCGGTCAACGCCGACATCAAACAGGTCGACGTTATCCTGGTCCCCGAAGTCGACCATCAGGTCAACCCTGCCGGCGTCAAGGGTTTGGGCGAACTCGGCAATGTCGGAACGGCTGCTGCCGTGGCGAGTGCCGTCTATCATGCCACCGGCAAGCGCATTCGCGATCTGCCGATCAGAATAGACGATTTGATAGGCTGACGATCAAGAGTTCTGGACGAAGCATGGAACTCGTAACCCATAAGAAATTCAAAAACGGAAAGTTGATGCCGTGGGGAAAAGGCACGGTCGTCTCCGGAGCAAGGGGATTTGTCTACCTTTGCGGAAATACGGCAACCGCCGAAAATTATGATCCGACCGGAAAGAGAGGAGGGGGATTCACTGGCGATGCGGCGGCACAGTGGCGTGCAATTCTGGCGAACATCAAATCAGATCTGGAAGAACTCGGCAGCGCGCTCGACTATCTCATCCGGCTGACCTTCTTCATCAAGGGGCCATTTCCCGATGGCGGCGTTCTGAGTTCACCCAATTTTCGTCTCGACGTACTGGACGAGTTCTTTGCCGAGCATTGCCCGAAGCACTGCAGCTATAACAACCCGCCGCCTTCGGAGGTGATCGGAGTTGCAGCGCTTGCGCAAGCCGACATCGTCGTTGAAATTGTCGCGGTGGCGGCGTTGCCTGACTGAAGAATTTCGCATGCAGCGCTGGCTTGATTGCCTTGGCTCTCGCGTGTCACTCCGGGGCTGTGGCGGGAGCCGTGTAACGGCGGCGCACGGCATCAAGCACCCGCTTGCGGCTCTCCTCCGCCGACAGGGTCTTGTCCTCTTCCGCCTGGGCGGTTTCGCGCGCCAGGTCCTTGTCCCTGATCTGATGTCGAAACCATTTGGAATAGTCGCCGGTGCGCAAATGAAACTCCCAGGTCTTGTCATCTATGCCCTCGGCGATCTGAGCGAAGATCATCAGATTGTGAGCCCTGAGATTCATCGCATTCTCAGGGCCATGGAAATAGAAGCTGCCGGCTTCGTCGAGCTGGCCTTCGGCATATTTCCGGCTGTGCCGCTTGAGTGACTGACGTGGTTCGACCACTTTGACCGTCTTGACTTTTTTGCCTGCCTGCGGCCGCCAGAACAGCACGCGCGCACCTTTCGGGCTGTGGATGACCTTCGGCGGCTCAATGCCGGTTTCACGGCAGAAGACCTTCACGACGTCCTTTGCCTTGGGGCCAAGCGCAATTATGGCTGTCACCAGGCGCAAGGCGTCTGTCGAGATCGCCTCGGGGTGAACGGTGATCAGGATTGTGCCAGGCAATTCCAATGACAGAACCGCCCGCGTATCGTCGCGCCGCTTGGGCAGAAGATGATGCGCTTCATCGATCACGAGCCAGTGCGGTCTCGCGGTGCGCCGGCGGAAACTGCTGAGGCCAGGCAGCAGGTCGGCAAAGAAATCCGGCCTCTCGTCGACCCGCAGGGCCAGTCCATTGACGACTATGTTGCTGTCGGCCTTGGCGATCAGATCCAGCACTTGCGCCTTTGTCGGCGCGCTTGAGCCGTCTCCCAGGCGAACGGCGCCTTCGAGGCCATCATAGTCGCCTTCGGGATCGAAGACACAAAACTGAAAGCCGCTTTCGACGAAGCGCTCGGTCAGCGCGGTGGCCAAGGTGGATTTACCGATACCGGAACTCCCGGCAATGAGGATCGTGTCGCTCGGCGACAGGTAGGTATCGTCGCCGCCAGATGATCCAAGAACGATGCCGTCATGGCGCTTCGGCACTATCGCGTGATCACGCTTTATCAGCTTTGCGATCAGTTGCTCCACGCCTTTGCCTCGGGCGCCACGCATGACCAGGTTGGCTGTATCCTTGACCGCCGGAATTGCATTGTCGACGGCGACGCTGCAGCCACAGGCTTGCAGGAACGCATGATCGTTCTCGGCGTCGCCGACGCCGACGACGTTGTGCGGCGAAAGTCGAAGGTCCTGAAGGGCCGCGGCGAGCCCGGTGGCTTTGTTGATGCCGCTCGGCAGGATCATCACCGCGCCCTTGTTGAAGATGATTTCCAGTTCGAGCCCCATCTTCTTGATGACCTCAAGCACGGTCGCTTGATGCGGTTCCCAGGTCGCGACGATCGATCGTCCGACCGAAAGCGGCTTGACGCCCTGCCTCTTCAACCTGGCGACGAATTTGGGCTCGGGCGGCGGGGCGATCACCCGCTCTTCCTCGCTGGCCGGCGTGTAGATCATCGCGCCATTCTCAGCGACGACCTTGTCGAAGAGGCTAAGCTCGGGAAAGACGCCCTTGAGATCGGGCAGTTCACGCCCGGTGACGAGAACCAGCTTGCGGCCGCTTTTCTTGAACCGCTCAAGCGCAGTGAGCGTTTTCTTGGCGACGACCCCATCATGAGCCAGCGTGCCGTCATAGTCAGTCGCCAATGCAATGAAATACATTCCGCCAACCCTTCTCGGTTCCGATTGCTCTGCGACTAGAACGTGTGATCGAGACAAAGGCTCCCCACCGACCGGATCGCAGGCCTTGGAGAAGGGGGAACGGGTCCGCCCTCGGAAATCAGGAACTCCTTCGGTGCCGGCACGTTGACCAGACAAGCCGGGAACCGTCCCGGTCTTTGTTGGCGGCGCAAACCCCGTCGCCGAAATCCACACCAAGCGCAATGAAAGGTAAGGCCATGGGCTTCTTTTCGAAGGACATAAAGACACTCGACGATCTCTTCGTGCACACGCTGCGCGACATCTATTACGCCGAAAAGCAGATCGAGAAAGCGCTGCCGAAGATGATCGACAAGGCAACCGACCCGCAATTGAAAGCCGGATTTGAAAAGCACCTCGATCAGACGAGAGGCCATGTCGAGCGCGTCGAACAGGTGTTTGAGTTGCATGGCGTCAAGGCCAAGGAGGTCAACTGTCCGGCAATCGACGGCATTCTCGAGGAGGCCGACGACGTGAGCGGTGACGTCGATGACAAGGAGGTTCTCGATGCGGCGCTGATTGCTTCGGCGCAGGCCGTCGAACACTACGAGATGACGCGCTACGGCACGCTCATCGCCTGGGCAAAGCAGCTTGGCCGCACCGACTGCGCCAATGTGCTGGCCAAGAATCTCAAGGAAGAACAGGCGACAGATCGCAAGCTAACCGAAATGGCGGAAAGCAAGATCAACCTGCAGGCAGCCGAATAAGGCTGCAATCCGGCCGGCTGGTAACTCGGCCGGCCGGATTGCCGGTAGGTTCCATCCCGTCAGCGAGACGGGTCGACGCCCAGTGCCGCTGATTGCTTGCGCAGCGCCTCACCGTCATCCTGCGGCACATGCCGAGCAGACCCTGCGGTTTCCGTGTAGATGCGATACGCTACACAAGCGAACGCCACCATGAAAAGCAGACGGCCCATCCATCCTACTCCTTCGTTGCGGACTTCGTTTCGGCCATCCTCAGTACCCTCCGACGACGGGCAAGATTTCGCCGGTGATGTAGCTCGAGCAATGCGGCGAAGCGAGGAACACATAGGCCGGCGCGAGCTCTTCCGGTTGCGCTGGTCGTTTCATTGGCGTGTCCGCGCCGAATTTCGAGACGTCGTCAGCTTCCTTGTCCGACGGATTGAGCGGCGTCCACACCGGACCCGGTGCTACCGCATTCACCCTTATGCCCCTGCCGATGAGATTGCCCGACAGGGCCCGCGTGAAAGCATGGATGCCGCCCTTGGTCATCGAATAGTCGACCAGCTGTTTTGAACCGTCGATACCGGTTACCGAACCGGTGTTGATGATCGCCGAACCGGGTTTCATGTGCGGCACCGCTTCCTGCGCCATATGAAAATAGCCGTAAAGATTGGTCTTCAACGTCGTGTCGAAATGTTCTTCGGTGAGCTCGCCGAAGTCGCTGGAATGGATCTGGAACGCAGCATTGTTGACCAGCACGTCGATGCGGCCGAATTTTTCAACGGTCTCCATGACCGCCTTGTGGCAGTGGCTGCGTTCGCTGACATCGGCCTTGACCAGGAGGCAGCGTCGTCCCTCCTTTTCCACCGCGGATTTGGTCTCTTCAGCGTCCTTGTCCTCGGCCAGATAGACGATCGCGACGTCGGCGCCCTCGCGGGCGAACAACACCGCCACCGAGCGGCCGATGCCCGAATCGCCGCCCGTGATGAGCGCTACCTTTTGGTTGAGTTTTTTCGATCCGAGATAGTAAGGCGCATCGTACAGCGGCGCCGGCTCTATGGCCCATTCATGTCCCGGTTTGGGCTGATGTTGCTCAGGGAAGGGGGGCTCGGGATATTCGCGGGCGCCAGCCTGCATGGCGCCTTGAAGCTTCCCATCGCCTTTCGATTTGTCCTTGGCATCGATGCCACGTTGGATATGGCGCTGCTTGGCCGCTTCACCGGCTATTTCCGACTTCATCTGCATGATCGTCTCCTTGGCTTGGAGAGAAAACAACGCATGTCGGCCAAAAAGGTTTGCGCAAAAGATCGACTGCAGAGAGGATTCCGACCAGCGGTTGGCAATGCGTGGCGACGACATCGCCAACTGCAACAATTCAGCTGCAATGCAGCCGCACCAGCCACCGCCGCGATGGGATCGAGCATCTGGGGCTTGCCCGCTGCCTGCGCCGCCTTGGCGGCGAGCCAAACGTGATGATGTGGACTGGGAAGCTCTTGCGTCGCGTGCGCAAAGCAGCGCCATCCGGTCTGCTCCGGGCGGAGCGCCGGAATTCTATCTTGGCGAGAGGCCGTCGAGCAGGAAGTCGAGGCCTCTTCGGAAGGCGCCATCCCAATCGTTGTCCAACAGCAGACGAGAGCGTTCGATTGTCGGGTAGTGTTCGCTGAGATGTGTAAGACGCTGCTGTGCGGCTGCCCTGTCTTCTTCCGAGAGATCGAAGCTTGCCCGGGTGAGGGTGGCGCCCATCACATAGTTCCAGAGCGACCATATCGCGGCGTTCAGATCCGCGTCCGCAACACCGGCTCTGGACAAGGTCTTGCTCAGCATTTCCAGGCGACCGAGAATGTTCCGGCCGAGCGCCCGGCGCGGCAACAGCGATGCCGACCAAGGATGGCGCAACATTCTGGCGCGCCAGTCTTCGAGCATATGAACGACGTCTCCGCGCCAGTCCGGAGACTCACCTGTTTCAGGCGATCCGCGATGTTCGAGCACCGAATCGACTGCTAGATCAAAGACATCCTCCTTGTTGTCGACGTGCCAATATAGGCTCATCACACCCGAGCCGAGGCGATCGGCCAGCCGACGCATTGTCAATCCGTCTATGCCCTGGGCGTCCAGCAGTTCCACCGCGGTCGCCACGATACGCTCTCGAGACAGCGGCGGCTCGCTGCTCGCTTGCTGCACGGGCTGGAGCGACACGCTTATCCGTTGATCCCCTTTGCTCCGGGCGCCGCTGCGTTTGGCTATCATCCGTCGTCCTCGCTTTTTCAGGACATCGATTTTGACCGGCAACGCGACAAATGTCGATCTTGAACGATTGACTCGTACGACGTACCATACGATGACTCGTACATCGCACGATTCACGTAGCGATTAGGTTAAAGTTCAATCTGCAGGCGCCAGGGTAGGTTGCTCGCAGGCTGCGGAGCCAAGCGAAAAACCATGTCACGCGCAATCAAGCATCTGCTTATCGGAGGGCTAATCATCATGACCATTGCAGTCCCCACTGCGTCGCCGGCGAACGAGTTCAAGCTGACTATTGTCAATCCACAGGCGCTCTACGACCCGTCGCCGAATGGCTACAGCACCGCCGTAATCGCACCGCTCGGAGCTCGGATCGCCTACATCTCCGGGCAGGGCGGCCAAGACAGCACAGGAACCTTGTCACCGGATTTCGCCGTCCAGGTGAAGCAGGCCTACGCAAATTTGCATGCTGCGCTTGAGGGCATCGGCGCCAAGCCGGATCAGGTGGCGAAGCTCACGGTCTTCGTGGTCGACCACGACATGTCCAAGCTCGAGGTGTTGACCAGGAACGTCAAGGACATGTTCGGCGAGGCGCTGCCGGCGCAGACTCTGGTTCCCGTTCCCAAGCTTGCAATCGATCCCATGCTTTTCGAGGTGGAGGCCACCGTTATTCTGGAATAGTCGCTCCGATTGACCCGATCGTTCGAACAAAGAGTCGAGCGCGCTGCCGACGGCTGCGCGCTCACAATGTCGAGCGGATGTTTCCAAGCCTCACGTGTTTCCAGGCTGAAGCCTCCAAGGGAACTGGAAAGTGAAGTCGGGGACCGCCGCATCCATGCCGCTCGCCGTATCCAAAAGTCGCATAAGATAGATTATGGAACTAATGCATGGGCCAAGAACTGTAAATTGCCGCTGGTTCTCATAGGCTTGAGCCGATTGTGGCGTATTGCCTTGAGCGGATCGCCAACGCTAGGCTGTCGAAATGAAGATGGCAAACAGCGAGATCGAAGCGGCAATCGAAGTGTTCGTGCATGGCTTCAGCGCTGATAGGAGCCGCACCTTTCCTTACGAGGCCAGCCGCGTTGGACCATTGTGGTTGATGCGCGATGCCGAACGCAAGAATCCTCGCGATTACCGCGGCGAAGAATGGGTCGTCCATGACGTCGCCGCTCAAGAGACCGATGCCGTCGTGCGGCAGCATGCACGGCCGGGCTTTGCCATTTCCGTTGTGATCGCGAACGACGATCCGGACGGGCCGACACGAACCGCCTACAAAGCTCTCGGCTACCGGCTGCTGCGGACCGAAGGCTTTTTCGTCCACCGATTGCACCGGATTCCGAACCCGCCATCGATTGCTTCGGTCGAACGCGTGCAGACGGCCGAACGGGCGGCACAGTTGGGAAAGATCATCCGCAGGCAGCCGATCCCAGACGATTTGCTCGGCGACACCGCGCCGTTCCGCCAGTATGTGGCAATCGACGGCGCCGACATCGTTGGGCGCGTTCGCAGCCTGGATGCCGTGGGAGCCACCTGGTGTTCGAGCATGTATGTCGAGCCGTCGCACCGGCGTCGCGGCATTGGTCAGGCTTTGATATCGAAAATGTTGCACGACGATCGCGCGCGCGGGTCAAGGTACTCGGTGCTGGCAGCAACCCATGCCGGGGCGCTGCTTTATCCCCGGATGGGCTACGAGCGGATCGGAACGCTGCTGATATTTGCACCAAGGAGCCGAAAGCCCTCATGAAGCTCTATTCGCATCGTGCTGATTCATAAGGGATTTCTATAACCATGCCGTCATAGGCGGGTTCGACATTGGCTGGTGTCTCGGCCATCACCGAGACGTAGTCGAGCGGCACGTGCATATGTGTCAGCACCGCATGTATCGGCGCCAGCCGCTGGATCCATTCGAGCGCTTCGCCAAGTGACAGATGACTTGGATGCGTCCGGTACTGCAGCGCGTCGATGATCAGCACGTCGAGGTCGCCCAGCCGTTCGGCGGTGGGTTCCGGAAAGTCGCTGATGTCGGGGCAATAGGCGAGACCGCCAATGCGGAAACCGAGCGATACGATGTCGCCGTGGATCTGCGGCAGCGGCTCGAGGGTGAGGGTACCCCCCTCTCCTTCGACGACCACCGGCCTGGTGTGCTCGATGAGATGCGGCCTGACGATCGGCGGATAGGAACTGCCTTGCGGCGTCTCGAAACAGTATCCGAACGCTTCCCGCAGCCGAAGCATCGTCGCCCTGTCGGCATGGACGTCGATGAGCTGGCGCTGATCGAGGACGAAACCGCGCAGATCGTCGATGCCATGGATATGGTCGGCATGCGGGTGGGTATAGACGACCGCATCGACACGTTTAACGCCGGCCAGCAGCATCTGCTGCCGAAAATCCGGCCCCGTGTCGATGACGACAGTCGTTCGGCTGCCGTTCGCCGCGATCCGCTCGACGAGCGCGGCGGCACGGGTGCGCCGGTTCCTGGGGTTGTCGGGGTCGCAATTGCCCCAATCGCCGGTGATGCGCGGCGTACCTGGGGACGAGCCGCAGCCGAGAATGGTGAGGCGCAGCCGGTCAGTCATCGTTCAGGCACTTTGCTCTGCAGGCCGCGGCATCTTGCCGAACAGCCGGAAGAAATTATCTGTGGTCAGATCGGCGATTTCAGCTTCGCTTACCCCGATCGTTTCGGCCAGCACCTTGGCGGTATGGGCGACATAGGCGGGCTCGTTGCGTTTGCCCCGAAACGGCACGGGCGCCAGATAGGGCGCATCGGTTTCGACCAGCAATCGGGCATGCGGGACATCGGCGGCAATGGCACGCAACTCAGCTGAATTCTTGAAGGTCAGGATGCCCGAGAACGACACGTAGCCACCGAGAGCGACGCCCACCTCGGCAAGCCGGCGCCCGGAAGAAAAGCAATGCAGGATGAAGGGGAAGGCGCCCTTCCCTGTTTCGTCCTCGAGAATATCAGCCATGTCGGCATCGGCATCGCGCGAATGGATGACCAGCGGCAGCCCCGTTTCACGGGCGGCGGCGATGTGATTGCGAAAGCCTTGCGCCTGTGCATCGCGTGGCGCCTTGTCGTAAAAATAGTCGAGACCGGCCTCGCCGATGGCCACTACTTTCGGGTGCGCGGATAGCCGCACAAGCTCCTCGACCGTGATATCCAGTTCTTCGGCCGCATTGTGCGGATGAGTGCCGACAGAGCAATAGACTTCGTCGAAAGTTTCAGCGATCTCAAGTACTTGCGGAAAACGCTTCACGCGTGTCGAGACCGTCACCATACGGCCAATTCCGGCGGCTAAAGCGCGGGCGACGATGGCCGCCCGCTCCTCGGCGAAATCTGGAAAATCCAGATGGCAGTGGCTGTCGACGAGCATCAGATGTTCGCGTCCGGCTGTTCGACATAACGCGGAAACACGCCTTCCGGCACCGGCAACGCAGTGCCGGGCACAAGCGCGTGATCCGCGTGGACATGCACGAAATCGCGGCTCTCCGCCGGCACCGCCAGCAGGTCGAGCAGTTTCGCGGCCGAGCCCGGAGTGAAGGGCTGACACAGCACCGCCACGCGGCGCACGACTTCGGCGGTTGTCCACAGCACCGTTTCCATGCGCGCCGGGTTGGTCTTCTTCAGCGCCCATGGTGCCTCGCCGGCGAAGTAGCGATCGGCTTCCGCCACCACGCCGAAGATCGCTGCCAGCGCCAGATGGATGCCCTGCTCGGCGACCGCCTTGCGCGCGGTGTCGAGCGCGGCGGCGGCCTGATCCAGGATCGCTCTGTCTGCATCCGTCAGCTCGCCGCGCTGCGGCACCACGCCGCCGCAGTTCTTGGCGATCATCGACAGCGAGCGCTGCGCCAGGTTGCCGAGGCCGTTGGCAAGATCGGCATTGGTGCGGTTGACGATCGCGTCATGGCTGTAGCTGCCATCGTTACCGAACGGCACCTCGCGCAGGAAGAAGTAGCGCACCTGGTCGAGACCGTAGTGCTCGACCATCGCGAATGGATCGACGACGTTGCCAACAGATTTCGACATCTTCTCGCCGCGGTTGAACAGGAAGCCATGCGCGAAAACGCGCTTTGGCAACTCGATGCCCGCCGACATCAGAAATGCCGGCCAATAGACCGCATGGAAGCGGACAATGTCCTTGCCGATGATGTGCGTGGCCGGCCAATAGTGCCATTGCTCGGCCTTTGTGTCGGGATAGCCGGCGGCGGTGATGTAGTTGGTCAAGGCGTCGACCCAGACATACATCACATGCTTGTCGTCGCCTGGCACCGGCACGCCCCATTTGAAGGTCGTGCGCGAGATCGACAGATCCTTCAGCCCCGACTTGACGAAGCTGAGCACCTCGTTGCGGCGCTCGGTCGGACCGACAAAGTCGGGCTGTCTCTCATAAAGCGCCAGCAATTTGTCCTGATAGGCGGAAAGCCGGAAGAAATAGCTTTCTTCCTCGTTCCATTCGACCGGCGACCCAAGCGGTTCGCGGCGCACGCCGTCGTCGCCGAGCGTCGTCTCGCTCTCGTCGAAATAGGCTTCCTGGCGCACCGAATACCAGCCGCTATAGCGGTCGAGATAGATGTCGCCATTGGCGGCCATCGCTTTCCAGATCGCCTGACAGGATTCGTAGTGGCGCGGTTCGGTCGTGCGAATGTATTGGTCATTCGAGCCGCCCATCGCCTCGGTCATTGCGCGGAAAATCGCCGAATTGCGGTCGGCCAGCGCCAGTGGCGTTATGCCTTCCTTCTCGGCCGTTTGCTGCATCTTCAGGCCATGCTCGTCGGTGCCGGTCAGGAAGAAGACGTCCTTGCCGTCCAGGCGCTGGAAGCGTGCCAGGGCGTCGGTTGCAATGACCGTATAGGCGTGGCCGATATGCGGCTTGCCGTTCGGATAGAAGATCGGGGTGGTGATGTAGAATTTGTCGCGTGACATGAATGAACCGTCATGAATGTCTGAATGGAAAGGCGTGGCGGTGGATATCGTATCGAGGCAGCATTTGCCATCCCGATCCAGGAAACCCAGTCACATTCGCATTGCAGAATTCAGGCGGTCGATCATGATCAAGGCGTGCTGCTTCTTATCGAGATTGTAAGTATCGGTCTCAGATATAGCGTCCAGCGCCTCATGCCAAGTGTCCGACAGCGTTTTGGCTCGTGCGAGATCGCCAGCCAGTGCTGCCTGGCTTGCCGCGTCCGACAACAGGTCTAGCGCCCGGCGGTTGAAGATATCGAACTGGATCGCCTGATCGCGGCCGGCCACGGCTTCGGCGAGGCGGAACGCGCCGCCGACATCGCTCTTTCTCCCGGTGACCAGAGCGTCGAGCGTCGAAGCGATCTCCAGCCCGCCATACTGCGTCAAGAGGATCGCGTTGCGGGCGCTGCCCCCTGCCCGCTCGGCCAGTGCCGCGCGCGCCGCCGGATCCTCAGGCGGCGCCGGCTCGGTCGTTTCCAGCACCGTCATCAGGTCGTCGGCGTCGAGCGGGGTCAATCGCACCACCTGACAGCGCGACCGGATCGTCGGCAGCAGGCTGCCCGGCGCGTGGACAATCAGGATGAACAGCGTCCGTGCCGGCGGCTCTTCAAGATTTTTCAGCAAGGCATTGGCGGCATTGGTGTTCATGTCGTCGGCGGGGTCGACGATGACGACCCGGTAGCTGCCGTCATGCGAGGTCAGCGACAGGAAGCGGCTGACCTTGCGGATCTCATCGACGGTGACGACCGTCTTGAAACTCTTGGTCTTGTCGTTCAGCGGCCGGGTCAGATGCAGCACGGAAGGATGCGCCCCGGTGGCGATCTGGCGAAACAGCGACGACGCCGGATCGGGAGCGGCAAGGCTTTCCGGCGCCTGCGCGAAATCCGGGTGCTTCAGCAGATGATGCGCAAGGTGGAAGGCGAGCGTCGCCTTGCCGATGCCGACTGGCCCGGAAAAGATCAGCGCATGCGGCAGCTTGCCGGCGCGATAGGCGGCGGTGAGCACGCCTGCAGCCTGGCCGTGCCCGACCAGAAGGGGCGTTTCGGAGGGCTCCGGCACGCCGTCGAGCGTGTCATGCTGCTCGGGTGCGATGCGCTCGAAGATCATGCCGGCGTTGCCTGCCTGTCGCGTGCCGGCGTTCTCGCCGCCAGCGCCGCGAACACCGCCGCGGTGACGACGTTCTCAACCGCGTCGGGCTCGGCGGCTGCGTCGACGACGATGCAGCGCTCCGGCTCGGCCTTGGCGATCGCCAGAAACGCCTCGCGGCGGGCCTGGTGGATCGCCAGCGTCTCCTTTTCGAAACGGTCGGCGACTGCCTCGGCGCCGCGCCGCAGCGTTGCGCGCCTCAGGCCTTCCGCTGGGTCGATGTCGAAGATCAGCGTCATGTCCGGCATCATGCCGTTGATGGCGACCTGTTCCAGCGCATCCATGAACGCCGGATCGATGCCGCCGGTGACGCCCTGATAGACGCGTGAGGAATCGAGGAAGCGGTCGCAAAGCACGATGGAGCCACGCTCGACCGCCGGCCGGATCACCTGCTCGACATGATCGGACCGCGCGGCGGCGAAAAGCAGCGCTTCCATCTTCGGCCCGAACGGTTCGGCTGCGCCCGACAGCAGCACATGCCTGACCGCTTCGGCGCCCGGCGAGCCGCCGGGTTCGCGGGTAAGCAGCACGTCGTATTTCTTGGCGCGCATCTTCCTGGCCAGCCGCTCGATCTGCGTCGACTTGCCTGCCCCCTCGCCGCCTTCGAAGGTGATGAAAAAACCGCGTGCCAACCGAGAGGCCTTCTTGTCCATGGCTGAATGGGATTGTAGCGCTCTAGATAGTCCGCGTTGGGCCAAACGTCCATGCCGTCGATTTTTTGCCCTTATGCATGTCGTTCCCCAAAACCATGGCTGGTTTTGAGCGACATGCGTTAGCGCAGCCAGCCGATCGCCAGTTCCTTGACTGCATCGAGCGCGCGCTGCGGCAGCGTGCCGACGCCGATCGATTCGGCTGCGAAAAGCGGCGTCTCCTGGCTCAGCGTATCGCCGATCCAGACGCGCAGCGCACCCACCGGCTGCCCCTCCTCCACCGGTGCTGCAACCGGGCCGTCATAGACGATCCTGGCCGTCAGCTTGTCGCGGTTGGTGATCGGCAGGAAGATGTCGATCGGTCCCTTTGCCTTCAGCGTCACCCCGGATTTGGCGCCGCCGAAAACCTGGGCTTCTCCAACCACCTCGTCCCTGGCGAAAATTTCAGTCTTCTCGAAGGAGCGGACACCCCAGTCGAGCAGCTTTCGCGCTTCCTCGGCGCGCTCCTTGTCCGAGGCCAGCCCGCTCATCGCCGCGATCACGCGGGTACCATTGTGGCTGAGCGAACCGACGATGCCGAAACCGGCTGCCTCGCTCGCCCCGACCGCCAGGCCGTCGGCGCCGATGTCCATCGCCAGCAGCGGATTGCGGTTCCTCTGTGAGATCTTGTTCCAGGTGAAATCCTTTTGGGCATAATAGCGATAGAAATCCGGATAATCGCGCCACAGGTGCAGGGCGAGCTGCGCCAGCTCGCGCACGGTCGTCTGCTGACCATCCGCCGGCAGGCCGGTCGAATTGACGAAAGTCGACGTCTTGAGGCCGATCTGGCGGGCGCGTTCGGTCATCTGCGCGGCAAAATTGTCTTCGGATCCCGACATGCCTTCGGCGATGACGATGCAGCCGTCATTGGCCGCCTGCACGGTCACGCCCTGAATCAGGTCTTCGAGCCGGATCGACGACTTGAGCTTGGCGAACATCGTCGATGTTCCCGAAGGCGCGCCACCCTTGCGCCAGGCGTTCTCGCTGACCACGAACGTATCGTCGAGCTTCAGGCGGCCGGATTTGATGGCGTTGAAAACCACTTCCATGGTCATCAGCTTGGCCATCGAGGCCGGCGGTATCGGCTTGTCGGCCTCCTTGGAAAACAGCACCGTCCCGGTCTCGGCATCGATCATGAAGGCCTGCGCGGCCTTGGTCTCGAACAGCTGTGCACCGGCCGGAGCCTGGAAAAACAGCAGCAAGCCTAAAACCAGAAGCCCGGCGAGAGGCGGGAGCAAGCGAAATTGCATGATGTTCGACCCGTTGGCCGGCACCGCCGGCAAGCCCGCGAAAAGTATCAGGCTTTTTGCGCGGCGGATCAACCGCGCAGCGGAAATCCCACCAGGCTTGCGCTCAGTTGCGCACAGCCAGTGCATCGGGCGCGCCATGCGACCAGGCAGCCTGCAGCAAATCATCGAGATTGCGGTGGCCATCGGGATAGAGATTGACCGAATACCAATCCTCGCCATCGAGTTCCGAACGCTGGATCTCGATCTTGCCGTATGCGGCAAGCTGAGCGGCAACACGCTTGGCCTCCGCTGCATCCTCGAACGAACCAGCCGCGACGTAGTCAGTGGACGGACCGGCCGTTGGCGGCTGCCGTTTCCATGATTGGAGCACATCGGCCGGCGACATGCCGTCGCCACCCATCGCGGCGAAGGCATTTGAGACGCCGCGTTCGACCCGCTCGTCGGCATAGGACAGCGAGGCCACGGCAAACGGCGATTGCGGCGGCAGATTGATCTGCGGACGCTCCGGCACGATCGGGCCGAAATCCGGAAGCGCCAGATCGCCATAGGCCGACGACTGCGTCGACATGATCGGCTGGACAGAACCGGAATCGGTCAACTGGCCCGGAAACGGCACGGCAGCAGTGCCGGCAGGCAGGCTTGGCGACGGCCCGTTCATGGCGACCATGACGCCGGTCGGCAGTCCATCCGACGGGTCTGGCGCCCTGTTGCCGGGATGATAGGAGGCCATCAGATACTGGTCGTCATCGCCGTCGAGCGGCGCGCGGCCGACATATTCGACCTTTACCTGAGCGGTGCCGGTGTTGGCATAGTCAAGCATCTGGGCAGCGCGCTCCGATACGTCGATGATGCGGCCTTCGTGATATGGGCCGCGATCGTTGACGCGAACGATGACCGAACTGCCGGTCTTGAGATTGGTGACGCGGGCATAGCTTGGCAGCGGCATGGTCGGGTGCGCCGCCGTCAGATGGGTCATGTCGTAGACTTCGCCATTGGCGGTAAGCCGGCCGTGGAAGGCATCGCCATACCAGGAGGCCAAGCCGACCTTGGCGTAACGCTTGTCTTCCTTCGGGTAATACCACTTGCCGCGGACCTGATAGGGTTTGCCAAGCTGATCCCTGCCGCCGCCACGTTGGATGCGCCCGTTCCGGGAGATCACACGCGGGCTTGCCTTCACGCCATATTCGGATTCGGCGAAATATTCCTTGGAGCGGGTCTTCTTGTTGACCATCGCTTTCGGCTCAGGCTGCGACGCGCAGGCAGCCAGCAAGGCGGCCGACATGGCGAACAACGCGACGGTAGCAGCGCGACGAAGACGCGGTGGCGTCACAGCCTGCATTTTCCTGATGTCCCCTTCAGTCTCAACTCAAGGCGTCGCGTTCAACCACCAGAGGAGCCAAAACACTCACCCGACAATACCAACGACGCTTAAAACCCCGATCCTTTGTGCGCAGGAATTGCTTATCACGGTATTAACCGATTGTGGCCGCAACCGGGCAAGATTGTGGCGTCTCCACCGTAAGAGCTCTCTGAAAAGTAACGGTTTTCGTGCTTCCACGCGAGAGATGTGATGCCCTCTGCCACAGAAAGCCTGGCTTCGCTCCTGCCCGCCGTGTCTGCCGGTTGACCGGGCTTTGTCGGGCAGCGGACCGACCGCCGGAACAAAGAAATGCGCCGCTAGTTTCATCCGCAGGGCACTCGAACAGAAGGACGAGCATGATGAAAATGACTTCATTGATGGTCGCGATCGCGATGTCGCTTTCTGCCGGGTCTGCGATCGCCGCATGTCCGGACAAGTCAGCTTCGAACACCGGGACCGATGCCGGACAGACCGCCGGTATTTCGAAAGATGGAACCCACGCGCCTTTAGAGACTCCGAAGGCCATGGGCAACGCGAACAAGCCAGCCGCCAAGGATGGCACCACGATGCCGTTGGCGGGCGCTGAAGGCGGCGGCGACAAAAACCTTGCAACCTCGCAGCAGGACATCGAGGCGCAGCAGCACGGTGATAAGGCCGCGGCGGCAAAGGCGGACGAAAATTGCAAAGACTGAGGACCGTACAGGCCGGAGCCGATTTGCAGCTTCGGCCTTCCTCACCAGTAGCTGTTCCCTTGGCGAAAGTTAAATTCTGCGGGATACCGCAGCTGTCCCAAGAGGCTGACCCGTAGGGATTCCCTCCGCCCAATTCCGAGGATGGCTTGGTCGGTAGGTCGCGCCCTCGGTTGGGCCTGCACGAAAGCCCTCCAGCGTCAGGCTTTTTGTGTTCGCGCGCAAACCTGTACATCGCCAGTCGGCGGGCTCCTTCTTCATCATGCATCAATGGGATAGCGAGTTCCGGTGCTCGATTCCGACAAACTCAGAGCCTGCCAGGACGGCAGGAACCGACACAGTGGTGGTTGACGCAGCCCTCAATGCCGCTTTACAGGAATGAGGCGTGAACCAGCCGGGAGCGCCTTCGGTGCCAATCCGGTGCCACAGGCCAAACGAGTTGGCCCCGCGCTGCCCAAATGGTTGAAAAACCACGATGGAGGAATGGCCGAGCGGTTTAAGGCACCGGTCTTGAAAACCGGCGTGGGTGCAAGCTCACCGTGGGTTCGAATCCCACTTCCTCCGCCACTGACGCCCCTGCAGCCAGTCAGATGCGCCCGCCCAAGATCGACGTGGAGGTCGCGCACTTTTTGCCAGGTCCAGGCTGCCGCAGACCACGCTCTGTGAACCACAACTATGGTGCTCTTCCCGGCCCATTTCGTTGGCAGACACATCCTGCGGCGCTTGAAACAACCGGTTCTGTTGCCTGATTAGACCGCTTCCCGATCGTCCAGGCAGCCTGTCGCAGTGCCGGTGTTCCCTCGGCAGGCTCACGCAACTACCCCTTTGGGACGGCGTATCCGAGTTCGATATGCTCCGCCTCGTTGTGGCTGATCCCACTCCTGCAAGGCGGACAAATCATGGACTGGAGCGGCGGCATCATTTGTAAAAATCCGGGCGTTGGCAGATTTGCGAGCTAAGCAGCGACGCCACCTAAATAGGCGCTGATAACCGCTTCATTGCTCGCGAGATCGCTGCCTGGTCCCTCAAGAACAACGCGTCCGGCCTTGAGAACGTAGCCGTAGTCGGCGAATTTCAGGGCGACTTTGCTATTCTGCTCCACAAGCAGGATGGTCACGCCTTCACGATTGAGGCGCTGCACGATGTTCATGACTTCCTTGATCAGTTGCGGCGCCAGACCCATGGAAGGCTCATCGAGCAACAGCACCTTGGGCGCGGCCATGAGGGCTCTGCCGATCGCCAGCATCTGCTGCTCACCGCCCGAGAGGTTCCTTGCATCGCCATTCTGCCGGCGCGCCAAGATGGGAAAGAGCTCGAAAACATGGTCCAGCCGTCGCCGGCGCTCGACGTCGTCGGCAAGCGTAAACGAGCCCAGGTCAAGGTTCTCCCTGATCGTCATGTCGCCGAAAATACGCCTTCCCTCCGGGACGTGGACGAGCCCGCGATGCGGCAGGCGATGGGCAGGGACTTTGGTTATGTCCTCGCCCAGGAAGCGGACACATCCGGAGGATGCGGCAACAAGGCCGGACAGCGTGCGCAGGGTGGTGCTCTTGCCTGCACCATTCGCGCCAAGCAGGGCGACGATCTGGCCGCGTTTGACAGAAAGACTGACGCCATGAAGGGCTTCGATGCCGTCATAGCGCGCGACGATGCGGTCCGCGGAAAGAACGATTTCGGCTTCCATCATTCCTCCGTACCGAGATAGGCTTCGATGACCCGAGGGTCTGCTCGCACGGCCTCCGGCGGCCCGTCGGCGATCTTCTGACCGTAGTCGAACACCACGATCTTCTCCGACACTTGCATGACCAGGCCCATGTCGTGCTCGATCAGCAGGACGGTGACACCGGTTTCGTCACGGATGCGGCGGATCAGGTGTACAAGGTCCAGCTTCTCGCGCTCGTTCAGGCCGGCGGCAGGCTCGTCCAGCAGGATGAGCGTAGGCGCCGACGCCAGGGCTCTTGCGAGTTCGAGCCGCCGTTGATCGCCATAAGAGAGACCGCCGGCGCGGCGATGCGCATGCTGCTGGATGCCGACGAAATCGAGCCAGCGCATGCCGGTCGCGCGGATCTCCTCCTCTTCGCGCCGCTGTGCAGGCAAGTGCAGGATCGCCGACACGATGCCGTGGCGGCTGCGGCAATGCTGGCCGGACATGGCGTTTTCCAGAACGGTCATTTCCTTGAACAGCCGGATGTTCTGGAACGTACGGGCGAGGCCGAGCGCGGTGATGCGATGCGGCGGCAAGCCGGTGATCGGCCGGCCGCCCAGACTGATCGAGCCGCCCTTCGGCTTGTAGAAGCCGGTCAGGCAATTGAAGAGTGATGTCTTGCCGGCCCCGTTCGGCCCGATAAGACTGTTGATGGCGCCTTTCTCAACTGAGAACGAAATGTCGTGAAGGACTTTCAGTCCTCCGAAACTGAGGCGCAGGTCGCGGACTTCCAGCAGCGCCATGGTCAAACTCGCTTGTCCGGCCACAGCCCGTTCGGCCTGAAGAGCATGATTGCCAGCAGCGCAATTGCGGTCACCAAGGGACGATAGGTCCCCGCGCCGCGCAGCACCTCCGGAAGCAGGGCCACGAGAACAGCACCAAGGACGACGCCGGGAATGCGGCCCATGCCGCCCAGGACGACACCGAGAAGGATGAGCAGCGATTGGTTGAAGGTGAAACTCTCCGGCGAAATGGCCGTCATCTTGGCGGCGTAGAGGCATCCGGCCACGGAAGCGATCACAGCGCCCATCATATAGGCTTGCAGCTTGGCCGTGACACGGTTGATGCCGATACCGGCGGCAGCGTCCTCGTCATAGCGAACATAAAACCAGGCTCGTCCCATTCGCGATCGCTCGACGCTCAGACAGACGAAGGCGGTGAGCAGCGCAAGCACCAGGAACGCATAGTAGAAGTGCTGCACCTGCATCAGCTTGAAGCCGAAGATCTCCGGCCGCTCGATGCCGATGAGGCCGCTGGCGCCACCGGTGATGTCGAGGTTGCGGGCGATGATGCGCACGATCTCGCCGAAGCCCAGCGTCACGATCGCCAGATAGTCGCTGCGCAGTCTCAATGTCGGAGCCCCGATGATGATGCCGGCCACGCAGGCTGCCGCCATGGCGACCGGGATGGTGAGCCAGAAGTTGAAGCCGAATTCCGCGGTCAGGATGCCAGACGTGTAGGCGCCGACCGCGAAGAAGGCGGCGTAGCCGAGGTCGAGCAGGCCCGCATAGCCGACGACAATGTTGAGGCCGAGGCACAGAACGACATAGAGCAGCGCCGTAGTTGCCACCTCCGTCACATAGGCGTTGGCAAATTGCGGCAAGACCAGCGCGACGGCGAGCGCCGCCAGGCTGGGCAGCACGACGGACCAGCGCATCAATTGCTGTTGCCCGGCGGCCGGCATGGTTCTCACTTCGTCGATCATCACACCCGCTCCACGACAGAGCGTCCAAGAAGGCCGGTCGGCTTGAACACAAGGAACAGGATCAGGGTCCCGAACACGAAGACGTCACGCCATTCCGAGCCGACGAAGGGCAAGGACGAACCGAAAGCCTCGAGCAGGCCGAGCAGCAAGCCGCCGAGCATGGCGCCCGGCACGCTGCCGATCCCGCCTATGACCGCGGCGGTGAAGGCCTTGAGCCCCATGATGAAGCCCATGAAGAAATGGACACTGCCATAATAGGCGCCGGCCATGACCCCGCCGCCGGCGGCGAGCGCCGAACCCATGAAAAAGGTCAACGCGATCACCCGGTCGACATCGATGCCCATCAGGCGGCTCGCCCCCATGTCGATGGACACGGCGCGCATCGCCTTGCCGTACATGGTGCGTGAGACAAAGGCCTGCATGCCTGTCATAAGAGCGATGGAGGCGGCCACCAGCACCATCTGCGTGTAGGTGATGTGAACGGTGGAAATGTCGACACCGGCAAAACCGAGGTCCGTGTTGAAGGCGTAATGCCGCCCGCCTGTCAGCGCGAGTGCCGTGCCGTTCAACACCATCGACGCACCGAGCGCCGTGATGAGGATGGACAGGCGCGGCGCATTGCGCATCGGCCGATAGGCGAAGCGCTCGATGATGACGCCGAGCAAGCCGACAGCCAGCATCGACACAAGCAGGGCGCAGACCACGCCCAGCCAGCCATTGCCGACCCATATGCCGACGAAGGAAAACACGATGAGGCCGACGAAGGCGCCGTTCATGTAGATGTCGCCATGGGCGAAATTCAGGAGCTTGATGACGCCAAAGACCATGCTGTAGCCAAGCGCGATCAGGGCATAGAACGAGCCGACGATAAGACCGTTCACCAGTTGCTGAATAAGCAGGTCGAGCGTCATTGATGCTCCAGGGCAGAATTGAAAAAGTCTTGGCTGGGCGCCGCGTCAGCGCGCCAGACAATCGGCGGTGACGCCGAGGCCGCCACAAGGCCTGCCTCGGCGTCAATCCTGTTAGCCTTTATTCGGCTACCCACTTGCCGCCCTTGGCGATCACCGGGCGGAAGTTCGAGGTCTGGAGCGTGTTCTTGTCGGTGAACTTGATTTCACCGGCAAGGCCCTTGAAGTCGCTCGCCTTGAGCGCCTCGATGATCGCCTTCTGATCCGCCGACTTGGCCCGCGTGATCGCATCGGCGATCAGGCCGCCCACATCATGGGAGAGCGCCGCATAGGCGCCCGCGTCGCGGCCATAGGTTTCCTTGTACTTGGCCTTGAAGTCGGCGGCGCCGGACAAGAGGTCGACGGTGGGCGGAGACAACAGATACACGCCCTCACCGGCCGAACCGGCGATCTCCAGATATTCCGGCGAATTGTTGCCGTCGCCCAGCACGATGCCGCCCTGGAACCCGGCCTGCCGAAGTTGTTTGGTGAGCAGGGCACCACCGGCATGGTAGGCGGTCCAGAAGACAGCATCGGCGCCGCTCGACTTGATCTTGGTGACGACCGCCGAATAGTCCTGCTCGCCGGCCGTGGTGGTCTCCTTGGCGGCAATTTCGCCGCCAGCACTCTTGAAAGCTTCGGCGGTCAGCTTGGCCAGGTCGGACGAATAGGCATCGCCTTCGTCCACGACCGCGATCTTCTTGTAGCCGTTCTTCTTGAAGAGTTCGACGGCTGTCGTCGCCTGCATGTCGCCGGTCGAATTGGCGAGGAAAGCATTGCCCTGATTGGCGGCGACCAGCTTGGTCGAGTTCGCTCCGATGATGACGAACGGAATGCCGGCGTCACCATAGATCTTCAATGTCGGCAAGACGGCGCCCGAGCAGTAGCCGCCGACGATGGCGGTCACGCCTTCCGAGACAAGCTTGCTGCCTGCGGTCACCGCCTGCTGGGGATCGCAGGCGTCGTCGGCGGTGGTGGTGGTGATCTTGTCGCCGTTGACGCCGCCCTTGGCGTTGACGGCATCGATCGCCATCTTCACGGCGTTCTCCATATCCTGCCCTTCACTGGCCAGTTGGCCAGTCATGGGGGCCACGATGCCGATCTTGATGTCGGCAGCCGCGGCCATCGTGGTCATAGCCAGCCCGGCAAGGGCGGTGGCGCAAGCAAGCCTCTTGGCAAGCCTCTTGAAGGAAACAACCATTAATTCTCTCCATTTCCCCTGTTGGCGCATCCAGGCGGCGTGCCCGAAATGCATTGTTTCGCCCCTCGGTTAGCTGCGGAGCGGTTATGTTGAGCAAGATCGCCAGCCGGCCATGCGATTGTCACCGGCAGGCTCCTGATCCGCCGTTCAGTGACTGCCGCCGGCAGCCCGGGCATAGGCTCCCTGGTAACGGTTCTCCCGGATGCTTTGCATAATCTCGGCCTCGCGGGCTTCCTGCGCCCGGACGGCGGCCAGCAAGGCCGCGGCACCGTCGATTGGAAATGCCACGACGCCATCCTCGTCACCCACGACGATGTCGCCAGGACCGACGACCATGCCGCCTATGCAGACGGGAACATTTATGGCTCCCGGACCATCCTTGTAAGGTCCGAGATGGATGGCCGACCGTGCGAAGCATGGAAACGGATTGCGGCCGATGGCACCGGCATCGCGAATGGCGCCGTCGATGACAATGCCTGCGGCACCGCGCGACGCCGCGACACGTGTCATGATCTCGCCGACCAGCGCGCGCCCCTCATAGCCACCGCCATCGACGACAATGACATCGCCGGGCTGCAACAGATCGAGCGCACGATGGATGAACTGGTTGTCGCCGGGGCGGGTCCTGACCGTCAGCGCCCTCCCCGCCATGACGCCGCCTACCCGGTGAAATGGCCGCAATCCGACAGCCCCGGGGACACGGGCGAGATTGTCGCTGATCAACGGCGTAGCCAGAACGCGGAACGCGTCGATCAGTTCGCTTTCCTGTAATCCATCCGCCATCGTCTGCACTCCCCGTCCTTGGCACTTTTATGAATATAGTATCCAATCACAACTAATTCAGTGGAGTCAACCGACTTGCAATGGTTGGCAGAAAAAAGCCAAAGCAGCTCATAAACGCCGCCGCTTGGGCAAACGTGACCGCAAAGCCCACCCGTCCGGGCTTGCAATGGCGGCAAAGTTCAAGATAGATTGGATAACATATCCACAAACGCCATGATTGTAAAAAGGGAATTGGTTGTGAAGCACGCAGGAAAAGTCGTGATCGTCACCGGGGCGGCACAAGGGCTAGGCCTTGCCTGCGCCGAGCGCTTTCATGCCGATGGCGCCAAGGTGGTGCTTGTCGACGTGCAGGCCGATCGCGGGCGCGAGCATGCCGAACGTCTGGGTGAGCGTGCCGCCTGGCTATCGGCGGATCTCTCCGAATGCACGCAGGAAATGGCAGCCGATGTTGTTGCCAAGGCCACAGAGCGATTCGGCGGTGTCGACGTCCTCATCAACAATGCCGGCATCATCCATCTGGACGATTTCGTCGACTTCCCCGAGGAAGCCTTCGACCTGGTTCAGCGCGTCAATCTCAAGGCTCCCTTCCTACTCGGACAGGCCGCGGCAAGGGCCATGATCGCGCAGGGACGCGGCGGCTCGATTATCAACATGTCGTCGATTAATGCCATTCTGGCCATTCCCAATTCCGTCGCCTATGCCGTGTCCAAGGGCGGCATCAAGCAATTGACGGCGGTGATGGCCGTCGGATTGATCCCGCACAATATCCGCGTCAATGCCATCGGCCCCGGCACCATCCTGACCGACATGGTCAAGAGCTCTGTCATGGCCAGCGAAGCGCAGCGCAAGACTATCCTGTCGCGCACGCCGAGCGGCCGCTGTGGCGAACCTTCGGAGATCGCCAGCGTCGCATCCTTCCTGGCCAGCGACGACGCTTCCTACATCGTTGGCCAGACCATCTATCCCGATGGCGGTCGCCTGATCCTGAACTATACGGTGCCGGTGAAGGACTGACCGCCCATGGTTGTCGGCACCCCCCACATCAGCCTTGCGGGATCGGGCGCGCTGCTGCTCGATGGCGCGCAGGGGGCCTTTAATGATACCACCCAGGAACTGGTCTGGGCGGTAGCGAACGCCGCGTTGACCCTCGAAGGGGTGTGCGAGGCCGTTCCCGGCATGAACAACCTGCTGGTAGTGTTTGATCCCCTCGCCACGGACGCCCACAGCGTCGGAGATCAGCTGATGTCGCTCTGGTCCGCCACCGATGCCCACCCGGTGACCGGCACGCATCATACCATTCCCGTTCACTATGGCGGCGCGCGTGGCGAGGATCTCGCCGGTTGGGCCGCACATTGCGGCCTGTCTGTCGACGAGACCGTCAGGCACCACGCGGCGGCCACCTACACCGTCGCCGCCATCGGCGCCATGCCGGGCTTTCCCTATCTGTCCGGTCTCGACCCGCTGCTTGCCTGGGCAAGGCGCAGCACGCCTCGCCTCAAAGTCGCTGAGGGCGCCGTCATCATTGGTGGCGCGCAGGCGGGTATCATGCCGATGACTGCGCCGTCCGGATGGCACATCATCGGCCATACCGACGTGAAGCTGTTCAAGGCCGAAGCGGAATTGCCCGTGCTGCTCCGGCCCGGAGACAAAATCCGATTCGCAATCGCAGGGATCGAGGCATGATCGAGATCCTCACCACCGGCCTGCCGAACACGGTCCAAGATCTCGGGCGGCCCGGTCATCTGGCGCTGGGGGTCAGCCATGGCGGCGCCATGGACAGGCAGGCGCTGGCGATCGCCAATCTCATGCTGGGCAATGACCCCTCGGCTGCCGGGATCGAGGTGGCGCTTCATCCGTTCCGGCTGCGCGTGCACATCGACACCGCCGTCGCCGTCACCGGCGCGGATTGCGCCGTCAGCGTCGGCGATCGGCCCTGCCCGCCCTGGTGGGCCACGACGATCCGCGCCGGCGAGACCCTTGTCCTCGAAGCCCCGCGCATCGGTGCGCGTTCCTATATCGCCTTCGCCGGTGGGCTCGATCTGCCGCCCGTCATGGGCTCGCGCGCCACAGATGTGAAAGGCGGTTTCGGCGGGCTCGCCGGACGCGGCCTGTCGCGCGGCGACCGGCTTGCGCTCAACCCTGCGCAATGCCGGCTTCCCGCGGGCGGCATCGGCGCAGCGCTGGAGGAGCGACGGGGCGCGGCGGACGGCGCGGCCTCGGCAATCGAATTGCGGGTTCTGCCGGCCGCCGAGTTCGACGCCTTCACGCCGGAGGCCCAGGCGGCTTTCACCGGCAGCGAATGGCGCATCACCAACGACGCCAACCGCATGGGATATCGCCTTTCCGGGGAGACGCTTTCCCTCCTCTCGCCGCTGGAATTGCTGTCGCACGGGATCGTCCCGGGCACCGTCCAGGTGCCGCCGTCCGGCCAGCCGATCATCCAGCTGGCCGATGCCAACACGTGCGGCGGCTATCCGAAGATCGCTACGGTGATCGAAGCCGACCTCTGGCGGCTGGCGCAAGCGCCGGTCGGCGCGCACCTGCGATTCTCGCCGGTCTCGATAGAAGCGTCGACGGAAGTGCTTCGCGCGAACCGGCAGCAACGTCGCGACTTTATCGCCGCCCGTAACCTCATGGCCGGCGAGCAGAGGGCTCCATGAAAATTCGCCCCTTCACCATCGAGATTGCCCAGTCTGAAATCGACGATTTGAAGAAGCGCATCTCGACCTGGCGCGAGCCGGACCAGTTGCAGGCAATAGGCTGGGCGCAGGGAACGGAATACGAGGAACTGAGCCGGCTTATGCAGTACTGGCGTACCGGCTTCGACTGGCGCAAGCATGAAGCCGCCTGGAACATCCATCCGCACTACCAGACGGATATCGGCGGCGAAACCATCCATTTCGTCCATGCACGCGCCGCTGTTGCGACCGGCAGAACGATCATACTCACCCATGGCTGGCCAGGCAGCGTCTTCGAATTTCACAGGCTGATCCCGCTCCTGACCGACCCGCTTTCGCATGGCGGAAGGCAGGAGGACGCCTTCAATGTCGTGGTCCCATCGATTCCCGGCTACGGCTTTTCGAGCCGGCCGACCAGGCCAGGTTTCAACCTGTTCGCCGTCGCCGACCTTTGGGCCGAGCTGATGAGCCGTCTCGGCTACGAGCGATATCTCGCTCAGGGAGGCGATCTGGGCGCCAGCGTGTCGACCTGTCTGGCGCACGCGCATCCAGGCAGTCTCGCTGGCGTGCATCTGAATTTCATCCCCGGCTCATTCTCACCGCCTCACGATGCAAGTCCGGACGGCGACTTGACGCCGGAAGAACGCACCTTCCTGGAACGGAAAGCCGGATGGGCGGATCTTCATGGCGCCTATGCCCACATTCAAGCGACGCGTCCGCAAACGCTTGCCTATGGACTGACGGATTCGCCGGTCGGACTGGCAGCCTGGATGATCGAAAAATTCCGCGACTGGAGCGATTGCGATGGCGAACTGGCCAACGCCGCTTTTTCGCGCGACGACATGCTCGCCAACATCTCGCTCTACTGGTTCACCCGGACTGTCGCTTCGTCGATGCGGCTCTATTGGGAAACGCGCGCCCGTCCGCTTGCATTCGCGTCCGGCACAGCGATCAACGTCCCGCTTGCAGTGGCTTTGTTCCCCAAAGAGCTGCCGATGCCGCCCAGGAGTTGGGTCGAGCGCGTCTTCAAGGACATCCGCCAGTGGACAGCGATGCCGCGCGGTGGTCATTTCGCAGCCCTCGAGCAGCCCGCTTTGCTTGCACAGGATCTAACAGCCTTTGCCGGTGGTCTGGATTTTTGAAGCAGCGTTTGCGCACAGCCAAACCCGAAGGCCAGAAATGACCAAAACCACGATCACCATCGATGCCCTGCATGAGCGCGTCGATGCAATTTTCCGCAAGGCCGGACTGAACCCCATTCAGGCCAGCGCCATCACAAGGGTCATCGTCGCGGCGGAACGCGATGCCTGCAAGTCACATGGCATCTACCGGATCGAAGGCGCCCTGCGGACGATCAAGGCCGGAAAGGTGAGCCCACACGCGGTGCCCGAGTTGTTGCCGCAAGACGCACCGGCCATCGTCAAAGTGGATGCGAAGCACGGCTTCGCCAACCCAGCCTTCGAACTGGGTCTGCCGGTGCTGATCGAGCGGGCACGCTCCTGCGGCATTGCCGCACTCGCGATCAATGATGCGGTGCATTTTTCCGCCCTTTGGGTGGAGGTCGAAGCTTTGACACAGGCAGGCCTGACCGGCCTGGCCATGTGCCCGAGCTATGCCACCGTCGCTCCGACCGGTGGCAACGGACCGTTGCTGGGCACCAATCCTTTTGCCTTTGGCTGGCCGCGAGAAGCGCAGCGTCCCTACGTTTTCGACTTCGCGACCTCGGTTGCCGCGCGCGGCGAGATCGAGCTCCACCGCCGGGCAGGCAAGAAGCTGCCGGAAGGCTGGGCCATGGATTCGGACGGCAGGCCAACGACCGATCCCGAAGCCGCCCTGGCGGGCGCCATGCTTCCCTTCGGCGGGCACAAGGGCTCCGCCATCGCGACGATGATCGAGCTGCTCGCCGGGATCATGATCGGCGACCTGACCAGCCCCGAGGCGCTCAATGTGCTCGGCACCACGACGCTCTATCCATCGCATGGAGAGTTGGTCATCGCTTTCTCGCCGAAAGCCTTCGCCGCCGGCCGGCCCGGCAATCCGCTGGGCCGTGCTGAAGCGCTGTTCGAGGCGATCCTTGGCCAGGGCGCGCGCCTGCCCTCTCAGCGGCGGTTCCTTGCTCGTGCGACATCGGAGAGAGACGGCATCGTCCTATCGCACCAGGAAATGGAACAACTCGATCGTTTTCTCGAACGAGGGCTCGACGCGGTCTGAATCGGTATCGCCAGGGCCAAGACCAATCACAGGAGGAGAAAAATGCGCTGGACGAAAACATTCACGGTCGTCGGCTGCCATGCCGAGGGCGAAGTCGGCAATGTGATCACCGGAGGCGTCAAGGACGTTCCGGGCAAGACCATGTTCGAAAAGAAGGAGTATCTCGAAGAGCATATGGACGACATTCGTGGGCTGCTCTTGTTCGAGCCGCGCGGTGCGCCCTACGTCAACGGCAACATCATCCTGCCGCCTTGCGATCCCTCGGCGGATCTCGGCTACGTCATAATTGAAAGCACGGAATACCCGCCCATGTCGGGCTCAAACACCATCTGCGTCGCCACCGTGGCTTTGGAGACGGGCATGGTGCCGATGAAGGAGCCCGAGACATTGCTGCGCATGGAAGCGCCGGCCGGCATGATCGAGGTGCGCTGCCGCTGCGAGAACGGCAAGGTGAAGCAGGTGGAGTTCACCAATGTGCCGGCTTTCGCGTTCCACCTCGACACACCTGTCGAAGTCGAGGGGTTCGGCACGATCACCGTCGACACCTCCTATGGCGGCATGACTTTCGCCCATGTGAATGCCCGTGCACTGGGCTTTTCCATAACACCCGACGAGGCCCACCAGATGTCGCTGATCGGCCAACGCATCAAGAAGGCGGTCAACGAACAGCTCAAGGTCGTGCATCCGGAGAACGCGAAGATCCGCGACGTGTCCAACGTGATTTTCGAAGGTCCTATCGAGCGCATCGACGGGCGCGTGGATAGCATCAACGGTACGGTGTGCCTGCATGGCAGGCTCGACCGCTCGCCGACCGGCACCGGCACCACCGGGCGGCTGGCGGTGATGTCGGCAAAGGGGCAGATCGCCAAGGGCGAGCTGTTCCGCAACAGGTCGATCATCGGTACTCATTTCGATTCCCGCGTGATCGCCAATGCGCGTGTTGGCGATCACGACGCTGTCGTGGTCACCATCGCCGGACAGGCCTGGATTACCAGCATCGGCCAATATGGTCTCGACCCGACAGATCCCTATCCGCGCGGACATCGCCTCAGCGATGTCTGGTTCTGAAACGGACCCGACCGTGCTCAGGCCGCGAACGCTCTGACCCTGACGCCGCTCGCCTCCAGCCGTCGCCGGACGCGCGCGGCGATGGCGACGGCCGCCGGCGTGTCGCTGTGGACGCAGATCGAATCGATCGGCGTCTGCAGCATCTGTCCGGAAAGCGTCTCGATGGCACCTTGCTTGACCATTCGCACGACCCGTTCGGCCGCCTTCTCGGCGTCGTGGATGACAGCGCCTTCCAGCTTGCGCGAGACAAGAAAGCCTTCCTCCGTATAGGCGCGGTCGGCAAAGATTTCCGACCTGACCGTCAGGCCCTCGTCGCGCGCGATCCTGTCCTGGAAGCCAAGCGCAATGGCCAGGCAGATCAGGCCGGGATCGACGGCCTTGACTGCGCGCGTCACCGCTTCGGCGACGCCACGGTCGGTCTGGGTAAGATTGCCTAGCGCGCCATGCGCCTTCACATAGCGGATCGGGTGGCCGGCATAGGCGGAAAGCGCCTGCGCCGCGCCGATCTGGTAGGCGACCAGCCTTTCGATCTCATCCATGGAATGCGGAATGATGCGGCGTCCGAATCCCCACAGATCGGCGAAGCTCGGATGCGCGCCAACGGCAACGCCCTTGTCGCGCGCCATCGAGAACGTGGCCGCCATGATCTCGGGGTCGCCGGCATGAAAGCCGCAGGCCACATTGGCGGAACTGACGATGTCGAGGATCGCCGCATCGTCGCCGAGCCTGTAGGCTCCAAAACCCTCGCCCATGTCGGAGTTGATATCGACCTGCAATCCTTGGGCCGCCATGGCGTTTTCCTCAGTGGTTCGAACCATCGCCTTTGCTTCACACCAGCTCGTAGAGCGGCGTGCCGTAGCCGACGACCGCTCCGTCCTCGACCAGCGCCGCGCCCAGCACGCCGTCTACCGGCGCGAGTACGGCCCTCAGGCATGGGCCGACCTGCAGGACGCCGACCGTCTCGCCCTTGCGAACCACCTGGCCAGGTCCGGCAATCGGCCGACCGGTCGTTGGATGATCGAGACGGAACACACCGACGCCGGGCGCGCGCACGCCCTTGAAGGCCGTTTCGGCTTTCGGGGCTTCGGCCGGGGGTGTCGAGGCAACAACGGATTGCATGTGCAGGCGCAACGAAAAGCCGGCCTCCGACACTTCGATCTCGCCGATGCCGGCGCTAGCGCACCAGGCGGCCAGCCTTTCGATCTCCTCAATCGTCATCGCCGCCTCGTCCCTCGAGCAGACCACCTTCAATGAGACGTTCAAGATGATGGATATCGAAGCCTCCGGCGGCGAAGCCGGGCTCCTCCATCAGGAGGCCATGGAGCGGCGCGTTGGTGGCGATGCCGACAGCCTCCATCTCGCCCAGCGCGCCGCTCATGCGCCCGATCGCCTCGGCCCGCGTCGCGCCATGCGCCAGCAGCTTGGCCACCAGGGAATCGTAGTGCGGCGGTACGGTGTAGCCGGAGTAGAGATGCGATTCGACGCGGATTCCCGGGCCGCCGGGCGGCGTCCAGCGCTCGACCCGGCCCGGATGCGGGCGAAAGCTGTAGGGATCTTCAGCGTTGATGCGGCATTCGACAGCATGGCCCTGGATGCGGATGTCTTCCTGGCTGAATGACAGCGGTTCGCCCCGGGCGATGCGGACCTGCTCGCGCACGATATCGATGCCGGTGACGAGTTCGGTGACGGGATGCTCCACCTGCACGCGGGTGTTCATCTCGATGAAAGAGAAGCGCCCATCCTCGTAGAGGAATTCGAATGTGCCGGCGCCGGTATAGCCGATGGTCAGGCATGCGCGGGCACACAGTTCGCCGATTTCGGCAATCGCCTCGCGGGCGATTCCCGGCGCCGGCGCCTCCTCGATGATCTTCTGGTGGCGGCGCTGCATGGAGCAATCCCGTTCGCCTAACCACACCGCCTTGCCATGCTTGTCCGCCAGAATCTGAATCTCGATATGGCGCGGGTGCTCGAGGAATTTCTCCAGATAGACATGCGGGTTGCCGAAGGCCCGGTCCGCCTCTTTCACCGCCATCGAAACGGCTTCCATCAGGGCGTGCTGCTCGCGCACGATGCGCATGCCGCGCCCGCCGCCGCCGCCCGCCGCCTTGACGATGACCGGATAGCCGATGGCCTCGGCAATAGCGCGCACCTCCTGCTCATCCTGCGGCAGCGCGCCCTCCGAACCCGCAACGCAGGGAACGCCGGCGGCGATCATCGTACGCTTGGCGGAGACCTTGTCGCCCATGGTGCGGATCGCCGCCGCCGACGGCCCGATGAAGGCAAGGCCGGCATTCTCGACAGCCTCGGCGAAGGCGGCGTTTTCCGAGAGGAAGCCGTAGCCTGGATGGATCGCGCCCGCGCCGGTGAGTTGCGCGGCCGCGATGATCTCGGCGATATTGAGATAGCTCTCCGTCGCGGTAGCCGGCCCGATGCAGATCGCCCTGTCCGCCAGCGCAACATGGCGAAGGCTCGCATCCGCATCCGAGTGCGCTGCCACCGTTTTCAATCCGAGATCGCGGCAGGCGCGCAGGATGCGCAGCGCGATTTCACCGCGGTTGGCGATGAGAACGGTATCGAACATCGCCGCTAGCCCTCATCTTCCAGAACGAACAGCACGTCACCGGACTGCACGGCGGCATGATCGTCGAAAGCGATCTGGACGATCCGCCCAGCGCGGTCGGATTCCACGGCATTGAACGTCTTCATGGCTTCGAGGACGCCGACCGTCTGCCCTTCCACGACCACATCGCCAACCGAAGCGAGCGGCGGTTCGCCTTCGGTGCCGGAACGGTAGAACACGCCGGTCAGTGGCGCGCGGATCGAATGCCGGGCGATGGGCGGAGCTGTCGAAGCCGGATTTGTGAAGACGGCAGGGCCGGCGGTTGGCTGCAGCGAAGGCTTCGCCAGCGCCGCCTGCCTGGATATGCGGATACGAACGCCATCGCGCTCGATCTCCAGTTCGGCAATGGGCGAACGCGAGACAAATTCGATCAGCTTCTGGACGAAGTCGAGATCCATCGCCGGCCTATCGCAGCGCTTCGACGGCCTCGGCAATGCGCCCGATCGCTTTTTCGATCAGGTCCATCGACGTGGCTATGGAAATGCGGAAATGCGGCGACAGACCGTAGGCAGAGCCCTGCACCACCGCGACCCGTGCCTGATCGAGCAGGTAAAGCGAGAAGTCGTCGTCGCTGCCGATAGGAGTGCCGTCCGGGCGGCGACGGCCGATCAGGGCCGAGCAATTGGGGTAGAGATAGAAGGCGCCTTCGGGCGTCTGGCAGGTGAGGCCAGGAATCTTGCGCAGCAGCTCCAGCGCACGGTCGCGCCGGGCCTGGAATTCGAGCGCCCGCGGGCGAAGAAAGTCCTGAGTGCCTTCAAGTGCGGCGATGGTCGCGGCCTGCGAGATGGATGACGGGTTCGACGTGCTTTGGCTCTGCACGGTCGCCATGGCGCGGATCAGCTCTTCCGGCCCGCCGGCATAGCCGATCCGCCAGCCGGTCATGGCGTAGGCCTTCGACACGCCGTTGACCGTCAGCGTGCGGTCCTTCAGCCGCGGCTCGACGCCGGCGATGGTGTGGAACGCGCGCCCGTCGAACAGGATATGCTCGTAGATGTCGTCGGTCAGAACGTGCACATGCGGGTGATCGAGCAACACCGCCGCCAGCCCCACAAGTTCGTCGCGGCTGTAGACGGCGCCGGTCGGATTGGAGGGCGTGTTGAGCAGCAACCATTTGGTGCGCCCAGTGATCGCGGCTCGCAGGGCTTGCGGTGTCAGCTTGAAGCCCTGCGCCTCCGTGCAGGGAACGACCACGGGCTTGCCTTCGCCGAGCAGGACGATGTCGGTGTAGGAAACCCAATAGGGCGCCGGGACAACCACCTCGTCACCGGGGGCCAGCGTTGCCAGCAGGGCGTTGTAGATGATCTGCTTGGCGCCGCCCGCGACACTGATTTGCGAAGTCTCGTAGTCGACGCCGTTCTCGCGTCTGAATTTTCCGGCCACCGCCTTCTTCAGCGCGGCGGTGCCGTCGACCGCCGTATAGCGCGTCGCACCCCTGCGCATCGCCTCGTAGGCCGCCTCGACGATGTGCGGAGGCGTCGGAAAATCCGGCTCGCCGGCGCTCAGACTGATCACGTCGATGCCGGCCGAGCGCATTTCGATTGCCCGCGCGGTGACCGCCATGCTGGGACTTGGCTTGATGACGTCGAGACGGGGAGCGATGAGGCCCACGGGAAATCCTCGGCATGGCTGCCGCGACGTTGCCGGGCAGGTGATATCTGTTACAAATTGGATAATGTATTCTGTTTTTCACGTCAAACCTCTTTTTCTGCATCGAGGACCGGGTTATGTCTCGTTTTGGAGGTGGACCGATAGAGGAAGATATCCAATCCTTGTCGCCACGGATGATATTCGAGATAGGGAACACGATTGGTATGGGCACAAACTATGATGTGGTGATCGTCGGCGGTGGCGTTGTCGGCAGCTCGATCGCCTACTTTCTGTCAGCCAATCCTGATTTCGATGGCAGGATCGCGGTGATCGAGCGGGACCCGTACTACACGGCCTCCTCGTCTTCCTTGTCGACCAGCGCCATCCGCCAGCAGTTCGGCACGGCGCCCAACATTGCCATGTCGAAGTTCAGCATCGACTTCCTGCGCCAGGTAAAGACGCGGCTTGCCATCGGCGACGAGTTGGCCGACATCGGCCTGCATGAGCCCGGCTACCTCGTGCTGGCGACACCCGAGCGGGCAGACGCGCAGCGTGCCAAGAACCGCGTTCAGCGCGGCATGGGCGTCGACGCCGAACTGATCGAGCAGGTCGATCTGGCACGACGCTTCCCGTGGCTCAACACGGACGATCTCGCCCTTGGCTCACTCGGCCTTGGCAGCGAAGGCTGGTTCGACGGCCCCGGCCTGATGCAGGCCTTCCGTCGAAAGGCGCGCACGCAGGGCGTGAACTATCTTGCCGCGACGGTGACCGGACTGACTATGGCGTCTCCCCAAAAGGTCGGCGAAGTGGTGCTCGACAATGGCGACCGGCTTGCCGCCGGCACGGTGATCAATGCGGCCGGACCATGGAGCGCGGGCATTGCCAGGATGGCCGGCGCCGAGCTGCCGGTTGTCCCGAGCAAGCGCTGCGTCTTCGTCTTCGAAACGCCGGCAAGGATCGAAAACTGCCCCTTCGTCTTCGACACGAGCGGCTTCTGGCTGCGGCCGGAAGGTCAGCTCTTCCTGTGCGGTATTCCGCCGGTGCGCGACAACGAGCCGGACGATTTTGGCCTGGATGTGGACTACGACCTGTTCGACGAGTTGATCTGGCCGGCGCTCGCCCATCGTGTGCCCGGGTTTGAGCAATTGCGGATGCTGCGCGCCTGGGCGGGGCTCTACGAGTACAACACCTTCGACCACAGCGGCATCATCGGCCGGCATCCCGAGATCTCGAACTTTGTCCTGGCCACCGGCTTCAGCGGCCACGGCATGATGCATGCAGCGGCGACCGGGTCGGGGGTCAGTGATCTCATTGCCTATGGCGAGTACCGCTCTGTCGACCTGTCGGCCTTCCGCTATGAAAGGATCGCTGGCAATCAGCCTATCGAGGAACATGTCTACTGAAGCGAAACGGGCGACATGGCATCGCGGTGACAACGGTGCTATGCGTCCACTTCTTCCATCAACACGGCGCCAGTCAACAAACAAGGCGGCCGCCCCAGGCTGATTCATGCTCGTACAGAAGAAAACCATCTCGACCCAGGTCGCCGATGCCATCAGGCAGAAGATACTGATCGGTGAATACGAGGCCAATTTCCAACTGCGGCAGGAACATCTGGCCACCGAGTTCGGTGTCAGCCGAATTCCGGTGCGAGAGGCGCTGCATCAGCTTCATTCGGAAGGCTTCGTCACGCTGGTTTCCCACAAGGGCGCCGTCGTCACCTCAATTTCCCTGGACGAGATCCTCGAGCTCTACGAATTGCGAGCCCGGATCGAAACATGGCTACTGGCCCTGGCCATTCCAAGGATGACGGAGGCAGACCTCGCGCTGGCCCGCGAGCGCGCAAAGCAGCACCAGGAGCAAGGCAAGACCGGCGAGTACTCGAACCAGCTCAACTGGAACTTCCATGCCGCGCTCTACCAGCCGTCCGGCCGCAAGGCGACGATCGAACTGGTCGGGCGCATCTACCAGCAGCTGGAACGCTACACGCGCATGATGGTGACACTCACCGAGATCCAGGCCCAGTCCGACCGCGACCACTGGCAGCTCATCGACCTGTGCGAAGCCAAGGATACGCTGCGCGCCGTCGGCCTTTTGGAAATGCACATCATCACCAGCGGCAAGTTCCTGGTCGACCGGCTTCAGGAACTGCGGGGCAGCTGACGGACCACATTCCCCACTCGATCCGCGTCAGCCTTCCCTTCGCACGCGCAGATCATTTGCCGGGCAGATTGGTCGCCCGGGTCAGCAGGATGACGCCTGCCTTGTCGGCCGTATCGTAATAGGTGAAGCCGGTGCGGTTTTCCCGGCGCCCGCGCATCAGCACGGCAAGTCCGTCGGTTTTCGCCTTGGTCTCGGCTGCGTCCGCATCACGAACCTCGAAGCCGATATGGAAGACGCCTTCACCCTTTGTATCGAGATGAATCCGCTGCGGTGAAGGATCGCCGTTCGGCTGGCACAGCTGCAGCTGAACGTTCGGCAAGTTGCAAATCCGATATTGCATCGCCTTGAAACCCTCGGGGCTTGGGACCTGCAGTTCTTCGTATTCGGCCAGCGGCGGATAGGACTCCCATGGCCCGATGCCTATGGAGTCATAGTAGGCCTGCGCCTTGTCGATATCGTGCACGACGATGCAGATGTGATGCAGCTTTTCGAAATTACTCATTTTCCTACTCCTTGATCGGAACCGTGTAGTTCAGCACCCGGCGCCCTCCGTCGGGGTAGATCGTCTCGCCGGTGATGTAGGAAGCGTCGTCGCTGGCCAGGAACGCCACGACCGAGGCGATCTCGGCTGCCGTGCCGAGGCGCCCGAGCGGTGTACGCGAAAGGACCGCCCGTCTCATTTCTTCCGAATCGATGAATGTCCCGTCCATGACCATGTCCGTGGCGATGGTGCCCGGACCGACACCGACCACACGGATGCCATGGGGAGCGAAGGCGACGGCCGCGGTGCTGGTGACCTGGTTCATGCCGCCCTTGGAGATCGCGTAGGTGGCGACACGCGGGTTGGCGAGGCCCGAATTGATCGACGACATGTTGATGATGACGCCGCCTCCACCTTGCGCGATCATCTGGCGGGCTGCGGCCTGGGTGCCCATGAACGCGCCCTTCAGATTGACGGCGAGAACCCTGTCGTAGTCCGCCTCTGTGATGTCGAGAAAGTCCTGGACCGGAGCGATGCCGGCATTGTTGACCATGATGTCGACACGGCCGAACTTCGCCACCGCCGCTGCAATCAGCCCATCGACCTGGTCCTTCTTGCTGACATCCGTAACCACCGCCAGGACGCTGTCGGTGGTGCCGATTTCAGCGGCACATTTTTTTAGCTCCACGGCATCGATGTCGCCGAGCACGAGCTTCGCGCCTTCGGCCAAAAAGCGTTCCGCGCAAGCGCGTCCGATGCCGCGCGCCGCGCCTGTGACAACCGCCACCTTGCCTGCCTGTCTCATGTCCAATCCTTCGATCATTTGTAAGTCGGCCACCGTCTCAGGGAGCATGGGCCGAGCTTGGCTACGGATGGGGATTCTCCCACCGAAGCCTAGCCTAGCGGATAACGAAGGGATTGGCGGTCTTGCCGGCGGTGTCTATCCACACCGTCTTGGTCTGCAGATAGGAATTGATGGCATCCTGCCCGCTTTCGCGGCCGATACCGCTCCTCTTGTAACCGCCGAAGGGCGCCATGTAGGAGACGGCACGGTATGAATTGATCCAGACCATCCCCGCCTCCATTGCGGCCGCGCCGCGCAGCGCCCTGCCCATGTCGCTGGTCCATATTCCCGCCGCCAGCCCATAGGGGCTGTCATTGGCAATGGCGAAGGCCTCGTCCTCGTCGTCAAAGGGGATGACGGACAGGATCGGCCCGAACACCTCCTCACGCGCGATCCGCATGGTGTTGTTCACGCCGGTGAAGATGGTGGGCTCGACGAACCAGCCCTCGGCCAGGTCACCCGAGGCCGGCTTGCCGCCGCCCAGCACGCAAAGCGCACCCTCGCGGCGCGCGATGCCGAGATAGGACAGCACCTTTTCGCGCTGGGCTTGCGTGGTGATCGGCCCGACCTGCGTCTCTTGCAGCGCCGGATTGCCCAATCGAGCGCTGGCCGCCAGCGTTATGACGCCTTCCACGAACCGGTCGTGGATTTTGCGATGCACCAGCAGCCGCGAACCCGCGATGCAGGTCTGGCCGCTGGCCGCGAAGATGCCTGAGATCGCGCCGTTGACCGCGCTCTCGATATCGGCGTCGTCGAAGACGATGTTGGCCGATTTGCCGCCGAGCTCCAGCGTGACGACTTTTAGCTGTTCGGCGGCCGCCCGATAGACCGCGATCCCGCCAGGCTCACCACCGGTGAAGGCGATCTTGGCGACGTCGGGATGAGAGACGAGTGGCGCGCCGACATCAAGCGGCATGCCGGTAACGGTGTTGACCACGCCGGGCGGGAAGCCTGCCCGCGCAAACAGTTTCACGAACTCCAGCGTCGAGGCCGAGGCGTGTTCCGACGGTTTGATGACGACAGTGTTGCCTGCCGCCAGCAGCGGCGCGAGCTTCCATGTCAGGAGTAAAAGCGGCGAATTCCAGGGCACGATCGCTGCAATGACACCCAGCGGCTCGTGGCGGGTGAAAGCGAACATGCCAGCCTTGTCGATCGGCAGCACCGACCCTTCGACCTTGTCGGCAAGACCGCCGAAATAGCGGAACCATTCCGGGATATAGCGCAGCTGCGCCGTCATTTCGGTGAGCAGCTTGCCATTGTCGCGCGTCTCGACGGCGGCAATACGATCTGCGTTCCCGGCGATCAGATCGGCCAGCCGCACGAGCAGCTTGCCCCGCGCGGTCGGCGTGATACCGGCCCATTCCTTCGATCGGAATGCTGCCTTCGCGGACGCCACGGCGGCGTCCACCTGGCTCGCTCCTCCATGCGGGATCAGCGCCCAGGGCCTGCCAGTGAACGGATCATGGCTCTCGAATGTATCGGCCGTCGATTGCAACCGACCGCCGACCGTGTTCTGGAAACTGACCAGCGCCATATCGGTCCTCAACAGGTGGCAAAGCCCAGATGGGCGCGAAAGCGGTTCTTGACCTCGACCGCGTCGCGCGGTGGCAGCGAGCGCGGCAGGTTCTCGGCGGTGATTTTCAGCACGAAAAGGCGCGGACCGTCGGCCGGGCGCCGAAGTTCTCCACAGAGCGTGTCAACCTCCTCCAGCGTGCGCAGCTCGGCGGTCTTCGAAAAGCCGCAAGCGGCCGCGACCTTGTCAAAACCAATGCCTTTGCCGGTATGGCTGGACTGCATGCCGGTCTCGCCGAAATGCTGGTTGTCGAGGACGATCAGGTCGAGATTTTTCGGCCGTGCCACTGAGATCGTCGCCAGAGAACCGAATGCCATGAGCTGTTCGCCGTCACCGGTGATCACCATGACCCGCTTGTCGGGCTGGGCCTGGGCGAGCCCAAGGCCGATCAGCGCAGCCCCGCCCATGGCGCCCCACAGATAATAGTTGTCGTTGCGGTCACCGGCAGCATGCACGTCGTAGCTCGGCGAACCGAGACCGGTCACGACCAAGGCTCCGTCGCGGGCGTCAAGCAGCTTCTTCACCGCAACCCGGCGGTCCATTGTCGGTAAATTCATGTCGCTCACCACTTCTTCTTGCCGAGCAGCCGCTGCCCGATCAGCACGGCAATCTGCTGGTCGGCATCGAAGGCCATCAGGGCTGCCTGCGCCACCGTCTCCACCAGGTCGGGACCGGTTTCGGCGCGCAGCACCCTGAGCCCGATTGCTTTCAGCGAGGCCTCCGTCGCCTGCCCCATCGGCACCTGCCACGGGTTGAACTCGGCCCATTCGCCCCGCATCGTCACCAGGACGAGCAAGGGGAAGCGCGCCTGCACGGGAAGCGACAGCATGTTGATGCAATTGCCGACGCCGGAGGATTGCATGAGCACGACGCTCCGCTTGCCGCCGAGCCAGGAGCCGGCGGCTATGGCGATGCCCTCCTCCTCCGTCGTCAGCACATTGGTGACGACCTCGGGATCCTCACTGAAAAGGCGGATCAATGTGGTATGGCCGGCATCCGGCACATAGGACATCTGGCTGATGCCGGCAGCCTTGAGCACCTCATAGACCTGATCCGGCCACTGCCTTTCAGGTGCCGCCGGAGCGGCTGCAAGCGCTGCTGTTTGCGGATGTTTTGTTTCTACGCTCGCCGTCACCTTGGACCCCCGAGAATTTGGATTGGAGCCAGGTTACCTCGATGGTCCGATCTAATCTTCGTCTCTTTCTCGTGATCAGATATAATGGTATTCGATAGCTCATGGAATTATCGCAGCTGCGCACCCTGATCCACGTCGCCGAACTCGGCAGCCTCAGCAAGGCTGCCGATCGGCTGCACATTGCGCAGCCGGCGCTCAGCCGGCAGGTGCGCATGTTGGAGGAGGAATTGGGCTTTGCCCTTTTTCTGCGCCACGGACGCGGCATGGTGCTGTCCGAGCAGGGCAAGGAGGTGCTGACGCACGCCATGCGCGTGATGGCCGAGATCGACGAGATCCGCGCCACGGCCACGCCCGCCGATGCGCCGCTGACCGGCGAAGTGGCGATCGGTCTGCCACCCACTGTTGCCGACATTATTTCGCTGCCGTTGGCGGCGGCCTTCGGCAAGGCCCATCCCAAGGCGAAGCTCAGACTTGTCAGCGCCTATACAGGCTATCTGCTGGACTGGATGCACCGCGGCGAGGTCGACGTCGCGGTGCTCTACGACCCGCGCATGGCACGTTCGCTGCGCTCGCGCCCGCTGCTCCTGGAAAACCTGTTCCTGATCGGACCGCCGGACGGGGGATTTTCAACCGTGCGCGCCGTGTCGTTCGCCTCGCTCGCCGGCAAGCGCCTGCTGCTGCCCAGCATCAAGCACGGGCTGCGCATCATCGTCGAACGCTGCGCCACGGATGCCGGCATCACGCTCGATGTCGGCATCGAAGCGGACTCGTACTCGGCGCTGAAGGACCTGGTGCGCAACGGCCACGGCTGGACGATCCTGCCGCTCGCTCCCATCCATGCCGACGTGACCGCCGGGCTGCTCACCGCCGCGCCGTTGATCGATCCGGTGCCCGTGCGCCGCCTGATCCTTGCCTACCCGGCAGACCGGCCTGCCTCGCGGCTGGCGCGGTTTGCCGGACAAGCGATAGAGGACATCGCCAAGGATCTTGTCGGGCGGGCCGTCTGGGTTGGCCAGCTTCTCGGCCCTCCACCATAAGCATTCGAATTCCGTTATATCTGCTCACTTCCGCTCTGCATTGCTGACAGGACATGGAGGCGCGATAGTGAGGCCCGCAGCAAGACGAAACCCGGACAAACCTCATGGAAGCCTATCAGGACATTCGCGATGCCGTCGCCAGGCTGTGCGCCCGCTTTCCCGGAGAATACTGGCGCGCACTCGACAGGGAAATGACCTATCCCGGTGACTTCGTCGCAGCGCTGACGCAGGCCGGTTGGCTCTCGATCCTGATCCCGGAGGCATATGGTGGCTCGGGCCTGCCGCTTTCGGCCGCCGCTGCCGTGCTGGAGGAAATCCAGCGCGCCGGCTGCAATGGCGGCGCCTGCCATGCCCAGATGTACACGATGGGCACGCTTCTTCGCCACGGCTCGGAAGCCCAGAAGCAGCGATACCTGCCGAAGATCGCCGCGGGAGAATTGCGCCTGCAGGCATTCGGCGTCACGGAACCGAGCAGCGGCACCGACACCGGCGCGCTCAAGACCACTGCTCGCCTCGACGGCGATCATTTCGTGGTCAAGGGCCAGAAGATCTGGACCAGCCGTGCCGAGCATTCGGATCTGATGCTGCTGCTGGCGCGGACCACGCCGCTCACGGACGGCATGAAGAAGACTGACGGCCTTTCAGTGCTCATCGTCGACATGCGCGAAGCCGTTGGCAACGGCCTCACCATCCGGCCGATCCGCACCATGATGAACCATGCCACCACCGAAGTGTTCTTCGACGATCTGCGCGTGCCGGCCGAAAACCTGATCGGCGAAGAGGGAAAGGGATTCCGCTACATCCTCTCGGGCATGAACGCCGAGCGTATCCTGATATCAGCCGAGTGCATCGGCGATGCGAAATGGTTCATCGAAAAGGCCAGCACCTACGCAAAGGAGCGGCATGTGTTTGGCCGGGCGATCGGCCAGAACCAGGGCATCCAGTTTCCGATTGCAAGGGCCTACGCCAACATGCGCGCGGCCGAATTGATGGTGCGCGAGGCGCTGAGCCTCTACGAGGCCGGCAAGAACCCCGGTGCTGAAGCCAACATGGCCAAGATGCTGGCGGCCGACGCTTCGAACGAAGCCGCCAATGTCTGCATCCAAACGCATGGTGGGTTCGGTTTCGCGGAAGAGTACGATGTGGAGCGCAAGTTCCGCGAGACGCGCCTCTATCAGGTCGCGCCGATCTCGACCAACCTCATCCTGTCATACCTTTCCGAGCACGTGCTTGGACTGCCGCGTTCCTACTAGAGCGGGATGCATTTGAATTGAACCTCGCATCCCGCTCTAGCCGTTTGTTTTAGCCGCATTTCTGCGACGCCAAGCGATTCCGCTCGGCTGCAAAATGCTTTAGGAGTCGTCCGTGAACGTCCTCATCGTCTATGCACATCCGGAAGCAAGATCCTTCAACGGCGCCATGAAGGATCTGGCTGTGGAAACCTTGACCCGCGCAGGCCACGATGTGGTTGTCAGCGACCTCTATGCGATGGGCTTCAATCCTGTCGCAGGGCCGGGCGACATATCGGGCGAGCGTAACGATCCGGACTTCTTCAGCCTGCCGCGCGAACAGACCGCCGCCTACGAGGCCGGCGCACTCTCGGCCGACATAAACGCCGAGGTCGAAAAGGTGAAGCTGGCGGATTTCGTGCTGTTCCAATTCCCGGTCTGGTGGTTCGGAATGCCCGCAATGCTCAAGGGTTGGGCCGATCGTGTCTTCGCGCGCGGCTTCGCCTATCTGCCGGGCCGTAAATACGACACCGGCATGTTCAGGGGAAAGCTCGCCATGGTGGCCGCCACCACGGGCACGTCGGCCGACACCTACGCGCCCGACGGCATCGACGGCGACATCCTCACGGTGCTGTGGCCGATCCACAATGGTCTGCTGCGCTATTCCGGTTTCGACGTGCTGCCGCCCTTCGTCGCCTATATGCCGGGCCGCGTCGGCAACGAGGGCCGCAAGGCCTATCTGGAAGCCTATAGCAAGAGGCTTGAGGACATCGACGGCACGCCGCGGCTTTTCTTCCACGCTGCCGAGGATTACGGCAAAAACGAGCGGCTGAAGCCTGGCGTGCTGGCGCGCTCGGGGGTGCAGCGCAATGTCTGACGGCGCCCGCCCACTGGAGGGCCTGTTTGTCGTTTCGATCGAGCAGGCCGTCGCCGCTCCGCTCTGCACGGTCCGCCTTGCCGATGCCGGCGCACGCGTCGTGAAGATCGAGCGCCCGGAAGGCGAAACCGCGCGTCACTACGATTCCGCAGTGGAAGGCATGTCGGCTTACTTCGTCTGGCTCAACCGCGGCAAGGAAAGCGCGGTGCTCGACCTGAAGACCGAGCACGACCTGGCTCTCCTGCACCGGATGGTGGCGCGCGCGGATGTTCTCGTGCAGAATCTCGCCCCGGGCGCTATCGACAGGCTCGGCCTCTCCGCCGATGCGATCGCAGAAAAATTCCCTCGGCTGATCGCCATCAACATCGTCGGCTACGGACAGGATACGCCTTACGCGGCGATGCGCGCCTACGACATGCTGGTGCAGGCCGAAAGCGGTATCTGTGCCGTCACCGGCACACCGGACACACCGAGCAAGGTCGGGGTTTCCGCCGCCGACATCGCCACCGGCATGAATGCCCATGCAGCGATCCTCGAAGCCTTGCTGGCGCGCCAGAAGACCGGGCGCGGCCGCATTGTCGAGGTGGCCATGTTCGACGCCATGGCCGATTGGATGACCGTGCCGCTGCTGCACTACGAATATGCGGGCCGCGAGACCCAGAGATATGGCCTGGCGCACGCTTCGATCTACCCCTATCGACCCTATGCCTGTCGGGATGGCAGCGTGGTCGTGTCCATCCAGCAGAACAATGAATGGAAGCGCTTCTGCACGCTCGTGCTGCAAAGGCAGGATCTGTTCGCCGACGAACGCTTCGCCACCAATGCCTGGCGGGTGGCCAACCGCACGGCGCTCGACGCCGAGATCGAACCGATCTTCGCGGCAATCGACTGCGAAAAGGCCATAGACCGTCTCAACGAGGCGCAGATCGCCTGGGGCCGGGTGAGCGCAATGCACGACCTGCCACACCACAAGGCGTTGCGACGGACAGAGGTGGCGCTGCCGGACGGCAGGCGCATCTCCGTGCCGATTCCGGCAGGGCGGTCGGAGGGGTTCGCAACCGTCCCCGGCGTTCCCGCCCTTGGCGCCGATTCGGACCGGATCCGGTCCGAATTCGCCGCCTGACGAGGATCTCATGAGCCTGGACACAAGCACGCTGCAGGAATGGATCGGACGCACGCACGAGGTCGAGGACATCGTGACCCCGCGCCTGCTGGCCAGCTTTGGCGCCACGCTTGGGGACCACGCGGCGCAGGCTGCCGAGGGTACGGCCCCGCCGGGACTACACTGGTGCCTGACACCCGACATTGCCGACCTGCGCGAACTCGGACCTGATGGGCACCCGGCCAAAGGCGGCTTCCTGCCACCGGTGCCGCTTCCGCGCCGCATGTGGGCTGCCAGCGATGTGCGTTTCATGGCTCCGATCCGCTCCGGCGACCGCATCCGCCGCAGCTCGACATTGACCGCCATAGAGGAGAAACAGGGACGCACCGGGCCGCTAACCTTCGTCACGGTCCGGCACGACATTGCCAACGACGCTGGTCCGGTGATCGAGGAGGACCAGACCATCGTTTATCGCGGCGCCGAAGCCGCTGCTGCGCCCCCTGCCCCGCCGGCCAATTCGGCCCTGGCCGCATCGCACGAGCGCACGATCGAGATCGATGCCGTGCTGCTCTTCCGATATTCCGCGCTGACCTTCAACGGGCACCGCATCCACTATGACGCGCCTTACGCCACGGGGGTCGAGCGCTATCCCGGGCTCGTCATCCATGGCCCACTGCAGGCGACGCTGCTGATGAACTTCGCCACCGCCATTGTCGGTCAGTCGCCGCGCCGTTTCTCATTCCGGGGCGTGCATCCGGCGACTGGCCCGCAGCGCCTGCTTCTGAGCGCAACATCGCCTGGCCAAGACGGCATGGCTCTCGAGGTGCGGTCGGCCGACGGCCATGCAACAGTGAAAGCCACGGCGCAATGGTGAGCTTCGTCACGCCTGTCGTGCCGCTTTTCGTGCCGGGCTCGCGTCCTGAGCGGTTTGACAAGGCCGACAGCAGCGGCGCGGACGCGGTCATTCTCGACCTCGAGGATGCCGTCGCCCCTGGCGACAAGGACCGCGCTCGCGAAGCAATCGTCGCTCGTGCGGCCACACTGAAATCCGCAGTCGTGGTCCGCATCAACGCCGCCGGCACACCTTGGCACGAAGCGGACGTCGATGCCGTGCGGCGCCTCGACGGCGTCTCCGTCATGCTGCCCAAGGCCGAACGTCCGCAAGACATTACCGATATGACCAGGCACATGGCACGCAGCGTTTCCGTCATAGCGCTCATTGAGAGCGCCGTCGGCCTCGTCAACCTGCCGGACATACTGGCCACCTCAGGCGTCGTTGCCGTCGCCTTCGGTTCGGTCGACTTCTCGCTCGATCTTGGTTGCGCGCATGATCGGCTGATCCTGCTAGCGGCCCGCAACGAAATCGTCTGGCGTTCGCGCGCTGCTGGCCGGGCCGCGCCGATCGACGGCGTGACGACCGACCTGAGCAATCCCGAAATCGCCGAGTATGACGCCCGCCACGCCATGAGGATGGGTTTTGGCGGCAAGATGGCCATCCATCCGAGACAGATCGAGCCTATTCGCAATGGCTTTCGCCCGAGCGAAAATGACATCGCATGGGCACGCGACATCATTGGCGCGGCCTCATCAGGCGAAGCCAGCCTGGTGAACGGCGAGATGGTGGATCGACCCGTCATCGAGCGAGCAAGGCGAATCCTGCACCGGATCGCTTTGGTCTAAAGGGCATGCAGAGGAGGAGCAACAGATGAGCACGGACACCGCCGATTGGCCAACCGCCAGGCTCTGCGCCTTCATTGCCGAACTCGATTTCGAACAGATCCCGCCGCGCGTCGTTCATTTCGCGCAAGGACTGATGATCGACTGGCTCGGCTCGGCGCTGGCAGGCAAGGGCGCGCACCAGGTCGAGATGATCGACGGCTTTGCGCGTGCCATGGGGCCGGCGGACGGCCCAAGCACCATCATCCCGACGCGGCGGCGCACAAGCCCCTATTTCGCAGCGATGGTCAATGCGGCGGCCTCCCATGTCGTGGAACAGGACGACGTTCACAACGGCTCGGTCTTTCACCCCGCGGCGGTGATCTTTCCGGCCGTTCTGGCGGTTGCGGAGGCCGAGGGGAAGACCGGCCGCGAAGTCCTGACTGCCTGCATCGCCGGCTATGAAGTGGGCATCCGCGTAGGAGAATTCCTCGGACGCTCGCACTACGAGATATTCCACACCACCGGCACGGCTGGCGCGGTCGCCGCGGCCGCGGCGGTCGGCAAGTTGATCGGGCTGGACGCAGCCGGCCTCAACCATGCTCTCGGCTCCGCCGGCACCCAGGCGGCAGGGCTCTGGGAATTCCTGCGCGATGCCGCCGATTCCAAGCAGCTTCATACGGCGCGAGCGGCGGCCAACGGCCTGTTTTCTGCCTATCTGGCGCGCGATGGCTTCAAAGGGGCCGCGCAGATTCTCGAAGGGAAAAAGGGCATGGCTTCGGGCATGTCCAGCGACGCCGATCCGGCCCGCCTGACGGACGGGCTCGGCAGCCGTTGGGCAACCGAGGAGACCTCCTTCAAATGGCACGCAGCCTGCCGGCACACTCATCCAGCCGCTGACGCGCTGCAGCTTCTCATGCGCCGCGAAGGGCTCGGTCCGGACGACATCACCGACGTGGTGACCCATGTCCATCAGGGAGCCATCGATGTCCTGGGCGCGGTGGTCGTTCCGCACACCGTCCACCAGGCGAAGTTCTCCATGGGCACGGTTTTGGGGCTGATCGCCGTTCACGGCGTCGCCGACCTCGACGCTTTCGAACACCATGCACTTGCCGACACCCGCGTAGCCCGTTTCCGCGCGAAGGTGCGGATGGAACTCGACGCCGAGGTCGACACCCTTTATCCCAAGCAGTGGGTCGGCAAGGTAAGCGTCACGACCGTTGACGGCCGCAAGCTCAATGCCCGCGTCGACGAGCCCAAGGGCGATCCCGGCAACACGCTTGCGAAACAGGAACTGGAAGCCAAGGCCATACGTCTTGCCGAATTTCGAGGCGGGGCCACGGCTGACGAGATGCGCCGCTGCATAGCCCGTGTCTGGAAACTCGATCAGCCCGGGAGCACGGCGGAAATATTTGCTGAATGTTAGCCGCTATCGCGCCGAAGGACTGCGCCCTCCTGAAGTGGATGGAGAATCTCTCACTAAAATGCAATTTCATTGGACGCTGAATGCCCGAGATAAAATGGGGGACCGATCGTCTCGCTTTAAATCACTGCTTCCTCGAGAAACGGCTCGTTGCGATCTATGCGCTCGTAACAGAACGGCGAAAGATCGAGCGTCTGGAAAGCCCCGTGAACGATAAGTTCTGAAACGGCCCGGCCCACGGCTGGCGACTGTTGCAGCCCGTGCCCCGAGAAGCCGTTGGCAAACATGAAATTGGTCACCTGCGGGTGGAAGCCGACGATGCCGTTGTGGTCGAGCATGTTGTACTCGTAGTGGCCGGTCCAACTGGTCTGGACCTTGAGTGCGTCGAAAGACGGAATGCGGTGCCAGAGTGCCGGCCAGATGTAGTCGTCGAACTCTTCATGGTGCATTTCAAAGTCGTCGTAGCCGGCCGGTCCGTCGCCTTGCGGCGTGTTGCCGGTGAGAAAAAGCTCGCCTTCGGGACGCACGAATGTTCCGGAAAGGTCGATGACATTGGGCATCCGGCCGGGGATCGGGTTGGCGCTGGCGAAGACGAAGCTGTAGCGCTTGTAGGGCGCGACCGGGATCGACAGGCCGGCCATGGCGGCCACCTGCTGAGCGCGCGGGCCCGCGGCGTTGACCAATGTTCCGCAGGCAACCGTCTGTCCGGTCGCGAGGCGCACCGAGATGACCCGCCCATCGGCGATATCCAGCCCTGTCACGGCATTGTCGATATACTCGACGCCGCTGGCGCGGGCTGCGCGGCGGAAACCGTTCATCAGCCCCACGGAATCGAACCAGCCCTCTTCCCTGGCCCCCCAGGAACCGCCACCGAGATCCTCCACATTGAGCCAGGGGAAGCGATCCTTCAGCGGGCCCGGCTCAAGAAACACCGTGTGGGCCCCAAAACTGCGCTGCAGATCGACGCGCTCGCGGGCCGCTTTGACGCCGTCGGGTGAACAGCAGTAAAGATACCCATGCTCCTTGAAGCCGAGGTCGGGCGCCGGTTCGTCCTTGTAGAAAGGTGCCATACGCTCCTGAAATCCGCGGATGATCTCGATGCCGAACTGGCTGATCTTCACATTGATCGGATTGGAATATTGCTGCCGGATCGCACTGGTGGAGAGCGCCGTCGACGAGAATTCGTAGCTCGAGTCGCGTTCGACCACGAGGATCGAGGCGCCGCTGCCCAGCGCCTGGCTCAGCCAGTAGGCCGTGGACGAACCGATGACGGCGCCGCCGACGATGACGATGTCGTAGGCAGTCCGTGACGGCCCTTTGTACCGGGGGATCGGCATGGCTGTATCTCCGGTCTACTGATTGAACGAAGCGACCAAGGCATCCGAGCCCCGCGCCAGCAGGCCGAGGTCGGAACCAACGGCAACCATGGTGAAGCCGTCGGCAAGGTAGCGGTCGGCATCGGTCTTTGCGGGAGCCAGGATCCCGCTGGCCTTGCCTGCCGCCGTTGCCGCCTTGCGCACCGAGGCGATCGCTTCTTGAACGTGTGCGGCCCCGGGATTGCCCATCGCACCCATGTTGGTGGAAAGGTCGCCGGGCCCGACGAACAGAACGTCGACGCCGTCCACTGCCGCGATCTCGGCGGCATTGGCGACGCCTAATTCATCCTCGATCTGTACGGCGAGAAGCTGCTGCTCACGCGCCTTGGCGTGGTAACCGGCGATGCGACCGAAGCCGTTGGCACGGTGACCGACCGAGAAGCCGCGAAATCCACCGGGCGCATATGTCATGGCCGCGACAATGGCGCGGGCCTGATCGGCCGTCCGCACATTGGGGATCATCAGGCTGCGCGCACCGATATCCAGGGCCTGCTTGATCAGATTGGGATCGTCGGAAGGCAGCCTGACGACGGCCTCGCTGTCGAAGCCGCCCATGACCTGCAACTGGGCCATGATGCTGCGCAGATGGTTGGGGCTATGCTCGCCATCGATCAGCAGCCAGCCGGCGCCGGAGCCCGCGACAATTTCCGTCGTCAGGGCCGAAGCCAGCGAGCACCAGATGCCGATATGGGCCCGGCCGGCCGACACGGCAGCCTTCAGCGTGTTGAGGCGCTCTTGCATTTTGCGGTCGGTCTCCGATGAGCGAAAGGACGTTGAAATTTGTATGATGTCCTATATCATACGGCAATAATTTGCTGCAAGATGTAATACGCACCAACCTTCGTACAGGGGTTCAAGAATGAAGATCGGGTTCATCGGGCTCGGTGTGATGGGAGCACCGATGGCGCACCATCTCGTCGACGCGGGATATGAGATCTTCACGGTCCTGAACCGCTCCCCTCTGCCGAAGGACCTTAGGGCATCGGTCGTCGCCTCTCCTGGCGATGTGGCGCGGATGTCCGAGATCATCGTGACCATGCTGCCCGACACGCCAGATGTGGAGCGTGTCCTGCTTGGAGGAAACGGCGTCCTGGAGGGGCTGTCGGCCGATAAGCTGGTCATCGACATGAGCTCGATCAGCCCTATCGCCACTGCGGAATTCGCAGCGAAACTGCGGCAAGCGGGAGCCGGCTACCTCGACGCCCCGGTCTCGGGCGGTGAGGTCGGCGCCAAGGCGGCGAGCCTCACCATCATGGTCGGCGGGCCGACCGCAGAGTTCGAGCGCGCGCTGCCGATCTTTCGGACGCTGGGCAAGAACATCACCTTGATCGGCGAGCACAATGGCGCCGGCCAGACCTGCAAGATCGCAAATCAGATCATCGTCGCGCTCAACATAGAGGCCGTGGCGGAAGCGCTCGTCTTTGCCAGCAAGGCCGGTTGCGACCCGGCAAAGGTGCGCGCCGCGCTGATGGGCGGCTTTGCCTCGTCCCGCGTGCTGGAGGTGCATGGCGAGCGCATGATCGCCCGGACCTTCGCCCCGGGCTTTCGCATGCGGCTTCACCAGAAGGATCTCAACCTCGCGCTCGAAAGCGCCCGCGCGCTTGGCGTCTCGCTGCCGAACACCGCGATGGCGCAACAACTGATGAGCGCCTGCTCAGCCCGACCAGGCGGCGCGGAGGCCGACCACTCGTCCCTCGTCCAGGCGCTGGAGATCCTCAGCGGTCACGAACTGTCAAAAGAAAAGGAGTAAAACCGATGCGCGGAACCGGCAAGGCCGAGATCTTCGTGATGCTGGCCCATCCCGTGGCCCATGCCAAGAGCCCCGGCATATTCAACGAGATCTTCGAGCAGAAGGGCCTCGACAGCCTCATAGTGCCCTTGAGCTGCCGCCCGGAGGATTTCGAGGCCTTCTGGGCCGGCATTACGGCAGCCGAGAATATCAGGGGCGTGATCATCTCGGTGCCGTACAAGGTTGCGGTCTATCACAAATGCACCGCCGCTCACGACCGCGCCGCGAGGGTGCAGAGCGCCAATTCCGTGCGCCGGCTGCCCGATGGCAGCTGGTACGCCGACAATTTCGACGGCGTCGGCTTTATCGATGGCCTCAAGGCAGGCGGACATGAGATTGCCGGCCGCCGCATCCTTCAGGTCGGCGCCGGCGGCGCCGGCGCGTCCCTGGCCTATTGTCTCGCCGAAGCCGGTGCCGAGGAAATCCGCTTGGCCGACATCGATACCGGTCGCGCCGAAAAACTGGCGGCGCTGGTCGCGCAGGTCTTCCCGAAATGCCGCATCCAGGTTGGAGAGGCCGAGCCTTCCGGCATGCATATGGCGATCAACGCCACGCCGGTCGGCATGCACGCCGGCGACCCGCTGCCGCTGGATGTGAGCCGGCTGACCCCGGACATGACGGTCGTCGACATCATCATGGAGCCCGCCGAGACCCCCCTGCTAAAGGCAGCGAAAGAGATTGGCTGCCGCATTCAGCCGGGGCGCCCGATGATGGATTTCCAGGTCCGGGCCATGTCCGAATTCTTCGACATCGAAGGCAAAGGTCGCGGCAATGGCTGAGACATTGACGGCCGTCGTCATCGGCGGCACTTCCGGCATCGGACGCGCGATAGCGCTGCGCTTCGCCGAGGACGGCTACCATCTGGTGGTCGCCGGCAGGGATGCGGCACGGGGCGATGAGGCGGTTGGCGCCTGCGCGGCGGTCGGCGCACCGCGCGCGCTGTTTGTCCAGACCGATGTCTCCGAATCCGGCTCGGTGGAAGCGCTGGCGCAGGCCGTCTGCGACGCGTTCGGTGCCCCGCACGTCGTCGTCAATTGCGCCGGCATCCTGCAGAGTGGCAAGCACGTCCTCGACCAGGATCTGGACGAAGACGAGAGGATGTGGCGAGTGAACTATCGCGGCACCTTGCTGGGTTGCCAGGTGTTCGGTCGGCTGATGTCGGCTGCCGGGCGAGGCGCGATCCTGAACGTCGGCTCGCTTGCCTCCTTCGCGCCGCTGTCCCTGCCCGCCTACACGCCCGGAAAGCATGCCGTCCTGGCCTTGACCCAGATCCTGGCCGCCGAGCTCGGTCCGCACGGCGTACGCGTCAATGCGGTGGCCCCCGGCTACACGCTTTCGGACGGGCTGAAAGCCAGGATCGCCAAGGGTGAGCGCAATCCCGAAGCCATCCAGGCGACCACCGCGCTGCGCCGCTTCGTCGAGCCGCGCGACGTTGCCGAGGCCGCACTGTTCCTCTGCTCCGACCGGGCCGCATCGATAACCGGCGTCACGCTGCCCGTCGACGCCGGCTGGCTCGTTCAGGCGCCCTACGCACAATATCTGCAGGGAAACCCCATCCGCCAGACGCCGGCAATCTGACCCCATCCGGCGGAGGCCGGAAATCTGACCCATCCGGCGGAGGCCGGAAATTTGACCCAAGGACAATCCAATGAGTGACATCAAGCGCTTCGACTTCGACACCCGCATCCACCACGGGGTCATCCACAATGGCACCCTCTACCTCACCGGCCAGGTCGCAAAGCCGGGTCAGTCCGCAGCCGACCAGATGCGCGAGGCGCTTGGCAAGGTCGACGTCCTGCTTGCCAAGGCCGGTACGGACAAGACACGTATCCTTCACGTGCAGATGTGGCTGGACGACGTCAGGGATTTCGACGAGGTCAACACGGTCTGGGACGGATGGATGCCGAAGGAGCATGCACCCGCGCGCTCTTCCGGCGAAGGACGGATGGCCAAGCCTGGAATGCTGGTCGAGCTGATCGTCACCGCGGCGGTTTGAATGGCCTTGCCGGTTCGGGCATCATCGCGAATCTGGCTAAGGGGAGACTGATGACGAAGCGCAAACCGCTTTCCACTGTCGTGGCGGAGAGTCTGTCCGAAAAGATCCGTTCCGGATCTCTGCTTCCCGGCGCGCAATTGCCGACCGAGGCGGAGCTTTGTGCCGAGTACGACGTCAGCCGGACGGTGGTGCGGGAAGCGGTGGCGCGATTGCGCTCCGAAGGGATGGTGGTGCCGCAGCAGGGCCGCGGCATGTTCGTCAGCGAAACGCCGGCGCCGCGCAATTTCTCGATACCGGACGAGGCGCTGAGGACCTTGCCGGAAACCATTGCCCTGCTCGAACTGAGATTGAGTGTCGAGGTGGAGTCCGCCGGGCTATGCGCGGAACGGCGCACCGATGCGGAGGCGAACGGAATCCGAGCCCTGATGGAACAGGTCGACGCCCAGCAAGCGGATCCCGCTGTCGTCCAGATCCACTACGACTATGATTTCCATCTGGCGATCGCCAAAGCCGCGCGCAACGAATTCATCCACGGCTTCCTGAGCTATCTCAGGCCGATGATCGTTCCACGCTTTCAACTGGGCTACGTGGTCACGCCGGCGCTCAAGGACAGCTATTACGCACGCATTCACAACGAGCACAAAACCATCGTGGATGCCATCGATAGGCAGGACGGTCGTGCCGCTCGCCAGGCCATGCGCAAACATCTGCACAACAGCCTCGGGCGCGTGCGCGCTTTGGCACGGGCTTCGGGCGTCGCGGCGACAGAGGCAGAGCATCAGGCGGCTGCGGCCTCGCTCTTTACCGATATGAAAAGACCTGTTTCGACCGGCGGATAGGCCCGGCTTCGATCACCCGGGCATTCGCACTCACTCAAATTAGCCACGTATTGCGAAAGCCATGTTTTGGCTCCGCCAGCTGACCTGAACCGTTTCCCACAGGCTGAGAACATCGTTTTCCCGTCGTTTCCTTCGGTTTTCAGCCTCGGCGCCGAGGTCACCACCTGTCCAGGTTTCGGGCGGGAGAAGAGAATTCGAAAGTTTATCTTTCCTTTTTGCTGGTTTTCTTGGTTTCGCGGCATCGGCCCAGGCCGCAGACTGAATCAGGCAATCAGGGAAGCCAACGTGACGACAGCCTTCATCACAGGTGCAACAAGCGGCATAGGGCGGGCCATGGCGATCGCACTGAGCGACGCCGGCTACGATGTCTATGCGGTCGGGCGCAGCCAGGCCGCGCTCAAGGCGTTGCAGGCCGAGCGATCCGGCATCGTGCCCATCGCCGTCGACGTGACCGATCGCGAGGCGCTGGAAGCTGTTCTGGCGGATCTGACCATCGACGTGCTGATCAATAATGCCGGGATCATGCCACCGTTGGGCAATTTCGCCGACATGAAAATCTCCGACATCGACACCACGCTGGAGGTCAACCTCAGCGCGGCAATCCTGCTTACCCGCCTCGTCGTTCCGCAGATGCGCGAGCGGCAGGCTGGCCACATCCTGTTCACCGGCTCCACCGCGGGCCACGCGGCATATTCCAACATTGCCGTCTATTCGGCCACCAAGGCGGCGATATCAGGCTTTGCCGCCGCGTTGCGCGCCGACCTCTCCCCATCAGGCGTCCGTGTCACCGAGATCGTCGCCGGCCGTGTCGAGACGCAGCTCTACCAGGACATCCTCGACGCAAAGGCGCGCGCGGCCATGTACGCCAGCAAAGTGGTGCAGCCAGATGACGTGGCCGGAATGGTGGTCGCGGTACTCGGCCTGCCCGCATGGGCCGACGTTACCCGTTTCGACATCATGCCGACATGGCCAACCTCGCCAAGCGGCACCAAGTAAGGAAAAACTGGAATGAAGGATCTTTCCGTTCTGATCGTAGGCGGCGGCGCTGGCCTCGGCGCGCTTTTGGCCAGGATGGCTGTAGAGGCCGGGGCCGCAAAGATCGGTATCATCGACATCAACAAGGACGCCGCCGAAGCCGCTCTCGCACCGGCAATAGCCAATGGCCTGCCGACCGCGGCCGCCCTGTGCGACATCCAGGTCGGCCCTCAGTGCCACGCTGCCTTCGACGCCATCGTTTCGAAGCTCGGGCGTATCGACACGCTGATCAATTGCGCCGCGATCTACCCTCGCCGCCCGCTCCTCGAGATCAGCGACGCCGATTGGGATGCCTCCAATGGCATCAACATCAAGGGCACTTATCACATGATGGTGGCAGCCGTTCGCCACATGCAATCGCAGGAGCCGAAGAGCCATGTGCGTGGCCGGATCGTCAACCTGACCTCTGTCGATGCCTTCAAGGCGCATCCGCAGAACGCCCACTATGCGGCAACCAAGGCCGCCGTGGTCAGCCTGACGCGCTCCTTTGCCCATGACGTCGCAAAACACGGGATCCTGGTCAATTCGGTGGCCCCCGCAGGCATGGCCACGGAGCGGGCCAAGGCCCTCGGCTTCCTCGAGGAACTGGCCAAGGCGAGCCCGCTGGGTCGTGGCGCCGAGCCTGCGGAGATTGCCGAGTGGGTTCTCATGACCGGCGGCCCCAAGAATACCTATATGACGGGAGAAAATGTAATTGTTTCAGGTGGTTATATATACGCCTGAGCTATTTTTGCAGCGCCGGCGGCGCTGAATTGTCCAACAGGAACGCAAGCGAAAGGAGGTGGAATAGACGATGACCGGCAAGCTTCGCCTTCCCTCGCTGAATGCGCTTCGCGTCTTCCACGCCGTCGCGCAGCACAAGAGCTTCCGGCAGGCGGCGGATGAATTGCTGGTCACGCCGCAGGCCGTCGGACAGCAGATCAAGCTACTGGAGGACACGCTTCAGGTGACACTGTTCGAACGCAAGGGGCGGTCGGTCGAATTGACCGAGTCTGCCATCCTTCTCTCGCACTATGTCAAAGCTGGGTTCGATGAATTTTCCGAAGGTGTTCGCCGCGTCACCAAGTCGAATTACCGGGACCGCATCAACCTGAATGCGAGCCCCTATTTCGCGACCCACTATTTGCTGCCTCGGCTATCTCTGTTCCGGGAGATATTGCCCGGTGCGGATCTGCGCCTGACGACGATGGTCGATCTGCCCGATTTCGGACGCGACGACATCGATATGACCGTCCAGTGGGGCTACGGCAATTGGCCGGACTACGAGACCATACTGCTGGTGCCTGATCCGAAGGTCATCTGCTGCACTCCGGCCATCGGCGAGAGCATCAAGTCGGCGCAGGACCTGACGTTGTTCACGTTGCTGGACACCGTCAAGTCGAAGCGCCTTTGGCCAGACATTTTACGCCACCTTGCCATCGAGCAGACGGACGGCAACCGAAGCATCAGCTTCGACGATGCCGCGACCATGCGCCGTGCAACCCTGCAAGGCATCGGCGTCGGTCTCGTCTCCGTCATCGACGCCGAGGAAGATTTGAGGTCGGGCGCGCTGGTCGCGCCGGTCGGGCGCGACGCCCTTGCCGATATGCGGCCGGAAGAAGTCCCTGGATTCTACCTGATCGTCCCGCGCGGGCACCTGCGCGTGAAGGCGGTCGCCGCCCTTCATCGATGGCTCGCCCAGCAGGACTGGGGCAGCGATCTGAAGATTTCCTCCGTGCCGAAACCGACCCCGCTTTCCGACTAGGAGCGGCTTTGAGACCGAGCTCCGAAAGAGAACTTTTGGGCCTCCAACAACAAGAAACCAAACAACCTCAACAGTGGAGACGGAACATGAAGACGATGAAATGGGGGGCCGCAGCCATGGCCCTTGGACTTGTGCATTTTGCAGCGCCGGCAGAAGCCGCCGGCGGCAAGACGCTGGAAGCCGTCAAGGCGCGCGGCGTGCTCAACTGCACCGGCCATGACGGGTCTTACCTCGGCTTCGCCGAAGTTGACGACAAGGGCAACTGGAAGGGCATGGACATCGATCTCTGCCGGGCGGTGGCCACGGCCGTGCTCGGCGACCCGGCAAAACTGAAGGTCGTTCCGATCAGCTGGGCGCAGCGCTGGCCGTCCCTGCAATCGGGCGATGTCGACATCATCATCAAGGCGTCGGGCGGCACGCTCAGCCGCGACACCGAGCTCGGGCTGCAATTTTCCATGTCCTATTACCTCGGAACGACCAAGGTGATGGCGCACAAGGAGCTAAACCTCAAGTCGCTCAAGGATGCGGCCGGCGGCACGATCTGCATTCCCGCCGGCACGTCGCAGGAACAGCAGGTCGCGGCCTATACGGCCAAGCTTGGCATCAAGCTCGAACCCGTGCTCATCGAAAAGACCGAGGAGCTCGAGCAGGCCTATTTCTCCGGACGCTGCGATCTCTATGCGCAGTGGGGCCCGACGCTCGCCATTGCGCGCATCGCCAAGAGCAAGGTCGACGACCATGTCATCCTGCCCGACGTGCTCGCCGTCGAGCCTGAAGTCATGATCATGCGCCAAGGCGACGACAATTGGGTTGACATCGCCAACTGGACGCTGAGCACGCTGATCTTCGCCGAGCAGGAAGGCATCACCTCCAAGAACGTCGACGAGGTCAAGGCCAAGCCGACCTCGCCGCAAGTCGCCAAGTTCCTCGGCGTCACGCCAGGCATGGGCAAGGGTCTCGGTCTCGATGATGACTGGGCCTACAAGGTGATCAAGAACGTCGGCAATTACGGCGAAATCTTCGAGCGCGACCTCGGCAAGGACTCGCCCTACAAGATGGACCGCGAGTTGACCAACCTTTGGAACAATGGCGGTGTCCTGTTCCCGCTGGTGATCGACTGATCCGTCCTTAACTCACCCGCTCCAGGCCCCGCCCGGCACAGCCGGGCGGGGTCGGCGACAATTCGGCAAGGATCTTTGGATGGTCAGCCTGCTGAGAAATCAAAAGGTCCGCAACGCGCTGTTGCAGGTCCTCTATGTCGGCTCGATCGCCGCGATGGTGCTTGCCGGCATCGTGATCGCCCGCCGCAACCTGGCTGATCAGGGGATCACCTCCGGATTCGACTTTCTGTTCAAGTCGACGGGTTGGGATGTGAATTTCTCGCTGCTGCCCGCCATGGCCAATGATCCCTATTGGTGGTACTTCCTCATCGGCATCATCAACACGCTGTTCCTGGGGAGCGTCGGCCTGATACTGGCGACGATCGTGGGAACGATCGTCGGTCTGGCGCGGACGTCTTCGAACGATTTGGCGCGGCTGCTCGGCCGTACCTATGTGGACATCTTCCGCAACATTCCGCTGATCCTCCAGGTTTTCTTCTGGTATGCGATCATCACGCACCTGCCGACGCCGCGCAGCGCGCACGAAGCCTGGGGCTTCCAGCTCACCAGCCGAGGACTCTACATCCCATTCCCGAACGTCGGCAGTGCCGCGTTTGCCGCAGCCACAGTGGCTGTGATCGCGGCCATCGTGCTGCCGGCCTGGCTGGGCAGGACGTCGCTCCTTGCCCAGCCGATCGGCCAGCGGCGCACGATCCAGTTTGCCGCCGCCGCAGCGGCACTGGCCTGCGCGGCCATCATTCTGGCTCTCGGACGTCTGCCGGATACGCCGCTGCTGGACTTCCCTGCCCTGCAAGGCCTCAATCTGAGAGGCGGCCTGCGTATCCCTCCGGAGTTCGCCACCCTCGCTATCGCCATCGCCATCTATGGCGGCTCCTACATCGCGGAGATCGTGCGCGGAGGCTTCAAATCTGTCGGCACCGGCCAGGTCGAGGCAGCCCTTTCCTTGGGCCTTAGTCCCTGGCGGGTCTTCACGCTGGTGCGGCTGCCGCTGGCGCTGCGTGCCATGCTGCCGATCCTTGCCAATCAGTATGTCTGGCTGATGAAGGCGACGACGATGGGCATCGCCGTGGGCTTCACCGATTTCTTCATGATTGTGGCGCTGACGATCAACCATTCCGGGCAAACCGTCGAAGCGATCGGCATCCTGATGGCAGGCTTCCTCGCCATCAACCTCAGCCTTGCCGCCGTCTTCAACCGCATCAACAAGGCAATTGCCCTCAAGGGCAATCAACTGAGGGGCTGAGAGATGGAGATGGTCATTGTCGCTCCACCCGCTCCCGGCAGGCTTGAGGATCTGAGGCGACGCTTCTTCGCGACGCCGCTTCAGGCGGTGGTGTCGCTGGCCTGTCTGACGATCATGGTCTTCCTGGTCTGGAAGCTGCTGAATTGGGCGGTTTTCTCGGCTGTCTTCACCACCAGCGGCGGGCCGGAAGCCTGCCAGGCGGCAGCGGGAGCCTGCTGGTCGGTCATCGCAGCGAGATGGCGGATCATCTTCTTCGGCCTCTATCCCTACGAGGAACAATGGCGCTCGGCGCTGGCCTGCGTCGCCGTTGTGGTGATGACGGTGCTGAGCTGTATCCCGGCGTTCTGGACGGGCCGCCGGATCGCGCTGGTATGGGGAGCCGGAACAGGCCTTTTCTACGTATTGATGAAAGGCGGCATGCTTGGCCTTGCCCATGTCGGCGAGGAAGCCTGGGGCGGGCTGGCGCTGACCCTGTTCATCTTCGTGACCACCTGCCTGATCGGTTTCCCCTTGGCGATCTGCCTGGCCTTGCTGCGCCGGTCGGAGCTGCCCTGGATTTCGCGGACCACCGGCCTCATCATCGACGGGGTCCGGTCGCTTCCGCTGATATCGATCCTCTTCACCTTTGCAGTGGTTCTGCCGTTCGCGCTGCCGCAATGGCTGCAGGGCGACAAGCTTTACCGCGTGATCCTCGGCTCCGCTCTGTTCTTCTCCGCCTATCAGGCTGAGATCGTGAGAGGCGGCATGCAGGGCGTTGCGACAGGACAGGAGGAGGCTGCCATGGCACTCGGCATGCGCTACTGGCAACGCATCAGCCGCATCCTCCTGCCTCAGGCCATGCGCAACGCAATGCCGGCCACGATCAACCAGTTCGTCATCTCGTTCAAGGAGACCTCGCTGGTGGTCATCGTCGGTTTCTTCGAGATCCTGGCTTCCGGCAATGCCGCCTATGGCACCGGCGAATGGCGCTTCGCCTATGTCGAAGTCTATGCCTTCATCGCCTTCATCTACTTCATCTTCGTCTTCAGCCTATCCCGCTATGGCGCCTTTCTCGAGCGCCGCATGTCGGTCAGCGAACGGTAAGGAGGCGTGCAGGTGATCTCAACCAATTCGACCGGTGAGCCGGCGCTCCGCATCGAAAACCTCGACAAATACTACGGCACGTTCCAAGCACTGCGCGGGATAAACCTTTCCGTACAACGGGGCGAAAAAATCGTCGTCTGCGGACCCTCCGGCTCCGGCAAATCGACGATGATCCGCTGCATCAACCGCCTCGAACAGCACAATGGCGGCCGCATCGCGGTGCTCGGGACCGAGCTCAACGACGATGTCGGCAATATCGACGAGATCAGGCGTGAAGTCGGCATGGTGTTCCAGCACTTCAACCTGTTCCCGCACATGACGGTGCTGGAGAACTGCATGATCTCCCCGATGATCGTGCGCAAGCAGCCGCGGGCGCAAGCCGAGGCAACCGCCCGCCACTACCTGGAGAAGGTGCGCATTCCCGAGCAGGCCATGAAATATCCCAGCCAATTGTCCGGCGGTCAGCAGCAGCGCGTCGCCATTGCACGCGCTCTTTGCATGCAGCCGCAGATCATGCTGTTCGACGAACCGACCTCGGCGCTCGATCCGGAAATGGTTTCCGAAGTGCTTGACGTCATGGTCACGCTTGCCTCGGAAGGCATGACGATGATCTGCGTGACGCATGAGATGGGCTTTGCGCGTCGCGTGGCGGACCGGGTGCTTTTCATGGACGGCGGCGAGATCCTCGAAGAAGCGCCTCCGGACGAGTTCTTCACCTCTTCCCGCAACGAGCGCACTCGACAATTCCTGTCGCAGGTGCTGGGTCATTGATTGGAAGCAACGATCCGGGACGTGTCGGACGGCACGCCCTCAGCTAACTCGGGTAAATCAATGACCGATCCCGCCACCGCGCTGCACGAGATTCTCGGGCCGAAAGGCTGGCTTTCGGGCCGGGATGCCGAGCCCTACCAGCGCGATTGGCTCAATCGCTACGGCGTCGCACCTCTTGGCGTTGCCAGGCCCGCGAATACGTCGGAGGTTGCCAGTGTCGTCAAACTATGTCGCGAGGCCGGACTGGCAGTCGTGCCGCAAGGCGGAAACACCGGGCTTTGCGGCGCCGCCGTCGCCGAGCAGCCGAATGCGGTGATCGTCTCGCTGTCACGCATGACGGCGATCGGGAAGCCGGATCTGGACAGCGGATCGATCGTCGTCGAGGCGGGTGTCGTGCTGGCCACGCTGCACGAGGCGCTGGAGCCGCATGGGCTGATGTTTCCAATGCATCTGGGCGCAGAAGGCAGCGCCAGGATCGGCGGCCTGATCGGCACCAATGCGGGCGGCAGCCAGGCTTTCCGATACGGCATGATGCAGGATCTCGTCCTGGGTCTCGAAATCGTGACGCCTGATGGCGGGATTTGGGAGGGACTGCGCGCGGTGCAGAAGGACAATGCCGGCTATCAACTGCGCAAGCTGTTCTGTGGCGCTGAGGGCACGCTCGGCATCGTCACGCGCGCGATCCTGCGGCTCTACCCCAAGCCTCGGCAGCAAGCGAGCGCCCTTCTGGTCCTGCCCGACTTTGCCGCCGCCATTTCGTTCGGCGCCTTCCTGCGCGGCGAGGCCGGGGAATTCCTGACTGGCCTCGAGTTCTTCTCCGATGTGGGCCTGCGATTGGCGCTCAAGCACGTGCCCGACCTTGCCTACCAACTGGAGACACGGGGCGACGTCTATCTGCTGGTCGAACTGGCATCGGGGTCGTCACGCGTTCCCCTGGACGAGATCCTGGCTTCGGCTCTGGAATGGGGCATGGAACAGGGCCTGGTCAGCGACGGCGCGCTGGCGGCGACAGGTGCGCATCGGGCACAATTCTGGCGGCTGCGCGAGGAGCAACCGGAGGGACAAAGGCTGGAAGGCGAGCAACTCAAGCACGACATCTCCGTCCCTCCAGGTGCAATCGCCCGTTTCGTCGAGGCTGGCGCGAAGATCTGCGGCGGCATTCTTCCCGGTGTGCGGATAAACCCGTTCGGGCACCTCGGCGACGGAAACATCCATTACAATTTGTCTCCGCCGGAAGGTCGTGCCGATTTCGACGGCAAGGCCGAGCTGTTCGCAGAGGCGCTGTCATCTCTTGCCACTCAGATGGGCGGCAGCTTTGCCGCCGAGCATGGGCTTGGCCGGGCAAAGGTGGTCATGGCCGACCGCAATCGCGGCCTGGTGGAGCGAGAGCTCATGGCGCGGCTCAAAGGCGCGTTCGATCCGCTGGGCACGATGAACCCGGACGTCCTGGTTCGCGCCTCTCGGGAAAGAAAAACTTTCGAATAGACGGCATTTCTTGGTTTCGTCTCGATGCGCCAGCGTGCACGTATGAATCCGAAAGGCAGGCTCGATCCGCTTGCCGCCTGAATGAAGGATGTCGCAGCATGATCCGCAATGGCGGTCGCCTTCTTGTCGAATGCCTGATCGCGCTCGGCGCGACCAAGAGTTTCGGTGTGCCGGGCGAAAGCTATCTGGCCGTGCTGGACGCGCTGCACGACACTCGTGGAAAGCTGGACTACGTGCTGTGCCGCAACGAGGGCGGCGCGGCATTCATGGCCTCGGCCTATGGCAAGCTGACGGGCTCGCCGGGCATCTGCTTCGTGACGCGCGGACCGGGTGTCGCCAATGCGTCCATCGGCGTGCACACGGCGATGCAGGACAGTTCGCCGATGATCCTGTTCGTCGGCCAGGTCGGCACCGACATGCGCGGCCGCGAAGCGTTTCAGGAAATCGACTACCGCGCGGTGTTCGGCACGATGGCGAAATGGGCGGTGGAGATCGACGCTGTCGAGCGCCTGCCGGAAATCATTGCCCGGGCCTGGACCACGGCGCTCACCGGGCGGCCAGGCCCGGTGGTGATCGCCCTGCCCGAGAACATGCTGACGACGCTGACCGATGTCGCGGCGCTCAGCGGGCCTGCCAGGGTGTTCGAGGCCGCGGCCGATGCCGATGCGCTGGCCGAGGCCCGGTCCATGCTGGCCGCCTCCAGCAGACCGGTCATCCTGATCGGCGGTGCCAACTGGTCAGCTGACGGGCGTGCCGTGCTCCAGGCTTTCGCCGAAACCTCCGACATTCCGGTGGTCGCGGCGTTCCGCTTCCAGGATCAGTTCGACAATGGCTCACCGGTCTTCGTCGGCGAGGCCGGTGTCGGCATGGTCCCGCATGTCAAGAAGCTGATCCGGGACGCCGATGTGATCCTGGCGATCAATGTGCGCTTCGGCGAGATGACCACGGATGGCTACACGCTGCTGTCCGTGCCCGAGCCGAAGCAGAAGCTGATCCATGTCCACGCTTCGGATCGCGAGATCGGCAAGATCTATGTGCCGGCGCTTGGCATCCATGCCGGGCCGAACGCCTTCGCCAAGGCGCTCTCGCCGGTCAAGGGCGACTGGGCCGCGTGGCGGTCGCAGGCACGCCAAAGCTATGAGGGCACGTTCACCGCGCCTGCCCAGCCGGGCCCGGTCGACATGGTCGAAGTCAGCCGCTGGCTGCGCGAAACGCTGCCCGACGACGTCATCCTGACCAACGGCGCCGGCAATTTCACCGTGTGGCCAAACAAGTTCTTCAAATTCGGGCCAAAGGCGCGGCTGCTTGCACCGCAATCCGGCGCCATGGGCTACGGCCTGCCGGCGGCCATCGCGGCCAAAGTGGCCTTTCCCTCACGCACGGTGGTCTGCTTTGCCGGTGACGGCGATTTCCAGATGAACTGCCAGGAGTTGGGGACGGCGATGCAGGCCGGGGCGCAGCCGATCGTCCTCATCCTGAACAACGGCATCTACGGGACCATCCGCGCGCATCAGGAGCGGCACTATCCGGCGCGCGTGTCGGGAACGAACATCGAGAACCCGGATTTCGTCGGCATCGCCCGGGCCTATGGCTTCCACGCCGAGCGGGTCGGCGCGACCAGCGATTTCGCCGGCGCTTTCGGCAGGGCGCTGGCATCCCCGACCGGCGCGGTCCTGGAGCTGGATATTTCCCCGGAGGCGATCACGCCGCGTCAAACCCTTTCCCAAATGCGCGACGCAGCGCTCGCTTCGCATAAGGCCAACGCATGACCAGTACGGCAAATGACATCCGTCTCGGCGCGGATATCGGCGGCACGTTCACCGATATTGTGGTCGATGTGCGCGGCACGATCTTTTCGACCAAGATCCTGACCAACTATGCCGCCCCCGAACAGGCTATCCTCGACGGGATCGAGATCGTCGTGCGCGACGCCGGCATCACGCTGGCGGACCTCGACATCGTCATTCACGGCACCACGCTGGCGACCAACGCGCTCATCGAACGGCGTGGCGCCAAGACGGCATTGGTCACCACCGAAGGGTTTCGCGATGTCATCGAGATGCGCACGGAAAACCGGTTCGAACAGTATGATCTGAACCTGAAGCTGCCGCCGCCGCTGATCCCGCGCGAGCATCGCTATACGGTCAAGGGGCGCATCGGCGCGGACGGAAAGGAATTGCAGCCGCTGGACGAAGCAGCGCTCGACGAGATCGCCGACAGCATCGCCGCGGGCGGCTTCGGCGCCGTCGCCATCGGCTTCATCCATTCCTACATGAACCCGGTGCATGAGCAGCGGGCACGCGCGATCCTCGCCAGAAAGCTGGACATACCGATTTCCATCAGCGCTGAGGTCTCGCCGCAGATGCGCGAGTTCGAACGCTTCAACACGGTTTGCGCCAATGCCTATGTCCGGCCGCAGATGGCCGACTATCTGGTGCGCCTCCAGGTGCGGCTGAAGGAGATGGGGGCGAACTGTCCGGTGTTCATGATCCACTCGGGCGGCGGACTGATCTCGGTGGAAACCGCGTCCGAATTTCCGGTGCGCCTGGTCGAGTCCGGTCCGGCCGGCGGTGCCATTTTTGCGGCCGACGTGGCGCGGCGCTTCGACCTGGACTCCGTCGTCTCCTACGACATGGGCGGAACGACCGCGAAGATCTGCCTGATCGAGGACTATTCGCCGCGCACGGCGCGGACCTTCGAGGTCGCCCGCACCTATCGCTTCTGCAAAGGCTCCGGCATGCCGATCTCGATCCCGGTCATCGAGATGATCGAGATCGGCGCCGGCGGCGGCTCGATCGCCTGGGTCGACGCCATGGGCCGCATCCAGACCGGCCCGGAAAGTGCCGGGTCCGAACCCGGTCCCGCCTGCTACGGGCGTGGCGGCAGCCGCCCGGCCATCACCGATGCCGACCTGGTGCTGGGCAAGCTCGATCCCGACAATTTCGCCGGCGGCGCCATCAGGCTCGACACGCAGGCTTCCGAGCAGGCGATCACCCGCGATGTCGGCACCCGGCTTTCGCTCAATTCCGTTTCCGCCGCTTTCGGCATCTGCGAGGTCGTCGACGAGAATATGGCCAATGCCGCCCGCGTCCACGCGGTGGAAAACGGCAAGAACATCTCCGACAATGTCATGATCGCCTTTGGCGGTGCAGCGCCCCTGCATGCGGCGCGGCTGTGCGAGAAGCTTGGCGTCGAACAGTGCCTTGTCCCGCAAGGCGCCGGCGTCGGCTCGGCCATCGGTTTCCTCAAGGCGCCGTTCAGCTACGAGGCGCTGGCTTCCAAGCTGATGCGGCTGTCGCGCTTCGATGCATGCGAGGTGAATGCGCTGCTCGACGGGCTGAAGACGACTGCCGAGAGCTTCGTGCGAGCCGGCACTAACAATGCCATCACCCGCGAGATCACCGCCTTCATGCGCTATGCCGGCCAGGGTTGGGAAATCCCGGTGCCGCTGCCCGACAGGGCGTTCAAGCCCGGCGATGAGGTGAGCCTCAAGGACGCCTTCCGGGACAATTATGCGCGCTTCTTCGGCCGTGCCATTGATGGCCTCGACGGATTGGAAATCGAGATCGTCACCTGGTCGGTCAAGGCGCAGGACGTGCGGCCGGCGCCCGCAAGGCACGAGATCACCATGGGGACCAGGACCGTCGCCGCTTCGCAAACGCGCGAGGTTTTCGATCCGGCGACCGGAACCGTGCAGGTTTCAGCCATCATCGAACGCGCCGACCTTTCGCCAGGGGATCGCATCAGCGGTCCGGCGGTGATCGTCGAGCGTGAGACGTCGACGGTCGTCACCACTCTCTTCGATGCCGCGCTACAGAGCGACGGTTCGATCCTCCTGATCCGCAAAGGGGTCCAGGCATGAGCGACATCTTGGAAATCCGCATGCAGGTGATGTGGAATCGCCTGATTTCGGTGGTCGAGGAACAAGCGCTGACCCTGTTGCGTACGGCCTTCTCCACGTCGGTGCGTGAATCGGGCGACCTGTCGGCCGGCGTGTTCAATCCGCGCGGCGAGATGCTGGCGCAGGCCGTGACCGGTACGCCCGGGCATGTGAACACCATGGCCGAGGCCGTGCTGCAGTTCATGAACGAGATCCCGCGCGAGGAGATGTACGAGGGCGACACCTATGTCACCAACGATCCCTGGAAAGGCACCGGCCATCTCCATGACATCACCATGGTCTCGCCCTCGTTCCTGAACGGCGAACTGGTGGCATTCTTCGCCTGCACCGCGCACGTGGTCGATGTTGGCGGACGTGGCTTCGGCGCCGACGGCAAGTCAGTCTACGAGGAAGGGATCCAGATCCCGATCATGAAGTTCGCCGAGCGCGGCAAGGTGAACCTCGATCTGGTGAAGATCCTGCGCGCCAATGTGCGCGAGCCGAACCAGGTCGTCGGCGACTTCTATTCGCTGGCCGCCTGCAACGAGGTCGGCCATCGCCGCCTGGTCGACATGATGAAGGAGATCGGCCTGGCATCGCTGGACAGGCTGGGAGAGTTCATCTTCACGCGCACGCATGACGCGACGCTGGAGCGCATCAAGGCGCTGCCGAAAGGCACCTGGTCGAACGAGTTGGTGACCGACGGCTACGATACGCCGGTCAAGCTGGTGGCAGCTGTCTCGATTGAGGACGACCATTTGAATGTCGATTTCTCCGGCACCGATCCGACAAGCCGATGGGGCATCAACGTTCCGATCATCTACAGCAAGGCCTATGCCTGCTACGCCCTGAAATGCGTCGTGGCGCCGGAGATCCCGAACAATGCGGCCTCGCTTGCTCTGTTCACTATATCGTCGCCGACCAACATCCTGAACGCCCCGCGGCCGGCGCCGGTCTCCCTGCGGCACGTCATCGGCCATATGGTGCCCGATCTGGTGCTGGGCGCGCTGGCCAAGGCGCTGCCGGGCCAGATCCTTGCCGAAGGGGCGGCGGCACTGTGGAACATCCACATCTCGGTCAGGCCGGTCGCCGGGAGCGATGGACGCCGCGCCGAGGTGCTGATGTTCAATTCCGGCGGCATGGGGGCCCGCCCGACGTTGGACGGGCTGTCCGCCACCGCCTTTCCGTCCGGTGTCCATACCATGCCGATCGAGGCGACCGAGCACACCGGGCCGATCGTCATCTGGCGCAAGGAACTGCGTCCCGATTCCGGCGGCGACGGGGAATTTCGCGGCGGCCTCGGCCAGATCCTCGAAATCGCGGCCACTGAAGGCCACGAGTTCGATTTTTCCGCCATGTTCGACCGGGTCAGGCATCCAGCCAAGGGGCGCGATGGCGGCAAGGACGGAACCGCCGGCATCGTCAGGCTCGACGATGGCACGCTGATGCGCCCGAAGGGCTGGCAGCACGTTCCGGCAGGGCGTCGTCTGGTGCTGGAACTTCCTGGCGGTGGTGGCTATGGCGATCCCTTCAGGCGCAGTACGGAGGCGCGGGCACAGGACGTGTCCAGGGGCTATATTTCGGAGAAAAGCCGATGAGCTACATTTCCTCGCGCCTGTCCGTGGTCAGGCCGTCGGCTTCGATGGCCGCCTCGCAGGCGGCCAAGGCGCTACGGGCCAAAGGCGTCGACGTCATCGACCTTGGCCTTGGCGAACCTGATTTTCCGACGCCTGCCCACATCATCGAAGCGGCCTATGCAGCCGCCAAAGCGGGCCAGACCCTCTACACCGCCGCAGCCGGCTCGCCGGAAGTGCGCGAGGCCGTGGCCGGGAAGTTCAGGCGCGAGAACGGGCTGGACTACACGGCCGACGACATCGTCGTGGCCAACGGCGCCAAGCAGATCATCTTCAACGCGCTGATGGCGACGCTGGAACCCGGCGACGAGGCCATCCTGCCTGCGCCCTATTTCGTCTCCTATCCTGAGATGGTGAAGCTGCTAGGCGGCACGCCCGTCACGGTCGAATGCAGGGAAAGCGGCGGCTTCAGGCTGACGCCCGAACTCTTGGAAAAGGCGATCGGGCCGAGAACCAAGTGGCTGTTCCTGAACATGCCCGGCAATCCATCCGGAGCGGTCTACTCGGCCGACGATCTCAAGGCGCTTGGCGCTGTCCTTGCCAGGCATCCGCAGGTGCTCATCCTGTCGGACGAGATCTATGAGCACATCATCTTCGATAACCGCGAATTCGTATCCTTCGGCAAGGCCTGCCCTGACCTCAAGGACCGAAGCCTCATCGTCAACGGCGTGGCCAAGGCCTATGCGATGACCGGCTGGCGTGTCGGTTATGCAGCCGGCCCGGCACCACTCGTCAAGGCGATGTCGATCATCCAGAGCCAGTCGGTCACTTCGGTCTGCTCGATTGCCCAGGCGGCGACGGTCGCCGCACTGAACGGCCCGCAGGACGAGGTGGCTCGTTTCCGCGATGCATTCGAGGCGCGCAGGAACCTGGTCGTCGATGGCATAAGGCGCATCAACGGCCTGACGCTGCCGCCGCCGGAAGGAGCTTTCTATGCCTATATCGGTTGCGCCAGCCTGATCGGCCGCAGGACCCCAAAAGGTGTCATGCTGGAGGACGATACGGCGGTGGCGACCTATCTTCTGAACGAAGGCCGCGTGGCCTCGGTGCCGGGCACTGCCTACGGACTTTCACCCTATTTTCGTATCTCCACCGCCACCAGCGAGGAGGTGCTTGCCGAGGCGATCGCGCGGATCAACGCCGCCGTCGCGCAAGTGGAGTAGACCATGCCGCATTACGAACGCATCCTGATCACCGGCGCCGCCGGCCGGCTTGGCTCGGAACTGCGAAAGGGGCTGGTGCCGCTGGCAAAAACGATCCGCCTGGCGGGTCGCGAACCGTTCGGCGATCTTGCTCCTCACGAGGAAGAAGCGGTCTTCGATCTCGCCGACATGGAGGCTACACTTGCGGCCACCAAGGACTGCGACGCGATCGTGCATTTCGGCGGCGCGCCGCTTGAATGCGAATGGCAAACGATCCTGGATTCCAGCATTCGCGGATCCTACCACATCTACGAAGGCGCCCGGAAACACGGCGTGAAGCGGGTTATCTATGCTTCCTCGGTGCATGCCATCGGCTATCATGAAGTCGAAGCCCATATCGGCGTCGATGCGCCGGTGCGCCCCGACAGCCTCTACGGCGTGTCGAAGAATTTCGTCGAAAGCCTGAGCCGGCTCTACTGGGACAAGTTCGGCATTGAGACGGCTTGCCTGCGTATCTTCTCGTCCTTTCCCGAACCGGCCGACCGACGCATGCTGTGGTCGTATCTTTCCTTCGCCGACTGCGTTCGTCTGGTCGAAGCAGCACTGACGGCGCCGCGCGTCGGGCACACAATCTCGTTCGGCATATCCGACAACAAGCTGAAAATGGTCGACAACAGCGGCGCCAACCATCTGGGGTTCATCCCGCAAGACAGCGCCGAGCCATTCCGCGCAGCGGTCGAGGCGAAGACGCAGATTCCGGATCCCAAGGCGCCATCGGTGAAGTATCTGGGCGGGTGGTTCTGCGAGCTTGGCCATCCGGACGACAAGCGGACGTAACTATCAAAATACCCATCCGCTAGATTGCGCAGACGGAAGCCTGACTGTTCAATCGTCGCTCGCCTCCGCGTTGATTGCCATGATCGACGCCAAGCGCAAGGGCAAAAAACCCCCGAAACCCGCGCCGAAACCCAAAGAGAACGTGGTCGACCTGGCCTCGGTTCTTCGTCCGCCGGGGCAGCATCCTACGCGGAAAGTGCGCGTGCTCACCGAGATGCCGATTGAGTATTTCAAACGCAACCCGGATGTTTGGGGTCCTGACGGCTAGGACACGAACGGTTCGAAGCCTTGTCAAGGAACCGCGTTCGACGGTTCCATTGCTCCGAGCCGCCGCGTTCGGCGACATTGCTCGCACGTTCCGCGCGTCCGAGCCCTTGCGCAAAAGGCAGAGCCTTTAGCCTTTGGAAAGGGAGATGTGGTTCCTCTCAGAGGCGCAGACTGCGCGCAGAGGCGAATCGATGGATATCTTCGGCATCAAGGCACTTTTGATCTGCGCGCTGATCTTCATTCCGTTCGAACATATGTTTGCCGAGCGGCCGCAGAAGATCTTTCGCAAAGGCTTCGCTGTCGATCTGATTTATCTGCTGTTCAACGGCTTCATCATAAAGCTGGCCATCGTCATGATGGCGGCAGGCGCGCTCGGTGCCGCTGCACTCCTGGTCCCGCAAGCGATAACGCAGGCCGTCAGCGGCCAGCCCGTCTGGCTGCAGGTTGCCGAAATCATCGTGATCACCGATGTCGGCGTCTACTGGACACATCGGGCCTTTCACAAAATCCCGGCGCTTTGGAAGTTCCATGCCGTTCACCACGGGATTGAAGAACTCGACTGGCTCGGGGCCTTCCACAATCATCCCGTCGACGCCATCGTCACAAAGGCAATATCGCTGACGCCGATCTTTTTCCTCGGCTTCTCGGAAGCGTCGATCGCCGTCTTTTCGACTCTCTACCTTGGACATACGCTGCTTGTGCATTCAAACGTGCGGATTCCGTTCGGCCCCTTGAAGTGGCTGATCGCCAGCCCGCAGTTCCATCGCTGGCACCATGCCAACCAGCGCGAAGCCTATGACAAGAACTTCGCCGGGCAGTTGCCTTTCCTCGACGTGCTGTTCGGCACCTACAATCCCACCGGTGACAAGGTGCCGGAGAAGTACGGCGTCGACGATCCGATCCCTTCCACCTATTTCGGCCAGATCGGCTATCCGCTCCTGCGCCGCAGGAAGCTGCCGAACCGGGCGGTGCCGAACGCCGAAGCCTGACGGCTGGCCCGGCGTTGCGGTATCCACACCGGTCCCCTTTGGAGCCGCAGGACGCCGAACCACCGGAAGGCTTTTCGTCTCGAATCGGCTAAACCTTGCGCCATGAACGAGACCTCACTCTATGCGCCGGTGAAGCGGTTCCTCGAAAGCCTCGACTTTGTCGTCAAAGGCGAGATCGACGGCTGCGATGTTGTTGCGTTGCGCGAGGGGGAGCCGCCGGTTGTCGTCATCTGCGAGTTGAAGCTGCAGTTCAATCTCGAACTGGTGCTGCAAGGTGTCGATCGTGCGGCGGCCTGCGACGAGGTGTGGCTGGCCGCGCGCATGTCGGCTCGCGGCAAGGGACGCGAAAGCGATGCCAGGTTCCGCAATCTCTGCCGCCGGCTTGGCTTCGGCTTGCTTGGCGTGACCGCGACGGACGGGGTCGAGGTGCTTCTCAGCCCGATCGCGCTGGCGCCGCGCAAAAATGCCCGCCGGCGCTCCCGCCTGGTCGACGAGCACCAGCGCCGTCGCGGCGATCCCGTTGCCGGAGGAGGATCGCGCAATCCGATCATGACCGCCTATCGCCAAAGCGCCCTCGCCTGCGCTGCCGCCATGGTGGATGGCCCCAGGCGGCCGCGAGATCTGAAGGCGGTGACGCCGATCGCGCCCAAGATCCTGCAGCACAATGTCTATGGCTGGTTCGCGCGCGTCGACCGCGGCCTGTACGATCTTACCGATGCCGGCCGTGCCTCTTTGGTCCGTTGGCCGCAGGCATCGCACGACGAATCCCGACACGCAATTTTGAACGCAGCAGCCATATGATTGAAGATTCCCGCAGCGTCCGAGGCGGTCCGCTCGGTTGATTTCTCCGACAAAATATGTTGCTTGTCCCGCCCATGAAGAAGCTCTGCATGACCGCCTTGGCGTCAGTGACACTGAGTTTTCCAGCCAGCGCAATGGACAATGCATTGCGCGCCGGACTGATGAAACTCGATCCCCAAACTCGCCTTGAACAGCGTTGCGACGCCGAAGTGCTCGACCGCATCACCCATGACGATCGCAAGTTCAAAGCCGATCGCGTCGTCGCCTACGCCTTTGCCACGCCCGAGATGGGCGCCGATGCAATCAAGAGCCCGGGTGCTGCGTTTCGCAGCAAGGGGCAGTGGTACAGGCTGAAATTCAAGTGCCAGACCGGGCCGGACCATATGGAAGTCTTGCAACTCCGCTACCGGATCGGCGACGAGATTCCGGAAGCCGACTGGGCAAAGTATAATCTCTACGATTGATTTGCGATCGGCCATGGTTTTGCCTGGCTGTCGAGTGCCGCGAGCATTGGATCTGGCTTGACGTAACGATGCTTCGGTGATGGCGCCACGCGTGATCCCTTGACGCCAAGGGACCACCAAGTTAGGGCCTCTGGGTAATCGACGAACACTCGGCAAAATCAGCAAGGGCTTCCGGTCGATGGACATTTTTTTCAGCGCTGCCAGCCTGACCGCCCTGCTCCAGGTCATCGCCATCGACCTCGTGCTGGCCGGCGACAATGCGATCGTCATCGGCCTTGCCGCTGCCGGCCTGCCGGCTGACCAACGCAAGAAGGCGATCCTCATCGGCGTGATTGCGGCAACGGTGCTGCGCATCGGTTTTGCCGCAATTACCGTCAAGCTGCTGGCGATCGTCGGCCTGCTGCTGGCCGGCGGCATCCTGCTGCTGTGGGTCTGCTGGAAAATGTACCGCGAGCTGCGCACGTCACATGCCGATGAGCTGGAAGCGACCGAGGCGCTGTCGAATTCGGACCTCAACAGTGACCAGGCAGTCGCCGGCAAGTCGAAGCGCAAGACCCTTGGCCAGGCTGCCTTGCAGATTGTCGTCGCCGATGTGTCGATGTCGCTCGACAACGTGCTGGCGGTGGCTGGAGCGGCGCGTGATCATTTTCCGGTGCTGGTCATCGGCCTTGTGCTGTCGATCGCGCTCATGGGGCTGGCTGCGACCTTCATTGCCAAGCTGCTGCATCGCCACCGCTGGATCGCCTATGTCGGCCTGCTGATCATACTCTATGTCGCGCTGGACATGGTCTATCGTGGCGCGGTGGAGGTCTGGCCACATGTGAACAACGTGGTCGGCTGAAGCTGGCGGACATCCGCGTCTTCACTCCGTCGAAGCAAGACCGCCGTGCGTTTTGCCGCATCGCGGGCCTGCCCATACCAATGCCGCAATAAGTGTGGTACTGCGCCGGCAATCCTGAAAAGCCCGGAAACCCTCTATGTCCGCTCCCCGCGTGAGTTTTGTCAGTCTTGGATGCCCGAAGGCCCTCGTGGATTCGGAGCGCATCATCACGCGCCTGCGCGCCGAAGGTTACGAAATCGCACGCAAGCATGACGGCGCCGACCTCGTCGTCGTCAACACCTGCGGTTTTCTCGATTCCGCCCGAGACGAGTCGCTCAACGCCATCGGCTCCGCGCTTTCGGAAAACGGCCGAGTGATCGTCACCGGTTGCCTGGGCGCCGAGCCGGACGTCATTCGCGAAAAGCACCCCAATGTGCTGGCGATCACCGGGCCGCAGGCCTATGAGAGCGTGATGGCCGCGGTGCATGAGGCCGCACCGCCTTCGCACGATCCCTATATCGATCTCCTGCCGCCGCAGGGTGTCAAGCTGACGCCGCGTCACTACGCCTATCTCAAGATTTCCGAAGGCTGCAACAACCGCTGCACCTTCTGCATCATTCCCGCACTGCGTGGCGACCTCGTCTCGCGGCCGGCGGCAGATGTGCTGCGTGAGGCTGAGAAACTGGCCAAGGCTGGCGTCAAGGAACTTCTGGTCATCTCGCAGGACACCAGCGCCTACGGCATCGACATCAAGTACCAGACGTCGACGTTCGGCGACCGTGAAGTGCGCGCAAAATTCCTCGATCTTTCGGAGGAACTGGGCAAGCTCGGCATCTGGGTGCGCATGCACTATGTCTACCCCTACCCGCATGTCGCCGACGTCATCCCGCTGATGGCGGAGGGCAAGATCCTCCCTTACCTGGATATCCCGTTCCAGCATGCCTCGCCGCAGGTGTTGAAGAACATGCGCCGGCCCGCGCATGGCGAAAAGACGCTCGAGCGCATTCGCGGCTGGCGCGAGGTCTGTCCGGATCTGGCCATCCGCTCGACCTTCATCGTCGGCTTCCCCGGCGAGACGGATGACGATTTCGAGATGCTGCTCGACTGGCTCGATGAAGCCAAGATCGACCGCGCCGGCTGCTTCAAATACGAGCCGGTCCGCGGCGCCCGCTCCAACGATCTCGGTCTCGAACAGGTCCCGCAGGAAATCAAGGAGGCGCGCTGGCACCGCTTCATGCAGCGTCAGCAGAAGATTTCGGCGACACAGCTGGCCAGAAAAGTCGGCAAGCGCCTCCCGGTGCTGATCGACGAGGCGCATGGCACATCGGCAAAGGGCCGCACCAAATACGACGCGCCCGAGATCGATGGCTCGGTGCACATCCAGTCGCGTCGTCCGCTGCGCCAAGGCGATATCGTCACCGTCAAGATCGACCGTGCCGACGCCTATGACCTCTATGGTTCGGCGGTCTGACGCCTCGTTCCGCGTAAATTTACTACATCTGGCGATAATCTAGGCCTCTTAACCCGCTCAGCCGCGATCCGCTCTATGGTTTGCGGACCGTAGATGCGGGAAATGCGGATGAACACCAGACCTGCGGAACAAAATTACATTGCGACGCTGGACCTGCTCAGGCTGGTCGCGGCGATGGCTGTCGTGTTCTTCCACTATTTCTTTCGCGGCGCGGCTGCCGAGGGCATTCTGGCTGAGGGTTATCCGCTTGCGGCACCGTTCGCCCTCTACGGCTATCTCGGCGTCAATCTGTTCTTCCTGATCAGCGGTTTCGTCATTGCCTGGTCGGCGGAAAACCGCAGTTGGGACCAGTTTGCGGTCGCGCGGTTCGTTCGCCTCTATCCGGGCTTCCTGCTCTGCATGACGATCACCTTCGCGATTGTCTTCCTTGCCGGGTCGCCGCTGCTTTCGGCCTCTTTCGTTCAGTATGCCGCCAATCTGTCGATGTTCGCGCCGGCGTTCGGCCAGCCCTTCATGGACGGCGTCTACTGGTCGATCGTTCTTGAGCTGGTGTTCTACGGCTGGGTGACGCTGGCGCTGCTCACCGGGCTGTTTCAGAGACGCAAGCTGGAGCTGATCTTGATCTGGCTGGCGATCTCGGCCTTGAACGAGTTCTTCATCGGCAGCGGCGCCGCCAGGCTGCTGTTCATCACCGAGTTTGGACCGTTCTTCGCCGCCGGCGTGGTGGTCCACCACCTGCATGCGCATGGCCGTTCACTGCCTGCAATGCTGCTGCTTGCCGCCGCCTTCCTGATCTCCTGCGGCACGCTGTCGGTGACGCAGCACTGGATGCTTGGCCACTACGGCATCGCCGTTTCGTCGGCCAATCTCGTCATCGCCAACGTCGTCATGCACACGGCCTTGATCGGTGCGGTGCTGCTGCGCAATCGTCTGCGGCCATCGGCGCTCACCCTGGCGCTGGGCGGGCTGACCTATCCGCTCTATTTGCTGCACCAGGACATCGGCTATCTCGTCATCAATGCGGCAACGCCCCTTATCGGCAAATGGTTTGCCGCCTTTGGCTGCGGCGCACTTATGCTTTTCGTTTCGTGGGCAATCTGGCGCGCCTGCGAACGACCCGCACAGCGGTTGCTGAGGATTTGGCTCGGCCGCGCGGTCGATGCTGGCTTGGCGCGATTTCGTCGCGTCTCAGCCGGAGCGCAGCCCGCCGAATGAAAAAGGGCGCCTCGCGGCGCCCTCCTCATTTCGATCTCTTGCGCTGCTTACTGCGGCAGCTTGTCGTCGACACCCTTCACATAAAAATTCATGCCGAGCAGCGTGCCGTCATCGGCGACTTCGCCATCCTTCAGCCACGGCGTGCCGTCTTGCTTGGCGATCGGCCCGGTGAAGGGGTTCCAGCCGCCGGCGATCTTCTTCTCGGTGGCCTCCGCCATCGCCTTCACGTCGTCGGGCATGTTGGTGTAGGGGGCGAGCTTGACCGCGCCGTCCTTGATGCCAAGCCAGACATTGTCCGGCTTCCAGGTGCCGTCGAGGGCTGCCTGGACCCGGCTGATGTAATAGGGACCCCATTCGTCGGTGAGCGAGGTCAGCTGCGCGTTCGGCGCGAACTTGATCATGTCGGAGGACTGGCCGAAGCCGTGCAGCTTGCGCTCCTCGGCCACCTGCAGGGCAGCGGTCGAATCGGTGTGCTGGACGATAATGTCGGCACCCTGGTCGAACAGCGCCTTGGCGGCGTCGGCTTCCTTGCCCGGATCGAACCAGGAATTCACCCAGACGATCTTGGCCTTGAAGTTCGGGTTGATCGACTGCGCGCCGAGCATGAAGGAGTTGATGCCCATCACCACTTCCGGGATCGGGAAGGAAACGATGTAGCCGGCAACGCCTGCCTTCGATTCCTTGGCGGCGATCTGGCCGAGCACATAACGGCCTTCATAGAAACGCGCATTGTAGATGCCGAGATTGTCAGATGTCTTATAGCCGGTGGCGTGCTCGAACATCACCTTCGGGAATTTCTTGGCGACCTTCACTTCCGGGTCCATGAAGCCGAAGGAGGTGCCGAAAATGATCTTGCAGCCTTCGCGTGCCAGGCGCTCGAAAGCGCGGTCTGCGTCGGGGCCTTCCGAGACGTTTTCAAGATAGGCGGTTTCGACCTTGTCGCCGAGCGCCTTCTCCACTTCGAGACGGCCCTGGTCGTGCTGGTAGGAATAGCCGAAATCGCCGATCGGGCCGGTGTAGACCCAGCAGGCCTTCAGCTTGTCCGCGGCCTCGGCCGTCGCTGCCAGCGACATGGCGGCGGTCGTGGTCATCAGGGCAATAAGCAGTTTTTTCATCGTGTTACCTCTCTGAGTTAGCCTTGGAGCTTCCCGTTTGTTTTTTGTTGTCAACGATCCGGAACGAATGGCTGCCCCAAGGAAGCCGGCGTGTTCATCATCGTCAGACGCTTGTTGCGCGAGATTAGAACGAGAACCACGACGGTTGCCAGATAGGGCAGCGAAGAAAGGAACTGTGAGGGCACTGGAATGCCAAAAGCCTGTGCATGAAGCTGGCCGATCCACACCGCGCCGAAGATGTAGGCGCCGGCCAGCACCCGCCATGGCCGCCAGGAGGCGAACACCACCAGCGCCAGCGCGATCCAGCCGCGGCCGGCGCTCATGTTCTCCACCCATTGCGGCGTGTAGACCAGCGAGAGATGGCCGCCGGCGAGACCGGCACAGGCGCCGCCGAAGATGACCGCGAGGTATCGGTAGCGGATGACCTTGATGCCAAGCGCATGCGCCGAGGTGTGGCTGTCGCCGATCGAACGCAGCGTCAGCCCGGTGCGGGTCTTGAACAGGAACCACATGACGGCGGCGGTCAGCGCGATCGAAATGTAGAAGATCGGATCCTGGCCAAACAGCAGCCTGCCGACCACAGGGATTTCCGTCAAGCCGGGAATGTCGAGGTTGGGCAGCCTTTCGCCGGGCTGGCCGACGAAGCTGGTGCCCATCATGCCCGACAGGCCAAGGCCGAGCAGCGTCAGCGACAGGCCGGTCGCCACCTGATTGGTGGCCAGCGACAGCGTCATGACGGCAAACAGCAGCGAGAACACCGCGCCCATGGCAATGGCCGCCAAAAGGCCGATCCAGGGCGATCCGGTGAGATAGGTTGCGCCGAAGCCGCCGACGGCGCCCATGATCATCATGCCTTCGACGCCGAGATTGAGTACGCCGGAGCGCTCGACCACCAGCTCACCGATTGCCGCGATCAGCAGCGGCGTTGCCGCGGTGGCGATGGTCAGAAGGATGTTTACGGTGATGTCCATCAACGGGCTTCCTTCAGCTTCGGTGCGGCTTCGAGTTTGGCCACGCCTTCCGGTTTGGTCAGCGCCAGGCCGACCAGGCGAATGCGGTAGTGGATGAGCGTGTCGCAGCCGAGCACGAAGAACAAAAGCATGCCCTGGAACACCCGCGCCACCTTGTCGGAGATGCCGAGCGCGCTCTGCACTGCTTCGCCGCCGAGATAGGTCAGTGCCAGCACCAGTCCGGCGGCAACGATGCCAAGCGGGTTGAGACGGCCGAGGAACGCCACGATGATGGCGGTGAAGCCGTAGCCGGGCGAAATGACGGGCTGCAGCTGGCCGATGGCGCCCGAGACCTCCGAGATCCCGGCAAGTCCCGCCAGCGCGCCCGACAGCAGGAAGGCAAAGAACACCATCCGGTTGAGGCCGAAGCCGGCGAAGCGTCCTGCCCGCGGGCTCGAGCCCAGCACGCGCACCTCGAAACCTTTCAGCATGCGGCTCATCAGGATCCAGACCAGGACCGCAGCGACCAGCGCGAAGACAAAACCCCAGTTTGCCCGTCCGGCATCCGGCATCAGTTCCGGCAACACGGCCGAATCGTTGAACTGGATGGTCTGCGGGAAGCCATGGCCCTGCGGATCGCGCCAGGGGCCGCGCACCAGCCAGTCAAGGAAAAGTTGCGCGACATAGACCAGCATCAGGCTGGTCAGGATCTCGTTGGTGCCGAAGCGCGTCTTGAGCAGAGCCGGGATCGCCGCATAGGCCGCACCTCCGACCATGCCGAGCAACAGCATCAACGGCAGCACCAGCGGGCCTTCGAACTGCGGAAACAGTACTGGAAGCATCGAGCCAACGATGCCGCCGAGGATGAACTGGCCTTCGGCGCCGATGTTCCAGATGTTGGCCTTGTAGCAAACCGACAGGCCGACGGCGATCAGGATGAGCGGCGCGGCCTTGATCGCCAGCTCATGCAACTGCCAGACTTGGCTGATTGGCTCGATGAAATAGATGTTGAACGCAGTCAGCGGATTGACGCCGAGCAGCGCGAACATGACGGCCCCGGCAATGATGGTCAGCGCGAAGGCGATGAACGGCGACAGGGCCGAAAACAGCATGGAACGCTGCGGACGTTTGACGAGTTCGAGGCGCATCATGCCGTCTCCAACGTGTGTTCGGCGTGACCGGGTTCGGCGCCACCCATCAGCAAGCCGACCTTCTCGAAGGTCGCTTCGGCGATCGGCATCGGCTTCGACAACTCGCCATTGTGCATGACGGCGATCGCATCCGAGATCTCGAACAGCTCGTCGAGATCCTGGCTGATCACCAGCACCGCCGATCCGCTGCGCGACAACTCGATCAAGGCCTGGCGGATGTGGGCGGCAGCGCCCGCATCGACGCCCCAGGTCGGCTGGTTCACCACCATGACGCTTGGCCGGCGGTCGAGTTCGCGGCCGACGATGAATTTCTGCAGATTGCCGCCCGAAAGAGCCGCGGCCTCCGGATCCGGCGCACTCTTGCGCACATCCATCGCCTCGATGATGCGTTGGGACGCGGCCTGGATGGCGGCGCTCTTGACCATTCCGCCGGAACCGACGAACGCCTTGCCGTCGGTGGCATGGCGCGACAGCAGCAGGTTTTCGGAAAGCTTCATGCGCGGTGCGGCACCGTGGCCGAGGCGTTCCTCCGGCACGAAGGCAGCGCCCAGCAGGCGCCGTCCGGTGATGGTGAGGCTTCCCGAATCCTTGCCGCGAATGCGCACCGAGGCGGCATCCTGCTGCAGCACTTCGCCCGAAACGGATTCGAAGAACTCGCCCTGACCATTGCCGGCGACGCCGGCGATGCCGATCACCTCCCCGGCGCGGACGTGCAGGTTGATGCCCTTGAGCGGGATTGAGAACGGCGTTGCCGGTTTGCGGCTGAGGTTGCGGATTTCGAGCAGCGGCTGCGCCTTGTCGATGCCCTCGACCGGCGCGCGCACCACGGCCTGCACCTCGTTGCCGACCATCATGCGAGCCAGCGAAGAGGCTGTTTCCTCACGCGGATTGCAATGGCCGACCACCTTGCCGTGGCGCAGCACGGTGGCGCGGTCGCAGATGCGTTTGACCTCTTCGAGCCGGTGCGAGATGTAGAGGATGGATTTGCCTTCCGAGCGCAGGCGCTCCAGTGTCTCGAACAGCTTGTCGGCTTCCTGCGGCGTCAACACCGAGGTCGGTTCGTCCAGGATGATGAGCTGCGGCGTCTGCAGCAGGCAGCGGATGATTTCGATGCGCTGGCGCTCGCCCACCGACAGGTCGCCGACCAGCGATTCAGGATCGAGCGGCAGGCCATAGCTGAAGGAAAGCGCCCTCGCCTTCGCAGCGATGCTGCTGATCGGCGAGCCGTCGTCCAGCGACAGCGCGATGTTTTCGGCCGCGGTCAGCGCCTCGAACAGCGAAAAATGCTGGAACACCATGCCGATGCCGAGCTTTTTCGCGACGCCCGGGCTGGAAATCCTGACGGCCTGACCGTTCCAGAAGATCTCGCCGGCATTGGGCTCCAGCGAGCCGAACAGCATCTTGACCAGCGTCGACTTGCCGGCGCCGTTTTCGCCGAGCAAGGCGTGGATCTCACCCCTGGCGATGTCGAGATCGATATGATCGCACGCCGTCAGCGTGCCGAATATCTTGGTGAGGCCACGCACCTCAAGCAGGTTCGTGCCGTCCTGATTTGCACTCACAGTGCCTCCCATCTGGTTAGCCAGACATGTTCTGTGTTCCCGCAGGCATGGTAGGCGCGGCCGGCTCTCATCGGAAAGCGGCACACGTCTTGAAAGAGCTTCAAGAATTTCAGCGGAAATTCAAGGGATAGCAAGGCAGAACGAACTAAGGGATGAGAATGGTCGTCCCTGTGGTCCTGCGGCCCTCGAGGTCGGAATGCGCCTTGCCGGCGTCCTTCAGCGCGTAGCGCTGGTTGATCTTGATCTCGACCGCGCCACTGAGCACGACCTCGAACAGGGCGGCAGCAGAAGCGTCGAGGTCCTCGCGTTTTGCGTTGTAGACGAACAGTGTCGGCCTTGTTGCGAACAACGAGCCCTTCTGTGCCAGCAACGACATGCTGAACGGCGGTATAGGTCCCGAGGACTGGCCAAAGCTGACGAACATGCCAAGCGGCCGCAGGCAGTCGAGCGAAGCCGGAAACGTGTCGTTGCCGATCGAATCGTAGACGACATCGCATTTCTTGCCGCCGGTGATGGCGGCGACGCCGGCGACGAAATCCTGTTCCTTGTAGTTGATGACGTGATCGAAACCATGCGCCCTGGCGAGCTCGATCTTGTCGGACGAGCTGGCGGTGCCGATGACGGTGGCGCCGAGATGTTTTGCCCATTGGCCGAGGATCAGGCCGACGCCGCCTGCCGCGGCATGGAACAGGATCGTGTCGCCGGCTTTCACCTTGAACGTCCGCCGCAGCAGATATTCCGCGGTCATGCCCTTCAGCATCATCGCTGCGGCCTGTTCGTCGCTGATGCCATCCGGAACCTTGACCACGCGGCTGGCATCGATGACGCGTTCTTGCGCGTAAGCCCCCGTCGTCACGGCATAGGCGATGCGATCGCCCGGATTCAGCCAGTCGACGCCATGGCCGACCTCCAGCACCACGCCGGCGGCTTCGCTGCCTGGCACGAGCGGGAAGCCGCCGGGTGGCGGATAGAGACCGGAGCGATGGTAGACATCGATGAAATTGAGGCCGATCGCGGTGTGCCGGACCAGGATCTGCCCGGATCCAGGCTGGCCGGGATCAGCGTCCTCATAGGTCAGAACTTCCGGGCCGCCATTGGCATGAATGCGGATCGCTTTGGACATTGCTAGGCTTCCTGTGGGCTAGGCTTGTGGGGCCAGGCTCCCTGTGGGAGTGGCCGATCAGGCCTTTTTGGCACCGAGATTGGGAAAGAACTGCATGATGCCACCGATGCAGGCAAGATAAAGCCCGGTGATGGTGATGCCGATCTTGGTGAAGGTGCTGACCTGCTCGCCCAGCACGCCGATCTGATCGTAGAAGGCGGCGAGTGCCGCTTGGGCCAGGGCAAGCGCGCCGAAAGCGCACCACAACAGGGTCATCCCAAGGTTGATGCGCCGCAGCCGCACCACCCGCACCGGGTGGATGAAGTTGATCGGCACGAAAGTCAGGACGCCGGCCACCACCACCACCGCGAACGAAACCCATTGTCCGGGCTCGATGACGAACAGGGTGAACACCACCATGTTCCAGACCACCGGGAATCCCTTGAAGAAATTCTCCTTCGTCTTCATGCCGGTGTCGGCATAGTAGATGGCGCTGGAAACGACGATGATCGCCGCCGACAGGAATGACAGGCCCTCGCCCATGAAACCGCGCTGATAGAGCGCGAAGGCCGGGATCAGCACGTAGGTCACGTAGTCGATGATGTTGTCGAGCAGTTCGCCCGACCATGTCGGCAGGATCTCCTTGACCTCGAGTTTTCTGGCGATCGGCCCATCGATGCCGTCGACGAACAGGGCCAGCCCGAGCCACCAGAACATTGCGGTCCAGCGCTCTTCACTTGCCGCCACGAGCGACAGGAAGGCCAGGAACGACCCCGAGGCGGTCAAAAGGTGGACGGAGAACGCCCTCGCCTGCGGCCAGGTGACCTTCTTCTTCGGGCGCGGAATCCGGTCCGTGATCTTTTTGGCGGCTTTTCGTGCTGCCAAATTCCTGGCCGTTGTGTTCTTGCTCACGGGCCCCGCCAATCCAGCTTGCAGATTTCGGCCGAACGGCCGGCGAAATTCCAGTTGCGGCCAAAAGCCCGCATCTTGCTCTTGTCGGACCTGGCCACGATGATCTCGGGCGCGATCCAGTATTCCGAATTGCTGATCACCGTATCCTTGTCACGGTCCTTGCCTTGGATGGGTGTGACCGCTCCGTCGATAATCCTGGGTATCTGGAAGATACGCGTTTTGTCACGCGTCTCATAGGTGATCGGCACCTGCTCGACACCGAGGAATTTGCCGACGAGGATGGAGAGCAGCGATGTGGTTCCACCTGCCTTGCCCGTGAAGATCTTTGTCAGCGCCTTGACCGCATAGACAGAGGCGCGGCTGTCGATGAACAGGCCCGCGGTCCAGTTGCCGCGGCTCATATAGCCTGGGATTTCCATGATCAGCCCAAGATTGAGCCCGGACAGATCGACCTCACCGAAATGGCCGGCATCGATGCGAAACCCGGCCCATGTCTGGCAATAGCCTTCGGTCGGCGGATGATTGCCAAGCGAGAGCACGCAAGGGCAAAAAACCGTGCAATTGCAGGAGAGTACGAGCTCTCCCTTCATCGCCCAGCTCTGGTCTGCCATCGATTTCCCCCCACTCACAGTGAGACTACTAGCAGCGCGGCTGCCCAGACAAGCAGTATCGCACCGGCCAGCCGGGTTGGAACCCTGCTGGCCGTTTGTTTTTCGATCAAGGTGAACAGGCCGATCAACGCCATCCAGAAAACGTTCATGATGCCAACGGCGAACATCACCAGCATCAAGGCCCAGCAGCAGCCCAGACACCACAGACCTTGCGCGACACCGAGCCGAAAGATGTTAAGGGGCCTTGCGCTCCAGCTCGCGAAAAGGATCGAGAACGGGTTCTTGCATTTCTTCAGGCAAGCTTCCTTCAGGCCGCTGAACTGGTAGAGGCCGGCAATCAGCAGAGCGAGCGCACCGGCAATGCCGATGACCGGATCGAGCATCCCGGCTGACGAAGCGAATGCATGGACGGCCAAGGTCAGCGCCGCGAACGCAATTGAAGCGGCGAGCCAGACGCTGAGATAGCCGGCGACCAGCAGCAGCGGGTGAACGACCGGTTCGCCCTTGATGCGTGCCGTGTCAGCGATCTCGCAATAGGTGCGTATCATCGGCGCCGCCGCAGGCAGCATCGTCGCGATCGCCATCAGGAACCACATCGAAACGAGCGCGCCGGCCCGCAAGCCGAGACCTGCGTCCAAAGGCACCGGTGAGAGGCACAGCACAAAGAACCGTTCCAGGAAATAGGGCAGCGGCAGTTGCGGCAGGCTGCGAAGGATCGTGTCGCCAGGGGCGCCGACGCCCGCAATCCCTGTCTCAGCCCCGCGGATTGCCATCGCCGCAAGAGACAGCCATGCAAGCAGGATGCAAGCGCCGACAACGACGTTTACCGTCACCCGGGGATTGCGCGCGATGCCGGCCACGGCGCGGCCGGCGCGGTCGAGATGGCTGAAGTCGTCCTGCTGACCGGTCATGACATCCGAATGGGCCGAATCGCCGCGTTGATCAAGCGGCATGATCTGACCTATATGCTGATCGAACGGCAGGTCGGGTGGACCGCCTCGCATTGCAAGCCGGAAGCCGATCTTGGAGCATCAGCAAACTGCGCGGATACTGGTTGCCGGCACGGGGCCGGCAGGGCTGATCGCGGCACTGGGTTTTGCCGCCGAAGGTTTCCCGGTGACACTGGTCGGGCCGGAGGTTACCGCCCCCGATGGTCGCACGACGGCCCTGATGAACCCTGCCTTGAAAGTGCTCGACCGGCTCGGCGTGCTCGAAGCCGTCATATCCAAGGCGGCGCCTCTGAAAGTGATGCGCATCGTCGACGCCACCAGCCGGCTGATCCGCAGCCCGGTCGTCACCTTCCGTGCCAGCGAGATCGACGAGGATGAATTCGGGCTGAACCTTCCCAACAGCGTCCTCACCCCGGCACTCGCCGGCGCCGTTGCCGCGCATGCCGGCATCGACTGGCTGAGGTCGATGGTGGCGAACTGGCATCTCGATGCCGAGCACGTCCGTGCCGTCCTGACCGACGGCAGCTCGGTTGACGCATCGCTGGCGGTCGCCGCTGACGGACGCTTGTCACCGGCGCGCCAGGCGGCCGGCATCTCGACCTCGGCCCGGTCCTACCCGCAGGCAGCTCTCGTCCTCAATTTCGGCCATAGCGGCGACCACGCCTTCACCTCGACGGAATTCCACACCGAGACCGGTCCGTTCACGCAGGTTCCCCTGCCCGGCAATCGCTCCAGCCTGGTCTGGGTGGTCAAGCCCGAGACCGCGACCGAACTCGCCGCGCTGGACGATGCGACACTTTCTCAGCGGGTCGAACAGCAGATGCAGTCGATGCTGGGCCGGGTGGCTGTCGAGCCGGGCCGGCAGATCTACCCGCTATCGGCGGTGACGCCGCTGCGTTTCGCAAGGGATCGGGTGGCGCTGGTCGGCGAAGCCGCCCATGTGTTTCCGCCGATTGGTGCGCAAGGCCTCAACCTCGGCATCAGAGACATCGACGATCTAATTGGAATCGCTTGTGAAAATCGATCCGATCCGGGCGCAGCCAAGGCGCTTGCAGCCTACGATTTCAAGCGCCGCCCCGACATTCTGGCGCGCAGCAGCGCGGTCAACCTGCTCAACATGTCGCTGCTTTCCGACATGCTGCCGGCGCAGATGGCCCGCGTTGCCGGGCTCGGCGTGCTCGGGGGCTTCGCGCCGCTTCGGGCTTTTTTCATGCGCGAGGGGCTTCGTCCCGGCAGCGGTTTTGCCGCGCTTGCCGGCGGGTTAGGGAAACAGGTCCGGCGCTAGGATATTGTGCCGGATCAGGTAGAGCAGCCCGGTAACGGTCACGACCGACAGGCAGGTAGTGATCAGCACACTGGCCGACGCTCGCTGTACCCAGACGCCATACTGCTGGGCGATGACGAAGACGTTCGTGGCGGTCGGCAATGCGGCCAGAAGCACCGCCGAGAAGACCCATGTCTCAGAGAAATTGCCGATCCAGCTCAGCACGACATAACAGAGCAACGGGTGCAGGATCAGCTTCAGCGCCGCGATCGGAACCATCTCATGCGGGACGCGATTGAGTGGCCTGAGCGCCAGCGTGACGCCCATGGCAAACAGCGCGCAAGGTGCGGCCGCACGGGAAAGATATTCTAGAAATCGCTCCACCGGCACGGGCGGTCGAAAGCCGATATAGGCGGCGCCGACACCCAGGGCGGTTGCGATGATGAACGGATGCAGCACGATCTTGCGCAGGACGCCCAGGGCAAGCCGGAGAGGAGTGGTCTTCTCGTCGCCAGACAGCGCCATCATCATGGGCGCGATGGCGAAATGCATGATGTTCTCGAAACAGAAGATCAAGGCGACCGGCACAGCCGCCTCCTCGCCGAAGGCCAGCAGCGCCAGCCCCGGCCCCATATAGCCGATATTGCCGTAGGCGGCCGCGAGCGCCTTGATGGTCGATTGCGCTATCTCGCCGCGCGAGGTCAGGACCGACCCCATGAACATCAAGGAAAATATCATGAAGGTCGAGACGACCGAGCCGAAGATGAAGCGCCATTCCGTCAGGTCTTCGAACGGCGTCTTGGCAAGCAGTTGGAAGAAAAGTGCCGGCAGCGCGACATAGACGATGAACGTGTTCATCCAGCCGAGCGCCTCCAGCGGCTGCCTGGTGATGCGCGCCACCAGAAACCCGACAAAAATCAAGCCGAAGAACGGAAGAACAAGACCGATGACGTCAGACATTTTTATGCTGGTCCGAAACCCTGGCGCCGGGCTAACCCGTTGCTTAATAGGGCGTCAAGCGCCTCGGGATTGAATTGATGCGCGGTCTGCGCCAAATAAGCTCAAGGAATTCAGTGGTGAGTACGATGAAAACAGCCAAATTCGCAATCGGACAGGTGGTTCGCCACCGGCTGTTTCCATTCAGGGGCATCATTTTCGATGTCGATCCGCAATTCGCCAACACCGACGAATGGTACGAAGCCATCCCCGCCGACGTGCGGCCGCGCAAGGATCAGCCTTTCTATCATCTGCTCGCCGAGAATTCGGAGACCGAATACATCGCCTACGTCTCCGAGCAGAATCTGCTTGAGGATCAGTCGGGTGAGCCGGTCCGGCATCCGCAGATCAAAGAGATGTTCGACAAGAGGCCGGACGGCGGCTACCAGCCGAAACGGCAGTCCACGCATTAGCCTACTGGAAGACAATAGCCTACTGGAAGACAATCACAAAAAAAGCGGGGCATGAACCCCGCTTTTTTGTTGGCTCGGCGATATCGGCCGATCAGTTGGCGGTCTTCGCCTTGTCCTGCTCTTCCTTGAGCTTCTTGGCGAAATCCTGGTTGTTCTTGGCGACGAAGTCCTGAAGCTTCTTCTGCCTGTCCTCGATGTCCGACTGCTGCAGCGCCGGGCCGTCATAGGCGCCGCTGAAGCCCTGCAGGGCGATCTTGATCGGATTGGGCTGGTTCTGGAAATTGACGGAAGTTAGCGTGATCGCCTGGCCTTTCTTGAATGCCGCGACGAGCTGATCGGTCAGCGGCACTTCAGCCACGCAACGATCCGGGAAGCAAATCACATAGTCGAGCTTCTGCGCCTTGCCGGTGTCGATCTGCAGGCCGATGCCGGGAGGCACCAGACGGCCGGTCGGAACCGTCACCTGGAACACCTTGCGGTTCACCTTGCCCTTGAGCTCGATCAGGCTGACGCCGGTGACCAGCTGGCCATTGCCGGCAGTGGTGATGTTCTGGACGTTGCAGATGTCGACGTCTTCCTGCTTGGTGCAGGCCTTGAACCAGCCTTGCGGAATCTGCTGCTGCTGCTGTGCGGAAGCGGCGGGAAGCCCTGCGCCGAGAAAGCCGACCACGCCAGCGGCCATGACCGACAGGCGGTACGCGTTGCTGTTCAGGCTCGTCATGTCGTGCACTTCCTCTCAAATGATCCCGGGACCGGCTTCTTCGTGCCGTGTGGTCCAGCTACCTGTTGCCGAAATGAGGCAACAGAATGACTTCGGAGGGCGTGTTACACTGCAAGCGAGGCCGAATCCAGCCCGGCGCCTGCGATTCTTGGCCGTGCGATTTGGGCCGTGCGATTTGGGCTGATGTATCTGGCCGGAGCGCGGTGGCGCCATGCTAGGGTGCAGTCCGAATCATCAAGCCGCCCAGTAAGGAGACGGTCATGGGCCGCGTTCTTGTTTGGCTGATCACCGCGATATCGTTTCTCGCCCTTTCGCATCAGCCGGCCGCCTCGGAGCCGAAGCACGCCATCGCCATGCAGGGCGAGCCGGCGCTGCCGCCCGACTATACGCATTTCAACTACGTCAATCCCGACGCGCCGAAGGGTGGCTCGATCACCTATTGCGTCGTCGGCAGCTTCGACAATCTCAACCCTTTCATCCTCAAGAGCCTGCGCACCACGGCGCGCGGCATGATGGATACGATCTTCGGCAATCTGGTCTTCGAGCCGTTGATGCAGCGCAATGCCGACGAGGCTTTCACGCTCTACGGTTTGTTGGCCGACAGCGCCGACATGGGTCCGGAGCGCAAGAGCATCGAGTTCCATCTCAATCCGAAGGCCAAATGGTCGGACGGTCAGCCGGTGACGCCGGAGGACGTGCTGTTCAGTTATGATGTCTACACCGACAAAGGCCGCCCGCCTTACAGCGACCGCATGGCCAGGGTCGCCAAGCTCGAAAAGACCGGCGACCACAGCGTGCGTTTCACCTTCAACGACAAGGCCGATCGCGAATTCCCGCTGATTATCGCACTGACCCCGATCATCCCGAAGCACGCCTTTGACAAGGAGACCTTCGACAGGACGACGCTCAAGCCGGTGATCGGCAGCGGTCCGTATACGATCGTGCAGGTGCAGCCAGGCCAGCGCATCGTCTTCAAGCGCAACCCGGACTATTGGGGCAAGGATGTCCCCGCCAAGCGCGGTTTCGACAATTACGACCAGATCACCATCGAGTATTTCCTCAACGCCAACGCCAAGCTCGAAGCGTTCAAGAAGGGCCTCTGCGCCATCGATGACGACAGCGATCCGGTGAAGCGCGAGCGCGATCTCGATTTTCCGGCCTTCCACAAGGGCGATGTGATCGCCGAAACCTTCGACACCGGCATTCCGCCGGTGGTGACCGGTTTCCTGTTCAACACGCGGTTGCCGAAATTCGCCAACCCGGTCGTGCGGCGCGCGCTCGGCATGCTCTACGACTTCGAATGGGCCAACAAGAACCTGTTCGGCGGCAAATACACGCGCACGATGAGTTACTGGCAGAATTCCGAGCTTTCCGCGCTCGGCCATCCGGCCGACGACAGGGAGAAAGCGCTTCTGGCGCCCTACCCCGGCCGCGTGCCGGCCGATGTCATGGACGGCACATGGCGGCCGCCGGTGACCGACGGATCGGGCCAGGATCGGCGCGTCTTGAAGGCAGCTTTCGATCTTTTGAAAAGTGTCGGCTACCACGTGCAGAATGGAACGATGCTTGATCCCGAAGGCAAACCCTTCGGCTTTGAGATCCTGACCGCTTCGCAGGACGAGGAGCGCCTTGCCGGCATCTATCAGCGCACGCTGGAGAAGATCGGCATCAATCTCACCATTCGCAGCCTCGACGGCGATCAGATCCAGTCGCGCAAGCAGCGCTTCGATTTCGAGGTCTTGGTCGGATCGAGCGGCTTCAACAATTCGTTGTCACCCGGCATCGAGCAGAGCGGGCGCTGGAGTTCGACTGCCGCCCGGACGGAAGGCTCGTTCAATCTCGCCGGCGTCGCCGATCCGGCTGTGGACGCGGCAATCGAGGCGATGCTGCGCGCCCGCTCCAAGGAGGATTATGTTGCCGCCGTTCGCGTTCTCGACCGGCTGCTGATCTCCGGCAACTACATGGTGCCGATGCAGTACAACACGCAGCAATGGATCGCCTACTGGAACTACCTGGAACATCCGCAAAAGACGCCCATATTCGGGTATCAGCTGCCAACATGGTGGCGCAAACCCAACTGAGGGATCAGGAGATCGAGATGAGCGAATTGAACGCCATCACCGTCGATGTGGTTTCCGATGTCGTCTGCCCCTGGTGCTTCATCGGCCAGAAGCGGCTCGACAGGGCAATCGCCGCCGTCGGCGATGTCGACGTGCATGTCCGCTGGCGGCCGTTCCAGCTCGATCCGACCATTCCGCCCGAAGGCAAGGACCGCCGCGAATACATGCTGGCAAAATTCGGCAGCGACGAGCGCATCCGCGAAATTCACGACCGCATCGAGCCGCTGGGCGAAGCGGAAGACATTTCCTTTGCCTTCGACGCCATCAAGGTGGCGCCGAATACGCTGGATGCGCACCGGCTGATCCGCTGGGCAGGGGCCGCCGGCGAAGCCATTCAGAACAGGCTTGTACGGCGGCTGTTCCAGCTGAATTTCGAGGAAGGCGCTGACATCGGCGACCATGCCGTGCTGGTCGAAGCCGCGCGCGAGGCTGGCATGGATGCGTCCGTGGTCGCCTCGCTTTTGCCGACCGAGGCCGATGTCGAGGCGGTGCGCACCGAGATCGCCACCGCGTCGCGCATGGGCATTTCTGGCGTGCCGTGCTTCCTGCTCGAGGACAAATACGCCGTCATGGGCGCGCAGGATGCCGATACGCTGGCCGATGCCATTCGCCAGGTTGCGACCGCCAAGGCGCGCGGCGAACTGGACAAGGCCGGCTGAGGCCGGCCTCTCCTCTCCGCGACAGCGGCAGACGTTACTTCGCCGTCGCCTTGGCCTTGCTGATGAAAAATCCATGGCCGTTCGTGGCCGTGCAGGTCAGTCCCTTGGTTGACGACTGGCACGAGAACGGCCCGGCGCTCCAGCTGTTGCCGTAGCCAAGCTTGTCGACATCGCTGCAGCAGCCCTGCTCGCCTGGGTTCTTGATCAGCGTTGCTGGCCCCTTCGGACCCAGGATAATCGTAAGGTAGCTCGGCTCGACGCGCGAGCAGCTCAGCTCCGGGCCGCCATCCCTCGGCTCATAGGTGCCGGTGCCGCCTTTGGGCGTGTAGATGCAGCCGATGTTGCCGGACGGCGTGTTGAACTCGATCTGGCCCTCGGCGCTGGCCGGAATGCTTTGCTCGCCGGCATGCGCCAAAGGTACAAAGGCAAAGAGGGACAGGATTGCGGCCGCGCGTGCAAGCATTGGGAGCTTCCTTGTTGAAGAACCGGACATGCATGAGTGTCGCCGATGCCGGGCAAGGTTCAATCCCAGGCGGATGAATTCCCTCAGCCGATCCGACAAGACGGAACGCGCCGCTCGATCGATTCTCCCGTCATTTCCTGCCCCCGGCTAGGACGACCACGGCATTCCTGGCGAGTCACGAGCCGCAGATTTTCGAGCTCTCTGGGCCGTCCGCAGTGAGAAAACCGATCGCTCGACACGATTTCGAGTTCACGAAACCGTGTGAAAGCCTTCCCTAAGGGAAGCCGCACCAGCGTCACGACTCGATAGATCAAGCGATTGAAATTAAAAGCAATATCCGGATTTTTGTCGACCGTTGTCGCTATATTTCAGCATGTAATCTGTTGCCTCACGGCAACGGCTGTCGGGGCAATCCGGTCGGCCCGGTTTTAAATTAATGGAAAATGATCAATTGGTGTTACCATCCGTAACAAAAGAAAAAAGGTTTGGGCGGGATAGTGATTCGGGTCGGTAGACCATCGCAAGAGTCAGTACCGGAAAAAACACCTCGCGATGCCGCAGGGCGATCGCTTCTGACGCCGGTGTCGTCGATGCGCAGCTTCTGGGGCCTGATGCGGGCCTACTGGGTTTCCGACCGCTGGAAGGAAGCCTGGACGCTGACGCTGGTGATCGCGCTGCTCACGGCGTTGTCCAGCAAGGCCGGTGTCTGGTTCGCCGAAGCCTCGGGCGAACTGGTCAATTCCATCGCCTTCTTCCATGACGCCGCCAACACCACGCCGCTTCGCTCGCTTTTGGTCAATGCCGGCGTCCTCGTGCTGCTGGTCGTACTCAAGGACGCTGGCTTCACCGGCATCCGCAACCTTGTCTCGGCGACGTTGCACCGCAAATGGCGCGGTTGGCTGGACAGCCGCTTCAATGAAGCGCTGCTGGACGGCAATCATACGCATTTCCATGCCCAGCACGCGTCGACCGGCAGCGGCGCACCGGCCCCCGACAACATCGACCAGCGCGTCCAGGAATCCATCAAGGACATGACCGGTGGCGCCATCGGGCTCGCCATGGGCGTGCTTGGCGTTGCCACATCGCTCTATTTCGTCGGCCAGAAGCTGCTCGAAAACTCCGTCGAGGTGAAGGGGCTGGAATTTCTCGGCAGCTATGGCAGCGCCATCCTCGCCTTCCTGGCCGTCGCCACCTACGTGCCGCTGAACACTTGGATCGCGGTCAAGCTCGGCGGCCTGCTCGAGCGCCTCAACGTCAGGATGCAGCAGGCCGAGGGTAGCTATCGCGGCGAGCTGACGACATTCCTGCGGCGGTCCTTCCACGTCGCGGCGTCTCAGGGCGAAGGCGTGCAAAGGACCATGCATGGCCGGCTTTATGTCGATATCGACGGCACCTGGACGCGGCTGAACATCGTTAACACCGTCTACATGTCGTTCGAGCTGATCTACAATTTCATCGGTGCCCGCATTGTCGCCTACGGACCGGGCCTGGTGCCGTTCATCCACAACGGTCTCGACCTCAAGGGCTACATAACCGGCTCCGAACTGGTCAATTCGCTGATCGGCCAGTGTTCGTGGTTCATCCACGTCATGCCCGCCATCGCCACGTTGCGCGCCAACAGCCAGCGTGTCACCGAGCTGGCCAATGCGATCGAGAATGTCCAGCACCCGCAGGAATTCTACAGCCAGACCGGCCGCTCCGATTTCCACTACACCAGCCAGAACCCGGTTTTCGGCCTGACCATCCAGAAGCTCGAACTGGCGCATCAGGGCGAGGACGCGACGCCCTTTCTCAGCGCCGCCAATCTGCGCTTCCGGCGCGGCGAATGGACTTTCCTGAAGGGCGAGTCCGGCTGCGGCAAAACCTCGCTGATCAAGGCGATCAATGGTCTGTGGCCATATGGCCGCGGCACCATCGTCTTTCCCGAAGGCGTCAAGAGTTTCTATGCCGCTCAGGAGGTCAAGCTGCAGCCTGTGTCGCTGAAGCAACTGGTCTGCCTGCCCGGCTCCGAGCACGACCATGGCGACGCGCAGGTGGCGTCGGCGCTGCACAAGGCGGGGCTCGGCGACTTCATCGAGCACATGGCCGACGAAAGCCGCGAAGGCAAAAGCTGGGACCAGGTTCTGTCGGGCGGCCAGAAACAGAAGCTGGTGGTGGCCCGCATCGTGCTGCAGCAGCCGGGATTGCTGTTCCTCGACGAGGCGACCGGCGCGCTCGACCCCGATGGCAAGGTCGCCTTCCACCAGGCCATCAAGGACAACTGCCCAGATGTCACGGTGATCTCCGTCATGCACGAGGCGGTGGCGCCGAGATCGATGACGGGCAGCGAATTCTATCACAGCATCGTCGCGATCGCCGACGGCGTCGCCACCAAGAAGCCGCTGGTTCCGACCCTGCCCGCCGAACTCACCACCATTCTCGTGCAGCCAAGGCCGGTCCCAAGGCCGGTCGAAGACAAGTGGCTGCGCTTCTCGCGCCGGCTGAAGCAGAAATAACGGTTATTCCACCCCGGTCTGCCTAGTCGAACGGCGGCCGGTGATCACAGTCTCGCGATCTTGCCCGCTCGTCGGCATTTTCCCTCCTCACCGCGATTGACACGGCAAGGCGCGCTCCTATGTTGCGCCCGCTTGCAGACAATCAAACGCGAACCCGCAAGCGGAAAGGTCACCGCGCCATGCCTGGCGACAGTCACAGTCGAACGCAACAGCCGTCCGCCCTGACGTGACCTCACATGGTTCATGTCCTGCCGGACGGCAAGGAGTGAGCCATGAACGAATTTACCACGGTGGCAAGCGACGAGGCCGTCGCGATTGCCCGTATCCTAGCCAACGATCACGTCGCCGACATTGTCGAGGCCCTGAACAGGGAGCCTCGAGAGACCGCGACGGAACTGCTCTGTGAAGTGACGTTCGAACGTCTGGTCGAGATCTTCGATCAGCCGGAACTCGACGGCGCGTCGGAACGCATGGAGGCGCTGCCGCGCGCCAAGGCGGGCAAGCTGCTCACCGCCATGTCGGTCGACCGGGCAGCCGACATCCTGCGCGAGCTGGAAGAGCCGGCGCGTTCCGAGCTGCTTGGCGGACTTGCGCCGCCGCTGCGCGCAACGCTGCTCTCCATCCTCGGCTATCCCGAAGGCAGTGCCGCATCGATCATGACGACGGAGTTCGTCAGCGTGCCCTCGGACTGGAGCGTCGGGCAAACGCTCGACTACATCCGCAAGGTGGAGCGGACGCGCGAGACCGTCTATGCGATCTATATCGTCGATCCGCAAACGCACCTGCTTGTGCGCTCGACGGGCCTGCGCCGGCTGATCACCGGTGAGCCGGACGATTCGATCATGACGGTGGCGCCGGATCATCTTCCGGTGACGGTCGGCCCGCTGACCGATCGCGAAACGCTGGCGCAGACGATCTCCAAATACGATCTGCTCGCCGTTCCGGTCGTCGACCATGGCAAGATCCTCGGCATCGTCACCATCGACGACATCATCGACACGATGATCGCGGAGACGACCGAGGACGTGCACCGTTTCGGCGGCATGGAGGCGCTGGACGAGCCGTACATGAAGATGAGCTTCCTCGCCATGATCAGGAAACGCGGCGGCTGGCTGTGCGCGCTGTTCATCTCGGAGATGCTGACGGCCAACGCCATGCAGAGCTATGAGGGCGAGCTGGAGAAGGCGATCGTGCTGACGCTGTTCATCCCACTGATCATGAGCTCCGGCGGCAATTCCGGCTCGCAGGCGACCTCGCTGGTCATCCGCGCGCTGGCGCTGCGCGAGATCGGCCTTGGCGACTGGTGGCGGGTGGCGCTGCGCGAGCTGCCCACCGGCCTGGTGCTGGGCGCCATGCTCGGCGTGGTCGGCGTCTGCCGCATCGCGCTCTGGCAGTATATGGGCTTCTACGACTATGGCCCGCACTGGCCGCTGATCGCCACCACGGTGGGTGCTGCACTGGTCGGCATCGTCACCTTCGGTTCGCTGTCGGGGTCGATGCTGCCGTTCGCCTTGAAGCGCATCGGCTTCGATCCGGCCAGCGCATCGGCGCCGTTCGTTGCCACGCTGGTCGATGTCACCGGGCTGGTGATCTATTTCTCGGTGGCGCTGGTGATCCTGCGCGGCACGCTGCTGTAGCAACCATCTCCGCCGTGGCATGTCCTTGCCGCGGCGGAGTTCCTCAACCCGGCTTTGCCGTCAATCGACCCGCTCGCCGTCCTTCACGCGATAGGTCGGCTTGTACATGGTGACCAGTTCTTCCGCCGCTGTCGGATGCACGGCCATCGTACGGTCGAAATCGCCCTTGGTCAGGCCGGCCTTCAGCGGGATGCCGAGAAGCTGCGCCATCTCGCCGGCGTCCGGCCCCAATATGTGGGCGCCAAGCACTTTCTTCGACGCGCCATCGACCACCAGCTTTATCAGCATCTTCTCGTCGCGCCCGGACAGGGTGTGCCGCATCGGCCGGAATGTGGCGCGGTAGATCTCGATGTCGGAAAAGCGTTTGACGGCGTCGTCCTCCGACAGGCCGACAGTGCCGATCTCGGGCTGTGAAAAGACGGCGGTCGCGATCGTCTCGTGATCGGGTGCGGTCGGATTTCCCTTGAAGGCGGTTTCGATGAAGCACATCGCCTCATGGATCGCCACCGGCGTCAACTGCACGCGGTTGGTGACGTCGCCGATTGCCCAGATGTTGTCGATGTTGGTGCGGGAATATTGGTCGACGGCGATGGCGCCGGTCTTGGTCATCTCCAGTCCGATGCCTTCCAGGCCCATATTCTCGGTGTTGGGAATGCGGCCGATGGCCAGCATCACCTGGTCGACGGTCAGCACCTCGCCACCGCTGACCAGCGCGTCGAGCCGGCCGTCCGGCCGCTTGCGGATCCATTCGGACACGGAATGGCAGAGGATCCTTATCCCCTTCTTTTCCATCGTTTCGTGCAGCATGCGCCGCAGGTCCATGTCGAACCGGCTGAGGATCTCCTTGCCGCGATAGACCAGCGTCGTGTCGACGCCGAGACCGTGAAAAATGTTGGCGAACTCGACGGCGATGTAACCGCCGCCCTCGATCATGATCGCCCTGGGCAATTCCTTGAGGTCGAAAGCCTCGTTGGAAAAGATGCAATGTTCGTGGCCGGGCAGCGCCGGATGCGCCGCCGGGCGGCCGCCGGTGGCAATCAGGATCTGGTCTGCTGTGACGGTGCGATCCTCACCCAGGAGATGCACGACATGCGGATCGACGATCATGGCGCGCGAGTGGAAGGTCTCGCCGCCGGCGCCCTCGACGTTCCTGACGTAGATCGCCTCCAGCCGGCTGATCTCGCGATCCTTGTTGGCGACCAGCGTCTGCCAGTCGAAACTGGCTTCCGGCACCGTCCAGCCATAGCCGGCGGCGTCGGCGAAGTGCTCGGGAAATTGCGAGGCATAGACGTAGAGCTTTTTCGGTACGCAGCCGCGGATGACGCAGGTGCCGCCATAGCGGTATTCCTCGGCGATGCCGACACGCTTGCCGAGAGCCGCGGCGACGCGGGCCGCCCTCACCCCGCCCGAACCGCCGCCGATGACGAAAAGATCGTAGTCGTAACCAGCCATGACGCGGCTCCCAGGCTTCAGAAATGTGTCAGACAGGTAGGCCGCAAAACGGCAAAAGAAAAGCCCGGACAGGCCGGGCTTTCGCAGTAGGCCGCAAGGCCAATTTGAAAATGCGCGTCAGTTGTTGTCCGCGGGGGCCGCGCCATCGGCGGGCGCTGCGCCATCGGCCGGAGCGGCGGCTCCGTCGGCGGGCGCGGCGGGTGCTGCCTGCGCCTTTGCCTTGGCGGCTGCGGCCAGCGTTTCGCCGACCTGCTGGGCGAGATCGCGGCCGAGGCCGTTCTGCCAGATGTCGGCTGCCTTGACCAATTCGCGGGTTACCGTCGGGCCGCTATCGAGCAGCTTCTTGCCCGAATCGGAATTGTAGAAGGCGGCGATGTCGGTCAGTTCCTTTTCGGAGAACACTTTCGCGTAGGCGAGTGCTGCTTCCTTCTCGAGGTCGGCGCGGCGCGAGGCCAGCGCCAGAGCCTTCTCGTTGATGGTCTTGCCGATCAGTTCCTGCATGTCCGGGTTCTTCTGGATCAGCTGCGATTCGAGCGCCGCGGCTGCCTGCGGCAGGATGTTGTCGAACGGGTCGGTCGCGTGGATCGCAGCGACCGCCGCGCGGGCGGCCTTCAGGTGCGCTTCCGTGACATCCTGCGAAAACGCCGGCGACGAGAAGGCGAAAACGGCCGAGGCCGCCAGAAGGACGGAAAGGCTGCGAACCCGGTTATGCAACGTCATGATCGGTAGAACTCCCTGGTTTTCGGGCGGCATGGACGGTTTGGATACCGTCGCCGCCGGCGATGATGGCCGCTGAAGCCAGCCCGATGAAAAGACCATGCTCGACCACGCCCGGAATGGCGTGGAGAGCATTCGAAAGCGCTCTTGTATCCGGAATGCGGCCAAAAGATGCATCGAGGATAAAATGGCCGCCGTCTGTAACAAAAGCCTGCCCGCCCGTCATCCTCAATGTGACCGGTCCGGAAAGACCGAGCTTTTCAGCCGCTGCGGCAACCGCGATTTCAGTGGCGCGCAGGCCGAACGGATTGACTTCGATCGGCAGGGGAAAACGGCCGAGCGTCTCGACCATCTTGGAGCGGTCGGCGATGACGATCATGCGCTGGGACGCCGCGGCGACGATCTTCTCGCGCAGCAGCGCGCCGCCGCCGCCCTTGACCAGGGTCAGTTCCGGGTCGACTTCGTCGGCGCCGTCGACAGTGAGATCCAGCTCTGGCGTTTCCTCCAGCGTCGACAGCGGCACGCCAAGCTCGCGGCAGAGCAACGCGGTGCGCTCCGAAGTCGGTACGCCGATGACGGTCATGCCGGTTGCGACCTTTTCGGCAAGCAGCCGCACGAACTCCTCGGCCGTTGTGCCGGTGCCGATGCCGAGCCGCATGCCGTCATTCACATGGGCAAGTGCTGCCCGCGCGGCTTCGACCTTCAACTGCCTTGCATCCATGTCGATTGTTGCCCCGGAAATTCGCTGTCGGGCTCGTAGCATTTTTGCCGGTCCGGTCAAAGCCCCAGGCGGCGGGTCCCCAGGTGATCCTGCGTAGGAATTATTTCCTTGACCGGTGAGTGCAGCTATGCTACATTTTTGCCCATGGTGCTGATTTGCGCCAACAGCCCGCCGTCGAGGCGGGTTTTTTCATAGCGGCGTCCAGCCGCGAATGCCCGGCCTGATAAGCAGGCCCCGCCTGAACGAGCCGGCCCAGCGCTTGCCTCGACGCGCCGCAGCCGCTATCGCCTGCCCATTGCACACCTGCCCAGGACAGACCATGACCCAACCGATCATCGTGTTCGACCTCGACGGTACGCTCATCGACACAGCGCCGGACCTGCTCGACAGCCTGAACCACAGCCTGGCCGCCAGCGAGATCGCGGCGGTCGACGAAGCCGGCTTCAGGCGTTTTGTCGGTCACGGCGGCCGGGTGATGATCGAGCGGGCGCACGCCGCCCATCAGCGATCGCTTGCCGTCGAGGAGCACGACCGGCTGCTGAAACTTTTCCTCGACCACTACACGCTCAACATCCCCGGCAAGTCGCGCCCCTACCCCGGTGTCGTCGAGGCGATCGCGCGCTTCGAGGAGGCCGGCTATACCCTCGCCATCTGCACCAACAAATACGAAGCCAACTCGCTGGCGCTGATCGAGGCGCTCGGCCTGACCAAACATTTCGCGGCGATCGCCGGCCAGGACACGTTCGCCTTCCGCAAACCCGACCCGCGCCATTTGATCGAGACCATAAAGCTGGCCGGCGGCGACCCTCACCGCGCCCTGATGGTCGGCGATTCGCAAACCGACATCGACACGGCGAAAGCCGCCGGCATTCCGGTGGTGGCGGTCGATTTCGGCTACACCGACCGCCATGTGCGGGAGTTCGAACCTTCGGCGGTGATCTCGCATTTCGACGCCCTGACGCTCGATCTGGCGCAAAAGCTGATTGCTGCCGCCGGAAACTGACCGGCTAGGGCAATCGCATATCGGCAAAGGTTTGCGCCCTGCGAGTACCCCCACCCCTAACCCCTCCCCACAGGGGGGAGGGAGATTCCGTCGGCGCTGATCTCGGCAAATTTCCAACGTTCTCGACGCAAGGGTGAGAGCGCGGCAGCTTCCCTCCCCCTTGTGGGGAGGGCTAGGGTGGGGGTCCTCTTCGCAAGAAACCTATATTCGATTGCCTTTGGAAGCGGCCACGTCTCGTCGAGACAAGGCCGGATAGGCCGACAATCCGATCCTCGTCAGAACGCCGGACACCGCCTTGACTTCCCGCACCTGCCTCCCTTATATCGCGGCTCGCTTGGCCTTCGGGCAACGAGCGGGCGATTAGCTCAGCGGGAGAGCACACCCTTCACACGGGTGGGGTCGCAGGTTCAATCCCTGCATCGCCCACCAAATCCTTACGTCAGTCGGCGATGTCTGGTTGTGGAGATGCACCAGCCGCGATCAGCGCTTCATCGAGTGCAGGATGGCCTGCATGTGCTCTTCCAGGTCGAGTTCGCCCCGAGCCTCGGCGGTCAACAGGTAATCGGCCTTGGCCCGGCGGTCGCCTCGGCTGATCGCGGGATAGGAGCAGATGGCAAGCAATGCTTCCTGTTCAATCCGGTCTGCCCTCTTGCGATCGTGGCTGCTGCTGCCCGCTTGATGAACAACCCTGTGAAGCCCGACATAGCTGGCTTCATGGGCTCCGATCAGCGCCCGCAATTCGGGTGAGGCCCCTTCCGCTTCGGCAAACGTCGGTTCAACAACCGAGGCCACGGCGGTGAACGCAAGAAGTGTACGGCGTGTGATTTCGGGCATGCCTCATATCCCTGCTGTCTGATCATGCAGGCACACCATAGCACCGGCGCAACGGTTCGAAGAGATGCTCCGGGACGCGACCGCACTGTCTGCTGACAAAATGTACTCGCTCCCGTAGCTCGCCCGCCCAGCAGCCAGTGTGGCCTTAAGTCGCAAGGATTGGCTTGCGAAAGCGGGGTTTCGGCCTTCATTGACGCTGCGATCGACACCATATGGTGATCCACAGCCCTCCAAACGAGAGAAGCTCGCTTTGACGCGGTCGCATAGCGGCCGTCAGCCGGCAATGGCTATGAACCAGGAACCTGAAAAACCATGCCTGAAAATGTCAGACCAATTTCGAAAGACGTCCCCCTCATTCAGCTAGGCGTCTATCAGTGCCGCTTCCCGGTAAGCGAAGACCGGTCGGTACCCGGCGGTTATCGTTTTTGTGCCGGGCCAACTTCGGCGGATCGCGTCTATTGCGATCACCACCACAGCATCGTGACCGCCGTCGACCCTCGCCGAACCCGTTCGGGTCTCCACCCCGCTCAACGACGCGCCGCTTAAGTCAAGCGGGCGGCGGCCCCCTCTATCAGGTAGCAAGGGCTCAGCGGGATGCGCTCCTCATCAGTGACAGCGTGGGGGCAATGACATGACGCGTGCGCATAGGAAGAGTCCCTCAGTGAGGGCTGGCAGTGTTGTGTCGGAATGGAGCACGACTTTTTTTGGGGGGACCGTCCCTTTTCCTGGCTACATGTGATCTGACTTTCATTAGCGCTTTTGCACAAACAGTGCAGTGTGCGGCGGAGGTTAGATCGTGGCGTTCAATCCCGATGTCGATTGTGAATTCAGGCCAAAGGCGGGGAGCGACGCACACCCTTCCCGCTGTTTAATCCTGCATCGCCCATCGGTGCCTTTTCCCGAGCCGGATCGGCCTGCAAGGAGGGGCGAGCCTTGAAATTGTCTTGCGTCTTCCGGGAATGGCGGCAGTTGGCGAAACCGGTGCCGTCAGACGCCGAACTTTTCCCGGTGCCCCAAAACACGTCGCTTGTTGTGCCCTTTGGCTATCGGCCGAAGTTGGTGCCGCCCGAACGCAGGATAGCTGTCTTTTTTCACGCCTACTATGTGCAGGAATTGGCGGACGCTATCGACCTGCAACTGCGCAATCTGCCGGTTTTGGTCGATATCTATTTCACGACGGACACCGGCGAGAAAGCCGTCTTGCTCAACGAGCGCTTTCAGAGCCACCCGAGGATTCGTCGTCTAAAGACCACTATCACCGCCAATCGCGGCCGCGACATCTACCCGAAAATCGGGCTGATGAACCAAGAGCATCTGGCATACGACTACGTTCTGCACATTCATACCAAGCGATCCGGTCATGAGGACGGATTACGGGACTGGCGGCAGTTCCTCTGGCAGCATCTTCTGGGCTCACCGGAAATTGTCACAAGCGTTTTTGAGATATTCGAACGTTGTCCTGATGTTGGCATGATCGCGCCACAGCATCTTCCATTCATCCGCCCCTGGATCCACTGGGCTGACTGCAAGGAATTGGGCGCCGGCCTTGGCCCGCACCTCGCTAAGGCGATTGGCGGGATCGAGAACATCGACTTTCCATCCGGTTCGATGTTCTGGGCACGCTCAAAGGCCCTCAAGCCGCTTCTCGACCTCAATCTCGTTGCAACTGATTTTCCCGAGGAAAATGGGCAGCTTTCGCTTACAAACGCGCATGCCATAGAGCGCTTGTTTTTCATTTCCTGCGAACTGGCCGGATTGAAATGGTTGAAAATAGCTCTTCCGCAATGGCATGCCGCAAGCGATCAACTCCAGTCCGCATCGTCTCCCTGGATTGTCCGGCGGTTCGTGGACAAGCGGAACGTCAACTTGCTTCCTGGTGGGAACTAGCTAGGGCTGGACCAGACAACCTCTCCGGAAACGATTGTGGAAGAGGGATCGTGGAAGAGAGATTGAAATTGCCCGCTCTCTTAATGGTCTTTAGACGAATGAACCCATGAACGATATTTTCCGCCACACGCTAGTCCATCCGATGGAGAGAGAAACTCGCCCCTTGCCGTTCGGCAAGAAGGACGCTCAATGGAACCCGGAGATGGTGGTGACATGCCGCCGGCTGATTGCCGCCTACAAGGCGACGATACTGCAGGAGAGCCGGCTCAAGCAAATCACCGACGATGACCTCTGGTCGGCATTGATGCGTGACAACCTTGGTCAGATGATCAGCTTCATCGAGGCCGAAGATGCCGAGCAATTGTCACGCTATCTGGTTGATTTCGGCAAGGAATACACCTGGTTCGGCGGAATTACGACGGGGATCGACGGCTATACGTATTGGGATCGCGACGAGCAGTTTGTTGCATACAGCTACTTCGACAAATTGCTGTGCCTGGGCGAGGCGCTCGGCGTCCTGTCGGTGGAAAGCCCCGAACAGGGGACGGACGGGAAATGGGGCAAGAACGGTCTCCGGAACCCAGACGAAATCGTGGACGCCTTAGAAGCACAGCTCGGCATCCGCATCATCCCGCCGCAGGGACCGGTTCATGTCGCCGGTCTGAAAATCAGGGGTGGCCTGCTCCACTACAGGCACATCAACGCACTCTATCTGGCAACCCGGATCCGGGATATTGCCGCACCCGAAGATCGGATTTGTGAATTTGGCGGAGGGCTCGGGCTTGCTGCATTTTACCTGAACCGGATGGGCCGCAAGGATGTTACGATCTTCGACCTTCCAATTGTGAACGTCCTGTCGGGTTACTTCCTGATCGGAACCCTCGGTCAGGAAGCCGTCTGCCTTGAAGGCGAGGAATCGCGCAACGAAGCCATCAAACTGAGAGCGAACTGGAACTGCTCCAATGAAGTGGACCGCACCTTTCGGGTCACCGCCAACCAGGACTCATTTCCCGAAATCAATCGCCGCATCTTTGACGAGTATGTGCAACAGATAAAGCGCATCACTTCGGGCTTCTTCCTCAGCATCAATCACGAGGGTGAGCAACTCATCGCTGGCGGCGCGAGGCTTCTTCACGTTTCAAAGCTGCTGAGTGCCGATCGGAGCTTTGCTCGCACCTACAGGAGCCCCTACTGGCTCCGTAGGGGCTATGTGGAAGAACTGTATCGGATTGATAGCGGCATATCAGTGGGCGCGGCGGACTAGCCTTGCCTGCCGGGATCCTAGCTCGGTATCGATGCGGCGGATTGGGCGACCATCCAATCGACCGATCGCAAGTCTCGGTTGCAAGTCTCCAGCCGCGGAACAAACCGGCACGCCAGCGAGTTTCTCTCCGACGAAAACTTGAGGGAAAGCCATGTCCAGATTTCTGCTGGCGACAAGCGTCGCCGTTCTTCTCGCCGGCGCGCCGGCCTTGGCCGCGGACGACAAGCCGCTGCCGCCGCCCAATGCCAAGAAGCTGTCGGAGATCATCGCCAAGGTCGAGCAGCGCGACGGCTTTCGCTATGTGGACGAGGTCGACTGGGACAGCGGCGCCTACACCGTCACCTATTACACGGCGGACAAGGCGAAGGTCGAAATCACCTACGATCCTGTGACGGCGGAGCCGAAATAGGGTTCGCCGCATCAAATTAGCCAGCCTTTCCCGGCGCCGGCGCCGCCCCTCACCTGCCTGCCGGCATCCTCTCCCCGTATAGTGACGGGGAGAGGGACGCTGTCATCGCCCATTTCGCCAATCGCCAGCGTTGCAAGGATGGCGCGGGCGTTGCGGCCAGCCCCTTTCTCCCCGTCACTATACGGGGAGAAATGTCCGGCAGGACAATGAGGGGCAGCTCTGACTTTGGCGATTGGCGTTCTCCGCTGCAAGTCGGACTTGTCGTTTGCCTAAAGCGATTGCCCTTGCCAACCGTCGCCTCCCCTTGCGTCAGTCTCGCTTTGATGGCTGACTGTGCGCGCCGCATTGGGGGATGGGCATGGCGACGGCGAAGCACGTGATGAAGCGCATATTGATGATGTTGGCCGGCTACTTCGTGTCGGTTCTGGTCGGCCTGATCGCCGTGGCGGTGATCTATGGCGTGCTCAGTTCCTTGCCCAACGCGCCCGACTACTTCGACGTGATGGGCGTTTCGCCGATCGCGGTTCTGCTGGTGCCGCCGCTCGGCATGTTCGTCTATTTCCTGACCATCGTGGTGACCGCGCTGCAGACGCTGATTTTCGCGCTGATCGCCGAGTTCTTCTCGTTGCGCAATGTCCTGCTGCACATGGTTTTCGGCGCCGGCGCCGCAGTCGGCGGCTTCGCCCTGATCTGGCCGAGTGCACCGGAGGATATGGACCCGGAGCGTTGGGTCGACATCGGCATCATCGCCGCTGCCGGCCTTGTCGCCGGGTTGCTCTACTGGCTGATCGCCGGGCGGGACGCCGGCTTCCGGCGGCCACTGTTCGAGCGCTAGTAGCTTGCACACTCACAATCGGAGCCAAGCCGATCGGCTCATGCGGAGCCTTGAAACAGATTCCGCCGCAACATGAGGCAGTAAGAAACGACCTCAAATCGGTCGCTCCTTGCTGCGTAGAGCAGACATGGCTCGTCGTCGTCATGGCGCTGCTGTTCCGAGCGCAGCGGCCAGTACATCGGCGAGGCCGCGTCCGGCGCTGCCGTCCTCATCTAGGCGCGGATTGTAGATGGTGATCTCGAAGGCCGACTGCCTTGCCGCTCGCCAAGGCAGGCCGGAGCGCAGCCGTCAACTCGTCCCACGACAACCCGCCTGGTACGCGAAAATCGACAGCCGGCATGATGACGTCGTCGAGACAGTCGGCGTCGAGATGGATGAAGAAGCCGTCCAATTCCGCTCTCGTCAGATGATCGACCGCTTCGCGGGCGGCGGCCTCGATGCCCGTGGCGCGCACAGCGGGAAGGTCAAGCACCTTGAGCTCTTCGGGGAGCGGCTGGCTTCCGTACTCCTCCTGATCCTTGTGATCGCGATACGCGAAGGCGACAGCGTCTTCAGGGCGGACCAGAGGACCGCGACCTTCGATGTCGGTCAGGAGCGACGGACCGTAGCCGGTGACGAAGGCGAGGTCCATCGAGGCACCCTCACCATTGGGTTCCGCCTCGGGCTGGAAGAAATCGGCGTTGCCGTCAATGAAGAGCAAGCCGTAGCGGCCGCGCCGTCGAAACGCGAGCGCCGAGCCCAGGACGATCGTGCAATCGCCGCCCAGCACCACTGGAAACCCGCCTGCGTCAAGCACCGCTTCCACGGCGTCGGCGAGCTTGGGCGACCACTGCGCAATTGCCCTGGCGTTCAGGGTGCCGGTCTCGGGATCGGGCGTCGGGTCCTTCGCAGGCACAACCAGCCGCCCGGCGTGGCGCGCATGAATGCGCTCCGCAAGGCCAAGGTCAAGCAACCGGTCAGGCAAGCGCTCCACACCGTCGGTCGCCAGGCCCAGCGTGGAGGGGGCTTCGAGAATCGCATAATGGCTCGGCATGGGGTGCCTCCATTAGTGACCATTTTGCGGAGTAGGTCAGGGCCTCTGTTTTGTGGCTGTGTGATCGCGAATGAAGGCCCTTCCATCTGCACGCTGAAGCGAAACGTGCCCACCTCCATAGTCTGGTCCACCTTCGTCGTCAGCCATCGGCAAAATGCCGACGATGGCAACGCGACGCCGCAGAATCGCTTCGAGCGCTCAACATCGTTCGTCCGTACCGAAACAGGATCACAGTTGCGTTTTGCGCTTGTTCGATAACGGTAGCCGCCGCTACTCGTTCCCTCTCAACCGCCTTTCCGGTTTCCGGCCACGCCGTATTTATGAGTTCACGGCCTACCGAAAGGCTTGGATCAACTCGAAGGCGAACGCACCGCCTCCGTCGCATCCAGGGCCTGCTTCAGCCGCGAGTCGCGGTCGTAGACGTCGCCGAAATATTCGACCTTGCCCGACAGATCGGGCCATGCGGTGAAATAGGCGACATAGACCGGGATCGTGCGTGTCACGTTCTCGGTCGCGTGGCCGTGCTTCAGCTTTTCGGCGATATAGTCCACGGAGGTGCCAAGCACCGCCGCCGCCATGCCGCGCGGGTCCTGCAGCCGCACACAGCCATGGCTGAGGGCGCGCATATCGCGCTGGAAGAACGATTTCTGCGGCGTGTCGTGCATGTAGATCGCATGCTTGTTGGGGAACAGAATCTTCAACTCGCCCAGCGCGTTGGCCTCGCTCGGCTGCTGGCGCACGCTGTATGGGATGTTCGAGCCATAGGCGCCCCAGTTGACCGCCGACGAAGGAATGCGCTTGCCGCGCGAATCCGTCACCTCATAGCCGGACCGGTCGAGATAGCCCGGATCGTTGCGCAATCTCGGCAGCATCTCGTTGACGATGATCGACTGGGGCACGCCCCAATAGGGATGGAAATCGACCTGCTTGATCTGGTCGTAGAAGAAGGAGGTCTGGTTGGTGGTCCGGCCAATGACGGCACGCGTCTTGAGCTTTTCCTCGCCATTGTCGATGTAGCTCGCGGTGAAGGCCGGCTGGTTGATGAAGACGCGCGGGCTGCCGAGATCGGAGGGCAGCCAGCGCAGTTCCTCCAGCGCCACTTCCACCTTCAGCAGCTTGTCGGCCTTGGATGTTCCGGCCAGCGACGCGACGGTGCGCGGGCCGATGACGCCGTCGCCCTTCATGCCTGCCTTCTGCTGCACGGCCTTGATAACCGGAACCAATTCCGGATCATAGACTTCGCTGGTGGCCAGCCTTGACAGGACCTCGCCATAGGCGCCGCCCATCTCGTCGTCGAGATTGCGCGCGATCAGGGTCAGCAGCTTCGGCAGTTCGGGGCTGGTTTCGCCCGGCTTCAGCAGCAGTTTGGGGTCGACGACGATTTCGTTTTCCGCACTGGCCTGCAGCGCTTCCAGTTCGACGCGCAGCGCCTGGTATTCCGCATTCTGCGGGTGCCGCGATTCGAGATAGGTGCGCACCTGCTGGGTATGAGCCAGCGTTTTCAGCACGCCTTGCAGATCGAGCGGCTTGGCCGGGAAATCATAATAGCCGGTCATGCGGTTGGGATCGACGCGGCCGTTCTGGGCGTCGTGGGCATAGCGCAGCACACGCGCCGAAAGCGCCATCTCGAAACGGACGAGTTCTTTCAGTTGCGCATTGGCATCGGTCGTCGATGCGCCGGCAGCGGGCACTTCGACCGTATAGTCGGCGGGCGTGAGGCCATAGCTTGAAGCCTCGCCAAGCACCCGCACCGCATCCTGCGCACGGCTGTTGAGGCTGGTTCCGCTTATCCAGATGAAATCCGGATTGGCCGAGTAGTACGCGATCAGCGCCTTGGCGATGTCGGGCTCGGCCAAGAGTTCGTAGTCGCCCAAGCTGGCAACCGCATCACGAAACGCGGCACCCGTAGCCGACGGGACGAAGGCGGCGTCCTGCGGTGTCGCCGGCGCCGGCGTCGCGGCCAATGCCGAGAAGTCGACGCGAACCAGCCGGTCGGCCTTGTAGGTGTAGTAGGACGGGCTGCTGATCTTCACATTGCCGCCGCCGCCACCGGACACTTTCGGCTTTGGCTTGTTCTTCGGTGGCGGGGGCGGAAACTCGCCTTTCGGCGCATGCCTGACGCCGCCGCCGAAAAGCATGTCGAAGAGCCCCTGCGCGCCTGCCTGGGGTACACCGAAAGCCAGCGTCGCCGTGATTGCCATCAGCGGCATCACGGTTGCTTTGTTTCCGAGGAATTTCATGAATCACCCGCTCCGGCCGCAACCGGTTCCCGTTCCGCACGCTCGATCGTCCCGCTCACCGCATGGCGGATGTAAGGCGCGACTATACTGATTCATACCGATTTCGTTAAGCTTTCATAAATTTTGGAAAGCCTGTTGCAGAACGGTTTCACAAGATCGTGACGGCTGGAGCGGAGGGTGGTTCCGCCCCAGCCGGAAATCCCCGCGGGATCAGGCGTTGGCGCCGCCATCGATGGTCAGGGCAGCGCCGGTGACGAAGCGGCCTTCCGGGCCTGCGAGCCAGGCGACCATGCCGGCAATGTCGTCGGCCTTGCCGAAGCGCGGCGTTGCCATCTTCCGGCGCTGATGCTCGGCATGCGGGCCGTCGGCCGGGTTCATGTCGGTGTCGGTCGAACCGGGGTGGACGACATTGGCGGTGATGCCGCGCGGGCCGAGGTCACGCGCCAGCGCCTTGGTCAGGCCGACCAGCGCCGCCTTGCTGGCTGAATAGGCCGTGAGGCTGCCGTCGGTCGCCCGCTCGGCAAGGTTGCTGCCGATCGAGATGATGCTGCCGCCCTCACCCATATGGGCGGCCGCGGCCTTGGAAGCGATGAATGGGGCCCGGAGATTGACCTCCATGGTCTCGTCGAAATCGGCGAGCGACAGCGTGTCGATTGGGGCGGCGCGCCAGATGCCGGCGCTGTTGACCAGGATGTCGAGCCGGCCAAAGGCGGTTACGGCGTCGTCGACTGCCTTGTCTAGGGCGACCGCATCGCGGTTGTCGGCTTTGATCGCGATGGCGCGGCCGCCCTCGGCCTCGATCTCGGCGACGACAGCGCGGGCCTGTTCCTCGCCATGCACATAGGTCAGCGCGACGCTGGCGCCATCGGCCGCCAGCCTCCGCGCAATCGCCGCGCCGATGCCGCGACTGCCGCCGGTGACGAGCGCGGCCTTGCCGTTCAATCTGCTGGAAGACATCGAATTCTCCTTTTATGTAATGATCGATACATAAATATCTGTCAGCCTTGCCCGCCGGCGTCAACTGAATTATGTATCGATCAACACAGAAAGAGCGTCATGTCGGAACGAGGCCGTCCCCGCACCTTCGATCGAACCGCAGCCCTGCGCCGCGCGATGCAGGTGTTTTGGGCGCGTGGTTACGAAGGCGCATCGATGAGCGAGCTGACCGCCGCCATGGGCATCAACTCGCCCAGCCTCTACGCTGCCTTCGGCAGCAAGGAGGCGCTGTTCCTGGAGGCGACGGATTTTTACTCGCACACCGAGGGTGCCGACATCTGGCTGGCATTGGACGAGGCTCCGACCGCGCGGCAGGCGATCGAACAATTCCTTTGCCTGACGGCGAAAGCCTATGCGCAGAGCGATCGCCCGCAGGGCTGCCTGATCACGCTGGGCGCACTGCATCAGGATTCGAGCCGCGGCGCCATCTGCGACGATCTGCGCCGCCGTCGTGCCGAAAACCACACCGCCCTGCAAAAACGTCTGGAGCGCGGTATTGCCGAAGGCGAATTGCCGGCGGATTTCGACGCGAGCGCTGCCGCGACCTTCTTCGCCACGGTCCAGCACGGCATGTCGATCCAGGCGCGAGACGGCGCCTCGCACGCTGCCCTGCTGGCGACGGTTGCCGGGGCCATGGCTGCCTGGCAGACGTTGGCCGGCGGCAACGCGGCGTGACAAACGCCGGCTGGTGTGCTCGAAATCCGCCAGCAAGGCCGGGAGGGACGAGAGCGTGAAAAAGGGTTATCGCGAGCTGCTGGACGAGGCGAACGCCGTGATCGAGGTGGTTTCGCCGGAGGAAGCGGCCGGGCTGCTCGACGATGAAGACACCATCTTCGTCGATCTGCGCGATCCACGCGAAGTGGAACGCGACGGCCGGATTCCGGGCGCCAAGCATGTCACGCGCGGCATGCTGGAATTCTGGATCGACCCCGAAAGCCCTTACCACAAGCCGTTCTTTGCCTCGGGAAAGAGCTTCGTGTTCTTCTGCGCCGGCGGCTGGCGCTCTGCCCTGGCCACAAAGACGGCGCAGGACATGGGGCTTTCGCCGGTCAAGCACATCCTTGGCGGCTACACCGCCTGGAAGGCCGCCGGACTGCCGGTCGAACCCGGCGAGAAGAAGAAATAATCTCGACCGCCGCTCAATGCAGCAGCAATGGCTCGCGATGCGTCACGAAGCCGACAGCGCGTTCGACCACGCCCTTGTCGGCAAGAATGCGGCGATGGCCAAGCCCGTCGGCCCAGTAGAGCCGCACATGGCCGCCGGCACCGGCATAGCGCCTTGCGTGATCGGCCGAGACTTCGCGGTCGTCCGGCGCGTGGATGACCAGGGTCGGCACCGGTGCCTGGGCGAGCTGGCGGTCGCCGGTGAATTCGTGCAGCGGCCGGCCGGAAAGATGCTCGACCCGGTCCGCCATGGCGGCTTGCGAGCGCGGGCCGACATTCAACATATGACTGAAGTCGGCAAAGATCGCCGGCAGGGAACTTGGCGCCGCGATCAGCACCAGGCGTCCCGCCGCCAGCGGCGGGATGTTCTTGACCGAACCGGCGATGGCATTGGCGGCGACGGCGCCGCCGAAGGAATGGCCAACCGCCGCCGCGAACGGGCCGAACCATTCGCCGGCAACCCGCACCGCATCCACCGCATTGACCATGTTCAGGCGCCGGCCCTGCGACTGGCCGTGGCCGGGCAGGTCGAGCGAAACGACCCTGTAGCCGGCGGCGCGATAGCCTTCGATCAAGGCGCGCATATATTCGGTGCGCGAGCGCCAGCCATGGACGACGAGCACCGTGCCGACGGCCGCCCTGCCCGGCTCGGGCCGGAACTCGTGCACCATGACGCAGCCGGTCGCGGTCTTCAGCCGGTGATGACGCGCCTCGGTCATGAACCCCGTCGCACGCTCGACAGCGCGGCGCTCGCCATCGCTGAGCGCCTTGACATTCGGGGTGCGGCAGAACAATTCGAACGCCGCGCGTCCGCTGAGCCGCGGCGCGACACGCTCTGCCGCACCGAACACGCCCCGGATGACCTTCAGCCCGAATGATGCCATAGTGAGAATCCATCCATACGTTCAAGCATGAACATAATAGTTCAAAGATGAACAATAAACAAGAGCTGCCTTGGGACAACCCGCGTTTCCGCAACTGGGTCGCGGTGGCGCGCGCCTGCCATGTGCTGGAGCGCACGCTGGCGGTGAAACTTGCGCCGCTCGATTTGAAGCCGGCGCAGCTCGACGTGCTGATGAACCTCTATCGCCACCCCGGAATGTCGCAGCACGATCTTGCCCGCAAGCTGCTCGTCGGCCGCTCCAACATCACCATGCTGTTGCCGCAGCTGGAAGCGCGTGGCCTGCTGCGCCGCGAGGGTGATGAGAAGGACAAGCGCATCTTGCGTCTCGCCCTGACGGAAGCCGGCGAGGCGCTGCTGATGCAGGCGCTGAAAGTGCATATGGCGCTGATCGAGAAGGCGATGAGCCAGTCGACGCCGGAGCAATGCGACATGATCGGCGAGCAGATGCGCAAGATCTATGATGTGCTGAATGAGGCTTGAGCGCCCTTCAGCCCAACCCTACCACATCGTCTTCTTCGCCCGTTCCGGCCATTCCTTGTCGTAGGTTTCGCCGTCGATGTTCTTGCGGCTGGTGATTTCCAAGATCTGTCCGGGCGTCGGCAGCGACTTCGGCTCGACATGTCTTGCCGGGTTCCAGAGCTCGGAGCGGACGATGGCCCGGGCGCATTGGAAATAGACCGCATCGATGTCGACGACGGTTACCGATCGCGCCGCCTTGCCGTCCACCGCAAATGACGCGCACAGCGCTGTATCCGTTGTGATGTGGGCGCGGCCATTGACGCGCAGCGTCGTGCCGGAGCCCGGCACCAGGAACAGCAGGCCGACGCGTGGGTCGCGAATGACGTTTTTTAGCGAATCGGCGCGGTTGTTGCCGCGTCGGTCCGGCATCATCAGCGTTTTCGGATCATGGATGCGCACGAAGCCGGCGAGATCGCCGCGCGGCGAGCAATCAAGCCCCTCCGGTCCGCTGGTCGCCAGTGCGACAAAGGGCGAGGCTTCGATGAAGGCAGCATATTCGGGAATGATGTGGTCGAGTTCCTTGACCAGCGAGGCCTCGCCTGGAATGCCATAGAGTGCCTCGAGCTGCTCGACCGTGGTGATGACGGACATGTTTTCGCCTCCAAACCTTTGCCGGCGCTACCCCAGATCGATGACATCTTCACGACAGCGATGCCCTAGCGGTCCCGGCTCAATCCCTTTTCCGCAAGCTCCGCGAGATAGGCTTCCCAGCGCGCATCCTTCTCGTGGCCGAGCGTATGCAGGTAATTCCAGGTGAAGATGCCGGTGTCGTGGAAATCGTCGAAGGTGATGCGCACGGCGTAGTTGCCGACCGGTTCGATCTTCAGGATCGCCACATTGCGCTTGCCGGGAACCGTCACCCGCTGATCCGGTGAATGGCCCTGCACTTCGGCCGATGGCGAGGCGACGCGCAGCAGTTCCGCCGGCAGTTCGAACGGATGGTGGTCGGGAAAGGTGACGGACAGAAGTTTGCGGTCCTTGGAAACCCTGAGTTCTTTCGGTGCGGTCATGCTGTTCGATCCCGTGTCATCCGCCCTTCCCTACGCCGCTTCGCCAAACGGGAAAAGGTCTGATGAGACCGACCGACATGCGATGTCGGCTGAGAGATGTTACCAAAGATCGAGAGGCGCTATCTTGAACAGCAGGCCGGATCGTATCACATAGCGGTATATAACGAAGCCGTTCACGGCCACGGGAAGCGCTTGAAGCATGGACATGATTGATCCTTTCGGCCGCACGATCAGCTATCTCCGCGTGTCGGTTACCGACCGCTGCGATTTCCGCTGCACCTATTGCATGGCCGAGGACATGGCCTTCCTGCCTAAGAAGGACCTGCTGTCGCTGGAAGAGCTCGACCGGCTGTGCACGGTTTTCATCGAAAAGGGCGTCAGGCGATTGCGGCTGACCGGCGGTGAGCCGCTGGTGCGCAAGAACATCATGCATCTGGTGCGCCAGCTGTCGCGGCATCTCGAAAGCGGCGCGCTGGAAGAACTGACGCTGACCACCAACGGCTCGCAGCTGTCGCGCTTTGCCGCCGAACTCGCCGATTGCGGCGTCAGGCGCATCAACGTCTCGCTCGATACGCTCGATGCCGACAAATTCCACAAGATCACCCGCTGGGGCCATCTCGACAAGGTCATGCAAGGCATCGATGCCGCGCAGGCGGCCGGGCTCAAGGTCAAGCTCAACGCAGTGGCGTTGAAGGATTTCAACGACGCCGAGCTGCCCGAGATGATGCGCTGGGCGCATGGCCGCGGCATGGACCTGACGGTCATCGAAACCATGCCAATGGGCGAGATCGATGCCGACCGCACCGACCAGTATTTGCCGCTGTCGCTGCTGCGCGCGTCGCTCGAACGCCAGTTCACGCTGACCGACATTCCCTTCAAGACCGGCGGCCCGGCGCGCTACGTCCAGGTCGCCGAGACCGGCGGACGGCTCGGCTTCATCACGCCGATGACGCATAATTTCTGTGAGAGCTGCAACCGCGTCCGGCTGACCTGCACCGGCACCCTCTATATGTGTCTCGGCCAGGAAGATGCCGCCGATCTGCGCGCGCCCTTGCGCGCCTCGGAAGGCAACGAGCTGGTCGCCGAAGCAATAGACGAAGCCATCGGCCGCAAGCCCAAGGGCCATGACTTCATCATCGACCGCCGCACCAGCCGCCCATCGGTGTCGCGCCACATGAGCGTCACTGGCGGCTGATCTTTCCGTGAAATTCATGCAATATCGCTTCGGGATCATGACTTCGAGGCGAGCATGCGGCTGCACTCTTCATTCCTGGTCATTGCGACAATGGCAGCAACCAGTGCGGTCGCCGCGCCATTCACCTATGTGAACGATCGCTTCGGCACTGTCTGCACCTTTCCCGACGACGTCTTCACCGATCGCCAGCCGGAGCCCGACAATGGCGACGGACAGCAATGGCTGAGCGCCGATGGCGCCAGCCTGATCTGCTCGGGCATCCTCAACGCCGACGACGACACGCCGAAAGGCTTTGTCGCGGCGGAGAAGGCGAGCAAGGAGCCGGGCTACAAGATCACCTACAGCAAGGCCGGAAAGGACTGGGCCGTGCTGTCGGGCCTGAGGGATGGAAAGATATTCTACGAGCGACGTCTGTTTGGGAAAGACGGTATCATCCGTACGGTCTGGGTCGACTACCCGCCGGCGCTGAAGTCGAAATACGATCCGCTGGTCGGCGCCATCGCCGGCAGTCTCAAGGGGCCATGACGGTTTCGAACCACACCCCAGAAAAAGTCTTGTTCGCGAACCGCAGCCGGATTTACGGCCAGTCTGTTCCAGCCTAGCCTTCCCCTGGAAGCTGCTCTTCGCTCACAGGGGGATACACCATGCGCAAACTCGTTCTTTCTCTGGCACTGCTTGGCCTCGCGGCCGTGCCCGCGGCGGCGCAGTCGATCGGCGGCACCTATACGGTCGCCGGCACCAACTTCGACGGCTCGGCCTATGGCGGCGAAGCCACCATCACGCTGACCAGCGGGACGACCTGCGCGATCCATTGGGAAACTGGTGGCTCATCTTCCGACGGCATCTGCATGCGCAACGATGATGCCTTCTCCGCCGGCTATGTCATGGACAAGGAAATTGGCCTCGTCGTCTACAAGGTGGCGGCGGACGGTTCGCTGTACGGTCTTTGGACGATCGCCGGCAAGGAAGGCAATGGCACCGAGGTGCTTACGCCGAAGAAGTAAGTTCGCCATCGCAGGCGATATTCAGGGCCACAAACAAGGCTGTGGCCCAGTCCTTTGCTGTTGCTGTTTCATGCCCGACTGTTACAGGCTTGCTGCCTGAAGCGCGTCGCGTTTGAACGGATTCAGCCACGCGCTTCAGGTCTTTGTTTCTTATGCATGTCGTTTCCCCAAACCGAGGTCACTTTTGGGCGATATGTATTAGCAGAACCGGTAGCCGTCTTGCCCCTGTCTCCAAATCTTCGCGGCGCATTGTTCATGATGGTGGCGATGGCCGGCTTCACCCTCAACGACGCCATAACCAAATACTCGTCGCAATCGATGAACATGGCGCAGGTCATGTTGATCCGTGGGGCTTTCGCTTCGCTTTTCGTCGGCCTGCTGGCCTGGCAGCGCGGCGCTCTCGCCCGCCCGGGCTCGATGCTGCAGCCTCTGGTCGCCTTGCGCGTGATCAGCGAGGCCGGCGCAACGGTGAGTTTCCTCGTCGCCCTCGCCCATCTGCCGATCGCCAATGTTTCGGCGGTGCTGCAGGCGCTGCCGCTGGCGGTGACGATGGGAGCGGCACTTGTCTTTGGCGAGACTGTCGGCTGGCGGCGTTGGCTGGCCATCGCCATCGGATTTGCCGGCGTGCTGATCATCGTGCGGCCGGGCTTCGAAGGGTTCAGCGTCTACTCGCTGTCGGCGCTGGCCAGCGTCGCCTGCTGCGCGGTGCGCGATCTCGCCACCAAGCGGATCCCCAAGGCCATTCCGACATTGCTGGTGTCGACCGCGACCGCGCTTGCCATGACCATCGTCGGCGCGGCGCTGTTGCCGGCAATGGGCGGCTGGACGCCGATGACGGGCAACAGCACGGCCCTGCTGGCCCTGGCTGCTGTGCTGGTGATTATCGGCTACCAGTTCATCATCATGGCGATGCGGGCGGGCGACATCTCCTTCATCGCGCCGTTCCGCTACACGGCCCTGATCTGGTCGATCCTGCTTGGCCTGTTCATCTTCGCGGACATTCCCGATCTGCCGATGATCGTCGGCGCCACCATCATCATCGGCTCCGGCCTCTATGCGCTCTACCGCGAGCGGGTCGTCGGCCGGCGCAAGATCGTCGCCGAAAGCACGGGGCCAAGCATGGTTCCGGACGGAATCTAGCCAGATCATTCTTGTGATTTCCGACGGCTGGCGTACAGGCTTCGTGGCATGAAGCGAGACATTGCGGGGATTGTTCTGGCCGGTGGCCAGTCGAGGCGGATGGGCGGCGGCGACAAGAGCCTGTTGCCGCTTGGCGATGGCTGCCTGCTTGACCAGGTCGTGTCGCGCTTCGCCCCGCAAATAGAATCGATGGCGCTCAGCGCCAATGGCGACCCTGCACGATTCCTGCGCTTTGGACTGCCGGTGCTTGCCGACAGCGTGCCCGGCTTTGCCGGTCCGCTCGCCGGAATCCTGACCGGCCTCGAATGGGCCGCGGCCAACAGGTCTTGCAAGGCGATCGTCAGCGCTGCCGGTGACACGCCTTTCCTGCCGTTGGACCTTGTCGAGCGTCTGGCAGGGGCCGCCGATCAAAGCCCCGGTTCTATTGCCGTTGCCCGCTCGGCCGGCAAGCGGCATCCGACCTTCGCGCTGTGGCCGATCGGCTGCCGCGATGCCTTGCGGCACTTTCTGGTCGATGAAGATATCAGGCGGGTTTCGGCTTTCATCGACCGGCAAGGTTTTGTCGAGGTAGAATTCCCGGTTCCGCCATCGGCGGGGGTCGACCCTTTCTTCAACATCAACGAGCCGGACGATCTTGTGTCTGCCGAGCGTCTGTTGCAGAGCATCAAGCCATGAACAGACGCGTCTTCGGCATCACCGGCTGGAAGAATTCCGGCAAGACGACTTTGACCGAGAGGTTGGTCAGCGAATTGGTTCGGCGCGGCTGGAAGGTGTCGACGGTGAAACATGCCCACCATGACTTCGACATCGACAAACCTGGCGCGGACAGCTTTCGCCACCGGCAGGCCGGCGCCACCGAAGTCGCGATCGTCTCCGGCGTTCGCTGGGCACTGATGCACGAGCTGCGCGGCGAGGATGAGCCAACATTGGAGACTGTCCTGTCGCGGCTTGCCCCTTGCGACCTCGTGCTGGTCGAGGGCTACAAGCGCGAAGCCCACAGCAAGATCGAAACCCGCCGGCTGGATGCGAAGGACCGCACGCCGCTTTCGGCGGAGGATCCCAACATCGTCGCTGTCGCCGCCGATTTTGCCATTGAAGGCGAGCTGCTGCCGGTATTCCATCTCGACGATGCAAAATCGATAGCCGACTTCATCGAGCGCACCACCGGGCTCGTTGCTTGAGCGCTGACGCAACGGCAGAATAGCCTTGCCCATTTTTATGGTTTTGCAGTTGCTTTTTTCTTGGAAAGAGTGGGAGTATCGCGCCAGCGGGCGGTCAAAAGCACCGCCCCACAGAGCCGTTCGGAACGACGGCCGGGACCATAAAGAGAGGACCATCATGCGTATTTCACTGCGTATCGCGCTTGCCGCATCGGCCGCGCTGCTGACGCTCGGCGTCGCCCAGGCCCAGGAAAAGACCCTGAGGATCGGCACCGAAGGCGCCTACCCGCCCTTCAACAACCTTACCGCCGATGGCCAGCTCGTGGGCTTCGATATCGACATCGCCAAGGCGCTTTGTGATGAGATGAAGGTCAAGTGCACCTTCGTCGCCCAGGATTGGGACGGCATCATTCCAGCCCTCCAGGCCGGTAAATTCGACGCCATCGTCGCCTCGATGTCGATCACGCCGGAGCGCAAGGAGAAGGTCGACTTCTCGAACAAATACTACAACACGCCGTCGGCGATCGCCGTGCCGAAGGACAGCACGCTGAAAGGCGTGACCAAGGAAGATCTCGCCGGCAAGACCATCGGCGTCGCCACCACCACCACGCATTTCAACTATGCCTCGAAGACCTACACCGACAGCACCGTGAAGGGCTATCCGAGCAGCCCCGAGGAGCAGGCCGATCTTGCCAATGGTCGTCTCGACGCCATCGAGGACGATATCGTCGTGCTGCAGCAGTTTCTGGACTCGCCTGACGGCGCCTGCTGCAAGATCCTCGGCCAACCTTCGCCGCAGCCGGTCGAGATTTTCGGGCCTGGTGCCGGCATTGCCGTACGCAAGGGCGAAACCGACCTGGTCAACAAGCTCAATTCGGCCATCGCCGCCATTCGCGCCAATGGAAAATACAAGGAAATCAACGACAAGTATTTCAAGTTCGACGTCTACGGCGCCGAGTCCTGATAAGCCAGGTCAAGACGGCGGGGAATTTCCCCGCCGTCTTTCTATTCGTCTTGGGAATGCCGTGGGGATAAGACCGGTCGATGCCAGCCCAGAGCATATGGACACTTCTCAGTTGGGGACCTGAAGGCTGGCTTGACGATATTGCCTATGGCGCACTGATCACCATTGCGTTGGCGCTTGCCACGCTGCCCATCGGATTGACGATCGGCTTTTTCATTGCACTCGCCAAGCAGTCCGAAGAACCGTCGCTGCGCCTTGCCGCCAACATCTACACCACCGTCTTTCGCGGCCTGCCGGAACTGGTGACGCTCTTCCTGTTCTTTTTTGGCATGCCGATCCTGCTGCAGCATCTCGTCAGGTATTTCCGGCCTGACGTCACCATCGACGTCAACAGCTTTGTCGCCGGCATGATCGTGCTTGCACTGATCTTCTCCTCCTATGCCAGTGAGGTTTTCCTTTCCGCCTTCCGCGCCATTCCCAAAGGCCAGTATGAGGGCGGCTATGCCATCGGTCTTTCGAACTGGCTGACCATGCGCAAGGTGATCGTGCCGCAACTGCTGCGCATCGCGTTTCCTGGACTGGAGAACTGCTGGCTCAGCCTGCTCAAGGACACGTCGCTGGTGTCGGTCGTCGGCCTGGCCGAGACGCTGCGCAATGCCAGCATTGCGGCCCGCGTCACCAAGCACGCTTTCCTGTTCTTCGGCGTCGCCTCGCTGGTCTTTCTTGGCCTGGCCGTCCTGTCGTCCTTCGCCACCAATGCGATCCTGCGCTCGCTTGGCCGGCGGGAGGCGCAGCGATGAGCGCCACGGCCACCATGGTCGAACGTCCGCCGCCACGGGCGCGCGGCTGGCCGCGCAGGCGTATCGCCGGTTACGCGCTGGTGGGCCTATGGATTTTGTTCGGTATCGGCATCGTCAGCTATCTCTTCCTTGCCTGGAATCCCGATTTCTTTGCCAAATATGCGCCGGCTTATCTGAGCGGGCTTGGGGTCACGCTGGCGCTGGTTTCCATATCGATGGTACTCGGCGCGATCCTGTCGGTGCCCGTCGCTTACGGGCGCATGTCCAGCAACCGGATCCTGTCCGGCCTCGCCTATTGCTACGTCTATTTCTTCCGCGGCACGCCGCTGCTGGTCCAGACCTATCTGGTCTACTACGGATTGGGCTCGTTCCGCGTCGAACTCCAGTCGGTCGGCCTCTGGGATTTTTTCAAGGACGCGTTCAATTGCGGCGTCTTTGCCTTTGCGCTCAACACGGCCGCCTACCAGGCGGAGATTCTGCGCGGCGCCATAGAGAGCGTGCCAAGAGGGCAATGGGAAGGGGCGGCCTCGCTTGGCCTGCATAAGCTGCAGACGTTGCGCAAGATCATCCTGCCGCAAGCCTTGATCGTCGCCTTGCGGCCCTATGGCAACGAACTGATCCTGATGGTCAAGGCGTCCGCCATCGTCGCCATCATCACGGTCTACGATCTGATGGGCAACGCCAAGCTCGCCTTCGCCAACTCGTTCGACATCCAGGCCTATATCTGGGTCGCCCTCGTCTATCTGGTGATGGTCGAGATCTTGCGGCATGGCGTCGAATGGATCGAGCGCCGGATCACCGTTCACCTGAAACGCTGACGATTTTCAATTCAGCTGCACCAGTCGATCAGGCTATACGCGTCTTGACGAATTGAGCGCAGAGCCTAGAGCTTTCGCAGCAAATTCCGTTTCCATTCTGAAGGGCAAGCTCATGGCATCTGTGGCATTTCTCGGTCTTGGCGTGATGGGCTATCCGATGGCCGGACACTTGAAGAACAAGGGCGGCCATGACGTCACCGTCTACAACCGCACCAAGGCCAAGGCCGAGCAATGGGTTGGCCAGCATGGCGGTAGCCTGGCGGCGACCCCCGCGCAGGCCGCCGAGGGCAAGGATTTTGTGTTCTCCTGCGTCGGCAATGACGACGATCTGCGTTCGGTGACGACCGGTCCGGAAGGCGCCTTCAAATCGATGAAGAAGGGTTCGGTCTTCATCGACAACACCACCGCCTCGGCCGAGGTCGCTCGCGAGCTGGCAGCGGCGGCGCAAGCCGGCGGGTTTTCGTTTCTCGATGCGCCGGTCTCGGGCGGCCAGGCCGGCGCCGAGAACGGCGTGCTGACCGTGATGGTCGGCGGCGAGCAGGACGCTTTCGACAAAGCGAAGCCTGTCATCGACGCTTTTGCGCGCATGGTCGGCTTGATGGGGTCGGCCGGTGCCGGCCAGCTCACCAAAATGATCAACCAGATCACCATAGCCGGTCTCGTCCAGGGCTTGGCCGAAGGCATCCATTTCGGCAAGAAGGCCGGGCTCGACATCGAGAAGGTGATCGAGGTGATTTCCAAGGGCGCCGCGGGCTCCTGGCAGATGGAGAACCGCCACAAGACGATGAACGCCGGCAAATATGATTTCGGCTTCGCCGTCGACTGGATGCGCAAGGATCTCGGCATCTGCCTGGCCGAGGCCGACCGCAATGGCGCCAGACTGCCGGTCACCGCACTCGTCGACCAGTTCTACAAGGATGTGCAGGCGATGGGCGGCAAGCGCTGGGACACGTCCTCGCTGCTCGCCCGTCTCGAAAAATAGGTCTCTGCCGTGGCAGAGCTCTCGCCTCAATCCAGTGCCGCGGAAATCGTCGCCCATCTTCGCGCCATCGGATCCGAGCAGAACCGCCTCGGCATGTTGCGCTACGGCATCAAGATCGACCGTGCACTTGGCATCTCGCACGGCATGCAGCGGCAGATCGCGCGGACGATCAAACGCAACCACGAGCGCGCCTTCGAGCTATGGGACAGCGGCATCATGGAGGCGCAGTTCATTGCCTCCGTCACAGCTGACCCGAAACGGTTTTCTGCTGAAGATGCAAGGCGATGGGCGGCTAGTTTCGACTCCTGGGACATCGTCGACGGCGTCTCGGATCTCTTTGTCGATACGGACGCCTGGAAAGAACTGATCGCCGAGTTTGCGGCCGACGAGCGGGAGTTCGTTCGGCGCACGGCCTTCGCCATGATGGCCTGGTCTGTCGTCCACCGGAAGCAGGAGCCAGGGGCGACCTTCCTCTCCTTCCTGCCGATCATCGAAACGCACGCGAACGACAGCCGCAATTTCGTGAAGAAAGCCGTGAACTGGGCGCTTCGGTCGATCGGTAAGCGATCGATGAACATGCACGGTGCCGCCCTGGCTGTCGCCGAACGGCTGGCGCAGTCGGCAGACAAGACGGCGCGCTGGATCGGCAAGGACGCCGTAAGGGAGCTGACCAATGCCAAGACGCTCGCGCGGATCGCCGCCAGGAAAGGCTGACGGCGCGCGTTCCGCCATGTCAGGATCTCGCCGACATGTGAAGTGGCTGCCGACATGTGATGCGCCTCGAGCGTTGACGTCTTTGGCAGCGGCGTCTTTACTTGAGGCTCAAAGGAAGCGGCCGATGAGCAATCCTCTAAAATCAACCCTGGCGCTCGCTGCCGCTTTGTTTGTGTCCGCTGCCGCCGATGCCTCGGCCGAGACTGCGCACATATTCTGGAAGGATCTGCGTCCGGCTACGCAATCCGCCGCCGAAAACGTCGGGCTGCCGATGATCGCGGCAAAATTGCCCGACCATGGCGAAACGCTGTCCGTCAATCTTCAGGACAAAAGCATTCAGCTAGCCGGCTACGCATTGCCGGTCGATCGCGACGGTGATCTTGTCTACCAGTTCCTGCTGGTACCCTGGACGGGTGCCTGCAGTCACATGCCGACGCCGCCGCCCAACCAGATTGTCCTGGTTACGCCGGCCCGTCCCTACAAGATGTCCGAGGCCTATCAGCCTGTAGCGGTCACCGGCGCGCTGAAGCCGGACATGGAGAAGAGCCAGCTGTTCATCCTCGACGGCGTCAGCATCATCCAGTCTGGCTACAGCGTGCGCAAGGCAGATGTGGTGAGCGTCGAGACCGTGCCGGATACGATCACTCTGCCGGTGAACTCACCCTGGAGTTTCCTCAACAAAAAGAAGAACTAACCGGGATGACTTTATGTGACGTTCAGCTCAGGCAGCGTTGGCACCCGATTCCTTGTCCAGAACCATGTAGTCGAGCGGGATTTCGGTCGTGTACTTGATCTGCTCCATGGCGAAGGACGACGACACATCACGGATTTCGATCTTGGCGATCAGCCGTTTGTAGAAGGCGTCATAGGCCGCGATGTCGGGCACCACGACGCGCAGGAGATAATCGACGTCGCCGCTCATGCGGTAGAACTCGACCACCTCGGGAAACTCCTGGATGACTTCCGAGAAACGCCGCAGCCATTCATGGCTATGCGAATTGGTGCGGATCGACACGAAGACGGTGACGCGCACATTGACCTTTTCATGGTCGAGAATGGCAACGCGCCGCTTGATGACGCCCTCTTCCTCGAGCTTCTGGATGCGTCTCCAGCAAGGCGTCGTCGACAGCCCGACTTTCTTGGCGACATCGGCGACCGCGAGTGTCGCGTCCTCCTGCAAGAGGCGGAGAATTTTTCTATCGAGGCGATCCATATCGTGCTCCCAAGGGTATAGAATGCCTATACTCTGCCTTATCCAGGCCTTTCACAAGAAAGAAATTCTGCTGATCGGGCAAAAAGCGAGTGATTTCTTGCTGAAAGGTCAGCCGAGGCGATAGCGGATTTCCGAACGCAGAAAAGGCAGCAAATCCATTTCAAACCACGGATTCTTCTTCAGCCAGCCCGTGTTGCGCCACGAGGGATGCGGCAGCGGCAGCACTTTCGGACCGATGGAATTCTCCCAGATGGAGCGCCAGTCCATGACCGTTTCCGTCAGTGAGGGCCGGCGCGCCGCACCCATGTGCCAGGACTGCGCGTAGATACCGATCGTCAGCACCAGATCGATCCGTGGCATAGAGGCCATCAAAGGTGCGCGCCAGGCCGCCGCGCATTCGCGCCTCGGCGGCAGATCTCCCCCCTTGGCATCCTGGCCGGGAAAGCAGAAGCCCATCGGGACGATTGCGAATTTTTCGATGTCGTAGAATTCGTCGCTCGTCACGCCAAGCCAGCTGCGCAGGCGGTCGCCGGAAGCGTCGGTGAACGGCATGCCCGACAGATGCACCTTGGTGCCGGGCGCCTGGCTGGCGATCAGGATCCGGGCGGTGGATGATGGGCGCAGCACTGGTCGCGGCTCATGCGGCAACGGCTTGCCGGCCGGATTTTCCACGCAGATGCGGCAGGCGCGGACCCTGGCGACGAGGTTTTCGAGTTCGGCAGTCATTCTCAGGCTGATGCGCTCGGCCGGCTGGAAACGGCTTGATGCCAGCGCAACACATTCGCGCACTCATCCGGTACCTTGATGCGTGCCGGCTTCATGAAGTCGACAGCGATCAGGCCGGTGATGTCGGCGATCGAATAGCTGTCACCGGCGATGAACTCCCGGCTGCCCAGTTCGCCGTCCAGCAGCCTGAGGAACGCCACGGCCTTCGGCTTGTTGGCCTCACCCCATTCAGGGACCTGCGGGATTTCCCATTCCTTCATGGCCGGATGGATGTGCCGGAAGGCCTGCGTGACGCAGCTGAGCAAATTGAATTCCATCCGCCTCTGCCACATCTCGACCTGCGCCTTGCCGAGTGCGCCACGCCCGAACAAAGCGGGCTCCGGATGCAGTTCCTCGAAATAGCGGCAGATGGCGACGGATTCGGTGATGACGGTGCCGTCGTCGAGTTCCAGCACCGGCAGACGCTGCAAGGGGTTGCGCGAGCTGACCGCCTGTTGCCTGTGTTCCAACGCGCCCATATCGATGGGCACCTGCGGAACCTCGATGCCTTTCTCGGCCAGGAAAACGCGGACCCGCCTTGGATTGGGCGCCCGGCCACCGTCGAAGAGCTTCATTCCATCCTCCTGTTCGTCCTCGGTTCCAGTTCCAGGATGCGCATCACCAGAAGCGAAAAATCTCGCGCACGGCATCGCCGATCGACGCCAGTGTGCCGTGCTTCTTCTCGACGACTTCGCCGTGATGGCTGTCTCGCCAATTCTGCGGCTGATCGAACGTTCCCGCCCAGATGCCGGCCTTTGCCGCGCGGGCGATGGCTTCCTCGCTCTCGAAGTCGCCATAGGCAACCGCCCAGCCCGCCTCGACCTGCGCGCGGTTGAGATCCTTGCCGCCGGCGGTGCAGTCGCCGAGCAGCCGGCCATAACGATCACGCTGCCAGCCGGTACAAGAGACGGGCTTGCCGGCGATCAGGCGAACGAGCGACTGACGCGCAAGCGTGCCGCAGGAATAGTCCGCGCCGTTCTTGCGACAGGTCTGCGTATATTCCGGAGCATCGATGCCGCGCATGCGGATACGCTCGGTGCCAAGCGTGATCGAATCGCCGTCGTTGATGATTGCCACGCCTTGCGTCTTGCGTTTCTCCACCCGGTCGAGGCGGGCCGCCAGCAGGATCAGCAGTCCGAGGATGATGACGGCAAGCCCGTAATCCACCAGCCGGCGCCACAGGCTTCTGGGGCGCGCAACGTATCGCCGGCGCGGCCTCGGCGACCATGAACGGCTCATATGGCAAACGGTTGGTTAATCATTCGAACGTAGCTTAACACTTGGAAACCGCTGCTCGCATAAATTGAAGTTTTGATGCCCTTGCAACGCTCGAACACAGCGGACAAGTTCATTGTGGACCGCAGGAAACGCCATCGCAACAGCGATGTCGCGCGCGCGGTGCGCAAGACGCGTGACCGTCTTTCGCAGCAGGCCGGCAATCCCGATTTCGATCGCGAACTGCTGAAGCTGCACGCCCGAGCGATGACAAGCGGCGCCATCGCCATCCCGCTTCTCGTGCTGGCGATTGCCGCGGGTGGCCGGCTGGCCGGAATCGGCAATGAGATCGGGCTTTGGGCGCTGTTCACGCTAACCTGCTACACTATCGTTGCCTTCATGGCGCGGCGCATCGAGCGCACTGAAGCTTCCGAGCTCAACCCTTTGCAAGCACGGCGGGAATTCCTGATCGGCCATTTCCTGTGCGGTCTCGGCTGGGCATGGTTCGTGTGGCTTGGCTGCAGCGTCTGCGAGGTCGATCCGTTCCACATCGTCAAGGCCGTGGTGCTGTTGTTCGCCATGGCAGCGACCGCGGTGATGACCTCGTCTCTGCGCGGGGCGCTGCTGGCGACCTTTGCCGTTCCCGTGGCGCTCTACGCCTATGCCGGCGCCAAGCTATGGATGCCGGTCGAGGCGATCATGGCCGCGTTGCTGGTCGTCTCGCTGCCGTTCTTGGCCTATGTGGCCCGTCATCTCAACCACTCGTCCCTGATGATGTTGTCGTTCCGCTCCGAAAAGGATGCGCTGATCGCCGAACTGGAGACGGCGAAATCGATGTCGGACGAGGCGCGGCGGCGGGCCGAGGACGCCAATCTGGCGAAATCGCGGTTCCTCGCTTCGATGAGCCACGAATTGCGCACGCCGCTCAACGCCATTCTCGGTTTTTCCGAAGTGATGTCGAACGAGGTGCTGGGGCCGATGAGCAATCCCACCTATCGCGACTACGCCCATGACGTGCACGAATCCGGCCAGCATCTGCTCGACCTGATCAACGAGATTCTCGACCTGTCGCGCATCGAAGCCGGCCGCTACCAGCTCAACGAAGAGCCGGTGATGCTGCTTGGTATCGTCGAGGATTGCTGTCACATGATGGAGTTGAGGGCGCGCAACAAGGATATCCGGGTCGTCCAGGATTTCGAACATCAGTTGCCACGCCTTTTCGCCGATGAGCGTGCGGTGCGACAGATCACGCTCAACCTTCTGTCTAATGCCATCAAGTTCACCGCCACCGGCGGCGAAATCCGTGTCCGCGTTGGTTGGACCGCGGGCGGCGGACAATACATTTCGATCAAGGACAACGGGCCGGGCATACCGGAAGACGAGATCCCGATCGTGCTTTCCGCCTTCGGCCAGGGCTCCATTGCCATCAAGAGCGCCGAGCAAGGCACCGGCCTTGGCCTGCCGATCGTGCAAGGGCTGCTCGCCATGCATGGCGGCGAGTTCGAGCTTCTTTCCAAGCTGCGCGAAGGGACCGAGGCGATCGCCATCTTCCCGCTCAGCCGGGTGATGGAGGAACTGCCAGCACTGCCGACCGCGGCGGTGGCGGCTCGACGGCGGTAAGCGTCGCGGCGGACTGTGTCGATGGCCAGCAAGAAGGACGGCACCCCACGATGGCAGAAGGTGACTGGCATGTCGGTGGCATAGAGATCAACTCGGACCGCCTTCGCTTGAGGCTGTTTACAGCCGACGACGCTGAAGACCTCTTTTTCGCCATCACTCCCGCCATCACCCATTTCATGCAGTGGGAACCACCTCGATCACTGGCGACCTTTGCCGAAGTATGGCGATCCTGGCTGTCGCCAATCCAGGACGGATCGGATTTGCACTTTGTTGTGCGTGCCTTGGCGGACGATCGCTGTCTGGGACTTGTCGGCCTTCATGGCGCGAAGACCGTATGTCCCGAACTCGGGATCTGGATCAGGGAAGACGCTCAAGGAAACGGCATTGGCCAAGAGGCAGTTGCTGCTGTCGCGGAGTGGGCCTCCGAGGCACTAGAACCGGACTGCTTCGAATATCCGGTAGCCGAAAGGAACGTGGCCAGCAGAAGAATAGCGGAACGCCTTGGAGGCGTAATAGTCGGCAGCCGCTCCAATGCAAAATACAACGCCGTCATCTATCGCATTCCCAATCTCCGGCGCTAGCATGTCAAGTCTCTAAGCCCGTACCGCCGCAGCCATGCCCGAACTGGTCAGGGCGGCGGCCTTGACCAGACCCGCGGCAAGGGCGGCCCCTGCCCCTTCGCCATGGCTGATGCCCAGATCAAGCAACGGGCGCAGGCCGAGCCGTTGGGCGGCGCGTGCATGCGCGGGTTCCGGCGACAGGCTGGCCAGCAGGCAATGGTCGAGCGCGGTGGGGTTGACGCCATGCAGTACCGCTGCTGCTGCCGTTGCCGCCAATCCGTCGAGCAGCACCGGGATATTCTGCATCCGCGCGGCCAGGATGGCACCGGCGATCGCCGCGAATTCCCGGCCGCCGACCCGGCGCAGCGCCTCGAGCGGGTCGCCGAGATGGCCGCCATGAAAAGCCAGCGCCGCATCGACCACGTCCGCCTTGCGTGCCTGCATCGCCGTATCGGCGCCTGACCCCGGGCCGGCCCAATCGGCGCCCCTGCCCCCGAACAGCGCCGCAAACAGGGTGGCGGCGACGGTGGAGTTGCCGACGCCGAGATCGCCGAGACACAAAAGGTCGGTGCCGCCGGCGATCGCTTCCATGCCGAAGGCCATGGTGGCGGCACAGCCACGCTCGTCCAGCGCGGCCTCTTCGGTGATGTCGGCGGTCGGGATGTGCAGGGCAAGATCGAAAACCTTAAGTCCGAGATCGTAGGCAATGCAGATCTGGTTGATCGCGGCACCTCCGGCGGCGCAAAGTTCGACCGCGTTGGCGGTCGCCGCCACCGGCCGTGGCGAAATGCCGTGGCGCGTGACGCCGTGATTGCCGGCAAAGACCGCCATCAGCGGTCTTGTCACCGCGGGCGGAGCCCGCCCGCTCCAGGCGGCCAGCCAGGCGGTGATGTCCTCGATGCGGCCAAGCGAATTGCCCGGTTTGTCGGCCTTGGCAAACAGCGTGCGCACGCGGGTCTCGGCTGCCGTGTCGGCCGCCGGCAGATTGGCCAACAAGTTGCGAAAATCGTCGAAAGGCAGTGCGCTGGTCATCTTGTTATCGATCATTCCCTGGAGTTGGTAAGCGGCATAGCCGCCTTGCGGGGTTGGCACAACCTCTGGGATGATGGGCCTGCATTTGCCGCAAAGCCGGCCCCGCAGGGCGCAATCGCGAGGGCTTGCATTGGCTTTGCCGTTGCACCATGTGGAGGTGGAACAAGGGATTGCGGATGGAAGCCCAAGAGAAAGTCATGACGGCCATCGAATCCCCGTGCATCCTGGTCTGCTCGATCGACATGAAAACCGGCTTCTGTTTCGGGTGCGGCCGCACGCGCGAGGAAATCGGCGCCTGGATCGGGATGACGCCGGAAACGCGCCGCAGCGTCATGGCTGAATTGCCGGCCCGGCTGGAAACGGTCGAGCGCCGGCCGCGCCGGGAAACGCGCCGCACCCGCATGGCGCGCGAACGCGACGCGCTGTCGTGAGGTGCGGATGAGCCGGTTGTTCTGGATATTGATGGCCGCGATCGGGGTGGGAGCAGTCCTGCTCATGCTCAATGATTCCGCCGGCAGCACCCTCGGCGTGGAGAACAACGATTTGAGCCGGCTGATCTGGCTCGGCGCCTTTGGCGCCCTTATCGGCGCCGGCCTGCTTCGCTCGGGTAGGCCCCTGGGCGCCATGGCCCGCAACCTTGGCGCCTGGGCGGCCATCGCGCTCGCGCTGATCGCCGGTTACCAGTATCGCTATGAGCTGCAGGATGTCGCCAGCCGGGTGACCGCGGGCCTTGTTCCCGGCAGCCCGCTTGCGCTTGGCGTCGAAGACGGCCACGCCACGGTGACGCTCGACAAGGCGGACAACGGCCATTTCGAAGCGCGCATCCTGGTCAACGGCAACCCGGTCCGGGCCGTGGTGGATACCGGCGCGACCAGCACCGTGCTGACGTCCGAAGACGCACAAGCCGCCGGATTCAATCCAGCGGCGCTCAATTACACCATACCGGTTTCGACCGCCAACGGCATGGCACGCGCCGCGGCCGTGAAAACCGATCAGATTGCGATCGGCGGCATCACGCGCAGGGATATGTCGGTGATGATCGCCGCACCCGGCATGCTCAGCCAGAGCCTGCTCGGCATGAACTTCATCGGTTCATTGTCGGGTTTTGACGTGCGCGGCGACCGCATGATCCTCAGGGACTGATCCCGGAATCTCAAGCCGCTTCGGCTGCCGCTCCGCCGAGCTCGACGGCCGCGAAAGCCGCCTTCAGCACGTCCGGGCCGGCGCCGGGTTTTGTCGCGTCGGTGGACAGGATCTGCCGGTAGCGGCGCGCGCCGGACAAGCCATGGAACAGTCCGACCATGTGGCGGGTGACATGTCCAAGCCGCCCACCCTGCTCGATATGACGTGCCGCATAGTCCGCCATCGTATCGATCAGCGCGGCGAAATCGAACGGCTCGGACTGGACGCCGTAGAAAGCGGCATCGACGCCAGCCAGAATGCCGGGCGTGTGGTAAGCGGCGCGGCCAAGCATGGCGCCATCGACATGGTCGAGATGCGCCAACGCCTCTTCGATCGTCTGAATGCCGCCATTGATGCCAATGAATTCGTTAGGTTTTCTAGCCTTCAGCCGATAAACTCTGTTGTAGTCGAGCGGCGGGATGTCACGGTTTTCCTTGGGGCTCAGCCCTTCCAGCCACGCCTTGCGCGCATGCACCCACAATGCGTCGGCGCCGGCGTCGAAAACTCCATCCGCCAACGCATCGAGGGCCGGCTCCGGATCCTGCTCGTCGACGCCGATGCGGCATTTGACGGTCACGGGAATTGTCACCGCCGCCTTCATTGCCGCGACACAGCCGGCAACGAGGTCCGGCACCTTCATCAGGCAGGCGCCGAACGTGCCCGACTGGACGCGGTCTGACGGACAGCCGACATTGAGGTTGATCTCGTCATAGCCAAAGGCCTCGCCGATGCGCGCCGCCTCGGCGAGTTTTTCGCGATCCGAGCCGCCGAGCTGCAGCGCGACCGGATGTTCTGACGCATCGAAGCCGAGCAGACGCTCGCGTGCGCCATGGATGACGGCGTCGGCCACCACCATCTCGGTGTAAAGCAGCGCATGGCTCGACAGCTGGCGGTGGAAGAACCGGCAATGCCGGTCCGTCCAGTCCATCATGGGCGCTATGGCTATCCTAAACCTTTGATAATCTTTCATGCTTCATAACTTCGACAGGTTGGATCGCGTCGTACGGACTCTATCACGCGCCATGATAGGCCCAAGCCGCAAATTCGGCGGATGACTGGCCGGCGCGACGGCGTGCGGCGCCGAATACCTCAATCGCAGGGTGGCGTATAGGTCGACCTGGCCGGAAATGCCAACGCGTCGTCTGCTTTCGATGCCTGGGCGGAGGACGGAACCCTCCAGCTTCGTATGACGGTGTCTGCGCCAACGATGTGGCTAGGAACTGGGAAGGCCAGCCCTCGACAGCATCTCAAGGAACCGGGAATGATGATGATCCTTTACATAGCGCGGCACAAAGCCAGGGCAGACATTGCTCAGATTGAGATGCGGAAGTTGTGACAGGCAATGGTGGATGGCCCGGGACGCTTCTTCGTTGTTTCCGGTGGCCGATGCGGTCGCGGCCCAATAAAGGGCGCCGCGAACGAAGCCAGGCTTTGTCCTGACCACTTTGCGGGCGGCTTCGAGCGCCCGCTGGTTGTCTCCGCCAGCGAAGAGCGCCACAACCAGGCCGTGGTGGCGCCAGAAGTCGATGACATCGTGCGTTCCGAGCCGGATTGCTTCGTTGGCCTCACGCACCGCTTCGTCGACCTGTCCGCGCAACGCAAAGAGCATCGAAATATCGCCGTGGCCAGTTGGGTAGCTTGGGTTGAGGCTGATCGCGTGGCGGCATTCGGCGATCGCCTCGTCGATGCGACCGCAACTTTCGAGAGCGAACGACAGAATACATCGGGCAATTTCATCGTCCGGTACCGCCCGTACTGCGGCTTCCGCAAGCTCGACCGCACGCTCGATCACCCCACGCTCCCGAGGCAGCGCACCAAACGCCACGCCCATGGATATCACGATCGAGAGCGTCCGCTTTGCACGGGCATTGTCGGGACCTATCGAGAAGGCCCTCTCGGCAAGCTCTATCCCGACCAAAAGTGAGTCCCGAGTCATCTCAAAATATTTCATGAGGGCTTCGTTCACCAGCCTGCGCACTTCAGGGATCCCTGGCGGGCTTTTGTCTCGAACCTTCCAGTTGGTCAGTTGAAGTTCGAGGATCACGGCAAGAACAACAGATTGTGCGATCCTGTCCTGGAATTCGAGCGCGTTCTCGGAGTGGCCGTCGAACTTCTGGGCCCAGACGTGGTGGCCGCCGGCGGCATCGACGAGCTGGACATTCACCCTCAACCCATTGCCGGATCTCTGGACGCTGCCGCTGAGCATATATCGCGCCCGGAGTATCCCTGGTGTCTTGGCTTCTTCGCCTGGGCCGCTCTTCTCGGACGGAAGCGCGGCGAGCACGACATAGTCGGCCACTCCGGAGAGGGCTGTCGTGATGTCCTGGACAAGTCCCTTGGCGAAAAAGTCGTCGCCTTGCTTTCCGGTCAGATTAACGAAGTCGGCAACGCTGATGGACGGACGCCCAAGGCGCTGGCTGGACGGAACACCATTTGTCGACTGCACATTTGAAGCGTCGTCGGCGGCAAGCAACAGAGATTGCCAAAGCGCCCGCGTTTCAGGGCCGGCTTCGACGCCGAACTCCTTCTTCAGCATGCTTCTGCAAGCTTCGTATGTCCTGATTGCCCTGTCGCGTTGGCCACATGCGAGCAGCAATTCCATCTTGAGCCGATAGGATTCCTCCCGTGTCGGTTCCATGGTCAGAATACGATCGGCCAGGATCAGCCCGGCATCGGGGTCGACGAGACGGGCCAGTTTTTCGAAGGACTCAAGCGCGCGGCCGAGCAGCCTGTCGCGTTCCGATGTGATCCAGTCATCGAACGCATTGCTTCCCAGATAAAGCCCGTCGAGGAAGGGCCCGGTGTAGTTCGCCAAGGCCTTCGCCAGCTCCTGGGCGGAACGGGCCGAGAGACCCGTTTCGAACTTCTCCACGTCGACTTGAACCAGCTCTGGCCTCAGGGCGATCAACTCACCGCTGGAATGGATGAGATCCACCCCCTCTCGCGCCAGATCCTGGCGCAGGACACTGAGGGCCTGCCGAAGGCTGTTGCGCGAATGTTCAGCGTCGCTGTCGCCCCATAGGAGGTCAGCCAGCCTCTCCCGCGTCGCCGCCATGCCCGGACACCGGGCCAGATAGCCGATGATTGCCGGCCCTCGTTTCCCGGTCAGCCGAAGCGGGCCGGCCGTTTCATTTTCAATCCGGAAACCGCCGAAGAGTGAGATTCTATTTGCAGCGCCGCTGTCCTCACTTTGCATTTGCTATCCCAGCCTGACGAAATCCTAACTCAAAACTAACGCTTCGCAACAGTCGGCCTTCGCGCTCAAGCGCTGCCGTAACGGCAGGCTGTTTAGGCTTTGCTAAATTAAGGCGACCAAGTCAACGAAAGGCTTGGTTCGAGGGGGGCGCGTGTCCAGGACAAGAGCCAATTTGCTGCTGCTGTTTGCAGCCGCTTTGTGGGGCTTCGGCAATGTCTCGCAAAAGATGGTGCTTGTGCATCTCGACGCGCTGAGTGCTGTGGGTCTGCGATGCCTGATCGGCGGGCTGCTTGTGCTGCCCTTTGTCTTCATGGAGAAGCGGCTTCCGCTCGGGCCGGACTATTTTTCCAGCTTGGCCAAGGTGGGCGCGCTGTTTGCCATCTCCATCACGCTCCAGCAGCTTTGCTATCTCGGGGCCTCCGTCACCAATGCGAGCTTCCTGGTAAGCACGGCAACGGTAATGACACCGCTGGCCGCCTGGTTTCTCGTAGGCGAACGTCCGACAGCGAGTCTTACAATCGCCGCCGGATTGACCCTTGTTGGAGCCCTGCTGTTGTCGGATGGGATAGCCGGGTTCAGCAGTGGCGATCTTACCGCTGTGCTCTCGGCTGCCTGCTATGCGCTCTGGGCAGTCGAGCTGGGCCGGCACATGCAGGTGCATGCGCGGCCGTTCACCGCTGCCGCGACACAGTTCTTCGGCGCCGCAGCCTTCGCCCTGCCGCTCGGTGCAATGCAAGGCAATCTGTCGCTGGCCGCCGCATTCGCAGCCGGCCCGGAACTGGCGATCCTCGGCGTGTTCTCCACTGCGATTGCCTTCGGCATACAGACGGTTGCCCTCCGCTTTACGCCGGCCAGCCACGCCGCCGTGATCGTCAGCGCAGAAAGCGTTTTCGGGGCGCTGGGCGCGGCAATCTTTCTCGGCGAGCGGAGCTCGTCCGCGAGCGTCTTGGGTGCCGGCATCATCCTGGGTGCCATCCTGTCCGTTGCAATGTCGAACCGAGCGCCGCAGGCACGCACGTCCTTGCGAACCGCTTCGGTTCAACCCTTCGACGCGGCCCCTGCCTTTGCAGCTGCCGCCGCAAATTGGGCGGGCGATCGTCATCCCAACAATTCAGGTCCAGTGGAGGAATGTGATGGCCCTTGCCGGTGATGCGAAACGTATTCCAGACCCGGCCGGACTTGTCGCGGGGGCGCAGTGATGGATGCGCGGACAATCCTTCTTCCGGTCGCACATTTGGTATCGGCGCTTCGCGCCCGCATGAAGGGACCGGGTGGCTACTACAACAGCGGCAATGCGCTCGGCCTCATTGTCGGTCTGGCGATCCAGATTGCCACCGCGCCGGTCGGCTTGCATGAGGGAAGCAGCGTCACCATGGCGGTGATCGAATATTTCGCTGGCAGCCATGGCACTGTTGCGCTGACCTTGACCACCCTGGTCTTCTTCTGGGGCGGCGAGGCCTATCACCGGGCCTGGGCAAGGCCGGATGCTCCCGATCCCGCCCTCAACCGTCTAGGCGACTTCCTGTCGGGCCTGGGTGCGATCGGGCTCGGCATTGCCCTGTTGCTGCTCGGCGATCCATTGCTTGCGGCGACCTCCGGCCTGCTGCATGCGCTGGGCAAATTCGGCAGCACCTTCCACAGGCCCGGCACGCCAATTTCGATCTGGCCGGCCGCTTGGCCCGATCCGTTCCGCAGTGCGGTGCTCGCCAGCCGGTTGCCGGCAATGCTGGCGACGACAGTGGCCCTCGCCCGCGCTTTGCCTGAGGTCTGGTGGAGCGGCTCCTTCGCGGCCCTCGCCATGCCACTGACCTTGCTCGGCTGTTATCTCTTGTGGACCAAGGCCGATCTGCTGCTCTTCGGCGTGGGCACCAAGGCCACCCGCCAAATTTTCACATGTTGAACCCGCTTTTTGAAACGACCGGATGTCGAGATGGAGAATGACATGTTTGGCAGTGTGTATCATCAGGACGCCGGCCCCCCACCCTTTCGCGAACGGGTGCGGATGACAGGCTGGGGCAGTCTCCTGACGCCGGCCGGTTCAATCTCGAGAATGACAGGAATACTTGCAGCTTCGCTGTTTTGGGGGGTCTCTGCCCATGCCGCGAACGTTGACGTCGCCATCGTGTTCGCGGTCGACTTTTCGTCATCCATCGATCCGAAGATCGCCGATATGCAACGCGAGGGACATGCCGCGGCACTCACCTCGCCAGAGATCATCGCCGCCATCAGCCGGAATTATATTGGTTGCATCGGCGTTGCCTATTTTGAGTGGTCGAGCCCCGGACACGCGCGCGTCGTGCTGCCGTGGACAAGCATCTGCGGACTGGAAGATGCCGAAGCGGCGGCTGCGGTGATCAGCAGGAAAGGCGATACCGGCTTCATCCGCAGAGGGCGTGGCGGAACATCCGTCTCCTCGGCTATCGACATCGGCAGTCTCCTGCTCGACCAGTTCCCGGGAAAGGCCGCAAAGAAAGTCATCGATATCTCCTCCAATGGCGAGAACAACGACGGGCTTCCCGTCCAGCCGAGCAGGTCGAACGCCATAGCCAAGGGATATACGATCAATGCCATCGCCATCCCGACGGAGGATGAGAATCCCGACCAACCTCTGGCATCCTATTTTGCCAAATCGGTCATTGGCGGTTCCCAGGCCTTCGTCATGACGCCGAAGGGGCCAGACGACTACACCATGGCGCTTCGCCGCAAGCTCGTGACTGAAGTAAGCATGAACGACGACCGTCCGCTGTGAAAGTGCGCCATGTAGGACGAACTTTCGAGGCCCCATCCCGGAGCGCATTGCACAACGAGATCCCGCGCCGCTGCAGCGCGAGACCTTGTAGGACCGTCAGGACAACAGCCTATCGCCGCAATGCGTGCACGCTTGCCTTGCCTTCGCTGCCTACCGGCAAAGCCATGTCATCGTCGAGAAGGCGCGTGATGCGGGCAAAGCCGGTGAACGCTTTCCTTGCTTCCTCGGCCGACATCTGGCCCGACAAAGCGGCCGAGCAACAGTTCAGCGCGCACTGATAAACCGGACCGCGCCGTCCCGTTGGCCATTTCCGCAAGAACATCATGGCTTCGGCAACACTATCGATTTCTTCCGCAGGGTGTCCTTGCCCGCGCGAAATCCGCACGGGCGAAAAGAAATGCAATTGATCCATCGTTTCCTCCCGGTCGACCGCAATGCGCTCGATCGAACCCCACTAAACGCACCAACAGCCGGTTGGTTCCAGCCAAAAAATGGAATTTTTTGAGAAATCTGTCAGGCGAAGGCGATCACCTGTGCGGTGGTGAGTGTCGCCTACATCGTCGGAAAGTGGCAGGCGACTTTGCGACCGGGTCGGTATTCCCGCAACTGCGGCCGCTCCGAACGGCAGCGCTCCGCCGCGATCGGGCATCGGGGATGGAAACGGCAGCCGGTTGGAGGGTTCAGAGGGCTCGGTACGTCGCCGGTGAGGATGATGCGCTTGCGCGTCCCGCTGGGCGTCGTCTCCACGACAGGAACCGCCGAGATCAGCGCCTGGCTATAGGGATGGGCCGGTGCTGCAAACACTTCTTCCGCCGGCCCTTCTTCGACGATCGAGCCGAGATACATGACCGCTATGCGGGTTGAAACCTGACGTACCACCGACAGGTCGTGGGCGATGAAGATGTAAGTGAGATTGAGCTTCTCCTGCAGATCGGCAAGCAGGTTGACGATTTGCGCCTGCACCGACACGTCGAGCGCGGAGACGGGTTCGTCGAGGACCACGAGGTCCGGGTTCAATGCAATAGCCCGCGCGATGCCGACGCGCTGGCGTTGCCCGCCGGAAAATTCGTGCGGAAACCGCATGACGTGATCCGGCAGCAGGCCGACAAGGTCGAACAGTTCCGCCACGCGTCTGGTGATCTCGCTCGACGAGAGCCTGCCATGGATGCGCAGCGGCTCGGCCACCAGGTCGCCGACGCGCCGGCGCGGATTGAGCGATGCCGACGGATCCTGGAAAACCATTTGCAAGCGGCGCCGGAGCGGCCTGAGTTCGGACAGCGACTTCGAGGTGATATCGTTGCCTTCGAACAGAAGCTCGCCGTCCGATATGTCGTAGAGCCTCACCAGGCAGCGCGCCAGCGTGGACTTGCCGCATCCGGATTCGCCGACCAGGCCGACCGTCTCGCCGCGCCACACGGTCAGGGAAACATTGTCGACCGCATGAACGGTTCGCTTGCCTTCGGCGGAAAAACGGCTGCCGATGGAAAAGCGCTTGCCCAGCGAACGCGTCTCGATAATGGGGCGGTTCTTGTCGGTCATCGATCCGCTCATGCCTGTGCCACCCTGAAGCACGCCGCGGCATGAGTGCCGCTCCCGAGGTCGGGTTTGCCGGCCTCGCAGGGCTCATAGTGAACCGGGCACCGCGGACCGAACGCACAGCCCTGCGGCAATCGCAGCAATGACGGCGGCGAACCGGGAATGGCCGGCAGGCGGCGTGGTTTTTCGCCGGTCAGCGGCGGGATCGAACCGAGCAGCGCGCGCGTATAGGGGTGTCGCGGATCGGAAAACAGCTCCGCGCGACTGCCGCGCTCCACCACGCGGCCGGCATACATGACCATGACCCGGTCGGCGAGTTCGGAGACCACGCCCATGTCATGCGTGATGAAGACCACCGCCGACTTGTGCGTCGCGCGCAGCTTGCGCACCAGATCGAGAATGCCGGCCTGTACGGTGACGTCGAGCGCCGTGGTCGGTTCGTCAGCCACCAGCAACGCCGGATTGCAGGACAAAGCCATTGCGATCACCGCCCGTTGACGCATGCCGCCGGACAGTTGGTGCGGGTAGCGCGACATCGCCTCGTGCGGGTTCGGAAAATTCACCTCGGCCAGCAATTCCTCCACGCGCTCCATCGCCTTGGACTTGCTGATGTTGCGATGCGCGCGGATCTGTTCGGCGATCTGCCAGCCGATCGTGTAGACAGGTGTCAACGCGGTCATCGGATCCTGGAAGATCATCGCGATCTCGTTGCCGCGCAGCCGCCTCAGTTCGCGCGCGGGCAGTCCCACCAGTTCGCGGCCCTTGTAACGGATCGAGCCTTCGATGGTGGCGTTGGGATCGGTGATCAAACCCATGACGGCCAGCAGCGACACGGTCTTGCCGGAACCGGACTCACCGACGACGCCGAGGATCTCGCTCTCCTCGAGGTCGAAGGAAACGCCATCGATGGCCCGCACCAGGCCATCATTTGTGCGGAAGGATACTTTGAGGTCGCGCACCGACAGTATCATGATGTCCTCAGGCGCGGATCGAGAAGGATGTAGACGAAATCGACCACCGCATTGGCAACAACCACGAACATCGAAGCGTACATCACCGTTGCCATGATCATCGGCAGATCGAGATTCTGCAGCGCGTCATAAGTGAGCTTGCCGATCCCGTGCAGCCCGAACACCACCTCCGTCAGCAGGGCCGAGCCTCCGACCAGCGCACCGAAATCCAGGCCGAACAAGGTGACGAAGGCGATGAGCGACGTGCGCAAGGCATGGCGCAGCAGGATGCGGGTCTCCGACAGGCCCTTGGCCCGGGCCGTACGGATATAGTCCTCCTGCAGGGATTCGATGATCGCCGCGCGCAGCACGCGCCCATAAATGCCGATGTAGAGAATGGACAGCGTGATCCACGGAATGACCAGGGTCAGGAACCAGCCCTTTGGATCGTCGGAGAAGTTCTTGTAGCCGAGCGGCGGCACCCAGGAGAACGCCCAGCTGTCGTGGTAGCGGCTCTGGGTGATCAGGTTCATCACCTCGCCCAGCCAGTACACCGGCATCGAAATACCGAGCAGCCCTAGCGCCATCAGCAGCTTATCCAGCCAGCTGCCGCGCGTGGCGGCGGCGGCGATGCCGATGATGATGGAGACGACCACCCACAGGATCGCCGCTCCGAACACCAGCGAGAGCGTGACCGGGATCGAATCCATGACCGCCGGCACCACCTTCCAGCCACGATTGACGAAGGAGGTCAGATCGCCGGTGACGAAGATCTTCTCCATCATCGTCACATATTGCACGTAGAGCGGCCGGTCGAAGCCGAAGCTGTGGCGTACCGCCTCCAGCACTTCGGGCGATGCATTGCGGCCGGCGATGCGCGCCGCCGGATCGGAGCCCGGCGTGGCGAAGAAAATCAGGAAGACGATGACCGAGATGCCGAACATCACGAACAGCATCTGGCCGAACCGGCGCAGGATTGCGTAGATCATCAGTCGCGCCCCAGCCGAACCTTGGAGCGCGGGTCGAGCGCGTCGCGCAGACCGTCGCCGAAGACATTGAGCGCCATGACGGAAACCGCGATCGCCAGGCCCGGCACCAGCGCCACCAGTGGCCTGGTGTAGAGCAGCGCCTGTCCGTCCTGGATAATGGTGCCCCAGCTCGCGGCCGGCGGCTGCACGCCGATCGAAATGAAGGAAAGGGCTGATTCCGTGAGCATGTTCAGCGCCATCATCAGCGGCACGAAGACGATCAGCGTCGTGGTGACGTTGGGCAGGATGTCGCGCCACAGGATGCGCCATCCCGGCACGCCCAGATTGATCGCGGCGAGCACGAATTCGCTTTTGCGCAGTGCCAGAACCTGCCCGCGTATCGGACGAGCCACATAGGGCACGTAGACGATACCGATGATGATGACAGGCAGCCACAGACTGCCGGACTCGATCTGGATCGGTCCTATCGTGATGCCATGCGCGATGGTGACGATGGAGAGCGAAATCGCCAGCAGATAAATGGGGAACGCCCACAGTATGTCGAGGAAGCGCGACAGCACCGTGTCGGTGACGCCGCCGAAATAGCCGGCGATCAATCCCGCCGCCGTGCCCAGGATCAGGGTGAAGATGGTGGCTGCTCCGGAGATCAGCAGCGAGCTCAGCCCGCCATAGAGCATCCTGGCCATGACATCGCGCCCCTGGCTGTCGGCGCCGAGGAAGTAATTGCCCAGCCGCCAGGTCGGGCCGAGCGGTGTGTAGCCAAGCCCGAGCCCCTCCGTCGACTGTTCCATCACTGGAACGTCGACGCCGTCGATCTGGATGACGGCGTCGAGCGTCGAGGCGAAGGGGTCCACGCCTGCCCATTTCGCATAAAGAGGCGCACTGAGGCAGGCAAGGACGATGAGGAGGAACACGGCCAGCGACGCCATGGCAGCCCTGTCCCTTGCCAGCTTCGCAAACGCGACGGCCCAGGGCCCTCGCGTTTTGCGCGGCGCGGCGACAGCTACGTTCGACACGGACGTGCCCCTCCGCGGTTCGTTACTGCACCCAGGCCATTACTGTACCCAGGATTGGGTGATCATCCAGTTGAACTGCCGGTTGAACTTGAAATTGCCAAGACGTTTGCTGACGAAATCGAGCCGCTTCGGCGTGAAGAGGCCGACGGCAGGTGCCTTGTCGGTGACCTGCCTGTCGATTTCAGCCCACATTTTATCGGCGGCTTTCTGATCGGTGACGCCGAGGTCCAATGCCTTTTGCATCTTGGCGTCGATTTCCTTGTCGCAGAAGCCGGCGATGTTGATCGAGGCGTCCGAACCTTCGCGGAAGGAGGCGCAGCTGAACAGGATGTTCAGGAAGTCCGAAGCCGCCGGATAGTCCTTGTACCACTGGGTGACGGACATCTGCACCTTGTTGTTGGTGTTCTGGATATAGGTGAACTGGATGTTCGACGAGATCGGCTTGACGTCGGCGACATAGCCGATGCTGGTCAGCACGCTCTGGAGATAGACGCCGATGGAGCGCGAAATGGCGGTGTCCTCGACGATGATGGTCACCTTCTGGCCCTTGGTGCCGGAGTCCTCAACGAGCTGCTTTGCCTTGTCGAGGTCGGGGGCCGACCATTTGGCGCCCGGATTCTTGGTGAAGGGGCAATAGTCTTCATGGCCGGGGAAGTCCGGAGGCAGAACCTGGCAGACCGGCGAAGCCAGCACCTTGCCGCCGAACAGCTTGACCAGCGTGTTGCGATCGATCGCATAGGCAACGGCCTGGCGGGCTTTTTCATTGTCGAAGGGTGCGAGACGGTTGTTCAGCGGCGCGTACCACCAAGCCGAAAGCGGCGAGATGTGCAGCTGGTCCATGGACTTGCTGCCCAGTTCGCCCAGGCGGTCGCTCGGCAGAGCGTCGAACATCCAGTCCGCTTCGCCGTTCTGGATCGCGGTGACGGCTGCCTCTTCGGACAGGCCGAAATCATATTGGACGACATCCGGATAGCCGTCCGGCTGGGCTTCTTCGCTCCACTGCTTGAAATTGGGGTTGCGGGAAACCGTCATGCCCTTGTTCGGGTCGAAGGCGGAGATCATGTACGCGCCGGTGCTGGGAATGGGCTTGGAACCCATGTCTTCAGCGGGCGTGTCCGCCGGCAGGACCACGGCATGCGGCAAGGCAAGCTTGTAGAGCAGCTCGGCATCCGGCTTGGTGATGTTGATGGTGATGGTGCCGGCCGCTTCGTCGCCGACAACGCCGCCTTCCAGCGTGCAGCTCTTGGTGTCGGCCAGGCATTTGTCGGCCCCGACGATGCCGGCATAGAACGTGCCGGAGGTGGGTCCGGAAACCTTGAAGATGCGCTGGAAAGAAGCGACGACGTCCTTTACGCCAAGATCCTGGCCGCTGGAGAACTTGATGCCCTTGCGCAGCTTGAAGGTGAAGGTCTTGCCGTCATTGCTGACCTGCGGCAGGGCCTCGGCCAGATCGGGGACGATGGTGAAGCCGTCCATGCCCTCGGCCTTACGGAAGGCCACCAGGCCGTCATAGATCGGCTGGTACATCTGCCAGCCCTGGTCCGTGTAATTGATGTGCGGATCGAGCGTTCCGGCCGCGGAGCGGGCCAGCAGGCGGATGGTGCCGCCTCGGTGCTCCTTGAGATATTCGGCCTGTGCCGGGGCCAGCCATGTACCGGCCAGCAATGCCGCGGCTGTTGCCGCCAGAAGCAGTTTCTTCATGTCTTGATTCCCCTTTTTTCAGTTATCGTTGTGGTCCAGGAAGTCTCCCACCACCCGCATGCACGCATCTTGCTCTTCGACATGCGGCATGTGGCTGGAATGCTCGAATATCTCCCAGCGAGACCCCTTGATGCCGTCCTTGTAGGGCTGCACGGTCGCGGGCGTGGCCTCGTCGTGACGTCCGGAGATGATCAGTGTGGGAACATCGATGGCCGGCAGGCGCTCGACGATGCTCCAGTTCCTCAGCGTTCCGATGACATGGAACTCGTTTGGCCCATTCATCAGATTATAGACGGTCGGATTGCGCACGACCTGGGCGAAACTTTCCGTGACTTCGGGCGGGAAAGGCACGACCCGGCAGACATGCCGCTCGTAGAACACCATCGTCGCAGCCTGGTAAGCCGCATCGTCCGTCGTGCCGGCCTGTTCGTGTCGGGTCAGGGTCTCCTGCACATCCGCGGGCAGATCCGCACGCAACCGGTTGGCCTCTTCGACCCACAGTTTCATGGACGCCGGTGAGTTGGCTATGGTCAGCGATTTCAGGCCTTGCGGCCGCGTCACGGCATATTCGGCGCCCAGCATACCGCCCCAGCTCTGGCCGAGCACGTGGAAGCCTGTCCGAATGCCGAGGTGGTCGACGAGGTTTTCAAGCTCGTCGATGAACAGCCCAGGTGTCCAGAAATCGGCGCCTTTCTCAGGCAGCAAGGTGGAATTGCCGCAGCCCAACTGGTCGTAGTGGATGACGGCGCGATCCCTTCGCGCAAGAAGCTTGTAGGCATCGACATAGTTGTGAGCGACGCCCGGGCCGCCATGCAGGATCACCACAGGCGCCTTTTCGCCGCCGAGTTCGCCACTGACCCGATACCAGGTCTCGTAGGCGCCAAAAGCGGCCCGTCCTTCCATGCCGATGATCTCAGATGACATCCCAATTTCCAGTGCGATTGAAGGTACTTTTATCGTCCGCGGCGGCAGGCGCCTAACTCATGTTACGGGTGACCTGCACCCACTCTTCCAGCATCTGCACGCCAAATGCCGTGGCACCTTGCCTGCCGAGCGGCCGATCGGTGTCGGTCAGTTCCTTGCTGGCGATGTCGAGATGCACCCAGGGGCGATCTTCCGTGAAATGGCGCAGGAAGGCTGCGGCATAGGGAGCATCGCCATCTTCCATATCCTTGGCATGATGCCGCAGGTCCGCGAACGGCGATTGCAGGCCCTCGTCGTAGGCCCGATCGAGCGGCAGCCGCCAGAACCGCTCGCCGACCGTTTCTCCGGCCGCGATCATCTGTGACGCGATGGCATCGTCGGTGCTGAACAGGCCGGCGAATATCGACCCCAACCCGCGCGTCACCGAATAGGTCAGCGTTGCCAGATCGACGATCACTAAAGGGTTGAAGCGCGTGGCTGCATAGTGGAGGCAGTCGGCCAGAAGCAGGCGTCCCTCCGCATCCGTGTCGAACACTTCCACTGTCTGTCCGGACGCCGTCGTGATGATGTCGCGCGGTTTGAGCGCCGTGCCGGATGGCATGTTCTCCGCGATGCCGAGAACACCGACAATGTGTACCGGGCTGCCTTGCCGGGCGAGCGCGATCAGCAGGCCGACCACAGCGGCCGCTCCGCCCATGTCGGCTTTCATGTCGAACATCTGCGCTCCGCCCTTGATGCAGAGGCCGCCCGAATCGAAGCAGACGCCCTTGCCGACGAAAGCGAGTGGTTGGGCGGGAGCACCCTTGCCCCGGTAGCGCAGGACAGCGACCCGCGGCGGGCGCGCCGAGCCCGATCCGACAGCAAGAAGCGCGTTCATGCCGAGCTCCTTCAGTTGCGCGGCATCAAGCATTTCGATGTCGATGCCGGCTTCACGCAGGGGCTCAAGATGATCGTGGAAATTGTCGGGATGGAGGTGGTTCGGCGGCAGGTTGACCAGGGTGCGTGCATATTCGACGCCGTCGGCGATGGCATTGATCCGCGCCAGCGCCGCTGTCAGATCCGGGCCGCGAGCCCCTACCAGTTTCACCCGCAAGGTTCTATCCGCTCCCGCCCCTTGCCGCCGGTTGCGCATATCGAAACGATAGCGGCGTAGCCGCATGCCAAGCGCGACACGCGCCAGGATTTCGGCGCCGGGCAGGTCAACGCCGGCGATCGGGTCCAGGACCAGGGTGGGCGCGCATTCCCCCTTGCCCTCGAGATGCGCGGCAAGCAGACCGCCGGCGCGCGCCAGTGACAGGGTGGTTACGGCTTCAGCTTTGCCCAGAGCTAGAATGACCACGCGCTTGGTCGATACGGACTGCGGGGCAATAAGATCGATGCAGCTGCCGGATTCGATCAAGGCGGCCGGGTCGGAGCATGCACGAGAGAGAATCCCGCCCATCTCGGCATCAAAGGCGGCTGCCCGCGGGCCGAAGCCTGTTAGTGCAGTTTGCAAGATCACGACGACGGAGGCTTCCGAGGAAATCTCGTCCGCGGTCTCGAACACCGGCGCTGGCGATTGAGGCATAGGCTGGCGCTCTCTCCAATTGCGGCAATACCAGCCGGGTAGCGAGCAACGCTTCGCTCACCCCGGTGGAGACTGGTCAAGCCGGTCTCCGCCGTTCGTGGTATAATGCCGGTCCCCAAATAGTCGCTTTCTTGAGACGACTTAATTGCTCTTGTCTTCTGGGTATCTCCTAACAGGGCAGGCGATCAAACGCGAATTCTGCCCATGTCGATTGACAAAAACTCAACTGACAATTCATGATCGGCCAATGGCCCTTCCCTCACTCAATGGCATGCGCGCTTTCGAGGCCGCCGCTCGCCTCGGCAGCGTCAAGGACGCGGCGGAAGAACTGCATCTGACACCCTCGGCTGTCAGCCGGCACATCCGCGCGCTTGAACGAAATCTTGGCCAGGACCTGTTCGAACGCGGTTTTCGCCAGATAACGCCAACCATAAGGGGCTCCTACTATGCGCGCAGCCTCTCGGAGGCGTTCGAAGCGATCTGGCGCGCCACCGACGACGTCAGCCTCTCCGAGGGGTCGCGCCACGGCAAGATCCAACGTGTTCGGGTCTTGTGCGTGCCCACCGTTCTGAACCTTTGGCTGGCGGACCGGTTGCCGAACTTTCGCCGGTTGCATCCGTCGGTGGATCTGGAGATCTCCACTTCAGGCAAGCGCGCCAACTTCGATTTGGCCATTGTCGACGAGTTCGTCTACAAGGCCGGCCCGGCTCTGACGCTGCTGATCCCGCTGCTTTTGACGCCGGTCTGTGCGCCTTCGCTTCTGGAGGGGCCTGTGCCGCTGCGATCGCCGGCCGATCTGGTCAATCATCATCTGATCCATGAATGCGAAACCATGAGATGGAAGCGTTGGCTGGAGCAGGAAGGCGTTCTGGAAACGACGCCAAAATCCAGCACAACACTGGATGATTGCACCTTGATCATGCGCGAAGCGATCAATGGCGCCGGAATAGCGCTTGCGGACACGATGATGGCGCAAGATTTTCTGCAGCAAGGCAAGCTGGTCGCGCCGTTCCGTGCCCGCCACACCTATCCGGCCGGCATTTACCTGCATCAGCGTCGCAGCATCGGCAACAAGCCAGGCACCGGTCTGTTTCAGGATTGGCTGCTCGCCGAAGTCGCGGATCACAAGCAGGTGATGGCAATCGCTTAGATGCCCCCCAACCGAAGATGTCGGGAGCCACCGCTTCAGATTGGAATCCCCGCGTCGAACCTCGACTCATCCGTGGTTCAGCGATGACCCACCATCGCCGTGCATCGATAATCGCAGTTCTCATTGAATATCTTTAAGGCCAAAGCCGGCAAATAGGTTGCTTGTCGGTTCCCCTGCGGCAGGCTTAACCTGCACGCGGCCAACGCGTGAGGGCGCGTGCTGCAAAAGGGGAACATTGCCATGACGATACAGGGTGCTTCACCTGATCTGTACAACGAGGATTTGGCTCCGGCCAAAGTTCGAAACTGGGGACCATTCTCGATCTTCAACGTCTGGACGTCGGACGTCCACAGCCTTTGGGGCTACTATCTTGCCGCCAGTCTGTTCCTGTTCTGCGGCGGCTTCGTCAATTTCATCATCGCCATAGGCATCGGCTCGCTGATCATCTACGCGCTGATGAACATGGTCGGCTATGCCGGCGTGAAGACGGGCGTGCCCTACCCCGTGCTTGCCCGCGCCTCTTTCGGCATCTGGGGCGCCAACATACCGGCGCTGGTGCGCGCCATCGTTGCCTGCTTCTGGTACGGCGCGCAGACTGCCGCCGCCTCGGGCGCGATCGTGGCGCTGCTGATCCGCACGCAATGGTTCGCCGATTTCAACGCCAGCACGCACTTCCTCGGTCATACCGGCCTGGAGGTGATCTGCTTCGTGGTCATCTGGGGGCTGCAATTGCTGATCATCCAGAACGGCATGGAAACGGTCCGCCGATTCCAGGACTGGGCCGGCCCCGCTGTCTGGGTGATGATGCTGATCCTGGCGATCTATCTCTGCGTCAAATCAGGACGATTTGCCTTCACCAGCGACATCCCCATGGACGTGCTGCTGGACAAGACCAAGGATGCTGGCGTGCCGGGTACTCCTGGCTCCTGGACCTCACTGTTCGCGGTGGCGGCGATCTGGGTCACCTACTTTTCCGCGCTTTATCTCAATTTCTGCGATTTCGCCCGTTACGCGCCGGACAAGGCATCGCTGCGCAAGGGCAACATCTGGGGCCTGCCGATCAACCTGATCCTGTTTTCGCTGGTGGCCGGCGTCACCACCATTGCCGCCTTTGACGTCTATGGCGAGGTGCTGCTGCATCCCGACCAGATCTCGGCGAAATTCGACAGCTGGTTCCTGGCGGCGCTTGCTGCCCTGACCTTTGCAGTTGCGACGCTTGGCATCAACGTGGTGGCGAACTTCGTCTCGCCGGCCTTCGACTTCTCCAATGTCTTTCCCAGGCAGATCGACTTCAAGAAGGGCGGCTATATCGCGGCCGTGATCGCCCTGCTGCTCTATCCCTTCGCGCCATGGGAAGGCAGTGCGGCTTCCTTCGTCAACATCATCGGCGCGACGATGGGGCCGATCTTCGGGGTGATGATGGTCGACTACTACCTGATCCGGAAGGGTGAGGTCGACGTCGAGGCGCTTTATCGCGAAGATGGCGAATTCCGCTTCCAGGGCGGCTGGCACGTCAACGCCTTCATCGCCGCCGGCATCGGCGCCATCTTCTCGTCGATCCTGCCCAACTTCACCAACTGGCTGCCGTCCTGGTGGGGTGTCTATGGCTGGTTCTTCGGCGTGGCGATCGCCGGCATCATCTACTACGTGCTGCGCACCGCCGCCTTGGGCGCCGGCGCCAGGACCGCGAAGGCCTGACAAGGTGAATTTTGGGGCGGCGAGAGCCGCCCCAAAACCTACCCGAGCATCTCGGCCAATCTGCGCACCGTGTTCCAGTTGCGCGACGTGCCCGTGCCCATGCGCTTGTGATTCATCGCCGCAAGCAGCCGCGAGCTTGGCCTCTCGCGCGAAAAGACGACCCAGATGTCGCCGCCGACCGAAGTCACTTTTTCATCCTCGCCGGCATAGGCCTGGAGCCCCGTCACGGCCTCCACGGGCGCAGGCTTGCGCATCACCCGTACGGCCACCTGATCGCCTGCTTTGGCCGAATCGGCCGGGAACGGATTGCCGGCGGCAAGCTTCAGCCAGTCCTCGGCACCACGCACGATGATGTCGACATGGCGGCCGAAGGTTTTTTCGAAGGCTGCCTCCAGCCGCTGTTCAAGGTCGGCAATATCAGTTGCCGTCGCCTCGAAGACCAGATTTCCGGTCGCCACCAGGGTGCGCGGGTTCTTCAGCCCGAGATCTTCCGCCATGGCCTTGAGATCGGCCATGACGACCCGGCGGCCCTCGCCCAGGATGATGCTGTAAAGCAGCGCGACATAGGTCTGCATGGCCGACCGGCTACACCAGCCGGCTCTGCTCCACCGCCGCCTCGATGAAACTGGCGAACAGCGGATGCGGGTCGAGCGGCCGGCTTTTCAGTTCCGGGTGATACTGCACGCCGATGAACCAGGGATGGTCGGGATACTCGACTGTTTCCGGCAGCACGCCGTCGGGCGACATGCCGGCAAACACCAGGCCGCAATCCTCAAGCCGCTCCTTGTAGTCGACATTGACCTCGTAGCGGTGGCGATGGCGCTCGGAAATCTGCGTGTCCCCATAGATTTCGGCGATCTTGGAACCCTTGGCGAGCTCGGCCTGATAGGCGCCGAGCCGCATCGTGCCGCCGAGGTCGCCGGTTTCGCGGCGCTTCTCCAGCATGTTGCCTTTCAGCCATTCGGTCATCAGGCCGACGACCGGCTCCTCGGTCGGACCAAACTCGGTCGAAGACGCATGCTCGACGCCGGCCAGCGACCGCGCCGCCTCGATGCAGGCCATCTGCATGCCGAAGCAGATGCCGAAATACGGCACTTTTCGCTCACGCGCGAACTTCGCCGCCAGGATCTTGCCTTCCGAGCCGCGCTCCCCGAAGCCGCCGGGAACCAGGATGCCATGCACCTTTTCCAGCCACGGCGTCGGATCCTCCTTTTCGAAGATCTCCGATTCGATCCAGTCGAGCTTGACCTTGACGTGATTGGCCAGGCCGCCATGCGACAGCGCCTCGATCAGCGATTTGTAGGCGTCCTTGAGGCCGGTATATTTGCCGACAACGGCGATGGTCACCTCGCCTTCCGGATTGTGGATGCGGTTGGACACCGCCTGCCACGGCTCCATACGCGGCTTCGGCGCCGGATCGATGCCGAAGGCGGCCAGGACTTCCGAATCGAGCCCTTCCTTGTGATAGGCCATCGGCACGTCGTAGATATGCGGCACGTCGAGCGCCTGGATCACGGCACTTTCGCGCACATTGCAGAACAGCGACAGTTTTCTGCGCTCTTCCTTGGGGATAGCGCGGTCGGCGCGGACCAGCAGGATGTCGGGCGCGATGCCGATGCCGCGCAGTTCCTTGACCGAATGCTGAGTCGGCTTGGTCTTCAGCTCACCGGCCGTCGGGATATAGGGCATCAGCGTCAGATGCACGTAGACGGCATTGTTGCGCGGCAAGTCGTTGCCGAGCTGGCGTATAGCCTCCAGGAACGGCATCGCCTCGATGTCGCCGACCGTGCCGCCGATCTCGCACAGCACGAAATCATAGTCGTCATTGCCGTTGAGGACGAAATTCTTGATCTCGTCGGTGACGTGGGGGATGACCTGCACGGTGGCGCCGAGATAGTCGCCGCGCCGCTCGCGCTCGATGATGTTCTTGTAGATGCGGCCGGTGGTGATGTTGTCCTGCTGGTTGGCGGAGCGGCCTGTGAAGCGCTCGTAATGGCCAAGATCAAGATCGGTTTCCGCACCATCGTCGGTGACGAAAACCTCGCCATGCTGGTACGGCGACATCGTCCCCGGATCGACATTGAGATAGGGATCGAGTTTTTTGATGCGTGCGCGATAGCCTCGCGCCTGCAGGAGAGCCCCAAGGGCCGCTGCGGCAATGCCTTTTCCAAGTGAGGAAACCACGCCGCCTGTGATGAATACATATCGCGCCATGGGAGTCATCGCTTAACGCGGCCGGATTGATTCCGCCAGAGAAAAAACCACCGCGAAGGTTTTTTCCCAAGAAGGCGCTCGGATCGTGAATAGGGCAAAACAAAAGGGCCGGCTGAGCCGGCCCTTTCGGCAGGATGACGAAAACGTCAGATGATGACGACCTTGGTGCCAACCCTGACGCGGCTGTAGAGGTCCATGACGTGCTCGTTGATCATGCGGAAGCAGCCATTAGAGGCGCTGGTTCCGATCGACTGCGGCGCGATGGTGCCGTGGATGCGCAGATGCGTGTCCTTCTTGCCGTCATAGAGATAGATGGCGCGGGCGCCGAGCGGATTCTGGCCACCGCCAGGCATGCCGTCCTTATACTGGCCGTAATGCTTCGGCTCGCGCTTCTGCATGTCCAGCGTCGGGATCCAGCGCGGCCATTCCTGCTTGTCACCGACCGCGACCGTGCCCTTGAACTGCAGGCCCTCGCGACCGACCGCAATGGCGTAGCGCCGCGCGGTGGAAGATGATTCGACGAGGTAAAGGCGCCGCGCGCTGGTGTCGATGACGATGGTGCCGGCATCGTAACCAGTGAATTCCACGTCCTGCGGCACGAATTCCGGCTTCACCTTGAACTGCTTCTTGGCCTCCCTCTTGGCGAGAGCCTGATCGAGAGCCCGCGTCTCGGGAAGATAGCTTATCGAGGAGCCGGACGACGTCCCGCCGAAAAGGCCGGCGAACAGGCCGCCGCCGCTCGGCTTCTTCTGGCCGATGACTTCGCTGCGCAGTTCGCCATTGTTGCCGGTCAGGGCGACGTTCATGGCCTCCGCCGGAAGCGGCTCGGCCGACTGGATCGGCGCTATCGGTTCGATAGGCTCGATGATCTTGGCAGCCTGCTTCTTGGCCGGCTTGGCATCGGCCACCTCGGTTGCCGGCGCGCTCTTGCCCTTCTTGGCAAGGAACGCCTGCCGTTCCGCGTCGGCCTTGGCCTTTGCCGCCTCGCGCATTGCCAGCTTCCTGGCTTCGAGCGCCTTGGCTTTGGCGGCTTCCTTGTCGGCAACGATCTTGGCCTCGATCTTCTTGATCTGGGCGAGGTCGTCGGGCGTCGGGTTTTTCTTCTTCTTGAGAAGCTTCAATTGCGACGCATCACTCTTGACGGCGACGTTGATGGCAGAAGTTGTTTCAGCCGAAGGCTGTGCGGCCATATTGGCCGGAACGCCTGCGAAAGCGGGGGAACTCACGCCGAGTGCGGCGCAAAGTCCCAGGAAAATGAAGCTGCGAAGCTGCATGGCGAAGATCCGATCGTTCTATGCTTGTTGCCACGGCGTCGCCCAGCGCCCCCCAAGGGCGCCGGAAATGCCGCGTGCAATCTATAGTCGAATAAGCGCGGCCGCCTCAAGCGTGGGGCCATGCCTCACCCCGTCGAATCTTCGTGATCTCGCTGCATTTGCCGCGACTGTGTTCAAACGACCACAGATCGCGGTTCAGGCACCGAGGACTACTGGTTTGGAACCTGCGGGGTCGCCGGTGCGGCGGGAGCCGTGCCGTTGGTCGCCGGCGGCGTCGAGCCGGCGGCAGGCGCAGTGGCAGGGGCAGTCGCAGGAGCCGAAGCATCGTTGCCGGAAGGTGGCGTCGGCGTGGTGGTGCCCGCGGGCGCCGGAGTTGTGGTTCCAGGCAACTGGTTGAGCACGCCTTTGCCGGCGCCGTCCGAGGTCGCCGGCACGCGGTCCAGGATATCGATCGGCTTTTCGCCGTAGCGGGCGACGATCGACAGGGTCAAGGAGGTGGCGAAGAAGGCAGCCGCCAGGATCGCCGTCGCACGCGTCAGCGCATTGGCCGCACCACGCGCGGTCATGAAGCCGGACCCGCCACCGATGCCGAGGCCACCGCCTTCGGAACGCTGCAGCAGCACCACGCCGACAAGGGCGAGCACGACCATGAGATGGATGACGATCAGTACGGTTTCCATAGTTTATCCTGGCAAGGCCTTGCCCGGCCGCGGACACGACCGGTGAATTGGAGGCGGCTCAATACAATGCTTTGACGGCATTTCCAAGCCCGTGGCCGGAATATGGGAAGCAACCCGTCCTTTGCAACGATTTCGTGCACCGGAAGCCCTGTCCGGCGGGGAAATGTCTTCAAGCAATATTGCGATAGGCCTCGGCGATGCCGAGAAAGTCCGCCGCTTTCAGGCTGGCGCCGCCAACCAGCGCGCCGTCGACATTCCTGACGCCGAGCAGTTCGACCGCGTTGGAGGGCTTGACCGAGCCGCCATAGAGAATGCGCACCTTCGCCGCGACGCCGCCGAGCTTTTCCGACAGCTTTTCGCGGATATGTGCGTGTGCCGCAGCGACGTCGGCCGCCGTCGGCGTCAGGCCGGTGCCGATCGCCCATACCGGCTCATAGGCAATGATGGTGTTGGACGGGGTGGCGCTTGGCGGGACCGAGCCCTCGACCTGCCGCGACAGCACGTCCAGCGTGGCGCCCGCTTCACGCTGCTCATGCGTTTCGCCGACGCAAATGATGGCAACAAGCCCGGCACGCCATGCGGCGGATGCCTTGGCCTGGACAGTGGCGTCATCCTCGCCGCGTTGCTCGCGGCATTCGGAATGGCCGACGATGACATGGCTCGCACCGGCATCCCTGAGCATTTCCGCCGAGATGCAGCCGGTGTAGGCTCCGCTCTCCTTGGTGTGGCAATCTTCGCCGCCGGCATGCACCGGCGTGCGCGACAGGATCTCGGCGGCGTGGGCAAGCAGGGTTGCGGGAACGCAAACCAGCGCTTCGGTCTCCGCGTCAAGCCCACTCATGAAGCCGTTGCCGATCATCCTGAGCTCGTTGAGGGAGGCGCTGGTGCCGTTCATTTTCCAGTTGCCGGCGACGAGCGGGCGAATTCCTGGCGTCATGGGTTTGCTTCTCCGGATGATATCGGGGCTCTGGCCCTCACTACCAAAATCAGGCCACAAAGCAATCGACAGTGGGCCGGAAGGGCGCTATTGCGCTTGTTTCAGACTCGGCGCATGCGAAAATGCGCATAAATCGGAAGTAAAAATGCTTGGTATATTGAGAAGCGCGGCAGGCACCTGGGTCGCGAAGGGGCTGTTGGTGCTGCTGGTGCTCAGCTTTTTGGTCTGGGGCGTTTCCGGACGGCTGATGGGCGGTTTGGCCGGCCATGATTCGGTGATAACCGCTGGCGGCACCAAAGTGTCGATCAACGAATACCGTCTCGCCTATGATCGCCAGCTCGCCGTCATGTCGCAGCAGTTCGGCCAACGTCTCAGCCACGAACAGGCAAAGGCGCTCGGTGTCGACAACCAGGTGCTGGCGCAGCTCGTCTCGGGTGCCGTTCTCGATGAACAGGCCCGCAAGCTGGGCCTCGGACTTTCCAAGGATCGGCTGGCCGAGCTGACACGCGAAGACCCGGCCTTCAAAGGCCCGGGCGGCCAGTTCGATCGCAGAACGTTCGAATATATGCTGCAGCAGATTGGCATGCGACCCGAGGACTATTTGAAGAACCGTGCTCAGGTGGCGGTGCGCCAGCAGATTGTCGAGGCGGTCTCGGACGGCCTCAAGGCTCCGGACACTTTCTTCAAGGCAGTTGCGCTCTATCGCGGCGAAGACCGCACCATCGACTATTTGACGCTGCCCAAGGCACTGGTGGAGCCGATAGCGGCGCCATCCGATAGCGTGCTTTCGGCCTATTTCGAAGCCAACAAGAAGACATATGCGGCACCCGAATACCGCAAATTCTCCTATGTCCGCCTCGAGCCGGTCGACATCATGGATCCGACCGCCGTCACCGACCAACAGGTCAGCGACGACTACAACAAGAACAAGGCGCGTTACACCACGCCGGAATTGCGCACCATCGAGCAGCTCGTGTTCAAGACGCCGGATGCGGCCAAGGCCGCGCTCGATTCGCTCAAGGCAGGCGCCACTTTCGACAAGCTGGTCACGGCGGAAGGCAAGACCCCGGCCGACACGTTGCTCGGCACGCTTGCCAAGGACAAGATCGCCGACAAGGCGGTCGCCGACGCCGCCTTCGCGCTTAACGCCAATGAAGTCAGCCAGGTCGTGCAGGGCGCCTTCGGTCCGGTGCTGCTGCGTGTCACCGAGATCAAGCCCGAGGTGGTGAAGCCGCTGGCCGAGGTGTCCGACCAGATCCGCAAGGATCTGGCGCTGGGCGAGGCAAGCCGCATCCTTCTGGACGTGCGCGACAATTACGATGACACCCGCGCCGCCGGCAGTTCGCTGGCCGACGCTGCGGCCAAGCTGAAGCTGAAGGTCGTCACCATCGACGCCATCGATCGCAGTGGACTGCGGCCAGATGCAAGCATCGTCAAGGACCTGCCGCAATCGCCGGAGCTGATCAAAGCGGTCTTCGACGCCGAACCCAACACGGAAAACGATGCCTTGACCACAGCCGACAACGGCTTCGTCTTCTATGAGGTGGCGTCCATCACGCCGGCTCGCGACCGCACGCTGGATGAGGTTCGTCAGAAAGTCGTGGCCGACTGGACGGCGGCGGAAACAAGCAAGCGGCTCGCCGCCAAGGCTGACGAGCTGGAAAAGCGGCTCAAGGCCGGCGCAACGCTCGATGTCATTGCCAGCGAACTGAAGCTGGAAAAGCAGACCAAGCGCGGTGTCAAGCGCGAGGCTGACGATGTCGATTTCGGCAAGGAAGGTGCCGCAGCGATGTTCGGAGTCGGCGAAGGCGATACCGGCCTGATCCCCTCGCCTACCGGCGACGGGCAGATCCTGTACAAGGTCGCCGAAGTGTTCGAGCCCGCCGGGGCCGATGCCAGCTCGGTGCCGGATGACGCACAGAAATCCTTCACCTCCGGCATGTCGGACGACCTGCTCGACCAATTGGTGGCGCAGTTGCAGACGCAGTACGACGTTCGCGTCGACCAGGCCGCCGTCGCCCAAGCCTCGACAAGATGAGCGCGCTGAAAACCCATATCGCCAAGATCGCGACCGGTAGCGCGCTTTCCTTCGAGGAAGCGCGCGAGGCCTTCGACATCATCATGTCGGGTGATGCGACCCCCGGCCAGATCGGCGGTTTCCTGATGGCGCTGCGCGTGCGCGGCGAGACGGTGAGCGAGATTTCCGGCGCCGTCGCCACCATGCGGGCCAAGATGCTGCAAGTCGACGCGCCGGACGGCGCCATCGATATCGTCGGCACCGGCGGGGACAATTCCCACAGCGTCAATATTTCCACGGGATCGGCCTTTGTCATCGCCGGCAGTGGTGTGCCGGTTGCCAAGCACGGCAATCGTGGCCTGTCCTCGCTGACAGGAGCCGCCGACGTGCTGGTTGCGCTCGGCGTCAAGATCGACATCTCGCCCGAATTCATCGGCCGCTGCATCCACGAGGCTGGCATTGGTTTCATGTTCGCGCCCGCGCACCATCCAGCGATGAAACATGTCGGTCCGACCCGCGTCGAACTCGGCACCCGCACCATCTTCAACCTGCTCGGGCCGCTCTCCAATCCAGCTGGCGTCAAGCGGCAGCTGGTCGGTGTGTTCCTGCCGGAATGGATCCTGCCGGTTGCCGAGACGCTGAAGGCACTGGGTGCGGGGCATGCCTGGGTTGCTCATGGCGACGGCTATGACGAGATCACCACCACCGGCGAGACGCAGGTCGCCGAACTGATCGGCGGCGAGATCCGCAGCTTCACCCTGACGCCTGAAGCGGTCGGGTTGCCGCGCCACAGCAGGGACGAACTGCGTGGCGGCGATGCGGACTACAATGCCAAAGCCTTGCGCGATATGTTGGGCGGCGCTGCCGGCGCCTATCGCGACACCGTGCTGATGAATGCCGGCGCCGGCCTGGTGGTGGCGGGCAAGGCGACGACGCTTGCCGACGGCATCGCGCTCGCCGCGCAAGCCATCGACAGCGGCCGGGCCCTGCAAGTGCTCGACAGGCTGGTCGAGATTTCGAACGGGTAAAACGTGTCTGACATTCTTCGCAAGATCGAGGCCTACAAGCGCGACGAGATCGCGGCGGCAAAGGCACGTGTGCCGCTGGCCGAAATCAAGGCGCGAGCCAAGGACGCCGACGCACCGCGCGGCTTTCTTGCCGCGCTCGAAGCAAAGCGCAAATCCGGCGCCTTTGCGCTGATTGCCGAGATCAAGAAGGCAAGCCCGTCCAAGGGGCTGATCCGCGCCGATTTCGATCCGCCGGCGCTGGCGCAGGCCTATGCCAAGGGTGGCGCTGCCTGTCTTTCGGTGCTGACCGACGCACCGTCCTTCCAGGGCGCGCCGGAATTTCTCACCCGGGCGCGAGCCGCCGTCGCGCTGCCGGCGCTGCGCAAGGATTTCCTGTTCGATCCCTATCAGGTCTACGAAGCCCGCGCCTGGGGCGCGGATGCCATCCTGATCATCATGGCCAGCGTCGACGACGCCCTGGCGAGCGAGCTTGAGGCAACGGCATTCGAACTCGGCATGGATGCGCTGATCGAGGTGCATGATGAGGCCGAGACGCTGCGCGCGCTAAAACTGTCGTCGCGGCTGATCGGCATCAACAACCGCAATCTGAGAACATTTGAAACCAGCCTTAAAACGTCGGAGCGGCTGGCACCCATGGTGCCGGGCGGCCGCCTGCTGGTCAGCGAGAGCGGTATTTTCACCCATGACGACTGCCTCAGGCTGCAAAAGAGCGACATCGGCACTTTTCTTGTCGGCGAGAGCCTGATGCGGCAACAGGACGTCACCACCGCGACGCGCTTGCTTCTGACAGGCAAGGCTTTGGCCGAGGCTATCTGACGATGGTATCAGGCCTGACCCATCTCGGCGCGCAGGGCGAGGCCAACATGGTCGATGTCGGCGACAAGGAAGAAACAACGCGCACGGCGATCGCCGAAGGCTTTGTCGCGATGCAGCCCGAGACGCTGAAGATGATCCTCGCCGGCAACGCCAAGAAGGGCGACGTGCTCGGCACCGCGCGCATCGCCGGCATCATGGCGGCGAAGAAGACGCATGATCTGATCCCGCTCTGCCATCCGCTGCTGCTGACCAAAGTTTCCGTCGACATCGAGCCCGACCATGCATTGCCGGGCCTGAAGGTCACCGCGCTGGCGCGCGTCACCGGCAAGACGGGCGTCGAGATGGAAGCGCTGACGGCCGCTTCGGTAGCCTGCCTGACCATCTACGACATGGCCAAAGCAGTAGACCGCGCCATGGTCATCACCGGCATCCGCCTGGTCGAAAAGACCGGCGGCAAGTCGGGTGACTACAAGGCGAGCTCCTGATGGCGCTGGTTCCTATCGCGGAGGCGCTTGAACGCCTGCTCGATGGTGCGGCACCTCTAGCCGGCGAAAGCGTTCCTCTGTTCGAGGCGGTGGATCGTGTTCTGGCGGAACCGGTCGTGGCACTCCGTACCCAGCCACCTTTCAACGCTTCCGCCATGGATGGCTATGCCGCTCGAGCCGCCGACGTGGCGTCGGTACCATCCAGGCTGTCGGTGATCGGCATGGCGCCGGCCGGACGTGGTTTTGCCGGTAGGATCGGCAAGGCACAAGCGGTGCGCATCTTCACCGGCGCGCCGTTGCCCGAAGGCGCCGACACCATCGTCATCCAGGAGAATGTCCGCGACCTCGGCGGCGGCGAAATCGAAGTGACCGAGCCGACGGCGCAATGGCGCAATATCCGTCGCATCGGGCTCGATTTTTCAACAGGCGACATGCTGCTCGAAAGAGGCCGTTTGCTCGACCCGGCGGCACTGTCGCTGGCAGCATCGGCCAACCATCCCCGGGTCAACGTGGTGAAACGACCGCTGGTCGCCATCATCGCCACCGGCGATGAATTGCTGCCGCCGGGCAGTGATCTCGGCCCGGACCAGATCATCTCGTCCAATGCCTATGGCGTCGCTGCCGCCGCACACTCGGTCGGCGCCCGCGCGCTCGATCTCGGCATTGCCGCCGATCGCAAGGAGGCCATCGCCGAACTGGTGCAAAAAGCGGTCGCGGCCGGTGCGGATGTCATCGTGACGCTTGGTGGCGCCTCGGTCGGCGATCACGACCTGATCCACGATGTGCTGACCGGCGAAGGCATGACGCTCGGCTTCTGGAAGATCGCCATGCGCCCCGGCAAGCCGCTGATGTTCGGCCGCCTCGGCGATATCAGGTGCATCGGCCTGCCCGGCAACCCGGTGGCAAGCCTGGTCTGCTCGCAACTGTTCCTGAAGCCGCTGCTGGCGCGGCTCGGCGGCCGCAACCATCGCCAGGACATTCGCCCAGCGCGACTGGGTACCGCAATGCCGGCCAATGATTTGCGCCAGGACTATGTCCGAGCCGTGGTCAGGGAAGATGACGGCGCGCTGGTGGCGACGCCGTTCGGCATTCAGGATTCCTCGATGCTGAGAATGCTGGCCGACGCCAACGGGCTGATCGTGCGGGCGCCGTTTGCCCCTGCAGCAGCCGCGGGCGAGGCTTGCAGCGTTTTGATGCTGCGCTGAGGAATTCCAGGCAAGCCGTTCATAACAGACGAGAAAGTGATCTCGGCTCTAGCTGGAGATCAAGCTCTGCGTCAGCGGATGCGCCGGATCGGTAAGGCCGTCGACAATGTCGTAGTGATGCCGGTCGGGCTCGACCACGGTGCTGGTGGTGGCGCCAAGGCCGGTCCAGATGTTGGCAAGCAACGCATTCTGGCGCAGGAACTCGGCGCGCTCACCGCCGCCGGCCCAGCAGGTGATGCGGGCGCCATCCATCGGGCGCAGCAGGGCTGGGCTTTCAGCCAGCGCCTCCTCTTCGTCGATTGCCAGGTCCTTGTTCATGCCGGTGCGCATGAGCGGACGCAAATCGTGTAGACCTGAAATCGAAACGACATGGCGTATGCGCCGCGCCACATCCGGCGCCAAAGGCGTGGTTGTCGTCACCATCCGGGTGGCGAGATGGCCGCCGGCCGAATGTCCGGTCAGCATCAGCGGTCCGTCAACCATTGCCGCTGCCTTGCCAATCGCCGCCCCGACCTCCCGGACGATGCCTGCGATGCGTATGTCCGGGCACAGCGTGTAGGAGGGCATCGCAACGGCGAAGCCGCTGCCGACCGCGCCCTTGGCGAGATGCGACCACAAGCTCTTGTCGGTCTCCAGCCAGTAACCGCCATGGATGATCACCACCAGTCCTTTGGGCGCGGCCTTGGGAAGGAAAAGATCGAGCCGATTGCGCGACCCGTCGCCATAGGCGATGTCGAGCCGTGCCCGGCTCTCTGCCGAGAGCGCATCGCGGAATGCTGCCGCTGGCTCCGCCCAGGCGGCTGGCCAACGGTCGCTGCCGGCGATGTTCGCACCGTTGGCATAGGCATCATCCCAATCGACGATGTGACGTTCGAACATCTGCGCCCTCCCCCAAAACGGCATCGCTTCTCCGCCAGCAATGGCCAACGCCACGACATGCGTCAATGCTCCAGGGCAAAAACACTTTAGGCTTGAAACAAATTTCGACTGGTGCGATCCTGCCCGCACGAACAGCCGACAATGGGAGGTCTGCTGTGCTGCCCTCACCTGCAGATGTTCACCCTTTCGGCGCGCATCTCCGAGCAGGCGTGATGGGCAGCACGAAGCCTCCTCAGAGCAGGACCTTAGGATCCACCACATCCAGCCAAGGCGCATTGCGCACTGGCCAGGCAGCAGACGGGAGAGCGGCGACATGCTTGGGCCTTCAGCGCATATCGACACGTTCTCGCGCGATCACCTGCCGCCGCCGGAGCAATGGCCCGATATACTGCTCGATGGCTTCGACTATCCCGAACGCCTCAACGCCGGTGTCGAACTTACCGACCGGCTGGTCGAGAAGGGCCTCGGCGACCGCACAGCCCTGATCGGCAATGGCCGCCGCCGCACCTACAAGGAACTGTCGGACTGGACGAACAGGCTCGCCCACGCGCTGGTCGAGAATTATGGCGTCGAGCCCGGCAACCGGGTGCTGATCCGCTCGGCCAACAACCCCGCCATGGTCGCCTGCTGGCTGGCTGCCACCAAGGTCGGCGCCGTGGTCGTCAACACCATGCCTATGCTGCGCGCCGGCGAACTGGCCAAGATCGTCGACAAGGCGGAAATCACCGTCGCGCTCTGCGACACCAGGCTGATGGACGAGATGACCGCCTGCGCCAAGGACAGCACCTTCCTCAAACAGGTCATAGGCTTCGACGGCACCGCCAACCATGATGCCGAGCTCGATCGTGCCGCTCTCGACAAGCCGGTGACATTCACCGCCGTCAACACCGGCCGCGACGATGTCGCGCTGCTCGGCTTCACCTCGGGCACGACAGGCGTGCCGAAGGCGACGATGCATTTCCACCGCGACCTCCTGATCATCGCCGACGCCTATGCCCGCGAAATCCTGGAGGTGACGCCGGACGACATCTTCGTCGGCTCGCCGCCGCTGGCCTTCACTTTCGGCCTTGGCGGGCTCGCTATCTTTCCCCTGCGCTTCGGTGCGGCGGCGACGCTGCTGGAGCAGGCGACGCCACCCAACATGATCCACATCATCGAGACCTACAAAGCCACGATCTCCTTCACCGCGCCGACTGCCTATCGCGCCATGCTGAAGGCCATGGATGAAGGTGCCGACTTGTCGTCGCTGCGCGTTGCCGTTTCAGCCGGCGAAACCTTGCCCGCTCCGGTTTTCGAAGAGTGGACGCAAAAGACCGGCAAGCCGATCCTCGACGGCATCGGCGCCACCGAAATGCTGCATATCTTCATCTCCAACCGCTTTGGCGACATGAAGCCCGCGTCGACCGGCAAGCCGGTCGGCGGCTACGAGGCGCGCATCGTCGACGACGAGATGCGCGAAGTACCGCGCGGCGCGACCGGCAGGCTTGCGGTGCGCGGACCGACCGGCTGCCGCTACATGGCCGATATCAGGCAGAAGGACTACGTGCGCGACGGCTGGAACATCACCGGCGATACCTTCACGCAGGACGAGGACGGCTTCTTCCATTTCGCTGCGCGCTCCGACGATATGATCGTCAGCGCCGGCTACAACATCGCCGGCCCCGAAGTCGAGGCCGCACTTCTGTCACATCCCGACGTCGCCGAATGCGCGGTCATTGGTGCCGAGGACGCCGAGCGCGGCCAGATCGTCGAGGCACATGTCGTGCTGGTGCAGGGCGTGGCGCCTGACGCATTGACCACCAAGCGCCTGCAGGACCATGTCAAGGCGACGATCGCACCCTACAAATACCCGCGATCGGTGAAATTCATTGCTGCTTTGCCCAAGACCCAGACCGGCAAGATCCAGCGCTTCCGGCTGCGCACGGAGAAAGTCAATTGAGCGAGCCCTACGATCCGGCGTCCGAAGGCGCACAGATGTCGTTCAACGAGCGCATGTCGTACAGCGACTATCTGCACCTGGAGAAAGTGCTGGAGGCGCAGACGCCGCTGTCGTCGGCGCATGACGAGATGCTGTTCATCATCCAGCACCAGACCTCGGAACTGTGGATGAAGCTCGCTTTGCACGAGATTGGCGCCGCGATCCGCTCGATCCGCGCCGACCGGCTCGAGCCGAGCTTCAAGATGCTGTCGCGAGTCGCGCGCATCTTCGAGCAGCTGAACAATGCCTGGGATGTGCTGCGAACGATGACGCCCAGCGAATATACCGAGTTTCGCGACGCGCTCGGCCAGTCCTCGGGTTTCCAGTCCTGGCAGTATCGCGCCATCGAGTTCATGGCCGGCAACCGCAACCTGGCCATGCTCGGCCCTCACAAGCATCGGCCTGACCTCAGCGGAAAGCTGGAAGCCATCCTGGCCGAGCCATCGCTCTACGACGAAGCGCTGCTGCTTTTGGCGCGCAACGGATTCGACATCGGTGCCGATGCCAGGCGCACGGACTGGCGTGAGACGCGAACCGAGAATGAAGAGGTCCTGGTCGCCTGGCAGACTATCTACCGCGATCCGCAGCGCTACTGGATGTTCTACGAACTGGCCGAGAAGCTGGTCGACTTCGAGGATTATTTCCGCCGCTGGCGCTTCAACCACGTCACCACGGTGAAGCGCATCATCGGTCTGAAGCGCGGCACCGGCGGCACGTCGGGTGCTTCGTATCTGAAGAAAATGCTCGAGGTCGTGCTGTTTCCGGAGCTGTGGACGGTCCGCACTCGGCTCTGACATCATCGAAATGAGAACAGGCTCACCGAAGGGACGCTCTGTGGCGGAAACCCTTCGCGAACAACCGGGGACTGACCATGAGTGGAATTCCTGATCTCGCCGCAGTCGAAGCGATGGATGCCACGGATCCGCTGCGGGCCATGCGCGACCGTTTCATTCTGCCGGAGGGGGTGATCTATCTCGACGGCAATTCACTGGGGGCAGCATCTCATGCCGTTTTCGGCGAGCTGCAGCAGGCGGCGACGCAGGAATGGGCCCGAGATCTTATCCGAGCCTGGAACACGGCCGGATGGTTCGAGATGCCGATCGAACTCGGCGACCAGCTCGGACGCCTGATAGGAGCCGCGGCCGGCCAGACCGTTGTCTGCGACACGACATCGACCAACATCTACAAGGTGCTGCACGCAGCGATGGAGATGCGGCCCGGCCGGTCAGCCATCGTCGCCGAAGGTGACAGTTTTCCCACCGACCTGTACATCGCCGAAGGCGTGGCCTCGACCCGGGATGGCGTCCTGCTGCGCCTCGCGGGCGTCGACGCGCCGACCATCGAAGATCTGATCGACGAAAACGTCGCGGTGGTGCTGGTCAACCACGTCAATTACAAATCGGGTGAACTGCGCGACATGGCGGCGCTGACGCGCAGGGCTCATACGGCCGGAGCGCTGATCGTCTGGGATCTCTGCCACACCGCCGGCGCCCTGCCCGTCGAGCTCGATCAGGCAAATGCCGATTTCGCTGTCGGCTGCACGTACAAGTACCTCAACGGCGGTCCGGGCGCGCCGGCCTTCATCTATGCCGCGCAGCGCCACCACGGCGATATCAGCCAGCCGCTCAGCGGCTGGTGGGGCCATGCGCGGCCCTTTGCCTTCGAACGGGGTTATGTTGCCGGCACCGGCATCCGCCGTTTTCTGTGCGGTACGCAACCGGTCCTGTCGATGCGGGCGCTCAAAGGCGCGCTTGCCATCTGGAGCGACGTCGACATGGCGGCATTGCGAAAGAAGAGCGTCGCGCAGACAGAACTGTTCATCCAGCTCGTCGAAGCCAAGTGCGGCGCCTACGGTCTCACGCTGGAGACCACCCGCGACGCGACCAGGCGCGGCAGCCAGGTGTCGTTCCTTCACGACCACGGCTATCAAATCATGCGGGCGCTGATCGAGCGCGGGGTGATCGGTGACTTCCGCGCACCGTCGACCATCCGTTTCGGCTTCACGCCGCTCTATGTCAGCTACAAGGATGTGTGGCTGGCGGTTGAGGTTCTGGAAGACATTCTGCGCACGGGTGCATGGAAGGACCAGCGTTTCGCCGTCAAGGAAGCCGTTACCTGACGCACCGATCCCGGCGATCCGCCGTCGCTGCCCTCACTGCCTGGCAAATGACGGAGAGCTGAATTTCCAGCCAAAATGCCCAACTGACGTTGGCGTTTTGGCTCCGTTTCGTTCACGGCAAACGAACGTCCCGAAGGTTGCAATCGCCCCTTGTCGAGGCTGATCGACAGATAACGCCAAGCTTTGGTAGAGGATAAGCCACAGGTCATTAACCATAACAATTTCAATGTGAGCAGGCGCATTGCCGAAGGTGGCGCCCGTCGATCGTAACCCGCTGGCAAGCGCCAAATAATTTCAGCAGCCTTAACAAATTCATTAAACTTTAAACGGTTGCAGAACACAACTGGAACAGATAGTGTTTGTTCTGGGTTTGTTTTTCGATTCTGGTTTCAGGGAACCTGGGGGCCGCCATGCTGACACGCAAGCAACATGAACTGCTGATGTTCATCCATGAACGCCTGAAGGAGAGCGGCATTCCGCCATCCTTCGACGAAATGAAGGAGGCGCTCGACCTTGCCTCCAAATCCGGGATTCATCGGCTGATCACGGCCCTTGAGGAGCGCGGCTTTATCCGCCGGCTGCCCAATCGGGCCCGCGCGCTGGAAGTGCTGCGGCTGCCGGACTCCATCGCGCCAGGCCTCAATGCGGCAAAGAAGTTTTCGCCAAGCGTCATCCAGGGCAGTCTTGGTCAGGGTGGTGCTCTTGGCCGGCAGATCAAGCCGGCGCCTTCGCGGATGCCTTCGCCCGGCAATGACGACGATGCGGTCTCTGCCGTTTCGATCCCGGTCATGGGTCGCATCGCCGCCGGCGTGCCGATCGATGCCATCCAGCATCAGACGCATTCGATTTCGGTGCCGCCGGACATGATCATGGGCGGCGCGCACTATGCGCTGGAGGTCAAGGGCGATTCGATGATCGAGGCCGGCATCTTCGACGGCGACACCGTCATCATCCGTAACGCCGATACGGCCAGCCCCGGCGAGATCATCGTGGCGCTGGTCGATGAAGAGGAAGCGACGCTGAAGCGGTTCCGCCGCAAGGGCGCCTCGATTGCCCTCGAAGCCGCCAATCCAGCCTACGAGACACGGATTTTCGGGCCGGACAGGGTCAAGGTGCAAGGCAAGCTCGTCGGCCTGATCCGTCGCTACTGAGACGGCTGTGGGTTGACCACTGGCTTCTCGGGTTTCTTGAAGGGTGCCAGCCCCCTCGCCTCGCGAGAGTATCTGCGTTGCGTGTGCCAGGGCCGATATGGGCTGTCCACCGCGAAGCTGATCGTCGCCGGCGTGGTCGCCGATTGGCGATCGAAGAAGACCGCGGCACTGCCTTTGCGAGCCAGTTGCCGCTTGGTGATGACGAGAACCAGCGGGTTGTGACAGGCGTCATAGGCGGTGGCATCGTTGACGACGATCAGCTCGGCGAAGCCGCAGGCTTTCCAGGTGTCCTTGCGGTCCTCGACATAGGCAATGATCGCACCGGACATGTGCCTGGCCACGCAAACGCCTGAGGAGCAATAGAACGGCGATCCCGGCGGTAGCTCAACGGCATCCGCGACGTCGAATTGCCCATCGCTGTTGTCGAACACTTCCGGAACGACGATGGTTTCCGATGTCAGCGCGCGTTTCCAGTTGTCGACGGTGAATTCGTTCGGCCGTTGCCGGCTGACGGCAAGCTCACCGCCACCGATCGGCAACGCCACCAGCCGGGCGTCTTCCGAGATCAGCACATCGGGCGTGCGCGTATCCGAGACGGTCAGCAAGCCTGCCAACGCGAATGGCAGAGCCGCGAGCCGCAGCCATGTCGTCGCCATCGTCGCGATGACCAGGGCAATGGCCACCAGCAGGACCGACTGTTGCGAAATCAGCCCGACCCCATCGACAGGCGAACGCTCGGAGATCCAGCCCGATATGGCGATCATCATCGTCAGGCCCTTGCCCATCAGGTAGAGACCTGGCCAATCCAATCCGAAAGGCATCAGCAGCGCGCTGGCGACGGCCAGGAACATGACGACGGTGACGATCGGCATAACCGCGAGATTGGCGAACAGGCTGAGCGGCGACACACGCTGAAAATGCCAGATGGCAAACAGCGTCGTGGCGCTGCCGGCGATGATCGAGGTCATGGCCAGACCGATTGCCGCCAGCAGGAATTTTCGTGTCAGGAACCCGGGCAAGGATCGCTTCGGCGGCGGCGGTCTTGCTTTTCCCGCGCGGTGATCCGCCCAGCCGGCATAGGCGCCGACCAGAGCTGCGGTCGCGGCGAACGACATCTGAAAACTCGGGCCGACCACCTCATGCGGCGACACCACGATGACGGCGATCGCCGAGATCGCCAGATTGCGCATGGTGAGTGCTGCTCGATCGAACAGAACTGCAATCAGCATCACTGCCAGCATGATGAAGCTGCGCTCGGCGGCGACGACGATACCTGAGATGACGAGGTAGGCTGCGATCGAGAACAGTGCGGCGGCAGCGGCATACTTCTTGACCGGGCGACGCGCGGAAAAATCGGGAAACAAGGCGAAGGCGCCGCGCAGCAACCCCATGATGGTGCCGGCGACCAGAGCCATGTGCAGTCCCGAAATGGAGATGATGTGGTAGATGCCGGTACGTCGCATCGCCTCATTGATGTCGTCGGGAATGCCGGCGCGCACGCCGACGATCAGCGCCGCGGCGATCTCGCCTTCGGCGCCGCCGACGCTCGCCCTGATATGGTCGGCGATGCCTTCACGGGCATTTTCCACGCTGGAGGAAATTCGGGCCGACAGCGGCATGTCGCCATCATCGCTGACGACAAGCTTTGGATTGCCGAGAAAGAATCCGCTGCCACCAATGCCGGCAAAATAGCTGTCGAAGGAGAAATCATAGCTGTCCGGTCGCACCGGCCCGGTCGGCGGCAAAAGCTTGGCATATCCGGTGATGAGCGAGCCTGCGGTCACGTCAGCCGGGATCTTGCGTGCCGAAAGCCGTACCCGTTCCGGCGCATAGCGCAGTTTCGGTCTTGCGGTCGATGTTACGTCGATGGTCAGCCGGATACGGCCAGTTTCCATCCGGTCGAGCGAGACGACGCGGCCGGTCACCTGCGTCGAGATTTCCGAGCCCAACATTTGTGTGCCCGCACGCCACGTCTCGACCTTGGCAGCAAGCAGTCCTAGGGCGCACAAAAGTGCCGCCATGAAACACAGATGGGTCTTTGGCCATGAGCGCGAGACCAGCGCACAGATCCCCGTCAGGATGACAACCGCGACAGGTCTCGCAAAGTCGGGTTCAGCCGTCAGCGAAAAATAGCCGATCGCTCCGATCGCAAGGCAGACCGGTACCAGCAGGAAGGCCACGCCCCGGTCGAGTTCCAGGCTCGCCGCCGTGTTCACGCTGTGGCGCAGGCGAGGCAGTGATATCAGGCCGATCTGCCGGCGCACGCGCACGATCCTGCCGGTTCCGGCAACCGGAACAGAGGCGGCGACACCCGTTTGCAAGGGCAGCTTGCCGGAATCCGGCACGAGGGGCGACGGCGGCGGCAATGAGGCTGGCAGAGGCGCAAACAGGGACCGTTCGCGGACGCCAATGGCAGCGTCCTCGCCCTGATCCGAGCCCCAGCCTCGTCCAGCCATCGGGTCTGCCCCTTGCGCCCTCGACACCCTATGCTACATGAACGCGCAAAGCGCGAAAGTCCGCGCGACCGCACCCCGCTTCAGATGGTTTCCGAGAGTTCCATGTCCGACAAGGTCGTCACCCGTTTTGCCCCTTCGCCCACCGGCTATTTGCACATAGGCGGCGCGCGCACGGCGCTGTTCAACTGGCTGTATGCAAAGCACACCGGCGGCACGATGCTGCTGCGCATCGAGGACACCGATCGCGAACGCTCCAATGAAGCCGCGACGGCTGCCATCCTCGACGGGCTTTCCTGGCTTGGCCTGAGCTGGGACGGCGAGCCAGTGTCGCAGTTCGAGCGTGCGCCGCGCCACCGCGAGGTGGCCGAGGAGCTCGTGCGCATGGGCAAGGCCTATTATTGCTACGCCACGCCAGCCGAACTGGAGGCCATGCGCGAGGCCGCCAGAGCCAAGGGGCTGCCACCCCGCTACGATGGCCGCTGGCGCGACCGCGACCCATCAGAGGCACCCGCAGGTGCCAAGGGCGCCATCCGCATCAAGGCGCCGACCGAAGGCGAGACCGTCGTCCATGACCGGGTCCAGGGCGACGTGCGCTTTCCCAACAAGGATCTCGATGACTTCATCATCCTGCGTTCCGACGGCAATCCCACTTACATGCATGCCGTCGTCGTCGACGATCATGACATGGCCGTCACCCACATCATCCGCGGCGACGACCATCTGACCAACGCCGCTCGCCAGTCCGTGATCTACAACGCCATGGGCTGGAACGTGCCGTCCATGTCGCATATCCCGCTGATCCACGGCGCCGATGGCGCCAAGCTATCGAAGCGGCACGGCGCGCTTGGCGTCGAGGCTTATCGCGCCATGGGCTACCTGCCGGAGGCGCTGCTCAACTACCTGGCGCGTCTCGGCTGGAGCCATGGCGACGACGAGATCATGTCGATAAAGGACATGATTTCCTGGTTCGACATCGGCGACGTCAACAAGGGCGCGGCGCGCTTCGACTTCGCCAAGCTGGAGGCAATCAACGGCGCGCATATGCGCCGCATGAGCGATGCCGAACTGTTCGACATCTTCATCGCCACCCTGCCCTACCTCGAAGGTGGCCCGGCGATCGCCGCACGCCTGAACGACAGCACCAAGGCGCAGTTGCTGGCAGCGCTTCCGGGCCTGAAGGAGCGCGCCAAGACGCTGGTGGAGCTCGTCGACGGCGCGGCCTTCCTGTTTGCCACGCGACCGCTGCCGATCGACGACAAGGCGGCGCTTCTGCTCACCGATGACGCCCGCAAGATCCTGCGCAGTGCTCACGAAGCTTTGAACGGGCTTGCGGATGACTGGACAGCCGCCTCGGCGGAGGCGGCGATCCGCGAGGTGGCAGCGGCCGGCAGCCACAAGCTCGGCGCGGTGGCCCAGCCTTTGCGCGCCGCTTTGACCGGCAAAAGCACCTCGCCGGGCGTGTTCGATGTGCTCGCCGTGCTCGGCCGCGAGGAAAGCCTGGCGCGCATCTCAGATCAAATCGATTAGGAGCAAACTGGCCCAAGAAGATTGGCATTGAAAGGCGGGTTTCGCAGTGCAACATTAGGCCTTGGCCCAATCTGGCACGCACCTCCTGAAATGCGGTGGCGAATACGCGCATTGCGGTGATTTTCGACGTGTCGCTCTGCGAAATTTGCCTTTGCCGGCATGAGGAAACAAGAAGGAGTTTGCAATGACCGAAGCTGCGAAAAAACTGGATTTGGGCAAGACCCAAGAGGCCACCGCAACGCTTGAATTCGCCGGCAAGACCCATGAATTCAAGGTGCGAAGCGGTTCGGTCGGGCCTGATGTGATCGACATCGCCTCGCTCTACTCAACCACCGGCGCTTTCACCTACGATCCCGGCTTCACCTCGACGGCAAGCTGCGAGTCCGAAATCACCTTCATCGACGGCGACGCCGGCATCCTGTTGCACCGCGGCTATCCGATCGACCAGTTGGCCGAACATGGCGACTTCCTCGAGGTCTGCTATCTCCTGCTCTACGGTGAATTGCCGACCAAGGCGCAGAAGGACGATTTCGATTACCGCGTGACGCGCCACACCATGGTGCATGAGCAGATGTCGCGCTTTTTCACCGGCTTCCGCCGCGACGCGCATCCGATGGCGGTGATGTGCGGCGTGGTCGGCGCGCTGTCGGCCTTCTATCACGACTCCACCGACATTTCCGACCCCTACCAGCGCATGGTTGCCTCCATGCGGCTGATCGCCAAGATGCCGACGATCGCGGCGATGGCCTACAAATACCACATCGGCCAGCCCTTCATTTACCCGAAGAACGAGCTGAACTTTGCCGCCAACTTCCTGCATATGTGCTTTGCCGTGCCTTGCGAGGAATACAAGATCAATCCGGTGCTGGCGCGCGCCATGGAACGCATCTTCATCCTGCACGCCGACCACGAGCAAAATGCCTCGACCTCGACCGTTCGCCTCGCCGGCTCGTCGGGCGCCAACCCGTTTGCGTGCATCGCCGCCGGCATAGCCTGCCTGTGGGGACCCGCGCATGGCGGCGCCAATGAAGCGGCGCTCAACATGCTTGGCGAGATCGGCCATGTCGATCACATCCCCGAATTCATCGCCCGCGCCAAAGACAAGGACGACCCGTTCCGCTTGATGGGCTTCGGCCACCGCGTCTACAAGAACTACGATCCGCGCGCCAAGATCATGCAGAAGACGGCACATGAGGTTCTGGGCGAGCTCGGCATCAAGGACGATCCGCTGCTCGACATCGCCATGGAGCTGGAAAAGATCGCGCTGACCGATTCCTATTTCATCGAGAAGAAGCTCTACCCGAATGTCGACTTCTATTCCGGCATTACGCTGAAGGCGCTGGGCTTCCCCACCACCATGTTCACCGTGCTGTTCGCGGTCGCCCGCACCGTCGGCTGGATCGCCCAGTGGAAAGAGATGATCGAGGATCCGCGCCAGAAGATCGGCCGCCCGCGCCAGCTCTATACCGGTGCACCGGAGCGGGATTACGTGCCGATCGCCAAGCGGTGAATTAGGAAATAGTGAGTAGTGAGTAGTGAGTAGTGAGTAGTGAAGTCGGCCATTTCTACTGATTACTGACTACTCACTCTCTTGACGTACCGCATCACCACCTGCGCGGCGATCTCGCCGGACGGTCTACCGGTAGCCATGCGCCGCCTGATCTCTGCAAATCCATCCTTCTGCCAGGCACGCATGCCGCTGTCGGCGAACAGTGCTTCCAATTGCCGGGCAAGGTTATTCGGCTTGATATAGCCGTCGTAGAATTCGGGAATAAGCGCTCGATCCGATATCAGATTGGGCAGCAGCGCCGACCAGACGGAAACGAGGTACGGCGCCAAGATGCGCGCGACCGGGTCGAGCCTGTAGCAGGAAATCATCGGCACGCCGGCCAGCGCCAGTTCCAACGATACCGTCCCGGACGCGATCAGCGCCGCATCGGCCCTGCCGAAAGCCTGCCATTTGCGCTGGGGCTCGACGATGATCTCAGGCTTTTCATCCCAGCGGTTGACGGAAGATTTGACGAGGTCGGCGACATGCGGGACGGTCGGCAGCAGCAGCCGCAAGCGGTGGCCGCGCGCGCGCAGGATCGACACCGTCTCGCCGAACGGGTCGAGCAGCCGCCGTACCTCGCTACGCCGCGAACCGGGCAGGACGAGCAGGGTTTTGACACGATCAGGAGAAAGGTCGCGCGGCAGCTCCTGCGCCTTGGCTGCAGCGAGCAAGCCCGCATCGTGCGTCAGGCGATGCCCGACATAGGTGCCCGGTGGCCCGCCGAGCCGCTCCAACTCGTTAACCTCGAAAGGCAGGATGCAGAGGATGTGGTCGACATAGGGCTTCATCGCGACCGCCCTGCCCGGCCGCCACGCCCACACGCTCGGGCAGACATAGTGGATGATCGGAATCGACGGGTTGGCCGCACGCACCTTTTTGGCGACGCGCAACGAAAAGTCCGGACTGTCAATGGTGACGAGGCAATCCGGCTTTTCGTCGGCAACGGTCTTGGCCAGTTGGCTGATCCGCCGCATCAGGCGCGGAAGGTCGCGCAGGACGGCACTGAACCCCATGAGGGCGATCTCACCGGCATCGAATGGCGAGACCAGTCCCAGCGTCTGCAAATGACGGCCGCCGAGGCCGACGAGTTGCACCTCGCGCCCGGCCGCCTGCCTGAGCGAGCGTACTATGTCGGCGCCGAGCAGGTCGCCGGACTCCTCGCCGGCAACAATCGCGATCTTCAATGCCCTGTCAGCCACTGTGCGGCTCCGTCGTGGCAGGCAGGCCAATGACGAACAGGCCGAGTGCGTTGGCGCGCGCGATGGTTTCAGGACCTTCGAGAACCAGCGAACGTCCAGCCTCGACGGCAATCCCGGCAAGCTCGGCTGCATGCGCTGCTTCGACCGTCTGCAGGCCGATGGACGGAAGATCCGCTCGCAGTTCCTGACCAGGCTTGGCGCACTTGACCAGGACGCCGCGAGTCTTGCCCGCAATACGGCCGTGGCCGCGTAAGAGCTTTGCCCGCTCAAGCAGTCCGGCTGTTCCTTCGATGCCTTCCAGCGCAATGGTCCGGCCACCGATGGCGATCGCGGCCTGGCCGATGTCCAGCGCCCCGATGGCTTTTGCCGCGTCAAGGCCTGCCTCGATGTCACGCCAGTCCGACTTTTGTGGCGCGGCGTTGGTCAGGACGCCTTCGGCGGCGACAAGGCTCGGCACGACTTCATGGGCGCCGACAACTTTTATTCCACGGGCTTCGAGGCCCCTCGCCAAGACCTTCAGCAGGCCATCGTCGCCGCGCGCGAGCGCCATGACGACCAGCGGAATTACCGCGAGCAGGCTGAGACTGGGGCGCAGCGCAAGCAATCGCGGCCGGCGCTTGATCTCGCCTGCAAGCACCAGATGGGTGATCCGGTGCCGCCGTAGCAATGGGACCAGCGAACCTATACCTTCCAGAGCGAGGCTTTCATGATCGTATCGGGAGAGCTCCGCGATGCGGTCGACCTCGCCTTCCATCAGGATGACGAAGGGCGGATAGCCTTGTTCAGCCGAACCGGCCGCGACTTCGACCGGCAGACTGCCGCCGCCGGCAATGATGCCGACCCTGGAGCCCGGCGGAAGATCAAGACGCGCTGCCGCTGTCTCAGTCTTCGTCATCGACATCGTCGCCATCGCCGCCCTTGAGCGACGGCACAGCATAGTGCCGCTTGCCGCGACTGGTGATGAAATCGATGATCTTCATGGCGGTCGGCGACGACGCGAACTCCGCCTTGGCGAACTCGATGTTCTCGCCAACAGTGCGGGAACGATCGAAGATCATCCTGTAAGCCTTGCGCAGCACAAGGATTTCGGACCTCGGCAAGCCGGAGCGCTTGAGGCCAATGATGTTGAGACCGCGCAAACTGGCGCGGTTGCCGACCGCTATGGCAAAGGGGATCACATCGCCGACGATCGCGGAGCAGCCGCCCAGAAAGGCGTTGTCGCCGATGCGGACAAACTGATGCACTGCGGTCAAGCCGCCGATATAGACGTTGTTACCGACCTCGCAGTGGCCGCCCAGCGTTGCGCCATTGGCGAACGTCGCATTGTTGCCGACGACGCAATCATGGGCGATATGGGCGTAGGCGAGGAAATTGCCGTTGTCGCCGACCGTCGTCTCACCGCGGCTGGAATCGGTGCCGAGATGCATGGTCACGCCTTCGCGGATCGTGCAGTTCCTGCCGATGACCAGGGTGGTTCGGCCGCCCTTGTGCTTTGTGTTCTGCGGCGGCGCGCCCAATGTCGCCATCGGGTAGACCTTGGTCGAGGCGCCGATCGACGTCGCGCCCATCACCGAGACATGACTGACCAGTTCGACGTCGTCGCCGATCACCACATCGGCGCCGACATGGCAGAACGGCCCGATGCGCACACCTTGGCCGATTTGGGCGCCTTCCTCGACAATGGAGGAAGCATGAATGGATGTCTTGATTTTCATAAGCACTCGATCGTCAGTCGCTGGTGACCATCATGGCTGAAATCTCGGCCTCGGCCGCCTTGGCGCCGTCGACCATGGCTTCACAAGCGAATTTGAGCAGGTTGCCGCGTTTCTTGATTTTCTTGACATAGATCTTCAACTGGTCGCCGGGAACGACCGGTTTGCGGAATTTGGCGTTGTCGATGGTCAGGAAATAGACCAGCGACGGCTTTTCGGTACCCAGGCTGCGGATACAGATGGCGCCGGCCGTCTGCGCCATCGCCTCAACGATAAGCACACCCGGCATGACCGGCTGCTCAGGGAAATGGCCCTGAAAATGCGGCTCGTTTATGGTCACGTTCTTGATGCCGATGGCGGATTCGTCACCATCGATGTCGACGATACGATCGATCATCAGGAACGGATAGCGGTGCGGCAGGAGCTTCATCAGCCCCATGATGTCGACCGCTTCCAGCGTCGTCGACGCGATCATGTCAGCCATTGCCTCCCTCGCCCTGTTTGCGGGTCCTGGCGAGCTTGCGCAGCATGGCTATCTCCCGCATGGCTTCCGCCATCGGCTGTGCCGGATAGCCGCCCCAGATCTCGCCTGCAGGGACATTGCTCATAAATCCACTTCTGGCGGCAAGCTTGGCCCCTGTCCCTATGGTCAGGTGATCCGCAAGCCCCACGCCGCCGCCCATGGTGACATTGTCACCCACGACCACAGAACCCGAAATACCCGAAAGCCCGGCTATTATGCAATTGCGGCCGATGCGGACGTTATGGGCGATCTGCACGAGATTGTCGATCTTGGTGCCTTGGCCGATGATCGTATCGGACATGGCGCCGCGATCGACGGTGGTGTTGGAGCCGATCTCGACGTCGTCCTGGATAACGACACGACCGATCTGCGGCACGCGTTCGGGACCCTTGGCCCCGCCGACGAACCCAAAACCATCCTGGCCTATCCTGGCGCCGCCATGAATGATGACGCGATTGCCGATCAAGGCATACTGGATGCTGGCGCCCGGACCGACATAGCCGTCGCGGCCGATCTGGCAGGATTGTCCGATGACCGCATTTGGGGCGATGACAGTACCGCTGCCGATCGAAGCGCCTGGCCCGATAACCGCGCCGGCCTCGATGACGGCACCGGCTTCGACATGCGCGGTCGCATCGACATGAGCGTGCGGCGAGACGCCGGTTTCACTGGTCATCGGCCCTGGTGTCGCCGCCCTCGGAAACAGCAGACGCCCGATCAGCGCAAAGGCCTGTTGCGGGCGCGGATGAATGAGAACGGCAACGCTTGCCGGCGCCTTGCCGGCAAATTCCGCTGGGCACAGGACCGCGGCAGCCCGCAGCGACGGCATCAGCGCGGAATTACGCTTGCCGTCGACAAAGACCAGCGCATTCTCGCCGCCCTCGCTGGCCGGCGCGAGTGCTTCGATCGAAATATTGGAGTGGCCGGAATCGACAAGCACCGAGCCGGTCAGATTCGCGACTTCGCCCGCCGTATACCGGCGTGATGGCGCGAAGAACACCGGATCGGTCATTCCAGAAGCTATATCCAGCTAGGTCGGAACATTTCTCCCGGACCCTGAAGACCCGGGAGCATCGTTGGCCGCCGATCAGAAGCGGGTCGATATGCCGAAGTTGAATTCCTGCACGTCGTCAGACGCTTCCTTCTTGACCGGGATCGCGTAGTCGATACGGATCGGACCGAACGGCGACGCCCACATCAAGCCAACACCGACCGAAGCGCGCAGCTTCATGCCCACAGTCGACTGGTCGACCAAGTCGTTGGCAACCTTGCTGCCGTAGAGCGTGGCCGCATCCGCGAAGACCGCGCCACGCAGGCCGAAGCTCTCTGGAACGACCGGAAGCGGGAACTGGGCTTCCGCCGAGGCGTTAAAATAGGTCGTGCCGCCCAGATGGTCGCCAGCGCCGTCGTTGTCGACCGGACCGATGCCGCCGTAGGCGAAGCCGCGGATCATGCGGTCGCTGCTCTGGAAGTGATCGAACACGCGCAGATCGCCGTCGCCGCCGTAGCCTTCGACATGACCGGCGCCGCCCGAAATAAGTCCGACCAGATCATACTGCTCCGACAGCGTCTGGTAGATGCTGCCTCGCCCCGTGACCTTCACGAACTTTGCATCGCCACCGAGACCCGCGACTTCCACCGTCGTGGTGGCGTAGATACCCTCGTGCGGGTTCTTCATGTCGTCGATGGTGTTGTAGACCAATCCCAGGCTAACCGAAGACTTGATCCATGGGCTCTGCTCTATGCCATCCAGGATAGCGTCGGAAACATTGCACTTAAGGGGATCATAAATGCCACCGGTCACGCAATCATCATCCAGCTTATATTTCTCTTGCGAGATGTTGTAAGCTAGCTGCGTCGTGATGCTGTCGGTGATCGGCAGGCCGAAACGCACGGTCGCACCCGTGGTGTCACTGTCGTAATGATCGTAGTTCCGGGTTTGCTTGAAGATGTCGAAACCGGCGGCGATGCGCCGTCCGAGGAAATAAGGCTCGGTGAAGGACAGGCTGTAGTCGCGCGAATTCTTGCCGCCGCCCGCAGACACCTTGATGAACTGGCCGCGGCCGAGGAAGTTGCGCTCGGTCACCGATCCTTCGACCGACGGACCGGCCGTGTCGCCACCGGTCGAATAACCAGCACCCACCGAGAACTCGCCGGTCGACTTCTCAACCACGTCGACCACCAGAACGACCTGGTCGGGCTGCGAACCCGGCACAGTCGAGATGTCGACTTTCTCAAAGTAATTCAAGTTTTCCAGGCGCTTTTTCGCGCGCTGGATGAGCACCTGGTTGAAGGCGTCGCCTTCGCTGACGTCGAACTCGCGGCGAATGACATAGTCGCGCGTGCGATCGTTGCCGCGGATCTCGATGCGCTCGATATAGGCCTTGGTGCCCTGGTCGATCGTATAGACCACCGAAATGGTGTGGTTCTCGAAATTGCGGTCGCCGCGCGGCGTGACCTGCGCGAAGGCATAGCCGGAACCGGCCACCTTCTCGGTCAGCGCGATGATGGAATCCTCGACGTTCTTGGCGTTGTAGACGTCACCCTTGTGGGTCTCGATCACCGATTCCAGCGACTTGCCGTCGACTTCAGGGATCGTGCTCTCGACGCTGACATCGCCGAACGTGTAGCGGTCGCCTTCCTGGACGGTGATGGTGACCGTGTACTTGTTTGTCGCGCTGTCAAGCTCGCCGACAGCGGACACGACCTGGAAGTCGGCATAGCCGTGATTGTAGTAGAAGCGGCGCAGCAGCTCCTGGTCCGCGCGCAGCTTGTCGTCGTCGTAGACGTCGTCGCGCAGGATGAAGGAAACCCAGGACGAACGCTTGGTGTTGATGATATCCGACAGGCGGCGGCTGGAATAGGCGCTGTTGCCGACGAAATTGATCGCCGCGATCTGCGTGCGATCGCCTTCGGCAATGTTGAAGACCACATTCACGCGATTGTCGCCAAGCTGCATGACCTGCGTGGTCACGGTCACGTCGTCGCGACCAATGCGCTTGTAGGCAGCCTTGACCGATTCCACGTCGGCATCGAGCGTCGCCTGCGAGAACGTTCCGCGCGGCTTCAGCTGCACCGCCGCCGCGAGCGCATTGTCCTTGAGTTTCTTGTTGTTCTGGAACAGCACCTGGTTGACAACCTGATACTCGGCAACCTTGACCACCAGCGTCGAGCCGACCTGGTTGATCTGCACGTCCGAAAACAGGCCGGTGCCAAACAGTGCCTTGACCGCACCGTCGATATCGGAACTGGAGAAAGCCTTGCCCGGCTTGATGGTGATGTAATTGCGGATGGTCTCAGCGTCGATACGCTGGTTGCCGCTTACTTCGACTCTGCTGACGACAGCGGCTTCAGCCGCCGATGTGGCAACGAACTGCACTGCGAGCGCGCCTGGCACGACCATGGCCGCGGACAGGGTCACCGCGGACGCGGCGCTTAGAAACTTGGATGCTGCCTTCATCGGGCTTAATAACCTTTTCTCGTAGTCCCCACGGCGAGAAAACCGGACGTGCGGTAATTTCCCCTACCGTATTAACCGGATTTTCCCTACACGCAAGGCTTCTGGTTAATTTGTATTTACTTAACCCTGCGGCGTGGCTTTCGCGTCACTCATATCCCCTTGCATGGTAAACGGCGTCTCAACATCGTCCATGCAGAAGCCAAATTTCTTCATGATTTCAGCACCCAAACAGATCGTTCCAAAAAACGAACCCCATGAAGCACAGCACCAGAAGCAACCCGGCCCGATAGGCCATTTCCATCATCCGTTCCGACACCGGACGGCGAATGACAGCCTCCACCCCGTAGAACAAGAGGTGACCGCCGTCGAGAGGGGGAATCGGCAAAAGGTTCAGAATTCCGATGCCAACGGATAGCAGTGCAACCAGTTGCACGAGCCATTCGAATCCCAGTTTCGCAGCCTTGCCCGCCATGTCGGCGATCTTCACCGGACCGCCCAGCTGACATTTGTCTTCGCGCCCGACAACAAAGCGCTGCAGGAACTGGCCGGTGCGCTGGATGACGTGACCGGTTTCCTCGACCGCCGCCGCGACAGCTCCAACAGGCGTGTAGGTGATGAGCCTCGGCTGGCCGAGTTCCTTGTTGTTGACGACACCGATCACGGCGACCTTGACCTTGTTGCCGAGCGCGTCTTCCTGTTCCATCAGCCGCGGTGCCGCGGTCACAGTGACCTCCCGGCCGTCGCGCAGCATGACGAAAGTGATTGCGTCGTCCGCACGGCCCGAGACCAGGCGTTGGACGTCGCCAAAGGTTTCGACTTTGTTGCCGTCGACGCTGACGAATCGGTCGCCGGGAAGGATGCCGGCCTTCGCCGCCGGGCTGTCGGCGGTCACCTCGGCCACCATCGGCTCGGCGACATAGCGGCCATAGGCGGTGAACAGCACGGAAAAGACAACGATCGTCAGCAGGAAATTGAACAGCGGTCCGGCCACCACCGTTGCCGCGCGCTTCCAGATCGGCTGCGTGTGGAAGGCGACCTTGCGTTCTTCCGCGGTCAGCGTTTCAATTTCTTCCGACGTCGGCTGGCTCGATGTGGCGTTCATGTCGCCGACGAATTTGACATAGCCGCCAAGCGGTATCGCACACAGTTTCCAGCGCGTGCCGTGGCTGTCGTTGAAGCCGAAGAGTTCCGGGCCGAAGCCGATCGAGAAGGCCCTGACGCCGATGCCGCACCAGCGCCCGACAAGGTAATGGCCCATTTCGTGGACGAACACGACCACGGTCAGCACGAAGAGGAATGGCACCAGCGTGCCGAGGACAAAGCCTTGTGTGCTGAAAAGCGCGTGAAGAATCTCGTTCAAGACAAACCCTCAAATTCTTCCACGGCGCAGACTGCGCCGTGACTGTGACACCAATCCGGGCGAATCCAAGGCGCATCGCGCAAAGGACCTGAAATGACACCACTCAAACGGGAAACAGACCCTGCGCCGGATGATCGGCGTTCGCCGAAATCCAGCCGATGACGTATAGGGCGAATGCGGCTGCGACAAGCCCATCGACACGATCCATGACGCCGCCATGGCCCGGGATGAGCGCGCCTGAGTCCTTGCGGCCATGGCGGCGCTTGACCCAGGATTCAAACAGGTCGCCTGCCTGCGAGACAATCGACAGCACGAGCGCCACCAGGCCGAGCAATGCCAGATTGCCGACCCCGGCAGCTACGGCGAGGACCAGCCCGGCGACGACGCCGCCGAGCGCACCGCCGAGCGCGCCGCTGCGCGTCTTGCCGGGCGAGATAGAGGGCGCCAGTTTCGGCCCCCCAACGGCACGGCCAACGAAATAGGCAAGGATATCGGTGGCCCAGACGACCGCAAACAGGAACAGGATGGCAATGAGGCCCGAACGATCGCCATCGCGCAGCAAGGCGAGCGACAGGCCTGAAACCGCGGCATAGGCGAGGCCGCTCGCATCCCATTGTCCGGTCTTGCGAAGCGAGGCGGCTATCGCCGTTGCGGCAACAATGGCCGCCACAAGCGGTAGCAGCCAGGAGGCGGCCAGGCCGCCGATCAAGGCGCCAACGAAGACGACCAGCAATGCTTCCGGCAGGAAGCCCAGGCCCGTGACCCCGGTCGGGCGCGACATGCGGGTCCATTCATAGAAGATCGCCGCCGATATCACGGCGCACAGCAGCCGGAACGGCAGACCGCCGATCCAGGTCAAACCGAGAGTGATGATGGCGAGCACGATCGCCGAAACGACACGTAGCTGGAGATTGCTCATCCCGCGGCCGGTCGCGAAGCAACGTCCTGGCCTCCAAGTCCGCCGAAACGGCGTTCGCGGCCAGCAAACTCACGCAAGGCCTCGGCAAGGTGTTCGCGGCTGAAGTCGGGCCAGTAGCAAGGCAGGAAGACGAGCTCGCTATAGGCGGCCTGCCACAGGAGGAAATTCGACAGCCGAAGCTCGCCGCTGGTGCGAATGACCAGTTCCGGGTCGGGAATGCCTTGCGTATCAAGCGCAATGGCAAAGCTTTCGGCAGATATCGCCTCGGCGTCGAGTTCGCCACGCGCCACGGCCAAAGCGAGCTTTTGCGCCGTGCGAACAATCTCGTCGCGTCCGCCATAGTTGAAGGCGATCACCAGCGTCAGCGATTCGTTTGCGGCCGTCAGCGTTTCGGCCTCGTCGAGCAGTCCCCTGATATCGGGCTGCAGCCCTGCCCGGTCGCCGATGATTCTAACCCGCACACCGCTCTGGTGCAGTTCGGCAAGGTCACGGCGGATGAACATTTTCAGAAGGCCCATCAGGTCGCTGACCTCGGATTTCGGCCGCGACCAGTTCTCCGACGAGAAAGCGTAGACGGTCAGGTAGGAGATGCCGAGCCCGGGTGCTGCGCGCACCGTCTTGCGCAGCGCCTCGACGCCGGCACGATGGCCCGCAAGACGAGGCAAGCCGCGCGCCTTGGCCCAGCGTCCGTTTCCGTCCATGATGATCGCGACATGCGCGGGCGTTGCCATGTTCTCGCTTTCGGGTCAGCCGGAGGCCAAGACCCTAAACCTGCATGATTTCAGCTTCCTTATCGGAAAGCAGGTGGTCGATGGTGCTGATCGTCTCGTCGGTAAGTTTCTGAACCTGGTCCGAGCGCTTGCGCTGATCGTCCTCGCTGATGTCGCCGTCCTTCTCCGCCTTCTTCAGGAAGTCCATGCCGTCGCGGCGCACATGGCGCGCGGCGACCCGGGCGTTCTCGGCGTAGGTGTGCGAGATCTTGACCAGTTCCTTGCGTCGCTGTTCGTTGAGTTCGGGAAGCGGAATCCTGAGGTTGGTGCCGTCCACGATCGGGTTGAAACCCAGATTGGATTCGCGGATCGCGCGGTCGACCGCGCCAACCATCGACTTGTCCCATACCGATACCGAGATCATGCGCGGCTCCGGCACCGAGACGTTGGCGACCTGGTTGATCGGCATGGTGGTGCCATAGGCCTGCACCTGGATCGCATCGAGCAGATTGCTGGAGGCGCGACCGGTCCGCAGCGAAGCCAGATCATGCTTGAACGCGGCGATGGCCCCATCCATGCGCCGCTTGAGATCGTCGTACTCACCACTCATCTTTATCTCCTCGACCCGTCTAACGCGGGCTCACTGCTTCGGGGCCGTCTTCGAATCGGACCTTCGAAAACCGGTTTCCCTTCGGGCCAGGCCGCCGATCAATCGTCCGCGACGACCGTGCAGCGGCCGCCGCCCCTCAGAATATCGCCGAAACCACCTTTTTCGTGGATCGAATAGACGATTATCGGAATGTTGTTTTCGCGCGCAAGTGCAATCGCTGCAGTATCCATGATGGAAAGGCCGCGATTTATGACTTCGCCATGGCTGATGCGCTCGAAACGCGTCGCGCTCGGGTCCTTCTTCGGGTCCGCCGAGTAGACGCCGTCGACCTGAGTACCCTTGAACAGTGCGTCGGCGCCAATTTCAGCCGCGCGGAGGGCGGCGGCCGAATCAGTGGTGAAGAACGGATTGCCGGTGCCGCCGGCGAAGATCACCACCTTGCCCTGGTTCATGTAGGCAGTCGCCTGGCGCTGCGAAAAGCTCTCGCAAAGTTCGGGCATGGCGATCGCCGAAAGCACCACGGCGTCGACGCCGATCTTGTTCAACGACGTGCGCAGCGCCAGCGAGTTGATCACCGTGGCAAGCATGCCCATGTGGTCGCCGGTGACACGGTCGCCGCCCTTGGAGGCAACCGCCACGCCGCGAAAGATGTTGCCGCCGCCGATGACGACGCCGACCTCGATGCCCAATGCACGCGCCTCGGCGATGTCGCCGGCGATGCGATCCACCACTGAAACGTCGATGCCGAAATGCTGCTCGCCCATCAATGCTTCGCCCGACGCTTTCAACAAGACACGTCGGTAGAGGGGCTTCACCGTCATCTGGGCCTCTTCATTTGCATGTGGCGCGTTCCGGTGGCTACCCTCGCGCAGGCGCCGCCTCGAAACAATGGCGTTCCGATACACGAAGGGCGCCGCGATGTCACGCGGCGCCCAAACGGCAAATTCGCCGGTTTCCTGTCCCATCAATCAATTGGTGGACACGCTGGCCGACTCTCCTTCGATAAGCACCGGTGACACGTAGTTGGAGGGCTTGTCGCCGGTTGTCGCGCCGCCGGTGACGCGCGCCTGTATCTGCGCGCCGAAATAGGAATAGGGAAACGGCGCTGGAGTTCTGCTGACCCTCTCCAGCCGGTCGCGATGCGCTTTCGGAATCTCGAAATCCAGCGCGCCAAGATTGTCCTGCATTTGGCTGAGCGTCGTCGCACCGAGAATGACGGTCGCGATCCCCGGCTGCGTCGCTACCCAGTTGAGCGCGACCTGAGGCATGCTGCGGCCGATCTCGGATGCGACCTTCTCGAGTTCGGCCACGATAGCCCAGTTGCGTTGCGTGAACTTTTGGAACCCCGGATGCGTCGAGTTGCGAAATCCGTCGAGCCGGCCCGCGTTTCCGGCCTGAGCCGGCCGATACTTGCCGCTCAGCAGTCCGCTGGCCAGCGGGCTCCACACCATGATGCCGGCGCCATGGCGCGTGCCGAATGGCACGAACTCATTCTCGATTGCGCGTTCGGCCAATGAATATTCGAGCTGTAGCGCCGAAACCGGCTCATATCCGCGCAATTCGGCGATCGCCTGTGCGCGGCCCGCATACCAGGCGGGCACATCCGAAAGGCCGACATGGCGCACCTTGCCCATCCGAACCAGGTCGTCCAGCGTGCGCATGACCTCCTCGGCCGGGGTCAGCCTGTCCCAGACATGCATGAGATAGAGATCGATATAGTCGGTCCCCAACCGTTTCAGCGAAGCATCGACGGCCCGCATGATGTTCTTGCGGCCATTGCCGCCGGCATTCGGATTGCCGGGCTGCATGTTCATGGTGAACTTGCTGGCGATCACCGCCATGTCGCGCAAGCCGCGCTCGGCGATGAATTCGCCAAGCCAGGCTTCGGCCGTGCCGTCTGTGTAGAGATCCGCCGTGTCGAAGAAATTGCCGCCCGCCTCGACATAGGCGTCGAACATCGCCCGCGCCGTATCCCTGTCGGCTCCCCAGCCCCATTCCGTGCCGAAAGTCATCGTGCCCAGCGCCAGCCGGCTGACCCTGAGGCCGCTGTTGCCAAGAGTGTAGTAGGTCATGGTCATAATCGTCTTCCAATGCTTGGTGACAGATGCCCGAGCGTCACTGGCCCGGAGTGGTCTTGACCCAGGGATTGCCGCGCTCGTGTGTCATGCGGAACGCAAAGCCATCGACCTTCCAGCCATCCGCAAAACGCGTCAGGTGATGCTCATAGGTGCCCCAGACCTCCCAAAGCGGGTCGCCATTGCCTTCCATCCGGTTCCAGGCATAGCCGGTCGACAGGACAGTCGCCGTGTCCCCTTCGAGAACGACCTGGTGATTGGTGCGCAGATGCAGGCTTGTCTTGCTGCCCTTGAGGTTGGCCGCCCAGGCGCCAATCAGGTCGTCGGAAGCGATGTTGGCCGCCGGCTGTCCGGAAAGGCTGCTGAAATCGGCAGTGGCCCGATCCGCGAAATAGCTGCGTGCAAGCTTCCAGTCCTGGGCGTCGACGGCCCGGTCGATGGCATCGGCAATGCGAATGACCGCGCGTTCGTCTGCGAGCGCCCGCCAGTCTGATGGCTCCGCCCCGCCGGCGTCCATCGGCGCCAACGCCATGCCTGCCGCGAAAGTTACACGCTTCAACGCATTCATGTTCTTTCTCCTCGATGCCATCAGCCCGTCGCCGATGTGCTGCCGACAATTTGGACCGCCAGGCTGACATCGATAAGATTGCATGGTTCGCATGGACCATGCGATATCATGCATGAATGGACCGGGACCTGCTCACTCACCTGCCTGTGATCGTCGCCGTGGCCCGACGCGGCGGGTTCGCGCTTGCCGCCGCCGAACTCGGCATGAGCCCTTCGGCAGTCAGCCATGCGGTGCGCATTGTCGAAGAGCGGATCGGCCAGCCTTTGTTCGCACGGACGACGCGCAGCGTTTCGCTCACCGAGGCCGGCAAGGCGCTGGTGGAAACGGCGGCTCCGGCCCTCCAGGATATTGCCGAGCGGATGGACCGTATCCGCAGCGTCAAAGGCAGGCCGTCTGGCCTGCTCAGGATCAACGCCTCCAACATCGCCATACCATTGGCGGTGACGCCGGTGGTCGCGGCGATGGCCGAGCGCTATCCGGAGGTTACGGTGGAGGTCTTCGCTGACCAGGGTCTGGTTGATATCGTCGGCGAAGGCTTCGATGCCGGCATCCGGCTTGGCGAGATGATCGCCCAGGACATGGTCGCGGTCCGGCTGACGCCGCCGTTCTCCGTCGTCATTGTCGCCTCGCCCGCTTACATCGGAAGGCACGGCCGTCCCAGCAGCGTTGCCGATTTGGCGAACCACAATTGTATTGGCTACCGGCTCGTCCGCTCCGGTGCGCTCTATCGCTGGGATCTGATCGAGGATGGCAAGGACATCGCCATGGAGACGCGGGGCAGCGTTGTCGTGACGGATTCGCTCGCAGCAATCGATCTTGCGCTTGCAGGCGTCGGGCTTGCCTATGTCTTCGAGCCGCTGGCGCGCGCCGATCTTGCCGCGGGCCGCCTGGTCCAGGTGCTGCCGCAGACGGCGATCGAGGAACCGGGGCTATTCCTCTATTTCCCGCGCCGGGCGTCAATGGCGCCGAAGCTCAGGGCCTTTATCGACACCGCACAAGAAATCGGCCGGGCATCCTTGCGGACACCCGGCCGAGTTGCCTGAGCTGAGAAGCCCCTTCAGGGGCTATTTGTAAGGATTATTTCTTCACCGCAGCCGCGACCTCCGCCGCGAAATCGGTCTCTTCCTTTTCAATGCCTTCGCCGAGCGCAAAGCGCAGATAGGCGGAGATCTTGGCCGGAGCGCCGATTTCCTTCTCGGCATCCTTCAGTGCCTGCTCGACAGTGATGTCGGGATTGAGCACGAAGGCCTGCTTCAGGAGCACGACTTCCTCATAGAACTTGCGTAGGCGGCCTTCGACCATCTTTTCGATGATCGCTTCCGGCTTGCCGGACTGGCGCGCCTGATCGGCGAAGATCGCCTTCTCGCGCTCGACCGCAGCCGGATCGATCTGCTCGGCCGTCAGCGCCAGCGGGTTGGTGGCGGCGACATGCATGGCAACCTGGCGGCCAAAGGCATTGGCGGCATGCTCATTGCCCGTGGTCTCGATCGCGACCAGAACGCCGAGCTTGCCAAGACCATCGGCAACTGCGTTGTGGACGTAGGTGGCGACAGCACCGTGCGGGACGGTGAGCTTGGCCGAGCGGCGGAAGCCCATGTTTTCGCCGATGGTGCCGACAGCGTCCTTGATGGTGTCGGCAACCGACTTGTCGGAACCCGGATACTTTGCGGCGGCCACAGCCTCCGTCGTGCCATAGGCCAGCGCAACCTTGGCAACATTGGCGACGATTTCCTGAAACGCGGCGTTGCGGGCAACGAAGTCGGTCTCGGAATTGACTTCCACGACGGCAGCCTCGCGCACGCCGTTGTCGACGCCGATCAGACCTTCAGCCGCGGTGCGGCCAGCCTTCTTGTCGGCCTTGGAGATACCCTTCTTGCGCAGCCAGTCGACGGCCTCTTCCATGTTGCCGTTGGTCTCGGTCAACGCCGCCTTGCAATCCATCATGCCCGCGCCGGTCAAGTCGCGGAGTTCTTTGACCTGTGCAGCCGAAATGCTCATTGTCGCCTCTTTGTTTTAAATGCACCGACGCACCATCGGTATTCGATGGTGCGTCTGTTTAGCGTGCCAGAATATGAGAAAGATGAAGGCCGCAACCGGCCTTCGATTATCAAGCTTCCGGAGCGTCTGCAGCCGGGGCCGGAGCCGGGTCGAGCGCGGGTTCGACGGGAGCTTCGATCGAAGCGCCGATGTCGACGCCGAGCGCGCCCTGCTGACGGGCGATGCCGTCGATCGCAGCTTTGGCGATCAGATCGCAATAGAGCTGGATGGCGCGGGCCGCGTCGTCATTGCCGGGGATCGGGAAGTCGATCTTGTCCGGATCGCAGTTCGAATCGATGATGGCGACGACCGGAATGCCGAGGCGCTTGGCCTCGAGGATGGCGATCGCTTCCTTGTTGGTGTCGATCACGAACATCAGGTCGGGCGTCGAGCCCATGTCCTTGATGCCGCCCAGCGCCTTGTCGAGCTTCTCGCGCTCGCGGTCGAGGTTCAGGCGTTCCTTCTTGGTCAACCCTTGCGCCTCGCCGGCCAGCATCTCGTCGAGCTTGCGCAGGCGCTGGATCGAATTCGAGATCGTCTTCCAGTTGGTCAGCATGCCGCCGAGCCAACGCGAGTTGACGTAGTACTGGGCCGAACGCTGTGCCGCATCGGCGACGATGTCGGACGCCTGGCGCTTGGTGCCGACGAACAGCACGCGGCCGCCCTTGGCGACGGTGTCGGAAACCTGCTTCAGCGCCTGGTGCAGCAAAGGCACCGTCTGCGAGAGGTCGATGATGTGGATGTTGTTGCGGGCGCCATAGATGTAGGGCGCCATTTTCGGGTTCCAGCGATGGGTCTGGTGGCCGAAGTGAATGCCAGCTTCCAAAAGCTGGCGCATGCTGAAATCAGGCAGTGCCATTCAAAGTTCCTTTCCGGTTAGCCTCCACGGACACAGGCATTTTTGGACTTTGTCCTCGAACGCCACCGGAGGTTTCAGCCGGATTTCTCCCGGGCAGACACCAAAGTCCGTGTGTGGAATGAGCGCGCATATAGAGGGGATGCGCGATAAACGCAAGGGCCGCGGGACCTGTGTGCGGCGTGCGACGATCCGCGCGCTGCCGTCAGCGCTTTATCTTGCCGTTCGGCACCCGCACCCGCCGGAAGACCGCGACGATCTCCTCGCGGCTGCATTCGATGGCGCCGAGCCGCACCGCACGGTCACGCTCGAAGCCGGTTATGTCATAATGCGGCGCCGATGTCTTGGGCGGCCCCTGGTAGGATGAGCGCTTGACGCCAAGATGCGCGGCAAAGCGATGCAACTCGTCGGTGTCGTCGGCCAACAGATGGCACCAGCGATGGCCGGCCCAGTTCCAGATCGCTGCGTCGACATAGGCTGCCATAAAGCTTGCTGTCTGCCTTCCATCCGTCACGACAGTCGGCCACATGGCCCGGCTGATGTCAGTGACGATAGAATGGATTCGGATAGAAAATGAAGCCGCCATTGACTGCAAGCTCGGCGACGATGTTGGTGACTGTATCCTGCATGCGACGGTGCAGATCGGCAACCGCATCGTCGATCGAGCCCGTATGCTCATGCAAGCCCAGTGCCTCCGGCACCCGGATGTGGGCGCAACGCGGCCCGGCTGGCTGCGGAACGAACCGGTTCATCGTGTCGCGCAGCCCGCCCCGACAATAGTCGTTGCGGATCCGCTTTAGATGTTCGGCGATCTCCTCCTGGCTAATGCGCGGATTGGCGCAGGCCCAGGGTCCGACGCGTTGCAGCCTCTGAACCCTATCGACGAGCGCGCGGACCTGCCTTTGCCGTTCGGCATCGCCAGTGTTTTCGCGCTGCCAGCGGCGCGCCCGCCGCAGAAGCTCGGTGATGTCGGCGACATCAATGTCGGCTGAGATGCTTTTGCCGAGCTGGCGGCTGAGCTCGGTGACCAAAACCCTCTGACGCTGGGCATAGGAAGCGCCTTGGTCGAACGGCATGCCGCTGGCAGCTTCATCGCGGGCCAGCAGTGTCGAATAGACATGGTGAATGCGCTGCGGCAGCGTGTCGGTCGCCTGGCGTTCTATTTTGAGGTTTTTCTCGACATAGGCGCATTCCTTCGCCAGTGCCGCTTCGACGTTGCCGGTGAAGGCAAGCTTCCAGACGACGGGCGCGATCCAGACCTTGAAATTGGAATCCGTGGCCCGACCGCGCTTGAGGGCTTCCAGTCCCATCTCGACGGCACCCGGCAGCAAAGACGCAACGACATTGGCATGCCAGCCGACGCCGCCTTCGGGATGCAGCAGCACGCCATGGCCTTTCAGGGCCCAGGCGATCGAGTGTTCCTTCGCTGCCCCGCTGTTGCCGGGAATCTGGGCGATCAGATTGTTGGCCAGCCAGAACTTCTGCATCAGCCGGCCAAGGCCGTTGACGACACCATTGGTCGCCCATGAGGCCGTGAGCGGGCTGACCTGCGACACGATTTCCTTGTCGATCATCCAGTCGGTGAAGAACTCGGGATGATTGGGCGTGATGAAGGTCGCCTTCCCTGCCCCGCAACTGGCCTTCAGCCGCTCAAGATCGGCGTCGGGAAAGTCGATATGGCGGACATTTGAGACGCCGCGCAGACCGGCCAGGCGATTGAACGGCAACAGATCCCGAAACCCGGGAATGCCGCGCAGCATGACGATCCGGTTGACGGATGTCATGGCCCTGATCAGTGCCGGGTTGGGCCGCGGCGCGACGAACGTATCGATCCCGCTCAAGCTGATCCCCCTCGCGCCTGGACGCTGGAAGAGGTTGAGGGACGATTGCGGCACGTTCAAGTCGTTCGTTACGACCACGCCGTGCCGTGGCAAATCAGCTGCCTAGACAGGCACTATTTGGCGGGACAAGGTTTTGTCTGGTCGAACAGCGACAGGTTGACCAGCTTGCCGGTCATCGAGAAGTCGCCATAGTCCATGACGAGATCGCGGGTGATGCCGTTCTCATGCAGCTTGAAGCTGATACGGTATTCCGGAACCTCTTCGCCGGTCTTGTTGGTGTCGTCGAAATAGGCGATGTCGACCGGCCAGTATTTGTCGGTGGCGAGCTTTGCCAGTGCCGAAGCTTCCGGGTCGGCCTTGTCGGCATCGGTTTTCTTGCCGACAACGACGGTGGTGGTCATCACCTTGTTGGCGTCTTCGGAACCGTCGAACAGGTTGGTTTCGTAGAAGTTCTCGCCCTTTTCGGCCTTGCCGATCAGTTCGACCAGATGCTGGGTCGGGAATTGGGTTGTCGCGAGCTCGACGCTGTTCTTTTCAGGCTTGTCGATGTCGACCTTGAGGCCCTTGGTCTCTTTCGTGGCGATGCCCTTGACCTCCTTGTCGAGATTCTGGTCGACGAAGGATTTTGTCACGAACGAAAAAGTCTTGCCCTCGGCATCCTCGAAAGTGGTCGTCTGCTGGTCGGTCAACCTGGTGTTGTCGGCGGTGACGATCTGGGTGACGAAGCGGAATTTCACCGTATAGCCTTCACAGGCCGAGCCATTGAACTCATAGACCATGCGGCCGGATATGCCCGTGATGCCGGACTGATCGGAAGCCTTTTTCAGGGTAAGATCGTAAACGGCGCGGTGGGCTTGCAGCGCCGGCGCCGCGAAGACAGGACCTATCGAGAATATCCCCGACAACAGGACGGCATGGAATGCGAGGCGCGTTGCGCGCATGAGGTACTCCGATCGTCGCGACTGATGGCAGGCCGCAGGGAAAGATGGTCCAGCTTAAAAAAAGTCGTGGCGGAAGCGAGGCAAAAATAGCAATTTCGGCCCGGCCGGCGCGGCGTCACCAAGCAATAGGGAAATACCATGAGTGAAACAATCGAAAAGCGGCTAAGCGATCTGGGCGTGACGCTTCCCGTCGCCGCCGCGCCCGCCGCCAACTACGTGCCCTATTGCAGGACCGGCAATTTGCTGTTCACTGCCGGGCAATTGCCGCTCAAGGACGGCAAGCTGCAGGCGAGTGGGCTGCTCGGCCGCGACGTCGACACGGCAGGCGGCAAGGACGCGGCAAAATACTGCGCGATCAACATCCTGGCGCAGGCCAAGGCAGCACTCGGCGACCTCGAGAAGATCAGCCGTCTGGTGAAGATCACCGTTTTCGTCGCCTCGTCACCCGAGTTCGTCGAGCAGCATCTGGTTGCCAACGGCGCCTCCGATTTCCTGGTCGCCGCCCTTGGCGAGCGCGGCAAGCATGCACGCTCCGCCGTCGGCACGGCCTGCCTGCCGCTTAATGCCGCAGTGGAAATCGAAGCCATCTTCGAAGTCGCATGAGCCAGGGTACAGATATGACCGACCTATCCTGGCTGACCGCCCGGCCCGTTGCCCACCGCGGCTTCCACGACATGAACAAGACGCGCTGGGAAAACACGCTGTCGGCCTTCGCCGCAGCCGCCGAACGCGGCTACGCCATCGAATGCGACGTGCACCTGTCGTCCGACCGCGTTCCCGTCATCATCCATGACGGCGATCTCAAGCGCCTGACCGGCCAGGATGGTTTCGTCTGGCAGCGTACCGCAGCTGAACTCGCGGCGCTCAGGGTCGGTGGCACGGCGGACCATGTGCCGACGCTGCAGGAAGCGCTCGACCTGGTCGATGGCCGCGTGCCACTGGTCGTCGAGCTGAAAGGCACGCCCGGCTATGACGAAGGCCTGGTGGCAAGCGTCGGCAAGATGCTCAAGCGCTACAAGGGCAAGGCGGCGATCATGTCGTTCGACCATTGGCTGGTCCGCGATTTTCCGAAGGACGCGCCGGGTATCCCAGGGGGTCTCACCGCCTACGGCAAGGACGTCGGGTTGATCGAGGCGCATTTCGCCATGCTGGCGCATGAGATCGCCTTCACCTCCTACGCCGCCGGCGACCTGCCAAACCCATTTGTCAGCTTCGTGCGTGAAAGGCTGAAAATGCCTGTTATCACCTGGACGGTGCATGACCAGCCGGCGGTCGACCTGACCTTCAGATATGCCGATCAGATGACGTTCGAAGGGTTCGAACCCGATCTGGTCAAAGTCGCCTGAGTGTCTGAAACGTGACTTGCACCAGGCCGGACGGAGCTTAAATAAGCCTCATGGATCAGGGCGACGAGGGTGACGGACAAACGGCCAATGCGGACTATTCGATCCGCGTCGCCGCCGGCATCGGCGCCTTCACCTGTGATGAATGGAATGGCTTTGCGGGAACTGCGCGCGGCGATTTAGAAACCAGCTACAATCCTTTGGTTTCATTCGCTTTCCTGAGCGCCCTTGAGGATTCCGGATGCGCCGTGCGCCGCACTGGTTGGCAGGGCCACCATCTCAGGCTGGAGGATGGGCGGGGCAGATTGCTGGGCGCGGTGCCCTGTTATCTCAAATCGCACAGCCAGGGCGAATATGTGTTCGACCATGGCTGGTCGGATGCGTTCGAACGCGCCGGTGGCCGCTACTATCCCAAACTGCAAAGTGCCGTGCCGTTCTCCCCGGTCACCGGCCCTCGCCTGCTGGTCACCAGGGGCGAGGACAGTGCCAAGGTGAAGGCCGGTCTCGCGGCGGGCCTGAAGGCGGTGACCCAAAAGCTCGGTGTCTCTTCCGCACATGTCACCTTCGCGCAAGAGAGCGATGTGGAGGTGCTGGAAGCAGCCGGTTTCCTGCACCGCACCGACCAGCAATTCCATTTCTTCAACGAAGGCTTTTCAACCTATGACGACTTCCTCGCCACCCTTGCCTCGCGCAAGCGAAAGGCGATGAAAAAGGAAAGGCGCGAAGCGCTTGCCCCAGGCATCTCAATCGACCGGCTGACCGGCAAGGACCTCACGGAGAAAGCCTGGGACGATTTCTTCGCCTTCTACATGGACACCGGCAGTCGCAAATGGGGCCGGCCCTATCTCAATCGTCAATTCTTCTCGATGATCGGCGAGCGCATGGCCGACGACATCCTCCTGGTGATGGCTAGGCGCAACGGGCGCTATATCGCCGGCGCGATCAATTTCATCGGTTCGGATGCACTTTATGGCCGCAACTGGGGCTGCATCGAGGACCATCCCTTCCTGCATTTCGAGGTCTGCTATCACCAGGCGATCGACTTCGCCATCGAGCGCAAGCTCAAGGTGGTCGAGGCGGGAGCGCAGGGCGAGCACAAGCTGGCGCGCGGCTACCGGCCGGTGACCATGCATTCCGCGCACTACATTGCGCACCCAGGCCTGCGCAACGCCGTCGCCGACTATCTTCGGCGCGAACGGCAGGAGGTGGAGCGGATGAGCGAATATCTGGAAGAGCATACCCCGTTCCGCAAGGATCTCGAGGAGTAGCCCCGGTTGGCCGGCTGGGGGGGCGACGATTATCTTGCCGAATTTCGACGCCTTCGCTACACGAAGGCACAATCCGGAGCGTTCGCCATGACCGAGGCCGCCTACGATACCGACAACATTTTCGCCAAGATCCTGCGCGGCGAAATTCCCTCGCACCGTGTCTACGAGGATGACGCGGTCATCGCCTTCATGGATGTGATGCCGCAGGGGCTCGGCCATACGCTGGTGGTGCCGAAAGCGCCGTCGCGCAACCTTCTCGATGCCGATCCGTCAATTTTCGGCCATCTCTTGAGCGCCGTTCAGAAAGTGGCGCTGGCGGTGAAAAAGGCCTTCGGCGCCGATGGCGTCACCGTCATGCAGTTCAATGAGCCGGCCTCGGGGCAGACCGTCTATCATCTGCATGTGCATGTCATTCCGCGCTTCGACGGCATCCCGCTGAAGCCGCACACGGGCGAGATGGAGAAGCCGGAGATTCTGGTCGGGAACGCCGAAAAGATACGGACTGCACTCAAAAATTGAGAGCGGGAGGTCCGCCAATGATGTGGTGGACCTGGTCGAGAATATCGGACTAACAAGCGCCGTTCAGTCCAGAAGCCGATTCTAATGCCCGGCCGTGCCCAGTGCCGACTCAACCGTTTGCAACTCTAATCGTCTGATTAGGAAATATCGAACCATCTCACGGTAAAATGCTAACGCGTGGCGAGCTGTGGGGCTTCAAAACCATGGAACATTCGGTTGCGGCATCGGCCCCACTGGCGGGGGCAATTGTCGAGCGTGCTTTTCTTGGCATCTTGGCGGATGCCTTTTGGCGACACCGGCTGCTGCACGCTATGGCTGCCGCTGCGCTGCTTCTGGCAAGCGCAGTCGGGTGGCACACTGGAAACATGCCGGATTTCGGCGTTCTGGAGGAATACGCTGAGTATCTTTTCATCGCCTTCTGGATTTGCGGCTCAGCCTTTGCACTTGGGACGCTTCTCCATCTTGCGCTGGTCCAGCGGGACACCGAACCGCTGCACACCTTCCTCAAGTCACTGGGTAGATTCTTTGGCGACGCCGAACGCATTGCCAACAGCCTGAATGGCCTGGGTGCAGGTCTTGCCTTCATATCCGCGATCGGTGTGTTGAAGGGAGCCATTGCAATTCTCTCTCCGTTTGCATGGGACGACGCATTGGCTCAGGCCGACCGCATCCTGCATTTCGGTCGAGCCCCGCACGAATGGTTGTGGTTTATCGTCCAGTCGCCGCTTGCATTGAAGATCATCAACATCGCTTACAATTTCTGGTTCGTCGTGCTCATTACCGCGGTTTTCACCGTGTGCATCACACGCAAGGATACGAAGCTGCGTCACCAGTTCCTGATGAGCTTCATGACGGTGTGGACCCTGGGTGGCTTCTTCCTCGCGATGGGCCTGTCGTCGGCTGGCCCTTGCTTTTACGAGCGATTGGGGTTCGGCAACGACTTTCACGCCCTCATGCAAGCACTCGCCACCGCCGATCGCATCTATCCAATCTGGGCGCTCAACACGCAGGATATGCTGTGGGGTGGCTACACCGGCGCAACTACCGGCAGCGTCGGTATATCCGCCTTCCCATCCCTGCACGTTGCGATGGCGGTGCTGTTCGCTCTCTATGCAACGCGGCGGTCTCGGCTGGCCGGTGTTGTGATGTGGTTATTCGCGGGCGTCATTATGGTCGGATCCGTCGTGCTTGGCTGGCACTATGCCGTGGATGGCTATGCGGGCGCATCCCTGATGGTCGCGATCTGGAAGGCGTGCGGATATTTGCTGACCCGTTTCGAGTCGGACAGCGCGGCCGCTGAAATCGAGAGCTCCACCATGCAATCGCCGGCCCTTTGCGGGATGTAAATTCGCCGATCTGGACGAACTCGCCTGCGGCGGCATGCCGGTCAAAACGACTCAAGGGCGGCGCTGGATGGGTTGGACAATTTCCGAAACGCTGTTCGATACGATCCTTGCCGAAGCTGCTCTGCGAGCGTGTCCGCGCATTGCCCAGGACTCAGGAGCGACGTGTCGACTTCCAGATCGTACACGCCGGGCCGGTGCACCTCTTCCTGCCACAGGCGCGCCATCGGGCCGCAATCCCATCCCGGGTCGATAGCGCGGCGGCATGGCCTGCTCGCAAACGTCGACACCGAGATTGATCCAGACGCCATCGAAGCACTCCTGAACAGCCTTGGCGATGCTTGTTTTCCGATCGCGGCGCACCGTTCAGGATGATGATCTGGCCGATTATGCCTACCCTCGCTCCAATAAAAAAGCCCCGTCTCCGGGGCTTTCTTGACTTTCGTAAGGTTCAGTTCTTTCGGGGCAGTTGTGGCACCAGGCTGCGCTTGCCGCCGTCCTTGCCCTTGGCTTCGGGCTTCTGCGCCACCAGCTTCTTGGCCGCCGGCTTTTTCACCACGGCCTTTCTGGACTTCGGCGTTTCTTCCGGCTCTTCCTTCTTCGGCTTCACCGGCGCCTCGTCGGCCAGCGATTCGAGCTTCAGGCCGGTCTCGCCGGTTTCCTTCTTCTCGACGGTGACGCGCACCGTGCCGCCCTTCTTGAGCTTGCCGAACAGCACCTCGTCGGCCAATGGCTTCTTGATGTGCTCCTGGATCACACGACCGAGCGGCCGCGCGCCCATGCGCTCATCATAGCCCTTGTCGGCGAGCCAGGCGATCGCGTCCGCCGACAGGTCGAAGGTGACGCCACGCTCGGAAAGCTGGGCCTCGAGCTGCATGACGAACTTCTGCACCACCTGATGGATGACCGGCACCGGCAGCGAGCCGAACGGGATGATCGCATCGAGACGGTTGCGGAACTCCGGCGTGAACAGCCGGTTGATCGCCTCGACATCGTCGCCTTCGCGCTTGGTCGAGCCGAAGCCGATCGCCGCACGCTGCGCATCCGACGCGCCCGCATTGGTGGTCATGATCAGGATCACATTGCGGAAGTCGATCTGCTTGCCGTTGTGGTCGGTCAGCTTGCCATGGTCCATAACCTGCAACAGGATGTTGAACAGGTCCGGATGCGCCTTCTCGACCTCGTCCAGCAACAGCACGCAATGCGGATGCTGGTCGACGCCGTCCGTCAGAAGACCGCCCTGGTCGAAGCCGACATAGCCCGGAGGAGCACCGATCAGCCGCGACACGGTGTGGCGTTCCATATATTCCGACATGTCGAAGCGGATCAGCTCCACGCCGAGCGACGCGGCCAACTGCTTTGCCACTTCGGTCTTGCCGACGCCGGTCGGGCCGGAGAACAGATAGGAGCCGATCGGCTTCTCCGGTTCGCGCAGGCCGGCACGCGCCAGCTTGATCGCCGAGGTCAGTGCGGTGATCGCAGTGTCCTGGCCATAGACGACTCGCTTCAGCTCGATATCGAGGCCCTGCAGCACCTTCTCGTCGTCGGCCGAAACCGTCTTCGGCGGGATGCGGGCCATGGTGGCGATCGTCGCCTCGATCTCCTTGATGCCGATAGTCTTCTTGCGCTTGGCTTCCGGCACCAGCATCTGCGAGGCGCCGGTCTCGTCGATCACGTCGATCGCCTTGTCCGGCAGCTTGCGGTCATTGATGTAGCGTGCCGACAGTTCCACCGAGGCCTTGATCGCCTCGTTGGTGAACTTCACCTTGTGGAACTCCTCATAATAGGGCTTGAGGCCCTTCATGATCTCGATCGCGTCCTCGATGGTCGGCTCGTTGACGTCGATCTTCTGGAAGCGCCGCACCAAGGCACGGTCCTTCTCGAAGAACTGGCGGAATTCCTTGTAGGTGGTCGAGCCGATGCAGCGGATCGCACCCGACGACAGCGCCGGCTTCAACAGGTTGGACGCATCCATGGCGCCGCCTGAAGTCGCCCCTGCTCCGATCACCGTGTGGATCTCGTCGATGAACAGCACGGCGCCAGGATAATCCTCGAGCTCCTTGACGACCTGCTTCAGCCGTTCCTCGAAATCACCGCGATAGCGCGTGCCGGCGAGCAGCGTGCCCATGTCGAGCGCGAAGATGGTGGCATTGTGCAGCACTTCGGGAACGTCGCCCTCGACGATGCGCTTGGCCAGGCCCTCGGCGATCGCCGTCTTGCCGACGCCGGGGTCACCGACATAGAGCGGGTTGTTCTTGGAGCGGCGGCACAGCACCTGGATCGTGCGGTTGATCTCGGACTCGCGGCCGATCAGCGGATCGATCTTGCCGGCCTTGGCCTTGTTGTTGAGGTTGACGCAATAAGCCGTCAGCGCGTCCTGCTGCTGCTTCTTCTTGCCGCCTTCCTCTTGCGGCTCGGCGCCGTTCTGGCCGCCCTGCTCGTCGTCGGCGCCGCGCGGCGAGCGTGTCTCCGACGCGCCCGGACGCTTGGCAATGCCGTGCGAGATGTAGTTGACCGCATCGTAGCGGGTCATCTGCTGTTCCTGCAGGAAATAAGCGGCATGGCTCTCGCGCTCGGCGAAGATGGCGACGAGCACGTTGGCGCCCGACACTTCCTCGCGGCCAGAAGACTGCACATGGATCACCGCGCGCTGGATGACGCGCTGGAAACCGGCCGTCGGCTTGGAGTCCTCGTCGTAACCGGTGACGAGGTTGTCCAGCTCGGTGTCGATATAGGTGAGAACCGTATGCTTGAGCTCATCGAGATCGACATTGCAGGCGCGCATGACGGCGGCCGCCTCGGTGTCGTCGATGAGCGCGAGCAGCAGATGTTCTAGGGTTGCATATTCATGGTGCCGCTCATTGGCGAGCGTCAGCGCCTGGTGAAGCGCCTTTTCCAGGCCTTGGGAGAAAGCCGGCATGTTACCTCACTTCTTCTCCATCACGCATTGCAGCGGATGCTGATTCTGTCGGGCGAAATCCATGACCTGGGACACTTTGGTCTCGGCCACCTCGAATGTATAGACCCCGCACTCGCCCACTCCATGATTGTGAACATGAAGCATGATGCGTGTGGCGGCTTCGCGATCCTTCTGGAAAAAACGCTCCAGCACGTGAACCACGAACTCCATCGGAGTGTAGTCGTCGTTGAGGATGAGGACCCGATAAAGGCTGGGCTTCTTGGTCTTGGTTTTGGTGCGCGTGATGACGGCCGTCCCACGGCCGGCCCCATTGCCGTTACCGTCGCCGTCTTGCATTCGCACCACGCGTCTCGTGGCAGTCAAACCGATCGTCACGTATTCCTGCCTCTTTCGATTCCCCATGCGAGTTCGACATGTAGGTGTTCGATGTACGATTTTAAGCCCTTCTGGTTAGCTGACAATATGGCTAGGTCACCAAACTTGGACGATTTTCGCAATCGTGAAGGGGCGCGAGGCTCTGGAACGGAAATTGACACGAAAAAGCCCGGCGACGTTTCCACGGCCGGGCTTTTTCTCGGGTCAAAAGGCTGAATCTGGGTCACGTCAGGCGAAATCAGTTCGCCCGGGCGAAATTACTTCGCCTTGGCAACGATCGATTCGAATGGCTTGTAGGCTTCCTTGGCGAGTTCGGCATAGAGATCGCCAATCTTGGTGGCCTCGGCGACGAAAGCCTCATAGGACTGCTTGGCATAGTCCGACTGGATCTCGATGGCCTTTTCCAGCGACTTGGCTGAAAACAGCTTCTCCACAGTGGCGCTGCCGGTTTCAAAACTCTTCTTGGTGTATTCACCAGCCTCGGTGGCAATCGCCTGTGCGCCCTTGGAGAGCGACGCGAAGCTCTTCAATCCGGTGTCGGCGAACTCTTTGCCGTATTTGCTGAAGTCCTCATAGGTCTGGGTCATTTCACGATTCCCTTGACGGTTGAGGCGTCCTTCTTCGGGGCGCCCTTGTGCAATGCAAGATAATATATTGTGCGCCGCACAAAAGTCAAGATTTCGCGGGCTTGCGGACCCGCCTGCGCAGCCAATGGCTAAAAATCGAATAAAGAGAGCTTCAAGCACGAAGAAAATGGTGAACGCGGCGGTTACCATAAACGGATTGGTAACGCTGCGCCGGTAGCTTGGCCGGAAGCGAGGCAGGACCCTTTGCCGCCTCCAACGCAACGAAGAAATCCAAGGGAAGTACCAGTGCGTAAGGCGTTGTTGGGCATCGTTTCCAAATCCACCTCCCCTCTCAAAACGATGATGATCATCGCCTTGGCGATGACATTCGTTTTTGGAGACGTTGCCTCGTCGCTGGCGGCCAAGCAGGCGGCCATCGTCGTGGATGCCAAGACTGGCAAGGTGCTTTACTCCGCAGATGCCAACGGCAGGCGCTATCCAGCTTCGCTGACCAAGATGATGACGCTGTACCTGACCTTCGAAGCGATGGCGAAGGGCAAGATCAGCAGGAATACGCCAGTGGTGTTTTCCGCCAAGGCCTCCGCCGAGGCGCCGACGAAACTTGGCGTGAAGCCGGGCGGTTCGGTCACGGTCGAGACCGCGATCCTGTCGATCGTCACCAAGTCGGCGAACGACTCGGCCACCGCGCTCGGCGAAATGCTCGGCGGCAATGAAACCACTTTTGCCCGCATGATGACCGCCAAGGCGCGTGCGCTGGGCATGAACGGCACCGTGTTCCGCAACGCCAATGGCCTGCCAGACCCTGGCCAGTTCACCACCGCGCGCGACATGGCGACCCTCGGCATCGCGCTGCGCGAGCATTTTCCGCAGTATTACGGCTATTTCTCGCAGCGCTCCTTTCTCTACGGGCGTCAGCGCATCAACGGTCACAATCGCCTGCTCGGACGCATCAAGGGTGTCGACGGCATCAAGACAGGCTACACCCGCGCCTCCGGCTTCAACCTCGTCTCGTCGGTTTCCGACGGCAATCGCCGCATCGTCGGCGTGGTCATGGGCGGCAGTTCCGGCCGCAGCCGCGACAATCAGATGGCCAGCTTGATCAACACCTATCTGCCGAGGGCATCGACTCGCGGCGGTGGCGATCTGGTGGCCAAGGCCGGCGGCAACAACCCGGTCACCGCCCTCGCCCAGGTTCTCCTGCCCAAGCATGACGCTCCGACGCCCGATGACAAGCCTGTTGTGGCGCAGGACGACGCCACCGTCGCCGAGGACGCCACGGTCGCGGAAGACGATACCCCGCAGGCCGAAGAAGCAGCCCCCGTCGTCAAGACCAGAAAGGTCAAGACCGTCATCGTTTCAGCTCCCCAGGTCGCGACGGCCCAGGTCGTCGCTGCCTATGCCGAGCCAACGCCAGCGGCCGTCGACCCGGTCAACACGGCGTCGGTGCCGTCGGGCTGGGCCATTCAGGTCGCCTCGTCGCCAAAGCAGTCCGAGGCACAGGCCTTCCTCGACAAGACCACCAAGCAGGCGCCCAAGGTGCTGGCCGACGCCTCCGGCTTCACCGTCGCCTTCGACAAGGACGGCGTCACCTACTACCGCGCCCGCTTCGGCGGCTTCGGTTCGAAGACCGCCGCCTGGAAGGCCTGCACCGCTTTGAAGAAGAAGAACATCGAGTGCTACGCCGTCCAGCAGTAGGACGGCGTGGAAATCATCTCCCGGAAAAATTCTGCGTCGAAGGAGACTAGTTGTGATTGGAGAGCAAGACGTCCTTGGCTTCGTTAATCCGCGCCGCCAGGAAAGACGTGCCGCCGACATCGGGGTGCAGGCGCTGCATCAGGCGGCGGTGCGCCTTGCGGACATCCGCCGCGGCGGCCCCCGCTTCAAGACCAAGGACCTTGTAGGCCTCCTCCTTAGTCATGGCGCCCGGACCTGGCGCAACACCCAGCCCTTCGCCACCGTTCGTCTCAGTGTTTTTGCGCCAGACGGGAAATCTGCCGTCAAGATACGTCTCTAGCAACTGCCGGCTCTCCGGATCACCGGAGAGTTCGCGGTAGAGATGCTGCAATTCCATCAGCCCCATCGCGCCAAGCATCTTGCCTTCGTGGCGGCCAGCCAGGACCAGTCCTTCGAGGCCGCCGGTATCGTGATCGAGCTCCATTTCCAATGCCGCTGTGCGCACCGTCGAGCGTTTGCCCGGTGCAAGCCCCGCCGGCTGGCGTTTCATTCGCATGGAACCATACCAGGCAATTGCCGCGGTGAGGATCATGCCGCCGATGCCTTCACGGCCGACCACCAGCACGGCGACGCCGACAACTGCCAGAAGAGCCGGCCCGAGCGTTCGCAGCGTGCCCGCCAGTTTCGCTGGCTCGGCACGCAGAAAGATCGTCACCGCGCCGAGCAGCAGCAAAAGCAACGCTACAAAAGCGATGATTGCGCCCATTATTTTCCGCCGCCCCGCAGATGCTCGATCATCAGCCGGTCTTCCGGCCTGCCTCTGGCTTCGAGCGCCTTCAACCCGCCGGTCGCGAACACGGCGACAGCCGAAAGCAGTCCGGCCAGGGTCGCGGCAGCCCGCCGATCAAACCGGAACCAGGCCCCCTTGGACAGCCGCGCAACCTCTTTGAACGCCTTTTCCGCGCTGGAATCATGGCCTTCCTGAAAGACGAAGACAGGAACGCCATGAAGGCCGAGGCTGCCGGCCTTTTCGGCCAGATCGTCGATATCCTCTTCCATCGCATCGCCGATATAGACCAGCGCATTGACCTTAGCGGTTGCCGTCTGTTTCAACGCATGCGCCAGCACCTTGCCGATCTGGGTATGACCGCTGCGGCACTCGATCCGCGTCATCAGCTGCTTCAAGGCATTGGTGTCGCTCACGAAAGCGGACGAACGGCACTCGCCAAGACCGCGAAAATAAACCAGTTGCACGCTGAGGGTTCCTGCCTTGCCGACGGCGTCGAACATCTGGCCCTGCAGCGTGCAGGCCAGATCCCATGTCGGCTGGCGGCTCATCGTCGCGTCGAGAGCAAGGATCAGCCTGCCCGAACCGGTCGCCGATGCGGCAAGTGTCCTCGCCTGGCGAATGAAGGCGTCGATCTCGCCAGCGTTGGATTGAGGCTTGATCGGCGCAGGATTGGTCCTCGCTGGCACAGGTTGCTTCTTATCGCTCATAAAAAACAAGATGTGGCGTTGCCACATCGCTTGCAAGCCCCACATCGGGTGGCACAAAGGGCCAGACGGTGATGCCACCTGAGGTCAGAGCAGGCCGAGATCGGCAAGCTCGCGCCTGAGTTTCGGCGGCATCTCGATCAGTCCGGCCTTGCCCTTGCCCAGATCGAGCGGCGCGTCGGCCGGCTTCAGATAGCGCCAGCCCTGAAAGGCCCGGCGCGGCTGCCAGTCGGTTCGAACAACCTTCGGGTCGAGAATCAGGTGGCAGCGGCCGATGCCTTCACTATCGGTGAACGGCCGGATCTCGGTGATCAGTTGGCGGCACTGCACATTTCCTTTGATCACCCAATAGAGCGAACCGCCATCGGTGACCTCGGCGCCGCGCGTCGGCATCATGCGCGTGGTGTGATATTGCTCGACCGGCTCACCGGCGCGCCGCCGCTCGTCGAGGCGGAAGGCGATCCACTCCTCGAGATCTTCGACGCTGTCGCAGCCGACACAGAGTTTTATGAGATTGAGAGACATCGCTTAAGGTTAGTCCCGCATGCGGACGCGTCAACGACCGGATCGACTTCTCCACAGTGGCAGTTTAGGCCAGCCTTCAGCATTCCACGACATTGACGGCGAGCCCACCCAGGCTGGTTTCCTTGTACTTCTCGTTCATGTCGAGGCCGGTCTGGCGCATGGTCTCGATCGCTGCATCGAGAGGTACGAAATGGGTGCCGTCGCCCTTGATGGCCAGTGACGCTGCCGTCACCGCCTTGACCGCGCCCAGCGCATTGCGCTCGATGCACGGCACCTGCACCAGCCCGCCAACCGGATCGCAGGTCATGCCGAGATGGTGTTCGAGCGCGATCTCGGCGGCATTCTCGACCTGCTCGGGCGTACCGCCCATGACGGCGCACAGGCCGGCCGCCGCCATTGCCGATGCCGACCCGACCTCGCCCTGACAGCCGACTTCGGCGCCGGAGATCGAAGCATTGGTCTTGATGATGCCGCCGACGGCAGCAGCCGTCAGCAGGAAATCACGAATGCTCGGCTGGTCCGCCTCGGGATGGAAATGCAGCCAGTAGCGCAGCACCGCCGGCAGCGTGCCGGCCGCACCGTTGGTCGGCGCTGTGACGACCCGGCCGCCAGCGGCGTTTTCCTCGTTCACCGCCATGGCGTAGATCGACAGCCAGTCATTGGCGAGCAAGGGATTGGGCTTGTTCTGCTGCCATTGCTCCTGCAGCTTGTCATGCAGCATGCGGGCACGGCGGCGCACCTTCAACCCGCCCGGCATGATGCCGTCCTGCGACAGGCCACGGTCGATGCAGCCTTTCATGGCGCTCCAGATGCCGTCGAGGCCGGCGTCGAGCGCCTCGCGCGTCATCTGCGTCTCCTCGTTGACGCGTTTCATGTCGGCGATGGAAAGGCCGCTTTTGCTGGCCATGGCCAGCATCTCGACCGCATTCTTGAACGGATAAGGCACTTTCTTGCCTTCCGTCGTCACCGATCCCTTGGCCTTCATCCGCTGCAGTTCCTCTTCGGAAACCACGAAGCCGCCGCCGATCGAATAATAGATGCGCTTGAGCAGCAGGCGGCCGCCGGAATCATAGGCGTAGAACGCCATGCCGTTGGCGTGTCCGGTGAGCGGCGTCTTGCGGTCCAGCACCAGATCGGTGGCCGGATCGAAGCGATAGGTGGGATGGCCGGGCGGCGAAATGCGCTTTTCGGCGGCGATGCGGCTGGCAATGCCATCGGCCTGGTCGGGATCGACCGTCTGCGGCGTCAGACCGGCAAGGCCGAGCATGACGGCGCGGTCACTGCCGTGGCCGATGCCGGTATAGGCGAGTGACCCGTGCAGGCTGGCGCCAAGGCGGTCGACCTTCACACCCGCCGGGCGCGGCCAGTCATTTCCCGCGACCTCGTCGAGAAACCGCGCCGCGGCGGTCATCGGTCCCATCGTGTGCGAACTCGAGGGTCCTATGCCGATCTTGAACAGGTCGAAAACCGAAAGGAACACGCGGCGTTGTCTCCTGGAGTCAGGTCGAGGACTACATATAGGAATTCCCACGATGTTTCCGCTCTTTTGGAAATCGCGGCGCTGCACCCGCCGACCTTGTTTGCTCCGGCAGCGACATTGGCACGATCGCTGAATGCGGACATCGAAGCGATCGCCCTGAATGTGATAAATTCAGGCCATGGGCGATTCCCTCGATCTTTCGACAGCCGATCTCGCGGCGCTGGCCTTCTTCCTCGTCGCGTGGCTGCTGCACACGTTTGCCTCCGACGGCAAGCTTGTCAGCCGGATGTCGCTGACGACGGCGATGAATGCACAGCGGCAAGCCTGGATGCGGACCATGGCCGAGCGCGAGATCCGCATCGTCGACACCGCCATCATGAGCGGGCTGCAGCAAGGCACCGCCTTCTTCGCCTCCAGCTCGCTGATCGCGATCGGCGGCTGCTTTGCCCTGCTCGGCGCGTCCGACCGGGTTCTTGAAGTGCTCAGCGACCTGCCTCTGGGTGGCGCGCCGTCGCGCGCGGCCTTCCAGATAAAGGTGTTTGGGCTGGTGCTGATCCTGGCGTTTTCGTTCTTCAAATTCGGCTGGGCGTACCGGCTGTTCAATTATTGCACGATCCTGATCGGCGCCGTGCCAATCCCGCATGGCGAAGCCTCGCGCAATCCGGTCACCGAAACGGCGGTGTGGCGTGCGGCGCAAATGAACATGCTGGCCGGAAAGCACTTCAACTCCGGCCTGCGCGGCGTGTTCTTCTCGATCGGTTATCTCGGCTGGTTCGTCGACCCCATGGTGTTCGTGTTGTCGACGCTGTTGCTGCTGGCGGTGCTGGTGCGGCGCCAGTTCTTCTCGGCGGCCAGGCAGGCGGTGATCGGTCAGCCACCCGGAAAAGGCTGATCGATCCGGCCTGACAGCCAGTAGGCAAAAAGCCCGATCCATTCCCGGATGGCCATGGTGGTGGCCTGCAGCGAATCGGCTGGATTGTCGCGGAACAGGCCGACGCCTTCCCGTCCCGAGGTGCGATAGTCGACCGGCCATGGAACGGTTGCAAAGCCGGCCTTGTCGAACAGCGCCTTGGCGCGCGGCATATGGAAGGCCGAGGTCACCAGCAGCCAGGTCTCGCCGGGCTTCGGCGTTACCAACTCCTTGGTGAAGACCGCGTTCTCATAGGTGTTGCGGGACTTGTTCTCCAGGATCATACGGTCGGCCGCCACGCCAAGCGCCGTGAGCAGGCGCGGCGCGGTTGCGGCATCGCCCTCGCCATCGAGAAACAACGCGCCGGTGCCGCCGGAGACGACCACCTTGGCGGTGGGAAAGCGCCGGGCGAGAATCGCGGTCTCGACCATCCGATCGCCGCTGCTGTTCAGCTCATAGCCGCCGCGCGCCAGATTGATGGCGCCCTCGAAGCCGCCGCCGAGCACGACGATGCCGTCGACCTTTTCCGGCAGCGGCGGCCGTTGAAAGCGCTCTTCCAACGGATTGAGCATCATGGCGCCGAGCGACGTCCATGCTGACAGTGCAAGGATCAAAAATGCCAGCACGCTGCCGGCGGCCGCTAACCGTCGGCGCCCGATCGTGACCGCGAGCAGTCCCGCCAGCAGCAGGAAGATCGCCAGGTTGAGCGGCTGGATGAAGAACCAGAAGATCTTGGAAAGGTAGAAGAACATTGGCTGCCTATCGTCGGCTCGAATTCTCACGACCGATGAAGTGCTCGACGGCACTTGTCACAGCCTCGGCCTCGGGCCGGCTCAACTCCCTGCCGAAAACAAGGACGCCGTTGGTGTTGGTCAACCTGATGACTTCCGACAGCCCCGCTTCATCCGTTGGATAGGTATGGTCGAGGATTTCGGCCTCAAGGTGCCCTTTCAAAGGCAATGAGGAACGATTTCGCACAAAACCCCTGACGTCGCGCACGGCTGCCACGTCGGTTAGCCGCAGGGTTTCTTTGCCGAACACCAGCCACATGAAATCCTTGCCGAGGAAGTAGGTGAAGAGGGCAATGATCGCAGTGAACGACAGCAGTCCGAGAGTGCCGCTGGCGACGTTTGCGGGCGACGTGTCGGTCAATCCCATGTAGCCGGTGTAGGCAACGATCGCGGCCCCAACCAGGACGAAGCCCATCCTGAAATCCGAGATGCGCGGTGGGTTGGTTATCAGCAGTTCGTCTTCCGTCTCGACGATGGAAATGCGAGACGGGGGCGGCATGCTACCACCACTTCTCCGGCTGGAACGTCCCCGCGGCCTGCTCGATGACGGCAGCGGTCTGGAACAGGGTTTCCTCGTCAAACGGCCGGCCGATCAACTGAAGCCCGAGCGGCAAACCCTTGGCGTCGAGCCCGGCGGGCACAGCGATGCCCGGCAGGCCGGCCATGTTCACCGTGACGGTGAAGATGTCGTTCAGGTACATCTTGACCGGATCGGCAGCCATGTCCTCGTCGGCGATGCCGAAGGCGGCGGATGGCGTTGCCGGGGTCAGGATGACATCGACGCCGGCGGCGAAGACAGTCTCGAAATCCCGCTTGATCAGATTGCGCACCTTCTGCGCCTGCAGATAGTAGGCGTCGTAATAGCCGGCCGACAGCACATAGGTGCCGATCATGATACGGCGCTTGACCTCACGGCCGAAACCGGCGGCACGGGTCTTCTCATACATGTCGACGATATCCTTGCCCGGCACGCGCAAGCCGTAGCGGACGCCATCGTAGCGGGCGAGATTGGACGAAGCCTCGGCGGGCGCCACGATGTAATAGGCGGGCAGCGCGTATTTCGTATGCGGCAGGGAAATATCGACGATCTCGGCGCCGGCGTCCTTCAGCCAGGCAATGCCCTTCTGCCACAGCGCTTCGATCTCTTCGGGCATGCCGTCGACGCGGTACTCCCTGGGAATGCCGACCTTCATGCCCTTGATCGGCTTGCCGATCGCGGCCTCATAGTCCGGTACCGGCATGTCGACCGACGTCGTGTCCTTCGGATCGACGGAGGCCATCGACTTCAGCAGGATCGCGGCATCGCGCACGTCACGAGCGATCGGGCCGGCCTGGTCGAGCGACGAGGCGAAGGCGACGATGCCCCAGCGCGAGCAGCGGCCATAGGTCGGCTTGATGCCGACCGTGCCGGTGAAGGCGGCCGGCTGGCGGATCGAGCCGCCAGTATCCGTCGCGGTCGCGCCGGCACACAGGAAGGCCGACACTGCGGTTGCCGAACCGCCGGAAGAACCGCCCGGCACCAGCTGCGCATTGTCCAGGCTGCGCGCGGTCCTGGTGCCGCCGGCCGAGACGAAGCCGCCATCACCCTGATGCGTCGTCGGCATCACCACCGTGTCTAGGCGCGAGCGCCGCCACGGATTGATGACCGGGCCATAGTAGGACGTCTCGTTGGACGAGCCCATGGCGAACTCGTCCATGTTGAGTTTACCGAGCATGACGGCGCCGTCGGCCCACAGATTTGACGTAACGGTCGATTCGTAGCGCGGCTTGAACCCGTCCAGCACATGACTGCAGGCCTGCGTATGGACGCCTTCGGTGCCGAACAGGTCCTTGATTCCGAGCGGGATGCCTTCCAGCGCACCGCCCTCGCCCTTGACCAGCCTTGCGTCGGACGCCTTGGCCATGTCGCGCGCCTTGTCGCCTGTCACCGCGACATAGGCATTGAGCGCGGGATTGGCGCGATCGATGGCCGAGAGATAGGCCTCGGTGATCTCGGTCGCGGTGATTTCCTTGCCGTGCAGCTTGGCGCGGGCCTGTGAAATCGTCAGCTGGGTCAGGTCGCTCATCAAAGGCTCTTTTCGTAAAACACCGACCACTCGGAATCGGGATAATCCAGCACCGGGCCGCAACGCGAAAACCCGGCGCGTTCGTAGACGGTCCACGCCGCGGGGTGACGGTCGCCCGTCTCCAGCACCAGGCGCTTCAGCCCCTCGTTGCGCGCCAGCGCCTCGACCTGCTCGACGATTTTCGCGCCGATCTTCTGCCCGCGATGCGAGGGCCGCGTGTACATGCGCTTGACCTCGCCGACAGCGCCGTCATGGCGTTTCAGCGCACCGCAGCCAATGGCCATGCCGTTGTCGCGGGCGATGAAGACAGTCGTGTCCTCACCAGCCATCTGCTCGACCGTCAGATGGTAGCAATGCTCCGGCGGCGTCAGTTCGAGCAAGGTCTGGTTGAGTTCCTCGACCAGGCCGCGCACGTCGTCCTGCAGTGGCGTTTCAATGGCGATGTCGATTGCCATCGGCCGGTTACTCCACGACCTTCGGCACGAGGAAGAAATTCTCTTCGGTCGCCGGCGCGTTGGCGACGATGTCAGCTGCCTTGCCGCCGTCAGTAACAACGTCCTGACGCTTCTTCATGTCCATCGGCGTCACCGAGGTCATCGGTTCGATGCCGGAAACATCGACCTCATTCAGCTGTTCGACGAAGCCCAGAATGGCGTTCAGCTCGCCGGTCATCCGTTCGGCATCTTCCTCGCTCACCGCAATGCGGGCGAGATGCGCGACGCGCTTCACTGTCTGAAGATCTACGGACATGTTTTTGCCTCGGGGAAAACCAGTTCGGGCTATAGCGGCGCCGCGCGCGCTGCGCAACATGCATCGTGCGAGAGACCAGGCTGCGGCGGCGGCCTAGTCTTCGGCCATCGATCCACGCACAGGATGATGTCTACGGCAGGGCAACGCCCTCGCACAAATAGTAGCTGCCGCTGTTGCCGCTTGCTTCGCTTTCGTCGTTGACGGGCCGGACCGACACGAGATCGATCTGCTTCTCATTCATTTGCGTCACCGAGAGGACATCCGGGAAGACATAGCCTGGTTCCTGGCAGAGGGCCGTCACCGCCCAGCTCGGCGAAGCGGTCGCCTTGCTGACCTGCAGAAACTCGCAATTGTATTCGACGCTCTGCAGGCCGTGCGCCGAAAGCACGATGTTGCCGGCGTCGATCAGCGTTTGCAGCGTGTCCTTTTTGGCCTGCGTGCAAAGCTCTTCGGACTGAAGGTAGACGCCTTCGATGAAATCATCCGCGGCGACCGCGGGCGACGCCGCGACAAACATGGAAACGCAAAGAGATCGCCCCAATACCATGGATTTATTCCACTTTAGCTGTTTCTAGATCGTAATCGTCTCACCGATTTTCGGCAACGCCACCCTTACACCGGATCCTTCCAGGCCGGCCTCGAACTTATCGGCGGTCGGGTCGATCATCGGAAACGTGCCGAAGTGGCAGGGCACCACGGTGTCGAATTTGAAGAAGCGCCGGCAGGCAAGTGCCGCCACCGCGCCGCCCATGGTGAAGCGGTCGCCGATCGGCACCAGGCCTATCTTCGGCTCATGCAACTCGTTGATCAGCGCCATGTCGGAGAAGATGTCGGTGTCGCCCATGTGATAGAGCGTTTTGTCTTCCGCGAAATGCAGGACGAGGCCGCCCGGATTGCCGAGATAGGTGTTCTGGCCGCCCTCGCCCGGGAACGAGGATGAGTGCAGCGCCTGGACAAAAGTGGTGGTGAAGCTGCCGCAATCGACGGTGCCGCCGATGTTGCCGGGATTGATCTTCTTGTCGCTGACGCCCTTGCCGACCAGATACATGCAGATCTCGAAATTGGCGACGAGCTGGGCGCCGCTTTTGCCGAGCACCTCCACCGCGCCGCTGATGTGGTCGCTGTGGCCATGCGTCAGCAGCACATGCGTGACACCCTCAGCCGGGCCCTCCCAGCCACCCGTCCATGACGGATTGCCTATCAGATAGGGGTCGATGAGGATCTTGGCATCAGCGGTATCGATCCGAAAGGCCGAGTGGCCGTACCAGGTCAGTTTCATGAATGCATTCCTCGATTTTTGACTTGCCAAAGGATAGAACGCCAATGGCCCCGAGATCAAAGGGTTACTTGTCCGCCGCGCGTTTGACAAAACACCTGGTGGTGAAAGGCGAAGGACGGCCGGTGGGCATTATCACGATCGAAGAATTGCCGGCGCGGTTAGCCGGCGGCAAGACGCTGGCGGGGCTTGACCTCGGCGACAAGACGATCGGCGTCGCGGTCTCGGACCAGAGGTTTTCCTTCGCCCATCCGCGTCCGGTCATCATGCGAAGGAAATTTTCGCTCGATGCGGCGGTGCTGCTCGCCTTGCTGCAGAAGGAGAATGCCGGCGCCGTGGTGATTGGGCTGCCGATCAACATGGACGGCTCGGAAGGTCCGCGTGCGCAGAAATCTCGCGCTTTCGTCCGCAACATGGCGCAGATAAGCGACCTGCCCTTCGTGCTCTGGGATGAGAGGCTATCGACGGTCGCAGCCGAAAGGACGCTGATCGAGATGGATTTCTCGCGCCGCAAACGCGCCGGCAAGATCGATTCGGCGGCAGCCGCGTTTATTCTGCAGGGAGTTTTGGACCGGCTTCAGTCGCTCCACGCATCCGCTCGAACGGAACCGGACCCGCCCAGCGCTGTCTGACCCAGCCGGCGATTTCGCGGCGACGGCGGAATGCCCAAAGCGCCATCAGCAGCAACCCGTCGAAGACGCACGTCTTCGCCACCATGCCGGGGATGATCGCCGGATCGATGCCGAGCATCTGACCGTAGAGCTGGAAGAAGAAGTCGTGCATCTGTCGGCTGAGCATCGCGTAGCCGAAATTGATGTCATTGGCCGACAGATAGAACCAGCCCCAGAAAATCGCCATCGGCGCCGCCCAGAATCCGAAGATGTAGCGCATCAGCGGCCTCCCCTGGGATTGGAGCCGGTTTTGGACACCGTTCGGCCTGATATGAGTGAAAGCAGCGAATTGTGGGCTGCGGCTTTTGCCATGCCGTGCGCGACGGCATGGATCTCGCCTTCGCCCGAAGCCGCTGCCGCAACCACGGACCGCCGTTCGGCAAGCATGGCGACATAGGATGCCAGAAGTGCTGCCAGCTGCACGGCAACAGCCATGAACAGCCCGTTTATGCCTTGCGCAGCACCCCCGATGACGATCAGCGACAACACGCCGGACGCGCAGATGAAGGCGATGCGGGCAACGCTGTCGGCGTCCGGGCTGGTCGCGTCGTTGACCAGGGCTTCGACAAAGGCCCAGAAAAACAGAACCGCGACGACCAGCAATGCGGTGGCAAGCGGCGCCACGACAACGAAATTGTCGAGGTTGACGAAGCGGGTACCCTCGATTGTGGCACCGATCACGCCGAGCGCCGCCGCCACACCACGGTTTCCGTCGATGCAGATGAGCGCAAGCAGGGCGAAAACAATCGTCCAGTGCAAGGTCAGAAAAGAGGTCAGTACCTGTCGCATCGGTGTTCCTGCTTCGCAAAGCAGGAGACGGCCAATCTGAACCATTGCCTGCTTGCGCCGGGACAGTGGGCCTTGCCGCTCGCCATCGCAACGGAAACCATTTGTTAAGGTTAACGGAAATTAGCCATATGCGAGAGGATACGGACCAACGCCTCAAAACTGTGGATGGCGCCGGTTTTTGCGATGCTCGCGGCTCAGTTCACTGGCGGATAGAGCGTGTCGATGATCATGCGTGCATCGTGGCGCGAATCGATCATGCCATAGGTGTTGCGCCATTGGCCGGCCAATCGCGTCTCGACGAAAGCGTCGGCGATCCGCCCTGCCCCCAGACGGCGCAATTCTGCCGCCGCAGCCGACAGAGCCAGCTGCTCGGTGAGCAGCCGAGCCGAACCTTCGTCGGTTGAAGCGACCTGCATCGCCGCCTTCAGCACGCCGATCGTGCCGCGTCCGCCGGCGCCGAGATCGCGGTCGATGCCGGCCAGCACATCCTCGAACAGGCCGGGCGCACGGCCAAGCACGCGCAGCACGTCGAGCGCCATGACATTGCCCGAGCCCTCCCAGATCGCGTTGACCGGGGCCTCGCGATAATAGCGGGCGAGCGGCGCCTCCTCGACATAGCCATTGCCGCCGAGGCACTCCATCGCCTCATAGAGCAAAGGCGGCGCGATCTTGCAGACCCAGTATTTGACGACCGGCGTCATGGCGCGGGCAAACGCCGCTTCACCGCGGTCGCTGGCCGCCTCGTCGAAGGACCGCGCCAGCCGGAACGACAGTGCGGTGGCGGCGGCGACATCGAGTGCCATGTCCGCCAGCACGCGCTGCATCAACGGCTGCTCGATCAGGGTCGAACCGAACACCTGACGATGGCGGGCATGATGAACGGCCTCGGCGAGGCCCGCGCGCATGATCGCCGACGAGGCGATGGCACAATCGAGCCGGGTGAGCGTCACCATGTCCATGATCGTCTTCACACCGGCACCGGGTTCGCCGACCATCTCGCCGATGGCATTGACGAATTCGACTTCGGAGGATGCGTTGGAACGGTTGCCGAGCTTGTCCTTCAGCCGCTGGAAGCGGAAGCCGTTGCCCGAGCCGTCACCGAGAACGCGCGGTACGAGGAAGCACGACAGCCCCTCCGGCGCCTGCGCCAGCACCAGGAAGGCATCCGACATCGGCGCCGACATGAACCATTTGTGCCCGGTCAGACGATAAAAACCGCTGCCGGCGCGTTCCGCCCTCGTCACATTGGCGCGCACATCGGTGCCGCCCTGTTTCTCGGTCATGCCCATGCCGAGCGTCAGCCCGGTTTTCTCGACCGGCGGCTTTTGGCTCTGGTCATATTTGCGCGTCGTCACGCGCGGCGCCCATTCACGAAACAGTTTCGGGCTTGCCATCAAGGCCGCCAGCGAAGCATTGGTCATGGTGATGGGGCACAGATGCCCGGTCTCGAGCTCCGCCGTCAGATAAAACCGGGCGGCACGGACCTGATGGCGGCGGCCGATCTCGGTGTCGCCGTTTTCCCACACCGAGGAATGCAGCCCATTGGCCACGGAGCGGCGCATCAAGGCGTGATAGGCGGGATGGAACTCGACCACGTCGATGCGCCGTCCTTGGCGATCATGCGTCCTCAGCTTCGGCGTCTCGACATTGGCGAGGCGCGCCAGTTCCTGCGCCTCCTGCGTCAGCACGAAACGGCCGAGACCGTCGAGTTCCCGGCGCACCGGATCGGAAAAACGCTCCGCGAGCTGGATCAGCAACGGATCGCCCCGCCAGGCGTTGCCGCCCGTCAGCGGCGGCGGCTGGTTCGTCACGTCGTCGGTCACGCCCAATCCTTCTATCGTCAGAAAGCCACGAATCCGAGGCTGTCGGCTAGATATAGCCAAGCCATGCAGCGCGCGCGATGAAAATACCGGCCGATACAATCGGCCATCTACACGAAAAAAATGAGGAGAACGGCTCCAATGCAAAGCTGGCGCTTGCAGCCGCAAAGTCTCCACCCTATAGCAGCCCCTTGAGATGACCGACGCTTCGTCCCCCTATCCTCATCGCCATCTTCTGGGCATCCGCGACCTTTCCCCTGCCGACATCGAGCTGTTGCTCGACAGGGCGGACCGGGCGGTCGCGATCTCGCGGCAGTCCGAGAAGAAAACCTCGACGCTGCGCGGCCGCACACAGATCAACCTGTTCTATGAAGCCTCGACGCGCACGCAGTCGTCGTTCGAACTGGCCGGAAAGCGGCTTGGCGCCGATGTCATGAACATGTCGGTGGCAAGCTCTTCGGTGAAGAAGGGCGAAACGCTCATCGACACGGCGATGACGCTGAATGCCATGCGGCCCGACATATTGATCATCCGCCACCAGTCGGCCGGTGCGGCCGCGCTTCTCGCGCAGAAGGTCGGCTGCTCCGTCGTCAATGCCGGCGACGGCGCGCATGAGCACCCGACACAGGCGCTGCTCGACGCGCTGACCATCCGCCGCGCCAAGGGCCCGCTGTCGAAGCTGATCGTGGCGATCTGCGGCGACATCCTGCATTCGCGCGTGGCGCGCTCCAACATCATGCTGCTCAACGCGCTCGGCGCGCAGGTGCGCGTCGTTGCGCCGTCGACGCTGCTGCCCACCGGCATCGAGAAGATGGGCGTCATCGTCACCCGTTCGATGGCCGAAGGCCTCAAGGACGCCGATGTGGTGATGATGCTGCGCCTGCAGCGCGAGCGCATGGAAGGCGCCTTCGTGCCTTCGGTGCGCGAGTATTTCCGCTATTTCGGCCTCGATGCGGAAAAACTGAAGGCGGCCAAAGACGACGCGTTGGTGATGCACCCCGGACCGATGAACCGTGGCGTCGAGATCGCTTCGGAAATCGCCGACGGCCCGCAAAGCGTCATCCAGGAACAGGTCGAAATGGGCGTTGCTGTGCGCATGGCGGTCATGGAAGCGCTGCTCGATCCCCGTCGCAACCAAGAGGGCCGCGGCGCATGAGCATAACGGTCTTTGAGCGCGCCCGCATCGTCGACCCCTCGCGCGGCATCGACGAAGTCGGCGCCGTCATCGTCGATGGCCGCAAGATCGTTGCCGCCGGCAAGCCAGCGCTCAACCAGGGCGCGCCCGAGGGCGCCACCATTATCGACTGCGCCGGCAAGGCGATCATTCCAGGCCTGGTCGATGGCCGCGTCTTCATCGGCGAACCGGGCGGCGAGCATCGCGAAACCATTGCGTCGGCGAGTGTCGCGGCGGCGGCTGGCGGCGTCACCTCCATCGTCATGATGCCCGATACCGACCCGGTGATCGACAATGTGGCGCTTGTCGAATTCGTGCTGCGCACCGCCAAAGACACGGCTATCGTCAACGTCTTTCCGGCTGCGGCGATCACCAAGGGCCTCGACGGGCGCGAGATGACCGAGTTCGGCCTGCTGCGCGAAGCCGGCGCGGTCGCCTTCACCGATGGCCGCCACACCATATCGAGTGCGCTGGTGATGCGCCGCGCGCTGACCTATGCGCGCGACTTCGGCGCCACCATCGTGCATGAGACGCAGGATGCGGACCTCGGTTCATCCGGCGTGATGAATGAAGGCCTCTACGCCAGCTGGCTCGGCCTTTCCGGCATTCCGCGCGAGGCCGAATCCATCCCGCTGGAACGCGACCTTGCGCTGGCGCGGCTGACGCGCGGTTCGTACCATGCGGCGAAGATCTCGACGGCGATGGCGGCAAACGCCGTGACGCGTGCCAAGGCCGACGGGGCGACGGTGACGTCGGGCGTGGCGATCCACAATCTGTCGCTCAATGAAAACGATGTCGGCGAATACCGCACCTTCTTTCGCCTGACGCCGCCATTGCGTGCCGAGGAAGACCGGCTGGCGATGATCGAGGCGGTCAGGGACGGTACGATCGACGTCATCGTCTCCTCGCACGATCCGCAGGATGTCGACACCAAGCGCCTGCCCTTCGCCGATGCGGCGGCCGGCGCCATCGGGTTGGAGACGCTGCTGGGCGCGGCCTTGCGGCTCTACCACAATGGCGACGTGCCATTGCTGAGGCTGATCGAGACCCTGTCCACGGCCCCGGCAAAACTGTTCGGACTGCCCGGTGGCACGCTGAAGCCCGGCGCTGTCGCCGATCTTGCGCTTGTCGACCTCGACGAACCCTGGATCGTCAGCGAAAGCGGCATTCGTTCGCGCTCAAAAAACACCTGTTTCGAAGGTGCGCGCCTGCAAGGCAAGGTCTTGCAAACGCTGGTTGCGGGCCGCACAGTGTTCTCCGTCTGAGCCGGACAACCCGCGCACCGCGCCTGATCCGGCCAAACTGGGGGAAATGCGGGGGAAACAATGACTTACAGCCTCATCCCAGCGCTTGTGTTCGGCTATCTCCTGGGCTCGATTCCGTTCGGGCTTCTGCTCACCCGCGCGGCCGGCCTTGGCGATGTGCGCCAGATCGGCTCGGGCAACATCGGCGCCACCAATGTTCTGCGCACCGGCAACAAGGGCCTAGCCGCGGCGACGCTGTTGCTCGACGCGCTGAAGGGCACGGCCGCCGTGCTGATCGCTGGCTATTTCGCGCCTGACCTGGCGATCTGGGCCGGTCTCGGCGCCTTTCTCGGTCATCTCTTCCCGGTATGGCTGGGCTTCAAGGGCGGCAAGGGCGTCGCCACCTATCTCGGCGTGCTGATCGGCCTTGCCTGGCAGGTGGCGCTGATCTTCGCCGTCGTCTGGCTGGTGATGGCATTTCTCTTCCGTTATTCCTCGCTTGCGGCGCTGACGGCGGCGGTCATCGTGCCGATCGCCCTCTATTTCATGAGCACACCGCAGAATGCCGGGTTGTTCGCAGTGATGAGCATCATCGTTTTCATCAAGCACCGGGAAAACATTTCGCGCCTGCTTGCCGGCACCGAGGGCAAGATCGGAGCCAAGGGATGAGCGAGCCGACCGCCGGGCCGCGCCTCAGCGACCGGCAGCGGCTGAGCTGGCTACGACTGATCCGCACCCAGAATGTCGGCCCTGCCTCCTTTCGCGACCTGATCAACCGCTTCGGCTCAGCCGAAGCGGCGCTTGAAATACTGCCGGAACTGATGATTTCGGGCGGCGCCATCCGGATCGCCCGCATCCCGTCCGTTGCCGAGGCCGAGGCCGAACTGGAAACAGCTGGAAAGGCCGGCGCCCGCTTCGTCGGCATCGGTGAAGCAGACTACCCACCCCTCTTGCGCAACATGGATCATCCGCCGCCCCTGCTGGCGGTAAAGGGCAACGCAGCTGTTTTCCGGCTGCCGGGTGTCGCCATAGTCGGGGCACGCAACGCGTCGCTGGCCGGCATCAAGATGGCGCGCATGCTGGCAGCCGACCTCGGCCGCGACGGCTACGCAATCGTCTCCGGCCTGGCGCGCGGCATCGACACAGCGGCGCATCAGGGCAGTCTTGCGACCGGCACGATCGGCGTGCTGGCCGGCGGCCTCGACCAGCCTTATCCGCCTGAAAATGCAGGCCTGTGCGAAGAGATTGCCGAGCGTGGCGCCATCATTTCGGAGATGCCGTTCGGCTGGCAGCCGCGCGCTCAGGATTTTCCGCGCCGCAACCGCCTTGTCGCGGGTGCGGTCCTTGGGCTGGTGGTGGTCGAGGCAGCGCAACGCTCTGGGTCCCTGATCAGCGCCAGGCTTGCCGGCGAAATGGGCCGACTGGTCTTCGCTGTACCGGGCTCACCGCTCGATCCACGCGCCGCCGGCGCCAATGGCCTGCTCAAGGATGGCGCCACCCTGGTCACCGAGGCATCGGATATTTCCAGGGCAATCGCGCCGCTGACCGGCATGCGAGCGCCCGACGTGCCGCCGTTCGAAGAGCCGCCCGACTTCTTGGCCGCACCACCGCCCGGCGAAAGCGACCGCGCCCGCGTCATCGAGGCGCTCGGCCCGACCCCAGTGCCGGTCGACGAGATCATCCGCCATACCCGCCTGCACCCGGCCCAAGTGTTCATGGTGCTGCTGGAACTCGACCTCGCCGGCCGGCTAGAACGCCATGCCGGCGGCAATGTTTCGCTGGTGTTGGGGGATTCTTCTGTCTGACCGACATCTCCGGTGTGACGCTGTTCGCTTCCCAGCAAGAAGATTCGCCCACGTCATCCGGGGCAGAAAATTCGCACCAGACCGATTTACAACTGACATGTTAGTGAGATATCACTGCCTTCGAACTTCTTTTCGGAGACCCCCGGTGACATCACGCTTTGGCCTTTCAGCCGCCCTTGCCACGCCTTTTGACGCCTCCGGGCAGATCGCCACCGCCCTCATGGTCGCCCAGGCCAAGCGTTGCCTGGCGGAGGGGTGCACCAGTGTTACGCTTTTTGGCACCACCGGCGAAGGCGCATCGGTTGGCACCGGGGAGCGGCGGTCGGTGACCGAAGCCATGCTGGCTGCCGGCATCCTGCCGCATCAGCTTGTTGCCGGCGTGCTGGTCGATGCGGCCGAAGACGCCGCTGAGCAGGCCCGGCATGCCTTGCAGCGCGGCGCCCGCAACATTCTGCTGGCGCCGCCGAGCTACTTCAAGAATGTCGGCGACGATGGTCTTTTCGGCTGGTTTTCCACTGTCTTTGCCGTGCTCGGTCCCCTCGCCCGTGGCGTTCTGCTCTACAACATTCCGTCGGTCACCATGGTGCAGCTCTCGCTTGACCTGATCGGCCGATTGCGTACGGCTTTTCCGGATGTCATTGCGGGGGTCAAGGATTCCGGCGGGGATTGGGACTACAGCGAGGCGCTGCTCGGCGCCCATGGCGATCTGGTGATCTTGATCGGTGACGAGCGGCATCTGGCACGAGCCGTGCGAATTGGTGCTCAAGGCGCAATCTCCGGCATGGCCAATTTCGTTACCAGCGAAATCCGGGCCATGGCCGAGGACGGGCGCGACGACACACGTGTCGAGCGTTTCGTGCTCGAATTGCTCAAATATCCGGTCACGCCGGCGGTGAAGGTCATGGTGGCGCGCAAGACCAGCGACGACCGCTGGCTGGCGGTCCGTCCGCCGCTGGAGCCGATCGGTTCGCAGGGGAGACAACAGCTGGCTGACGCCTATGACAGACTGTTTGCCAGGGAATCAGCCTGACCGGCAAAGGGATACGCGCTGAAATGGAAGACGGCGGCGAACCGACCACGCTTAGGGAAAAAGCCTATGCCAGCTTCACGCGGCATTTGCTGGCCCGCGATCTGCTGCCGGGCCAGTTCGTATCGCAGCGCGAACTGGTCGCCTTCACCGGTCTGCCGCTCGGCGCCATTCGCGAAATCGTGCCGCGTCTCGAGGCCGAAGGGCTTCTGACGACGATCCCGCAGCGCGGCATGCAGATCGCCCATATCGACATCAGCCTGATCCGCGAGGCTTTTCAGTTCCGCCTGTTCATGGAGCGCGAAGCGGTGGCGCTGTTCACCGCCAGCGCTTCCGATGACGAACTTGCCCGCCTGCGGCGCGAACACGAGGAGATGCTGGCTCAAGCCCTTTCGCAGGCGCCGACGCCGGAAATGGAGGCCAGGGCGCAGAGCATCGACTGGGCGATGCACGACACTTTCATCGATGCGCTGGGCAACGAGATCATCGCCAAGGCCTATCTGGTCAACTCGGTGAAGATCCGGCTGATCCATCAGGAGCGCTTCCGCATCGACGGGCGCGTCGTGCCGGTCATGCGTGAGCACCTTGCGGTCATCGAAGCCATGGAAAGCCGCGACCCGCAGAAGGCGGTCGAGGCGATCAGCCTGCACATCGACAAGGCGCGCCGGCTGGCGCTGCAAATCTGAGGAAGCATGAGCCGCGTCGCGGTCGCGACGCATTCGACAACGACAGCAACCGGGAGGAAGAAATGTCGTCCAATCTGTTCAACCCAACCAGGAGGCAACTCCTCCAGGGAACCGCGGCACTTGCCGCCGCCGGCCTTGTGGGTGTTCGCCCAGGCTTTGCCGCGGCCGTCGACTGGAAGCGCTTTGCCGGCACGACGCTTGACGTCAATCTGGTGAAAAGCCCGCGCAGCGACACCCTGATAAAATATCTCGCCGAGTTCGAGGAGTTGACCGGGATCAAGGTCAATGCCGAGGCAACGCCTGAGCAGCAGCAGCGCCAGAAGACGGTGATCGAATTGAGCTCCGGCAAGCCGAGCTTCGACGTCGTGCATCTGAGCTACCATGTGCAGAAGCGGCAGTTCGAAAAAGGCGGCTGGCTTGCCGACATATCAGGCTATCTCGCCGACCCCACCCTTACCGATCCGGGTCTGGTCGAAAACGATTTCGCCGACGCCGGCATGCTGTTCGCCAAGGACGGTCAGGGCGTGCTGCGCTCGCTGCCCTTCTCGGTCGACTACTGGATCGTTTACTGGAACAAGGAGTTGTTCGAGGCCAAGGGCCTCAAATATCCCGAAACCTTCGAGCAGCTGGTGGCCGCGGCCGAGGCGCTGACCGACCCGTCGACCAATACTTACGGTTTCGTCGCCCGCGGCATCAAGAACGCCAACACGCCGGTGTGGACATCGCTCATGCTCGGCTACGACATGACGCCACTCGACGCTCAGGGCAAGCTGCGCACGACGTCGCCCGAGGCGATCGAGGCCGCCGGCCTCTACCAGCGGCTGATGACCAAATCCGCGCCTCCAGGCGTCACTGGCTTCAACTGGGCCGAAGCGCAGTCCGCCTTCCTGCAAGGCAAGATCGGCATGTGGTTCGATGGCGTCGGCTTTGCCCCGCCGATGGAAAATCCGGAAAAATCGCGGGTGGTCGGCAAGGTCGGCTATGGCGTCATGCCCAAGGGTCCCAAGGCGCACGCGGCTGGCACCTTCGGCGACGGTATCGGCGTGACGGCCACCAGCGAGAAGAAGGAGGCCGCCTATCTGTTCTGCCAGTGGGCAGTGTCGCCGGTCATGGGCGCGCGCCTGCTGCAGGCAGGCGCCGGCGTACCGTTCCGCAAATCGGTGCTCGAAGATCCAAAGGTGCGCGAAGGTGTCACCATGCCGGCAAGCTGGCTCGATGCGGTGGTCGGCTCCGGCAATGTCAGCCGGCTGTCGCTGCCGGTCATTATCCCGGTCACAGAGTTCCGCGACATCTACGGCGTGGCGCTGACCAATTTGATCGCCGGCGCTGATCCCGCCGAGGAGTTGAAGAAGGCTACCGACCAATTCCAGCCGGTCCTCGACAGGAGCGAGCAAGGCTGATGTCCGCCACCACCCCAGAACGCACCGGGGTGACGACGCAAGCCATCGAAGGGAGCCAGACGATCCGGCTGGCTCCCAACTACTGGCCTTTCGTCGTTCCGGCGCTCGTCGTCGTCGGCGCCGTGATCGTCTTTCCCTGGGCCTTCACGCTGTGGATGAGCGTCAACCGCTGGACGCTCGGCCAGTCGCGAAGCTTTGCCGGGATGGAGAATTATCTGCGGCTGGCGTACGACCAACGCTTCTGGGAATCGCTTCTCCATACGTTGAGCTACACCTTCCTTTCGGTTGCCGCGCCGATGTTGCTCGGCACCATCGCCGCCCTGATCTTCGACGCCAGGTTTCCGCTGCGTGGCCTGCTGCGCGGCGTCTTCGTGATGCCTATGATGGCAACGCCCGTCGCCGTGGCGCTGGTCTGGACGATGATGTTCCACCCCCAGCTCGGCGTCCTCAACTATCTTCTGTCGCTGGTCGGCATTCCGGCGCAGGAATGGATCTTCAACGCCAACACGGTCATCCCGTCGCTGGTTGCGGTCGAGACCTGGCAGTGGACGCCGCTGGTGATGCTGATCGTGCTCGGCGGCCTGGCGTCCGTGCCGCGCGAGCCGTTCGAAAGCGCCGAGATCGACGGCGCCAATGCCTGGCAGCAATTCCGCTATCTCACCTTGCCGATGATCGCGCCGTTCCTGATGATCGCGGTGATCATCCGCACCATCGACGCACTGAAGAGTTTCGACATCATCTACGCGATGACCCAGGGCGGGCCGGGCACGGCCTCGGAGACCATCAACATCTATCTCTACAACACCGCCTTCTCCTACTACGACATCGGCTATGGCTCGGCCATGGCCGTGGTGTTCTTCATCGTCATCGTCGCCCTGTCCTTCATCCTCCTGATGTTGCGCCAGCGCTCGCAGTGGATCGGCGTGGAGGGCAAATAGATGAGTTCACGACTGCTCAACCGGATCGGGCTGTTCTTCGCGGCCCTCGTCTTCGTCTCGCCGGCGATCCTGTTCTTCCTCTGGATGATCTCGCTGTCGCTGAAATTCGAGATCGACAACGGCGCCTATCCGCCGATCCTGATCCCCGAACATCTCGCCTGGTCGAACTATGCAAAAGTGTTCGAGGAGAACAATTTCCTGCTCTATCTCTGGAATTCGGTTCTGGTGACCGGCACGGCGACGCTTTTGGCGCTGCTGATCGGTGTGCCGGCCGGCTATGGCATCGCGCGGCTCAAGGCCGAGCGATCGGCGGTGGTCATCATGATCGCCCGCATGACGCCGGGGCTTTCCTATCTCATCCCGCTGTTCCTGCTGTTCCAATGGGTCGGCATTCTCGGCACGCTGTGGCCGCAGATCATCATCCATCTGGTGGTGACCGTGCCGATCGTCGTCTGGGTGATGATCGGCTATTTCGAGACCACCCCGATGGAACTGGAAGAGGCCGCCAACATCGACGGCGCCAGTTCCTGGCAGGTGTTCCGGCTGGTCGCCTTGCCCATCGCCAAGCCGGGCATAGTGGTCGCCTTTATCCTGTCCGTCATCTTCTCATGGAACAATTTCGTCTTCGGCGTGGTGCTCGCCAGCCGTGAGACGCGCACGCTGCCGGTCGCCGTCTACAACATGCTCTCCTACGAGCAAGTGAGCTGGGGGCCGCTCGCCGCCGCGGCCCTGGTGGTGACACTGCCGGTACTGGTCCTGACCATGTTCGCACAAAGGCAGATCGTCGCCGGACTGACCGCGGGCGCCGTCAAGGGCGGCTGAAGGCACGCTACGGCATCGCACTCTTTTTCGAGGAAAACCCAATGGCATCGGTCACAATCAACAACGTGCAAAAGGCTTTCGGAACGGCCAGGATTATCCACGATGTCAGCGTCGATATCGCTGACGGCGAGTTCGTCATCCTGGTCGGCCCGTCGGGCTGCGGGAAGTCGACGCTGCTGCGCATGATTGCCGGATTTGAAACGATCTCGGGCGGCAGGATCGCGATTGGCGATCGCACCGTCAACAATCTGCGGGCGCGCGACCGGAACATCGCCATGGTGTTCCAGAACTACGCGCTCTATCCGCACATGACGGTGGCCGACAATATGGGCTTTGCCCTCAAGATCAAGAAAGCCGATCCGGCCGACACCGCAAGCCGCGTCGGCAGGGCCGCCAGCATCCTGGGCCTCGACAAGCTGCTCGACCGCTATCCGCGCCAGCTCTCCGGCGGCCAGCGCCAGCGCGTCGCCATGGGCCGCGCCATCGTGCGCGACCCGCAAGTCTTCCTGTTCGACGAGCCGCTCAGCAATCTCGACGCCAAATTGCGCGTCCAGATGCGCGGCGAGATCAAGGCGTTGCACCAGCGGCTGGGCACCACCACCATTTACGTCACGCATGATCAGATCGAGGCCATGACCATGGCCGACAAGATCGTCGTGCTGCATGACGGCCTTGTCGAGCAGATCGGTGCGCCGCTCGACCTTTATGACCGTCCGGCCAATCTGTTCGTTGCCGGCTTCATTGGCTCGCCGGCCATGAACTTCATTGCCGGCCGCGTCGAGGAAGGCGTTTTCCGCAGCGCCAGTGGGCTGACCCTGCCGCTGCCGGAAGGCATCAACCTGGCAAAAATTCCCGTGGGTGAACTCATCTACGGCATCCGTCCCGAACATATCCGAGCAACGATTTCCCAGGGTATTGCCGGCACGATCGTGCTTCTGGAAGCCACGGGTTCGGAAATCTTCGCCAGGGTCGACTGCGCCGGCGAGGAAATCTCCTGCCTATTCCGGGAGCGGCTTGCGCTGAAGCAAGGCGCGCAGATGCGCATCGAGATCGACCGCGCCTGTGCTCATCTGTTCGACGCCAAGACCGGTCGGCGATTCTAGCGCAAAGGTCTGATATCCCGGCGCAAAGGTCTCAAGCCACGGTTCGCTCTTGCCACTCGCATCGCTTGGCAGCAATCTCGGATCAAAGAGCCGCTCATCGGGTGGATGTCGGCGTCCCGGGATTTTGCCATGACACGCGATCAGATGCTCGCCCACCTTCGATCCGCCGACGCGGTCGCGCGCGAGGCGGCGGCACATGGGCATCATCCCTTTGGTTGCGTTCTGGTCGGGCCGGATGACCGCGTGCTGATGCGGCAGGGCAATCTCGACACGGTGCGCCATGCCGAGACGGAGCTCGCCCGGCGCGCCGCGGCTGCCTACGCGCCGGAGTTCCTGTGGCAATGCACGCTGGTCTCAACCTTCGAGCCGTGCGCGATGTGCGCCGGCACGATGTATTGGGCCAATATCGGGCGGCTGGTTTACGGGGTCGAGGAGACCGAACTCCTGGCGCTCACCGGGGATCACGCGGAGAATCCGACGATGAGCCTCTCTTCGCGCACCGTCCTCGGCTCCGGCCAGAAAAAGATCGAGGTCTTTGGCCCCTTCCCCGAAATCGCCGACGAGATGCTCGCACCGCACCGCGATTTCTGGAAGCGCTGACGGGTTTGTGCCGGTTGGTAAGGTCGATCAATGGCAGCAGTGACTGTCGGATCGCGGTGGGAGCCACCGCCGCCGTTCAACAAAATCAAAGACTTGTAGAATCAACGATCCGAAGTCGGACGATCTTGTCATGCGTTGCCCGTGGCGAGATCCTTGAGAAGGGCGTGCAGACCGTGAAAACTCACAGTCGCTGCTTTCTCAAAGACTCAAAGGCCCTAAGTGGCTGATATTTAATGCTAAAACAATGGTGAGCGCGATGGGATTCGAACCCATGACCTACTGATTAAAAGTCAGTTGCTCTACCGGCTGAGCTACGCGCTCCCGCGGGCGAAAGGCGGCCCTCGAAATTGCGCGGAACATAGGGAGAGTGCCTCGACCGGTCAACCGGAAAAAGAGGTCTCGCAAACACGGGCGGCTTCGCCCTGTCGCGGCACTTGTCCCACGCGCTGTCGGGGGAGAACGGCCAAGGAACGCTGCCATTTATGCCTGACAGTGGCATCCAGTCTGGGGAACAATTGTATGCGCCGCTCGTTTTTCGGGCACAGGGACGTCCGCCAAACCATCGAGGAGAAGACCAATGAACAGAATCACAACGAGCCTGCTGGCGACCGCTCTCTCCGCCACATTCGTTGCGGCGGAGGCGGTGTCGGTTAATGCCCAACCGAACTATGTGCCGCAGTCCCAGGTCGCGGTGCCGGATGTACAGACAGTCCAGTACCGGGAGTGGCGCAAGGACCGCTACAATCGCAATTTCTCGCGTGACCGCAGTTTTTCGCGTGACCGCAATTTTTCCCGCAATCGCGGCGCGTATTGGAACGGCCATCGGGGCTATCGTGAATATCGCCCCGGCTACCGTCGTCACGGCGATTATTGGTTCCCGCTTGCGGCCTTCGCTACCGGCGCGCTGATTACCGGGGCAATCATCAACAACGAAAACAACCGCGTCTACGGGGGCAACGCCCACGTCCAGTGGTGCTACGACCACTATCGCAGCTACCGTGCTTCGGACAACACGTTCCAGCCGAATTACGGCCCTCGCAAGGAGTGCCGTTCGCCTTACTGATCCGAAGTGTGAGTACCGAGTAAAAATGGCCTGCGCCGGCAACAGCGCGGGCCATTTTTCGACGTGCCCAGGCGCGAGAGTGCTGGTCAGTTCGCCCAGCTGATACTTTTGAAAATCAAATAGAGCGCTCCACCCTCACCACGCGGTGAGCGATACGCACCGAGAGCATGGCAAATTCGAACCATTGTTCCCGTCAATTCCCAACCCAGCGCTTCCAGGTCATTGCCGGCGTTGGGCACATAGGCCTGGGCCAACTCATCTATGCTGTTCTTCTCGCCGAAGGAGCGAACCAGCTTGGCGTCGCTGAGAAGCTCGCTGGGCAAATTCGAATTTGCCCAAGCCCACAGCCAATTGCTGGCCTTGGCGCTCGTGGAGCCTGCAATCTGGATCTCAGTGACGATCTTGACGCCTCCTTCATCCGAGAACAGAAGCTTTCCGGCCGTGAGGTCATAGTCATAGCGTGACCAACTGCCGAGGCGAAAATCTCTATGCAAGCGGTCATTCTTGGCATGCAGTTGCTCAACGGCCGTCGCGCCAAGCAGGATACCAGTCTGGCTTCATTCTCCCCTCACCCTGATGGCTGCTCACTACACGCTGAGCGTCCGGCGCACAGCATCGCGCCAACCAGCAAGTTTGGCTGCGCGCGCGGAGCCATCCATGGCCGGCTGGAACCTCCGCTCCAGCGCCCAGCTCTTCGCGAATTTCTTGGCATCCGGCCACACGCCTGCCTTCGACCCGGCGAGCCACGCGGCACCCAGCGCCGTCGTCTCCAGGATGGTCGGACGGTCGACCGGCGCGTCGAGGATGTCGGCCAGCCTCTGCATGGTCCAGTCCGACGCAACCATGCCGCCGTCGACCCGCAGCACGGTCTTGGCCGAAGCTCCCTTCCAGTCCTTACGCATGGCGTCGAGCAGGTCGCGCGTCTGGTAGGCGACGGATTCGAGTGCGGCGCGGGCGAATTCCGCCGGCCCGGAATTGCGCGTCAGCCCGAAAATGGCGCCGCGTGCCTCGGCGTCCCAATGCGGCGCGCCGAGCCCGACGAAGGCCGGCACCAGGTAGACGTTTTGCGTTGGATCAGCCTCGGCAGCCAGCTTGCCGCTTTGCTCGGCCTTGCCGATCACCTTGATGCCGTCGCGCAGCCATTGGACCGCGGCGCCGGCAATGAAGATCGAGCCCTCCAGCGCATAAGTGGTCTTGCCGTTCAGCCTGTAGGCAATAGTGGTCAAGAGCCGGTTCTTCGAACGCACAAGGTCGCTGCCGGTGTTGAGCAGCGCAAAGCAGCCGGTGCCGTAGGTGGATTTCATCATGCCCGGCTCGAAACAGGCCTGGCCGATGGTCGCCGCGTGCTGGTCGCCGGCAACGCCAAGGATTCTTATCTCGGCGCCGAAGAAATTTTTTTCCGTGATTCCATAGTCATCGGCGCAGTCCTTTACCTCGGGTAGCATTTTTGCCGGGATGTTCAGTATCGACAGCAGTTCGTTGTCCCAGGCATTTTTCTCGATGTTGTAGACCAGCGTGCGCGACGCGTTGGTGGCATCCGTGGCGTGGACCTTGCCGCCGGTCAGCCGCCAGATCAGAAAGCTGTCGATGGTGCCGGCGAGCAACTCGCCCTTCTCGGCACGACGCCGCGCCCCTTTTACCTTGTCCAGCATCCAGGCGATCTTGGTACCGGAAAAATACGGATCAAGCAGCAGGCCGGTTTTTTTTGTGAACTTTTTCTCCAGTCCCTGCTTCTTCAGTTTCTGGCACAGCGGCGTGGTGCGCCGGTCCTGCCAGACAATGGCATTGTGGATCGGCTTGCCGGTCGCCTTGTCCCAGATGACGACGGTTTCGCGCTGATTGGTGATGCCGAGCGCGGCCACTTCGGATGCAGCCCGGCCGGCATTCTTCAGCGCCGCCTTCACGGTCGTCACCACGCTCGCCCAGATGTCTTCGGGATCGTGCTCGACCCAGCCGGAGGCCGGATAGTGCTGGATGAATTCCCTCTGCCCGCTGCCGGCGACCTTCATATCGCCGTCGAACAGGATCGCCCGGGTCGAAGTCGTGCCCTGGTCGATGGCAAGGATGTATCCGGTCATTCTGCTTCCCCGCTTAATGCATGTCGCCCAAAGGTGACCTCGGTTTTGGGAGAACGACATGCACAAAAACAAAGACCTAAAGCGCGTTGCATGAATCCATCTCAACGCGACGCGCTTTAGTCTTTTACACAAACAGGGGAGACGGCAAGATGCCGCCTCCCCCTATTCTCATGATGCTGGCGCGAGCGCCGACACCAAGGCTACTTTTGCCAGCTCTTCACCAGTTCGTCGTAGTTGATGGTGATCGGCTTTTCCTTCTCGTTCTCGATCTTCAACTGAGGAGCGAGATTGCCCTTCTTGACCGCGTCGGCGTTCCAGTAGGCGAGGTCATGCTCTTCGGCCATCTTCGGGCCGATATCGCCCTGGACGCCCGACTTCTCGATGCGACTCATGACCTTTTCCTGTTCGCCGCAGAGCGAGTCCATCGCTTCCTGCGCGGTCTTGGCGCCCGACGACGCATCGCCGATCGCCTGCCACCAGAGCTGTGCCAGCTTCGGATAGTCAGGCACGTTGGTGCCGGTCGGCGACCACTGAACGCGGGCCGGCGAACGGTAGAACTCGATCAGGCCGCCGAGCTTCGGAGCCCGCTCGGTGAAGCTCTTGTCGTGGATCGTGCTCTCGCGGATGAAGGTCAGGCCGACATGGCTTTTCTTCACGTCGACTGTCTTCGAGGTGACGAACTGCGCGTAGAGCCAGGCGGCCTTGGCGCGGTCGGTCGGGGTCGACTTCATCAGCGTCCAGGAGCCGACGTCCTGATAGCCGAGCTTCATGCCGTCCTTCCAGTAGACGCCATGCGGCGACGGCGCCATGCGCCACTTCGGCGTACCGTCGTCGTTCAGCACCGCCTTGGCGCCGGCATCGACCATCGAAGCGGTGAAGGCGGTGTACCAAAAGATCTGCTGGGCAACCGCGCCCTGCGCCGGAACCGGGCCGGATTCGGAGAAGGTCATGCCCTGGGCTTCCGCCGGAGCGTAGGCCTTCAGCCAGTCGAGGTATTTCTGGATCGAGTAGACGGCGGCCGGGCCATTGGTGTCGCCCCCGCGCGCCGTGCAGGAGCCGACCGGACGCGAATTCTCGTCGACCTTAATGCCCCACTCATCGACCGGCAGACCGTTCGGCAGGCCCTTGTCGCCATTGCCGGCCATCGACAGCCAGGCGTCGGTGAACCGCCAGCCGAGCGACGGGTCCTTCTTGCCGTAGTCCATGTGGCCATAGACCTTCTTGCCGTCGATCTCGCGGCCGGTGAAGAACTCGGCGATGTCCTCATAGGCAGACCAGTTGACGGGAACGCCAAGGTCGTAGCCGTACTTGGCCTTGAAGTCCGCCTTGTTCTTCTCGTCGTTGAACCAGTCGTAACGGAACCAGTAGAGGTTCGCGAACTGCTGGTCGGGAAGCTGGTAGAGCTTCTTGTCCGGAGCGGTCGTGAACGAGGTGCCGATAAAATCCTTCAGGTCGAGGTTCGGGTTGGTGACATCCTTGCCCTCGCCCGCCATCCAGTCGGTCAAATTGCGCACCTGCTGGTAGCGCCAGTGGGTGCCGATCAGGTCGGAATCGTTGACCCAGCCGTCATAAAGGTTCTGACCCGTCTGCATCTGGGTCTGGATCTTCTCGACGACGTCGCCTTCCTGGATGACGTCATGCGTGATCTTGATGCCGGTGATGGCGGTAAAGGCCGGCGCCAGCACCTGCGATTCATACTGGTGCGTGGCGATGGTTTCCGAAACGACCTTGATGTCCATGCCGGCGAAAGGCTTCGCGGCATCGATGAACCACTGCATTTCGGCTTCCTGGCCAGCGCGGTCGAGCGTCGAGAGCGGGCCGATTTCCTTGTCCAGGAAAGCCTTTGCCTCGTCCATCCCGGCATAGGCATTGCCCACGCCCAGCAACAGGACAAGGGCCGTCGTTGATGTTAAAAATTGCCTTCGCATGTGTTTCCTCCACAGTTTTAAGGTTCAAGTGCGATCTGGAGCGGCCGCCGGCACGCGGTCGCTCCAACAGTTTCCCCCTCTATACGTAGCGGAACACGCCAATGGCGTAGACCACGGAGAGAGCGAGAGCCCACCACAGGTTGGATCCGACAAGACCCAACCAAGCGAGATGGATAAAGGCGCTGCCAAGCAGCGACAGGAAAAGACGGTCGCCGCGCGTTGTCTCGAAGCGCAGCACGCCGACGCGCGGATTGCCGCCCGGCGAAGCGTATTCCCAAGCCGCCATGCCGCACAGCAGCAGAAGGATGGTCCCGAAAAAGGCCGCCGTCGGCCACGTCCACGCCATCCAGGTGAGGTCGAAATTCATCGTCAAACCCTCCCCAGGGCGAAGCCCTTGGCGATATAATTGCGCACAAACCAGATGACGAGCGCGCCGGGGATCAACGTGAGCACGCCGGCGGCGGCGAGCAGGCCCCAGTCCATGCCAGCGGCCGAAACCGTGCGGGTCATGGTGGCGGCGATCGGCTTGGCGTCGGTGGTGGTCAGCGTACGGGCGATAAGCAGTTCCACCCACGAGAACATGAAGCAGAAGAAGCAGGCCACGCCGATGCCGCTGGCGATCAGGGGCATGAAGATTCTGACGAAGAAGCGCGGGAACGAATAGCCGTCGATATAGGCGGTTTCGTCGATTTCCTTCGGCACACCCGACATGAAGCCTTCGAGGATCCACACCGCCAGCGGCACGTTGAACAGGCAGTGCGCCAGCGCCACCGCAATGTGCGTGTCGATCAGGCCGAAGGCCGAATAGAGCTGGAAGAACGGCAGCGCGAACACCGCCGGCGGCGCCATGCGGTTGGTCAGCAGCCAAAAGAACAGGTGCTTGTCGCCGAGGAAGCGGTAGCGCGAGAAGGCGTAGGCTGCCGGCAGCGCGGCAGCCACCGAAATCACCATATTCATCACCACATAGGTGATCGAGTTGATGTAGCCCGAGTACCAGGAGGCGTCGGTGAAGATGGTGACGTAGTTGGCGAACGTCGGCTGGTGCGGATAGAGCGTCAGCGAGGAGACGATCTCGGCATTGGTCTTGAAGCTCATGTTGATGAGCCAGTAGATCGGCAGCAAAAGCACGACGATGTAGATCGTCGGCACGATCCACCACCAGCGCGATTCCTCGCCGCGTTTGCGCATCAGCCGGGCGACCTGATCCTGCGAGAGTGTGCTCGCCAGTTTGCCCGCTGCTGTGGTCTCGCTCACTCTATCGGCTCTTTCGTTGGCGCCGGTCATCTCAGCGCTCCGCGTCGTAGTTGGTCATCACGGTGTAGAAGACCCATGACAGCAGAAGGACGATGAGGAAGTAGACCAGCGACATGGCTGCGGCCGGACCGAGGTCGAACTGGCCGAGCGCGGTCTTGACGAGGTCGATCGACAGGAATGTCGTCGAGTTGCCGGGACCGCCGCCCGTCACCACGAAGGGTTCGGTATAGATCATGAATGAGTCCATGAAGCGAAGCAGCACGGCGATCAGCAGCACCCTGTTCATCTTCGGCAGCTGGATGTAGCGGAACACCGCCCAGCGCGAGGCGCCATCGATCTTGGCCGCCTGATAGAAGGCATCCGGAATGGAGACCAGGCCGGCATAGCAGAGCAGCACGACGAGGCTGGTCCAGTGCCAGACATCCATGATGATGACGGTGACCCAGGCATCGAACGGGTCCTGCACATAGTTGTAGTCGATGCCGAGCGCGTTGACGTAGTAGCCGAGCAGGCCGATGTCGTTGCGGCCGAAGACCTGCCAGATGGTGCCGACGACGTTCCACGGAATCAGCAGCGGCAGCGCCATCAGGACCAGGCAGACCGGCACGCCCCAGCCCTTTTTCGGCATGTTGAGCGCAATGAAGATGCCGAGCGGCACTTCGATGGCCAGGATGATGAAGGAGAAGATCAGGTTGCGGACCATCGCTTCCCAGAAACGGCTGGAAGACAGCAGTTCCTCGAACCATTCGGTGCCGGCCCAGAAGAAGACGTTGTTGCCGAAAGTGTCCTGCACCGAATAGTTGACGACGGTCATCAGCGGGATGACCGCCGAGAACGCCACCAGCACCAGCACCGGCAGCACCAGGAACCAGGCCTTGTTGTTCCAGGTCTTTTCCATCTATGCCCCCATCTCGACGCGCCAGGAATCGGCATAGATGTTGATGCCGGCCGGCTCGAACCGCACCTTCGGATCGGCCGGCACGGTCTCGTCCTCACCGATGACGGCCGCAATCTCGCGGCCTTCGAGCTTGGCGCGGACCACCTTGTGGCGGCCGAGATCCTCGACCTTGCTGACCTGCACGGCCATGCCGTCGCGGCCAAGCCGGACATATTCGGGACGGATGCCGAGTTCGATGGCGCCGCTGCCCGCTTTTGGCGCGCCCGGCAGTTCGATGCGCTGCGAGCCGAGCGTCGCCGTCTTGCCGTCGATGGCCACCGGCATGACGTTCATGCCGGGCGAGCCGATGAAATAACCGACAAAGGTATGGCGTGGCCGTTCGAACAGTTCGGCCGGCGTGCCGATCTGGACGATGCCGCCGTCATACATGACCACGACCTGGTCGGCGAAGGTCAGCGCCTCGGTCTGGTCGTGGGTTACATAGACCATGGTGTAGCCGAAGCGGCGGTGCAGCTGCTTCAGCTGTGAACGCAGCACCCATTTCATATGCGGGTCGATGACGGTCAGCGGCTCGTCGAACAGGATGGCGTTGACGTCGGAGCGCACCAGCCCGCGGCCGAGCGAGATCTTCTGCTTCTGGTCGGCGGTCAGGCCCCTCGCCTTCTTCTTCGCCCAGGACGCCAGGTCGATCATCTCCAGCGTCTCGCGCACCTTGCGGTCGACATCGGCTTCCGGCACGCCGCGATTGCGCAGCGGGAAGGCCAGATTGTCGTAGACGGTCATGGTGTCGTAGATGACCGGGAACTGGAACACCTGCGCGATATTGCGCTCCTGCGTCGACAAATTGGTCACGTCCTTGCCGTTGAACAGCAACTGACCGTGCGACGGGTGCAGCAATCCCGAAATGATGTTGAGCAGCGTGGTCTTGCCGCAGCCCGATGGCCCGAGCAGCGCATAGGCGCCGCCGTCCTCGAAGGTGTGGTGCACTTCCCTGAGCGCGAAATCGGCATCCTTCCGAGGGTTCGGCAGATAGGAATGCCTGACATGGTTGACGTCTATGCGTGCCATATCTTTCCCCTCAAGCCGCCAGCTTCGGCGCGGCCACGGCACGGCCGTGCTCGTCGAAGACCATGATGTGGCGCGGATCGATGAACACCTCGATCTCGGCGTCGGGTTCGAAGTCGCGGATGCCGTGGGTCAGCATGACCCAGCGCGCGTCCGCGAAATCGAGATGGATGAAGCTTTCCGAGCCGGTGATCTCGGTGATCGTCACCTTGGCGCGCACCGGCACAGCGGCGGCATTGGGCCGATCGAGCGACAGGTGATGCGGCTGAAAACCGACCGTGTACATGGCATCGGCAATGCCGGCGAGATCGGCGGGCACCGGCAGTTTGACCCCACCTTCCAGCAGGAAATCCCCCCCTTTCTTGGCCAGCACGATGGTGTTGAGCGGCGGGTCGGCGAAAGTCTTGGCCGTCACCAGATCGACCGGTTTGCGGAACACGTCGATGGTCGGTCCGAACTGGGTGATGCGCCCTTCGGAAAGCGTCGCCGTGTTGCCGCCGAGCAGCAGCGCTTCGTGCGGCTCGGTCGTGGCGTAGACGAAGATGGTGCCGGCGGCGGCGAAGATCCTGGGCAATTCGGCGCGCAGTTCCTCGCGCAATTTGTAGTCGAGATTGGCGAGCGGTTCGTCGAGCAGCACCAGGCTGGCGTTCTTGACGATGGCGCGCGCCAGTGCGGTGCGCTGCTGCTGGCCACCGGACAGGCTCAGCGGCGTGCGGTCGAGATAGGGCGTCAGCTTGAGAAGTGCTGCGGCATGGCGCACTTCCTTGTCGATCTTCGCCTGATCGGTTCCCGCCACCCTGAGCGGCGAGGCGATGTTCTCGTAGACGGTCATCGCCGGATAGTTGATGAACTGCTGGTAGACCATGGCGATCTTGCGCTTCTGCACCGGCACGCCGGTGACATTCTGGCCGTCGAACCAGATCGAACCGGAGGTTGGCACGTCGAGGCCGGCCATCAGCCGCATCAGGCTGGTCTTGCCCGAAAGCGTCGGTCCGAGCAGGACATTGAGCGAGCCGTGCTGGAGCGTCAGCGACACATCGCTTATATGCGCGACAGCACCGACCGTCTTGGTGACGTTTCTCAGTTCCAGCATGACGCCTCCTCCCAGGCCTTCCGCATCAGCTCAAACCCCTCTTCATTCGGCAGCCGCGACATGGCGCCGGCTTATGCCGTGCATGAATTCATCGAGAGCCGCCACCTGCTCGCGGCTGAGATGCAGACCGCGCTTGGTACGGCGCCACAATACATCTTCCGATGTGACGGCCCATTCGTTTTGAACGAGATAGCGCACCTCGGCCTCGTAGAGATCGGCGCCGAAGTTGCGGCCGAGATCGACGTTCGATTTGGCCAGCCCCAGCAGCATCCTTGCGCGGGTGCCATAGAGCCGGGTCAGCCGGCGAGCCAGGCGCGCGTCGAGGAACGGATAGGCAGTCTTCAGTTTCGTCACTTCGGCATCGAAACCGGTGGCCGGGAAATCGCCGCCCGGCAACGGCGCGTTTGCCGTCCACGGCTTGCCGCGTTTACCCAGAAAACCCTCGATCTTTTCCAGCATCGATTCCGACAGCCGGCGATAGGTGGTGATCTTGCCGCCGAAGGCGTTGACGATCGGGGCGGCACCCTCGCCGCCATCGGCCTTGAGCACATAGTCGCGCGTCGCTTCCTGCGCCTTGGAGGCTCCGTCATCATAGAGCGGACGGACGGCGGAATAGGTCCAGACGATGTCCGAGCGCTTGACGGCTTCAGCGAAATATTCGCTTGCTGCGGCGCAGAGATAGTCGATCTCGGTGTCGCTGATCCTCACGTCATGCGGATCACCGGGATAATCCTGGTCCGTGGTGCCGATCAGGGTGAACTCTTCTTCGTAGGGAATGGCGAAGATGATGCGACCATCCCTGTTCTGGAAGAAATAGGCGCGCGGATCGTCGAACTTCCTGGCGATGACGATGTGGCTGCCCTGCACGAGGCGGACATTGTGCACATCGTTGAGGCCGACGACGCCGGAAAGCACATGATCGACCCAGGGTCCAGCGGCATTGACCAGCAGGCGCGCCTTGATCTCCTCGGTCTCGCCGGTCTGCAGATCCTCGACCTGGACCGTCCACAAGCCGTTTTCGCGGCGCGCGCCGGTCACTTTCGTGCGGGTGCGGACTGTCGCGCCGCGGTCGGCGGCATCACGTGCGTTCAGCGCCACCAGCCGCGCGTCATTGACCCAGCCATCCGAGTATTCGAAGGCCTTCTTGAATAGCGGCTTCAAAGGCTTGCCGGCCGGATCCCTGGCCATGTCCAGCGTCCGGGTCGCCGGCAGCAATTTGCGCCCGCCAATGTGGTCGTAGAGGAAGAGACCGAGCCTGATCAGCCAGGCCGGGCGCAGGCCCTTGGCATAGGGCAGCACGAAGCGCATCGGCCAGATGATGTGCGGCGCGTTCTTCCACAGAACCTCGCGCTCCATCAGTGCCTCGCGCACCAGGCGGAATTCGTAGAATTCGAGGTAGCGCAGGCCGCCATGAATCAATTTGGTCGAGCCCGAGGAGGTCCCGCTGGCGAGGTCGTTCATCTCGGCGAGAAAGACGGAAAAGCCACGCCCGACGGCGTCGCGGGCGATACCGCAGCCATTGATGCCGCCGCCTATGACGAAAATGTCACGGATCGGAGATGCGTCCACAAATTCCTCCAGCGATTTCGCATTGCACCATTTTTGGGCTTTTACGAAACCGTGTCGGAATTATTTCGAAATGATAACGAATGTCAAACGAAATATCACGGGCGCGTGATATCAGCTGAAAAACCGCCTAGGCGAGCGACGTCTCGATCAGCTGAACCTCGGCCTCCTGGCAGATCTTGCGCACCGAGGGGATGTCGCAACGGTCGGTGATGAAGGTGTTGACCTGCGACAGATGGCCGATGCGCACCGGTGCGGTTCGCTCGAATTTGGTCTGGTCGGAAACCAGGATGACATGCCTTGCATTGGCGATGATCGCCTGCGCCACCTTGACCTCGCGAAAATCGAAGTCGAGCAAGGCCCCGTCATGGTCGATGGCGGATGCGCCGATCACCGCGTAATCGACCTTGAACTGCCTGATGAAATCGACCGCCGCCTCGCCGACCACACCGCCATCGGAACCGCGCACGACACCACCGGCGATCACCACTTCGATCGACGGATATATCCGCATCCTATTGGCAACATTGATGTTATTGGTGATGACCATGAGACCGTTGTGATCGAGCAACGCCTTGCTGACCGACTCGGTCGTGGTGCCGATGTTGATGAACAGCGAGGCGTTGTCGGGGATCAGCCTGGCTGCCGCACGGCCGATCGCCTCCTTCTCGTCGGCGGCAATCTTGCGTCTCGCCTCATACTCCATGTTCTCGATGCCGGAGGGGTACAGCGCGCCGCCATGGATGCGCGAGAGCAGCCGCTGGTCGCACAAATCGTTGAGGTCCTTGCGTATGGTCTGCGGCGTCACATTGAAGTGGTTGGCCAGATCATCGACCAGCACGCGGCCGTGATCCTTGGCCATCTGGATAATCTCGGCATGGCGCGGCGACAGATACATGGGCAACCTCCCGTTTTCGTTTTTCTTGTCTATAGTCGAAAACGAAACCGATGAAAAGGCAGAAGCCGGCTAACGAAATCAGCGACCCAGGCCACGTGCGATTTCAGTAATCACCACAAAAGCCGTTTCGACATCGGCGGCGGTCGCCTCGAACTGTCCGACCTGGAACCGGATTGCGATCAGTCCATCAACCTTCGTCTGCGTCAGGTAGATGCGGCCATCGTCGTTGATCGCATTGACAAGGCGCAGATTGTGCTCGTCCCCGTCGGTTGCGGTCTTGTGCCGGAACGAGAACAACGACAGCATCGGTTCGCTGACGATCTGGAAATCCGGCTCCCTTGCCAGCCGCGCCGCCAGCCCTTCGCTCCACGCGACATGATTGCGGATCATCGTGCGCAGGCGTTCCAGGCCATGGGCGCGCAGCAGGAACCATAATTTCAACGCGCGAAATCGCCTGCCGAGCGGTACCGACCATTCGGAATAGTTGATGATGCCGTCATGACCGTGCGTCTTCAGATAATCCGGCTTGATGGCCAGCGTCCTGACATGGCTTTCAGGGTCGCGCAGGAACTGGATCGAGCAGTCGAACTGAGCGCCCAGCCATTTGTGCGGATTGAAAACGATCGAATCGGCGCCTTCGACGCCTGTCCAGAAATGCCGATATTCCGGACAGATCATCGCCGATCCCGCCCAGGCAGCATCGACATGGAGATAAAGCCCATGCCGCCGTGCCACCTCGGCAACCGCAGCAATGTCGTCGGTGCCGCCAGTGCTGGTGCCGCCGACGCAAGCGATGATGCCCGCCGGCAGCATGCCGGCTTCCCGGTCGGCGACGATTGCCGCCTCGAGCGCGGCCGTGTCCATGGCGCGAAAGCGGCCGCTGACGGGAATGCGCACGAGATTGTCCTCGCCGATGCCGGACACCCAGATCGCCCGGTCGATCGAAGTGTGCACCTGGTCGGAGGAGTAGATGCGCAGCCGCGCCTGCCCTGCCAGGCCCTGTTTGTTGCCTTGCCAGTCGAGTGCCCGTTCGCGCATGGTCAGCACCGCGGCCAACGTCGCCGATGAGGCTGAATCCTGGATTACGCCCGAGAAGCCTTCCGGCAGACCGAGCGCCTGGCGCATCCAGTCGACGGTGCGCGTTTCGAGTTCGGTCGCCGCCGGCGACGTCTGCCACAGCATGCATTGCGCGGCCATCGCCGAAACCAGATATTCCGCCACCACCGAAACCGGCGCCGCATTGGCCGGGAAATAGGCGAAGAAGCGCGGATGCTGCCAATGCGTCATTCCCGGCAGGATCTTCTCTTCGAAATCGGCGAAGATCCGGTCCATCGGTTCGGCGTCTTCGGGCGGCGAAACCTCGATGCTTCTAGAAATGGCGCCGGGTTCTACCAGTGGCCGCACGGGGCGGTCGCGCAGATTGTTGCGATAGTCAGCGCCCCAGTCGGCGGCGCGCCGCGACCATTGCCGGAAATCATCATTGTTCATCCTGTCCTCCCGACATGATCCATCGCTACCATCCGTCGCGGTTGATCTCTTATTAATTAACGCGTGAAATATATGCAACCAGCAACGGATGCCGCACGCCTCAGCCAGGGAAATCCGGCAGGCTGGCAAAAGCCGTCTTCAGCGCATTCGACCAGCCGTCGGAGATCGTGCGGTAATACTGGTCGTCCTGGCCGATCCGCTTCTTCAATCCGACCTTGAAAGCGTCCTTCTCCAGGAAGAGCAGGTCGAGCGGCAAGCCGACAGACAGGTTCGACTTCAACGTCGAATCGAAAGACACCAAAAGCAGCTTCACCGTCTCGGCGAGGCTCATCGTCTTTTCGTAGGCGCGGATGATGATCGGCTTGCCGTATTTGGTCTCGCCTATCTGGAAGAACGGCGTGTCATCGGTCGATTCGATGAAATTGCCTTCGGGATAGATCATGAACAGGCGCGGCTCGCTGCCCTTGATCTGACCGCCGAGGATGAAGGACGCATTGAAATAGGAATCCGCCTTCTCGCCAGCGGGTGACGAATTGGCGATAACCTCCTTGACCGTGTCGCCAACAATGCGGACCGTTTGGTACATCGACGGCGTTTCGAGCAGTGTGGAATGTCTTTCGGAGACTGCCTTGGTGCGCTCGTCAAGCAGGCTGACCACGGCCTGCGTCGTCGCCAGATTGCCCGCCGACATCAAAACGATGACGCGTTCGCCCGGCTCTTCCCAGACATGCATCTTGCGAAAGGTGGAGATGGAATCCATGCCTGCATTGGTGCGCGTGTCGGACATGAACACGAGCCCGCGGTCGATCTTCAGGCCAACGCAATAGGTCATGGAATCTCTTCTAGAGCAATTCCAGGAAAAGTGTGAAGCGGTTTTCCGTCCGGAATTGCGTTAAAACAAGGGGATAGAGCGGTTCGGCGTTTCCTTGAAACGATGAATCGCTCGGCAGCAATCTTGCGAGGATTACTGCTCCACCGTAACGGTGACCGCAAGCTGTTCTTCCGCCTCTCCCAGCCGAATTCCCGACACCGGCGTCGCGTCGCGGTAATCGCGGCCCGTCGCCACCTTTACATAACGCTCGTCGGGCGAGATGCCATTGGCGGCATCGAAGGCAACCCAGCCGAGACCCGAAACATGCGCTTCGGCCCAGGCATGGCTTGCGGCCTGCTCGACCGTCGCATCCAGCATCAGATAGCCGCTGACATAGCGGGCCGGAAAGCCCATGGCGCGGGCGGCGGCGGCAAAGATATGGGTATGATCCTGGCAGACCCCGGTCTTGAGCGCCAAGGCTTCCTCCGCCGGCGTCGTCGCATTGGTGGTGCCGGGCGTGTAGACAACGCGCTCGCCGATGACAGCCATCAGCCGGTGCAGCCGTTCGATGTCGCTGCCCTTGCCAACCGATGCGGCGAGTTCGCGGATACCGCTGCCGATCACCGTCAATGGTGTCTCATGGCTGTACAGCCAGAGCGGCGTGAAGCCCTGGTGTGGCCCCGAGACGCCCGCGGTGTCGCGCGTCACCACTTCGCCCGACGCCTCCACCGTGATGAAGTCGCGCTCGCCCTCGACGCTCAACAGCCTTGTGTCGTTGCCGAAATGGTCGACAAAGCGGACCTCTTCGCGCGCGCCTTCGATCGCCAGAGCCCAGGACAGAACGGTCTGCGTCGACCCGCTGACTGGAAGCAGCCGCAGCCGCTGCAACAGATAGTGCACCGGCGTATCGTAACGGTACTCAGTTCGGTGGGTAATCTTCAGCCGCATGCTTCTATTCCGTTTGTGAGCGCGATCTCCGGACAAACGGTTTCCGTTTGTCTAAGAAAACCGGCTCCACCTTTCGGGACCATGCTCAATTGAACCGATAATCTTGTGCGATTTCGTCGCCCAGCTTGGTGTTGTCGCGAATGAAATTGGCCAGGAATTCATGCAGCCCGGTATCGAAGATATCCTTGATCGACCCGGCTCTCAGCATTGTCTGCGTCTTCTCGGCCGTTGCGTGGCAGGCATGGCGCTCGCCGTAATCGTCGCCGAGGAATTTCAGATGCTCCGACAGGAAGCGATAGCAGAACATCAGCGAACGCGGCATGCGGACATTGAGGATCAGATAGTCGGCAATGTTGGTCGGCTTGTAATCAGCATCGTAGACCCAGCGATAGGAGCGATGCGCCGAGACCGAACGCAGGATCGATTCCCACTGATAATTGTCGAGCGTCGAGCCAACCCAGGAGATCGACGGCAGCAGCACATAATATTTCACGTCGAGGATGCGCGCCGTGTTGTCGGCGCGCTCGACGTAAGTGCCGAGTTGCGAGAAGTCGAAGATCTCGTTGCGCAGCATGGTGCCGTAGAACGAGCCGCGGATCAGCGCCGTCTCGCGCTTGATGGCGTCGAGCACGCTTGGCAGGTCGCGCTCGTCGATCGGCTTGGCCAGCATCCGCTTCAGCGCCATCCAGGCTTCGTTGATGCTTTCCCAGGTCTCGCGCGTCAGCGCGGTGCGCACCATGCGGGCATTGTTGCGGGCTGTCTCGATGGACGACATCGTGCTCGATGGGTTCGACGTGTCGCGCAACAGGAAGTCGGCGACATTGGCGGCGGTATAGTCGGAATATTTCTGGCTGAAGGTGACGTCGGAACCAGCGCTGAGCAGCACCGAATTCCACTCTTCCGAGGCGCTTTGGGTGCGGGTCAGCGCCATGCGCAGGCCGGCATCGACCAAGCGCGCCATGTTTTCCGCCCGCTCGATATAGCGGTTCATCCAATAGAGCCCGTTTGCGGTGCGGCCTAAAAGCATGAAGTGGCCCTTCGGGCTAGTGAGTGGCGAATAGTGAGTAGTGAATATTAAGCAATTGAATCTCAATGAAATATGGCATTCCTGTCCCTCTATTTCCGCTACTGACTACTGACTATTCCCTACTCACTCGTCTCAATCATCCAACACCCAAGTATCTTTCGTCCCGCCGCCCTGCGACGAGTTCACAACCAGCGAACCTTCCTTCAACGCGACGCGTGTGAGGCCCCCAGGCACGATCTGGATGCGGTCGGAGACCAGCACATAGGGCCTGAGATCGACGTGGCGCGGCGCCAGCCCTTTTTCCGTCAGGATCGGGCATGTCGACAGCGCCAGCGTCGGCTGGGCAATATAATTCGATGGCTTGGCCGCCAACTTCTTGGCGAAGGTCTCGCATTCCTTCTTGGTTGCCGCAGGCCCGACCAGCATGCCATAGCCGCCGGAACCGTGCACTTCCTTGATCACCAGTTCGTCGATGTGTTCGAGCACGTATTTCAGGCTGTCGGGCTCCGAGCAGCGCCAGGTCGGAATGTTGCCCAGGATTGCCTTGCGACCGGTGTAGAACTCGATGATCTCGGGCATGTAGGAATAGATCGCCTTGTCGTCGGCGATGCCGGTGCCCGGCGCATTGGCGATGGTGATGTTGCCGGCGCGATAGACATCCATGATGCCGGGTATGCCAAGTGCGGAATCCGGACGGAACGTCAACGGGTCGAGGAAAGAATCATCGACGCGGCGGTAGAGCACATCGATCTGCTTGTAGCCTTCCGTCGTGCGCATCGCGACATGGCCGTCGACCACGCGCAGGTCCTGGCCTTCGACCAGTTGCACGCCCATCTGGTCGGCAAGGAAGGCGTGTTCGAAATAGGCGGAATTGAAGCTGCCGGGCGTCAGCACCGCAATGGTCGGCGCACCTTTGGTGCTTTGCGGCCGCACCGCCGCCAGCGACTGGCGCAGAAGCTGCGGGTAGTTTTCCACCGGCCGCACCTTGATCTTCTGGAACAGCTCGGGGAACAGCTGCATCATCGTCTCGCGGTTCTCCAGCATGTAGGAGACGCCGGACGGCGTGCGCGCATTGTCCTCCAGCACGTAGAACTCGTCCTCCGAGATGCGGACGATGTCGACGCCGATGATGTGGGTATAGACGCCGGCCGGCGGCCTGACCCCGATCATCTCCGGCAGGAATGCCTCATTCCTGGCGATCAATTCCCTGGGTACGCGCCCTGCCCGCAGGATTTCCTGGCGATGGTAGATGTCGTCGAGGAAGGCGTTCAGCGCCTGCACGCGCTGCTCGATGCCCTGCGTGAGGCGCCGCCATTCATTGCCTGAAATGATGCGGGGAACGATGTCGAACGGGATCAGCCGCTCGGAGGCTTCTTGCTCACCATAGACGGCGAAGGTGATGCCGGTCTTGCGGAAGACGCGTTCAGCGTCCTGCATCTTCTCGGTCAGCCTGGCTGGATCCTGCTCCTTCAGCCAGCGATCATACGCCGAATACGGTCTTCTCAATCCGGAGACTTCCGGAAGCATTTCATCGAACGCTGCCAATCGCATACTCCCCTGTGACGCCATTTCACTGGCGTCGCCGGAGAAAATCAAGCGCAATCGGTGATTTGAGAGATACGGGCGATCAGTATGTTGCGCCTGCCTAAAATTGAGGCAGCTGAAATATGACCTTGATCAGCCTTTGCCTCGTGCCCGGGCAAATGCGTTTACCAGCTAGAAAGCACGGAACGTGACGACGGTGAACGTGTCCTTGATGCCGGGGAGAATCTGCACCTTTTCGTTGACGAAATGGCCGACGTCTTCCTCGTCGTCGACATAGAATTTGGCGAGCAGATCGTAGTTGCCGGCGGTGGAGTAGATTTCCGAGGCGATCTCGGCATCGGCAAGCGCGCTGGCAACCTCATAGGATTTGCCGAGCTCGCATTTGATCTGCACGAAAAACGCCTTCATGGCTTCGTCCCGCTAAACGTCCAAGTCCAGCGGCCCTTCTGGCAGACTGGAGGCGGGCTTTCAAGCGCTGGAATCCGTACTCTGCCGGCCCAGGCCTGGGCTGCGACCTGCCGCAGCTCTCCGCCAGCATGCAACCTGCCGCCGAGCGCCAGCGATTATTCGCGATCGCTGAAACCGCGATGCGCTGCCAAGCGTATGTTATGATGCGTCTTCGGACAGCACCATTTCAAGGGAAGATGTTTCGCGGGACAACGGAGACAGGCCATGCGCCGCGCCTTTTTCGCATTCGCAGTCGTTCCATTCCTCTGGGTGTCGTCGGCATTGGCCGGCGATGCCGAGATCAAGGCAGGCCAGTCCGTCATCGACGGTCAGCTAAAGGCCCTCATCGCCAATGACGGCGCCACCGCCTACAGCTTCGCCGCCCCGAATGTGAAGCGGATCTTCCCGACCGTCGATGCCTTCATGAACATGGTGACCAACGGCTATCCGCCGGTGCGCAAGCCGCAGACTTATTCCTTCGGCAAGGTCGAGGAGACCGGTCCGGGTTCGATCGTCCAGCAGGTGCTGATCGTCGGCCCCGATGGCAAGGATTACGAGGCGGTCTATACGCTGCAGCAGCAGCCCGACGGCACGTTCCAGATCACCGGCTGCAGCCTGCGCGCCTCGAATTCGCTCAGCACTTGAGGCCTTACAGCAACGGGATATCGCCCCTCGCCCAGCCCTCGGTGATTTCGGCGCCGCGCGCCTCGAAGGTGCCAGCCTCGATCGCAGCGCGGATGTCCTGCATCAGTTTCTGGTAGTAGGACAGGTTGTTCCACGTCAAAAGCATGGCGCCGAGCGCTTCCTGCGAGCGCACCAGATGATGCAGATAGGCGCGTGAGTAGTCCCGGGCGGCCGGGCAGTCGCTTTCCTCGTCCAGTGGGCGCGGATCGTCAGCATGGCGGGCGTTGCGCAGATTGACCTTGCCGCGCCTTGTATAGGCGAGGCCGTGGCGGCCGGCCCGTGTCGGCATCACGCAGTCGAACATGTCGATGCCGCGCGCCACCGATTTCAGGATATCGTCAGGCGTGCCGACGCCCATCAGATAGCGCGGTTTGTCCGCCGGCAGCTCCGGACAGGTGATGTCGAGCATCTCGAGCATCACCGCTTGCGGTTCGCCGACGGCCAGGCCGCCGACCGCATAGCCCTTCAACTCCATCGCGCTCAGCGCCTGCGCCGATCGCACCCGCAGCGCTGCGTTGTCGCCGCCTTGCACGATGCCGAACATCGCCTTGCCCGGCTGGTCGCCGAACGCCGTCTTGCAGCGCTCGGCCCAGCGCAGCGACAGCTCCATGGCGCGCTCGATCTCCTTCATTTCGGCCGGCAGCGCCGTGCATTCGTCGAGCTGCATCTGGATATCGGAATCGAGCAGTCCCTGGATCTCGATGGACCGCTCCGGCGACATCTCGTAGGCGGCGCCATCGATATGCGAGCGGAAGGTGACGCCCTTTTCGGTCAGCTTTCTCAGCTTCGACAGCGACATGACCTGGAAACCGCCACTGTCGGTCAGGATCGGATGCGGCCAGCGGGCGAATTCATGCAAGCCGCCGAGCCGCGCCACACGCTCGGCGCCTGGCCGCAGCATCAGATGGTAGGTGTTGCCAAGGATGATGTCGGCGCCGACGCCGCGCACCTGGTCCATATACATCGTCTTGACGGTACCGCCGGTGCCGACCGGCATGAAGGCCGGCGTGCGGATTTCGCCGCGCGGCATGTCGATCACGCCGCGCCGCGCCTTGCCGTCGATTGCCAGAACCTTGAAGCTGAACTGCTTAGCCATTGAATTCCTTGTCGTGGACCGGGGCGTCCGGCGCCTGCTTGTCGAGCGACTGGCGGTAGTGGATGCAGCCGCGCATGAATTTTGGCCAGGGCGGCACGGCGATCGATGGTTCGGTCTTCTCCGGCAGGAGGTCCCACAGATCGGGGTGATGCCAGCACAATTCATGGCCGGTGGAATCGCGGTGCTGGCGAATGCCGGCGCGCAGTTTTTTCACTTCCGCGATCAGCGCATCGCGGTCAAAGGCTTGCAGATCATCGTCCATCGCTCGTCTCCGCTCGATAAAGCAGGCTTGCGTCTCCATAGGAGTAGAACCTGTAACGGTTCGCGATCGCATGCGCATAGGCCGCGCGCATCGTGTCGAGGCCACTGAAGGCCGAAACCAGCATGAACAGCGTCGAGCGCGGCAGATGGAAATTGGTCATCAGCATGTCGGCGGTGCGAAAACGGTAGCCGGGCGTGATGAAGATATCGGTCGGGCCGGACCACGCAGCCAGAGTACCGTCCTCACGCGCCGCACTCTCCAGCAGACGCAGCGAGGTCGTGCCGACAGCAACGATGCGCCCGCCCCTTGCTCTTGCGGCATTCAGGGCGTCCGCAGTGGCTTCGCTGACCGACCCGGTCTCGGCATGCATCTTGTGGTCGGCGGTGTCGTCCGCCTTCACCGGCAGGAACGTACCGGCGCCGACATGCAAGGTGACGAAGCGGCGTTCGACGCCTTTGGCGTCAAGCGCTTCAAAAAGCTCCGGCGTGAAATGCAGGCCCGCTGTCGGAGCCGCGACGGCGCCTTCCTCGCTTGCATAGATGGTCTGGTAATCGGCCCGGTCGCGTTCGTCGTCGTCGCGTTTCGAGGCGATATAGGGCGGCAGCGGAATATGGCCTACCGCGTGCAGCGCCTCGTCGAGGAACGGCCCCGACAGGTCGAAGCCAAGCAGCGCCTCGCCGCCCTCGCCTTTCTCAATCACCGTGGCGTCGAGATGACCGAGGAAACAGGAATTGCCGTCATGGCCGAAATGGATGCGGTCGCCGGCGGCAATGCGCTTGCCCGGCCTCATGAAGGCCAGCCAGCGGTCCGGCGCCATGCGCATATGCAGCGTGGCTTCGACCTGCGCCGTCGCCTCGCCCCGCCGCCTTATGCCTTTGAGCTGCGCCGGAATGACTTTGGTGTCGTTGAACACCAGCACGTCGCCGGCCCTGAGCAAGGACGGCAGGTCGCCAACCGTCCGGTCCTCGAGCCCTTCGCCGGGCTTGACCAGAAGCATCTTGGCGCTGTCACGCGGCTGCGCCGGGCGGAGCGCGATGCGCTCCTCCGGCAGCTCGAAGTCAAAGAGATCGACGCGCATCAGTAGAGCCGGACGAGCAGCGCTCCGGCCAAGAGCAGCACCGCGCCGGCAACGCGTCCCAGCGAGATTTCACGCACCGCGACGCCGAGGAAGCCGACGCGGTCGATGAGCATGCCGGCCAGCAACTGGCCGGCGACCAGAAACGCCATCAGCGCGGCAGCACCTATGCGTGGCGTCAGGATCGTCGACAGCGTGACATAGAAACCGCCGAGCATGCCGCCGGCCACGAACAGCCAGGGCGCCGGCGCTTTCCAGTCGAGCGAGATGCCTTGCAGCTTCACCACCGTAACGGAGATGATGCCGAGCACGATCGCGCCCGACAGGAACGAAAACGCAGCCGCCGCGACCGGGAGACCCAGGCCGCGCGCCAGCTGCGAATTGATTGGCGCCTGAATGGCAATGAAGGCGCCGGACAGGATGCCGAGAAGCGACCAGACGACGCCCATCATTGTCGTTTGCCCTTACTTGACGTCGGCCGCGACCTTCAGCGACACGATCTTGTCGGGATCCTGCACCGGCTCGCCGCGCTTGATCTTGTCGACATTGTCCATGCCTTCGATGACCTGGCCCCAGGCCGTGTATTGGCGGTTGAGGAAGGCGGCGTCGTCGAAGCAGATGAAGAACTGCGAATTGGCCGAGTTCGGGTTCTGCGAACGGGCCATCGAGCAGGTGCCGCGGCCATGGTTGGCGTTGGAAAATTCGGCCTTCAGGTCCGGCTTCTCAGAGCCGCCCATGCCCGCGCGGGACGGCGCGAAGGAAGGCTTGCTCGAATTGCCGAACTTGACGTCGCCGGTCTGGGCCATGAAGCCTTCGATGACGCGGTGGAAGACCACGCCGTCATAGGCGCCTTCCCTAGCCAGTTCCTTGATGCGGGAGACGTGGCCCGGCGCCAGGTCGGGGAAAAGTTCGATGACGACCGTGCCCTTGGTCGTTTCCATGATGAGCGCGTTCTCGCGGTCCTTGATTTCGGCCATGTCGGATATCCTTTTGAGAAAACAGAGTTATTTGACAATTTTACTTGTCTGCGGCGATGCGCACCTTGATCATCCGGTCGGGGTCGGAGACCGTGCCGTTATCCGCCTGGTCGCCCTTCTTGATGTGATCCACCAGTTCCATGCCGCTGACGACATTGCCGACGATGGTGTACTGGCCGTCGAGCGGCGGTGCCGGAGCGAACATGATGAAGAACTGCGAATTGGCCGAATTGGGGTCCTGCGAGCGGGCCATGCCGACCACGCCGCGCTTGTAATGTTCGGTCTGCGAGAATTCGGCCGGCAGGTCGGGCAGGTCGGAACCGCCGGTGCCGACGGCCTCGGCGCTGAAACCCTTTTTCATATTGCCGAACTTGACGTCGCCGGTCTGCGCCATGAAGCCGTCTATGACGCGGTGGAAGGCGACGTTGTCATAGGCGCCTTGGCGCACCAGCTTCTTGATCTGCTCGACATGCTTTGGCGCCAGATCGGGCCGAAGCGCAATGGTGACGTCTCCATCCTTCAGCGTGATGATCATGGTGTTTTCCGGGTCGGCGGCGAAGGCCGAGACCGATGCGGTCACAAGGCCGGCAAGCACAACGAGGAACGAGGCGAGCTTTTTCAGCTGCATATCTATCTCCGGAATCTTATTTCGCGAATTTGGCGGTGAGCGCACCGGCAACCGCCGCCGGCACGAAGGGGCGGATGTTGCCTCCCATAGAGGCAATCTGGCGGACAAGTGTGGCGGTAATGGTGCGCACGGACGGGCTGGCGGGCAGAAAAACCGTCTGCAACTCAGGTGCCATAGTCTCGTTCATGCCGGCCATCTGCATCTCATAGTCGAGGTCGGTGCCGTCGCGCAGGCCGCGGATCATGATCGAGGCGCCGTGCTTCCTGGCGGCGTCGATGACCAGCCCGTCGAAGGCGACGACCTTGATACGGGCACCATCGCTGCCGAATTCCGTCTTCGTCGCCGTCTCGATCAGCTTCACCCGCTCCTCGAAGGAAAACAGCGGCTGCTTGCCCGGATGGATGCCGATCGCCGCATAGACGATGTCGGCCACGGCCAGCGATGCCTTCAGCACATCGAGATGGCCGTTGGTCAGCGGGTCGAAGGAGCCGGCATAGAGGGCAATGCGTTCGGTCATGGCAGGTGCTTCTAATGCATGATCCCAAAAAGTGGAAACCGGTTTTTGCGGACAAACGGTTTTTCGTTTGTCCTAGAGATCATGCTCAAATGAAAGCTAGAGCCTGTTCCATCTTCCGTCCACCAAGATGGAACAGGCTCTAGCGAGCCTCTCTCGCAAAGGCAAATCCGATCGGCGCGCCGGCCGTGAACCTTTTCCGGCACATGAACGACAGATGAACACGCTGATCACGAAGCCTTCACGCAGCGTTCACTAGGTTGCACCTTAATTAGATGAAACCAAAATCCCATCTATCCGTTGTTAGGCGCAGGAGAACACGCACATGCTGATCTACATCCTCGCCACCGCAATGACCGTCGCCATGCTGATCGCCACCGTATTTGGGCTGCATCAGGAGGCACAACGCATCCGCGTCAAGGCAAACACCAAGCGCTTCGAAGGCTTCGGCCCGCGTAAGCCATATCGCCACTACTGATAAAGCCTGAACTTGCTGCCGCGCCGGCCAGTTGGCCGGCGTTGCCATGTCACAACGTGGGTGCCGGACTTAGTCCGCACCCTCCGGACCGGCGTCAGACGCCGCAGCGGCATCGGCACCGCCCTCGACGGTCTCTTCGCTTTCTTCGTCCGCTTGCGGTTCAGAGATCCGCTCGACCGAAACCACCTTTTCGCCTTCAGCCGTGTTGAAGATGGTCACGCCCTTGGTGGCGCGGCTGGCGAAACGAATGCCGTTGACCGGCACCCGGATGACGGTGCCGCCGTCCGACACCAGCATGATCTGGTCGTCATTGCCGACCGGGAAGGTCGCCACCAGCCTGCCAATCTCGGCCGCCTTCGACACGTCGGTGGCGCGGATGCCCTTGCCGCCGCGTCCGGTCAGCCGGAAATCATAGGACGACGAACGCTTGCCGTAGCCGAATTCGGTCACCGTCAGCACGTACTGTTCGTGCGCCTTGAGTTCTTCGTATCGGCTGTCGGAAAGCTCTGTCTCCTCGCCGATCTCCTCATTGGTCAGCGCGATCTCTTCCTCTTCTCCGGCCGTTTCCGTGGCAAGCCGCCGCTCCGCCGCCGCGCGCTTCAGGTAAGCGGCGCGTTCCGCCGGCGAAGCATCGACATGCTCGATCACCGACATCGAGATGATGCGGTCGGTCTCGGCCATGGTTATGCCGCGCACACCGACCGAATTGCGGCTCTGGAAGACGCGCACGTCGCCGACGGAGAAGCGTATGCACTGGCCGGAACTGGCGGTCAGCAGCACGTCGTCCTTGTCGGTGCAGGTTTCGACGCCGAGGATCTCGTCGCCTTCTTCCTCCAGCTTCATGGCGATCTTGCCGTTGCGGTTGACCTGGACGAAGTCGGATAGATCGTTGCGGCGCACGGTGCCGCGCGTGGTGGCGAACATGACGTAGAGTTCGCCCCAGCTGGCCTCGTCCTCGGGCAGCGGCATGATGGTGGTGATGCGCTCGCCCTGCTCCAGCGGCAGCATGTTGATCAGCGCCTTGCCGCGTGACTGCGGATTGCCGATCGGCAGCCGCCAGACCTTTTCCTTGTAGACGATGCCGCGCGAGGAGAAGAACAGCACCGGCGTATGGGTGTTGGCGACGAACAGCCGGGTGACGAAATCCTCTTCCTTGGTCGACATGCCGGAGCGGCCTTTGCCGCCGCGGCGCTGCGCCCGGTAGAGCGACAGCGGCACGCGCTTGATGTAGCCGGAATGGCTCACCGTCACGACCATGTCTTCGCGCTGGATCAGATCCTCGTCTTCCATGTCCGAACCGCCGTCGGTAAGCTCGGTGCGGCGCGGCGTGCCGAACTCGTCGCGCACGGCGGCAAGCTCGTCCTTGACGATCTGCTGGACGCGCGCGCGGGAAGACAAAATGTCCAGATAATCGATGATTTCGGCGCCGATCGTGTTCAACTCGTCGGCGATCTCGTCGCGGCCGAGCGCGGTCAGGCGCTGCAGGCGCAGCTCGAGGATGGCGCGCGCCTGCTCCTCGGACAGATTGTAGGTACCGTCCTCGTTGATCCGGTGGCGTGGGTCATCGATCAGGAGGATCAGAGATTCCACGTCGCCAGAGGGCCAGCGCCGCTCCATCAACTGCTCACGCGCCGTCTGCGGATCCGGCGCGGTGCGGATCAGCTTGATGACTTCGTCGATGTTGGCGACTGCGATAGCGAGACCGACCAGCACATGGGCGCGATCGCGCGCCTTGCGCAGCAGGAACTTCGTCCGCCTTGTGATCACCTCCTCGCGGAAGGCGACGAAAGCCTTCAGCATATCGGTCAGGTTCATCACTTCCGGCTTGCCGCCATTCAGCGCCACCATATTGGCGCCGAAAGAGGTCTGCAGTGGCGTGAAGCGGTAGAGCTGATTGAGGATGACGTCGGCAACGGCGTCGCGCTTCAGCTCGATGACGACCCGGTACCCCTGGCGGTCGCTCTCGTCGCGGATATCGGAAATGCCCTCGATGCGCTTGTCGCGCACCAGTTCAGCCATCTTCTCGATCATCGACGACTTGTTCACCTGGTAGGGAACTTCGGTGATGATGATGGACTCGCGGTCGTTGCCGCGCTGTTCGATGTTGACGCGCCCGCGCATGACGATGGAGCCGCGGCCGGTCGAATAGGCGCTGTAAATGCCCGAACGGCCAAGCACGATGCCACCGGTCGGGAAATCCGGCCCCGGAATGATCTCCATCAGCGCCGGCAGGTCGATCGCCGGATTGTCGATGATGGCGATGGCGCCATTGCAGACTTCACCGAGATTGTGCGGCGGGATGTTGGTCGCCATGCCGACGGCGATGCCGCCCGAGCCATTGACCAGAAGGTTGGGAAAACGTGCCGGCAGAACCTTCGGTTCGCTGCCGGAAGCATCATACGTGTCCTGGAAATCGACGGTATCCTTGTCGATATCCTCCAGGAGCTCGTGCGCGACCTTGGTCAGCCGCGCTTCCGTGTAGCGCATCGCCGCAGGCGGATCGCCGTCGATGGAGCCGAAATTGCCCTGCCCGTCGATCAACGGAACGCGCAACGACCAGTCCTGCGCCATGCGCACCAAGGCGTCATAGATGGAAGCATCGCCATGCGGATGGTATTTACCCATCACGTCGGCGACAGGACGCGCCGACTTCACATATTTGCGGTTCCAATGGTAGCCGCTCTCATGGGCGGCGAAGAGAATGCGGCGATGCACCGGCTTCAGGCCGTCGCGCACGTCCGGCAGCGCACGGCTGACGATCACGCTCATGGCGTAATCGAGATAGGAGCGCTGCATCTCCTCGACGATGGATATCGGCTCGATGCCGGTGGGGCCGCCGTCGGCGCCGCGCGGTGTCTTCTGGTCGGTCAAATCGGATCACAATCTAATCAGGAATCACTTGGTGCTTATATAGGAAGCAAGCCCGAAACTCCAACCTTCACGGCACTTTTCCAGTGTCATTTTTGATGGTAATTTCAAATGGATACCGATGATTGCGACGATATGGCCAAGGCGGTTTTCACCGCCCTGACGCAAAAGCCTGCGTGTCTGCCTTGCGGTGCACCGGGCCGATTCACCAAGCAGAAACGACCTATGCGCCAGGGCGGCTGCGATACTGGCTTGGCGTCTGCCCCATGATCCGCCGAAAACGACGATTGAAGGTCGACAGATCGCTGAAGCCAGCGCCGAAAGCGATCGCGGAAACCGTATCGTCCGACATGCGTAGCCGCACCGCGGCCCTGTGCAATCGCGTCCTGAGCAGGAATTGGTAGGGGGTCATGCCCGCCACCTGCCGGAAGATGCGCAGGAAATGATACGGACTGGTCGCCGTCCCATCGGCAAGCGCTGAAAGGGAAACCGGCCCCTCGGCATCGAGTTCGATCCACCGCACTGCCTCGGCCACCCGCTTCTGGTCGCGGCGGCTCGGCGCGCGGCTGACATGCATAGCGCCAGAGGCTGTGGCCACGGCAGCACCGGCCATGCGGAGGGAAAGTTCCTCGAAGGCGTCGATGTCGGCCGTCTCGCGCGCGGTCTCCGCCTCGGCCAGGAGTGGCGCCAGGACCGGCAAAGGCGGCAGGCGCGCCGCCTCGAAAGCCAGCTTCCTGGCGCCCGGCACGCCAGCCGCGATCCGCTCCATGTAGGACGGCCTGAAATGGAACGAGAGGCAACGATCGCCGCCGCCATGCTCGTGCCCGCATTCGTAACATGTGCCGGGATTGCCGAGCAGGAGCGCGCCGGGCGCCAGCATCGCCGTTCCTTGTTGGGCGCGGTAGCGGAACGTGCCGCTGGTGACTGCAGCCACACAGAAATCCTGATGCGCCTCCTCGAACGGCCGGCCGGCGCCGGCCGTGCAGATCACATCCGTCACATGCCAACCGGCTCCGGATGCGAGACTATGCGTGGTCGTCGTCATGGTCGAAATATAGCAATTTTTCCCAAGCCCAGAACCCCGTAACCGCCTATTCCCTCCCAGTCTCCTGACAAGAAGAGGCCACAACCATGTTCGATCAATCTTCGTTTGCCGATGCTCTGCATAGCCCCGGACCGATCGAAGGCCTTGCCGAAAAACTGAGCCTTTACGGCCGCTTCGTCGGCGCCTGGACTTTCGAGGCCTCGCGCCACCTCGAGGACGGAACGGTGCTGACAGGGCATGGCGAGGTGCATTTCGGCTGGGTGCTGGAAGGCCGGGCGATCCAGGACGTCTGGATCCTGCCCGCGCGGGACACTGGTTCCCAGCCCTCGCTCGGCAAATGGACTTTCTATGGCACGACGCTGCGCGTCTATGATCCCGGCGCGGATGCCTGGCACATCTTCTGGAGCGACCCGCGCAACCAGTATTTCAGCCGCCAGCTCGGCCGCGCCGAGGGCGACACGATCGTGCAAGTGGGCACCGACGGCACCGGCAGCTCAGTACGCTGGGGCTTTTCACGCATCACCGAAAACGCCTTCCGATGGCTGGGCGAGCGCTCGCATGACAATGGCGCGACATGGCGGCTGGAGGTCGAGTTCCTGGCGCGCCGAGCGGTTTGATCGCCGAAGAATGCAGCAGCCCGGAATAAAAGCGTCGCGACCCTTTGCGCCCTCCGCTGTCCCGCCGGCATCAACCACTTTCTCACGAACAGTTCCCACCGAACGGGCTTTGCTCTACCAATTGTCCTGGTACGGGCACGGCCCGGCGGGAGGGTCAGAGATGCCGAGTTTCGACAGCCTGTTCAACGCGTTCGTCACCATTCTCGTGACCATCGATCCGCCCGGCCTGGCGCCGCTGTTCCTCGCCGTGACGCGCGGCATGAACCGCGAGGAGCGCCAGCAGGTTTCCGTCCGCGCCTCGATCATCGGTTTCCTGGTGATGGCGCTGTTTGCGGTTGCAGGCGCCTCGATCCTGTCGGTGTTCGGCATCACGCTGCCGGCCTTCCGCGTCGCCGGCGGTTTCCTGCTGTTCTTCATCGCCTTCGAAATGGTGTTCGAGCGCCGGCAGGACCGCAAGGAAAAGATCGGCGACGTCGCCATCACCAAGGACATGATCCACAACATCGCCGCCTTCCCGCTGGCAATCCCGCTGATCGCGGGTCCCGGCGCCATTTCGGCAACTGTGCTGCTCTCAGGTTCCTTTCAAGGCTTTGCGGCGCAGGCGGCGCTGGTCGGCATCATCTTCGTCTGCCTTGCCATCACCTATCTGGTGTTCGTGCTGTCGGAACGCATAGACCGCATCCTCGGCCAGACCGGCCGCTCGATCCTGACCCGCCTGCTCGGCGTCATCCTGGCAGCACTGGCCGTGCAATTCGTCGCCGACGGCATCAAGGCGCTGATAGCGGGCTGACAGGCTGACGCGGCGAGAATCTCAAAGCCGGCTCTATCTCGCCGTTGTGTCGACGACCTCGAAATCGTGGGTAATCGTGGCGGTCTTGGCAAGCATCGCGGAGGCCGAGCAATATTTTTCGATCGAAAGGTCGATCGCGCGTTTCACCTTGTCGCTGGAGAGTTGCCTGCCCTTGACGACGAAATGCATATGAATGCGGGTGAACATTCTTGGCTCGGTTTCCGCCCGGTCGGCCTCGAGCTCGACCACGCAGTCCTCGACCGCCTCGCGCCCCTTTTCGAGGATGTGCACGACATCATAGGCCGAACAGCCGCCGGTGCCGATCAGCACCAGCTCCATCGGGCTCGGTCCCGGCGTCCTGCCTTCCGGTCCGGGCGCGGTTCCCAGCACCAGTTTGTGGCCGCTACCGGACTCGCCGACGAAAGTGCGTTCCTCGACCCATTTTACGCGTGCTTTCATCGAACTCGTCCTTCGCCATATTTCGTTGATCGCCATGTCGGCGTTCAGTTCGACAATGCAAAACCCCGAAAGTCCATGAGGGACTCTCGGGGCGCAATGTTTGACTTAAGCCAAAAACAACATCTGCTGTTGCGATCAGAACGGGATTTCGTCGTCCAGTTCGCGCGACGAACCGCCACCGCCGCCGCTCTTGGCACCGCCACCACCGCGATTGAAGCCTTCGCTCGGGCTGGACTGGCCGAAATCGGAACCACGGCTGCTGCCGCCACCGGCATAGCCGCCGACTTGGCCGCCTTCACCCTGCCCGCGCGCGTCTAGCATCTGCAGCTCACCGCGGAATTTCTGCAGCACGACTTCCGTCGTGTACTTGTCGGCGCCGGTCTGGTCCTGCCATTTGCGCGTCTGCAACTGGCCCTCGACATAGACCTTCATGCCCTTCTTCAAATACTGCTCCGCCACCTTGGCGATGCCCTCATTGAAGATGACGACGTTGTGCCATTCGGTCTTTTCCTTGCGCTCGCCGGAATTCTTGTCACGCCAGCTTTCCGACGTCGCAACGCGAATGTTGACGACCGGCTCGCCCGAGTTGAGGCGACGGATTTCGGGATCCGCGCCGAGGTTGCCGACCAAAATGACCTTGTTGACGCTACCCGCCATGATATTTCTCCGCGCTCATCCGAAACAATTTTTTTTGTCGCAGCACCTTACAGGCTGCAGGCGTCAGCCGCTTGCCGCGGCTGCCTTTACCCACAAGGTTTTTGTTCCCTGTTCGTTCTATGGTGCAGATGACGTTCTGTCAATGTTTGTCAGCAAGATGTAGTGTCCCGGCCGGAAATTTCCATGAAATCGGATCTGACCGGGGGCGATCAAATGAAGTCTGTCGCACATGAGGACCAGCAGCGCTAGCAATGGCGAGCAGGTGTGGAAACACGCATGCATGTGTCGGCCAGCAATGGTGCATCGCAACTTTGCATATTCGAGCAATGGGTCGAGCCCACGGTCGGCGCTCCAACGCATTGGCATCCCGTGGAGGAAGTGCTGACCGTTATCGCCGGTAGGCTGAGATGTGGATCGACGATGAGCATACAGTCGTGACATCGGGCCAGTCTCTCGTTGTCCCCGCGAACAGGAAACACGGGTTCAAGAACGCCGGCACTGGAACGCTTCACATCCACGCCGTCCTTGCGTCGCCGATTTTCGAGGCCACGTTCGATGGGCCTGCCGGAATGGTGAGACGCTGGCTTCCGACAATCTCGTAAAACAGTGCTTGCCAAATCAATAAGTATTCACTTATGCTTTTGACATGATCGAAGCAGAGATTTTTCGTGCACTGGCCGACCCGACGCGACGCGCCGTCTTTGAGCGGCTGGCCGCAGGCGAGATGAGCGTGTCGGAATTGCGCACCGGTATGACGGTGTCGCAGCCCGCGGTGTCGCAGCATCTGGCGGTGCTGCGTGGCGCCGGCCTGGTGGTCGAGCGGCGAGCCGGCCGCAACGCCTATTACCGCGCCGATCCGCAGGGGCTCGCTCCCTTGCTCTCCTGGATCGAACGCTACCGCACTTTCTGGCCGGAACGCATCGAAAGGCTGAAGGCGGTTTTGAAGGACATGGATCAATGAAGAAGGCGGGATCAACGACCAACGAGGGCCAAATCGACGCCGCGGATGCGCTCGAGTTCGAGTACGACCTTGCCGAGCCGCCGGAAAAGGTCTGGCGGGCCCTGACCGTGCCGGAATTGCTCGCCGCCTGGATGATGCCCAACGACATGAGACCCGAGATCGGCAACCGTTTTGCCTTCGCCGGGACGGGCGCGCCGATCGAATGCGAAATCCTCGACGCCGAACCCGAGAAGTTGCTGCGCTATTCCTGGCGGGAGCAGCCGGGCGACGCAGCCAGGCAGGATCCGCTCGACAGTACCGTCACCTTCACACTTGCCCGGACCGTTTCCGGCGGCACGCATCTGCGTGTCGTCCATGACGGCTTTGCGCGCAAGGCCATGCCTGCCATCGCCATGGCAGGCGCCGGCTGCCGTCTTTCGCTCGGTTTGCGCGCAATTGGAAAGCCCATCGCCGCGAACGCACCGCGCCTTCTGCGCGCGGCATAATAGAAAATCGGAGAAGAAAAATGAGCGGTGTTGCCAGTCTGGTGCCGATGGTCATCGAGCAATCGAGCCGCGGCGAACGCGCCTTCGACATCTTTTCGCGGCTGCTGCGCGAGCGCATCATCTTCATCAACGGTGAGATCAACGACGACATCTCGGCGCTGGTCTGCGCGCAGCTTTTGTCGCTGGAATCGGACAATCCGGACAAGGAGATCTCGCTCTACATCAACTCGCCGGGCGGCGTGGTGACCAGCGGCTTCGCCATCTACGACACGATGCAATATATCAGCTGTCCGGTGTCGACCGTATGCATGGGCTTTGCCGCTTCGATGGGCTCGTTCCTGCTGATGGCAGGCTCACCGGGGCGCCGGATTTCCCTGCCGAACGCCACCATCCTGCTGCATCAGCCGCTGGGCGGGTTCCAGGGCCAGGCCTCCGACATCCAGCGCCATGCCGAGCGCATCGGCAGGACGAAACGGCACATGACCGAGCTCTACGCGCAGCATTGCGGCCGTACCTATGAAGAGGTCGAGCGCACGCTGGACCGCGACCACTTCATGACCGCCCGCGAGGCGCAGGCATGGGGCATCGTCGACCATGTTTTCGACACGCGCAAAAAGGCGGCGTAAGCCAGGGCCGGAGCGGAGTCCGGCCGGCTGTCGAAGATTTGACGATGCCGGTCTGGTTCCATCGGCGGCGCGCCACTATAGTCCTGGGATGACCGACACTCATCCCTCCAGACCACTGCGTCCCGTCATCGCCGTCATGGTGCTCGCTGTTGCCAGCCTCGTGGGCGGCGCGGCTCTTGCAGAGGACAGTTCGCCGTCGACGCAAAAAAGCGCCCTGCCCGGCGTGACCGGCGACTACCGCATCGCCAAGCCGGCTCCCGAGCCGGACGATGCGCTGCCGGCCGGCGAGAACGGCACATTCAAGATCGGCGATACGGATGTCAGGATTTCCGGCAGCATCACCGTCGATGTCGGCGCCGGCTCGATCGGGCCGCCGCGTCACTGAGTGCGCGCGGACGCGTCACTGAGTGCGCGCGGAAATGAGCGTTCCCCACATAAAACGGCCCCGCCGTGCCTTGGGCAAACGGACGGGGCCTTCTGGATCTCAAATCCAACTTTGCCGGGAGTGTACTGCCGGCGTTTGATTTCGGATGCACCGCGGCGTTCGGCCGACGATCCGACTAGCAGTCTCTGATTTTTAGGGGATATGGCAGGTCACGGTTTGCCGGGTGGCGCAGACGCTAAACCCTGGCACTTATGCCTGCCGCGGCTCCAGTGACAACTGGAACCCTAGGGGACGATCCGGTGGCGTCATAGCTCCGCTCCTCTGTCCGTTGCGATTGTTGTCAATTCGAAGCACAAATCGCAAATGCCTGCGGCGTCTCGCAGGCCGCCTTTGGGCGGCGAGGCCATCGAAAGACGGCCGGCTTCGTTGACTTCCGGAGACTGCGCTCCTGGGTTGCCCGCGTCAACCATCAATAGCCGGTTACCGAAAAACGTGATCGCCGGGAGGTTACGTACAAGTCAGTTTTTGCACAGCTTTGTCAGGAGCGTGTTCGGCCTTTGTTCTTTCCGCTTGCCCGTTCACGCGAAAGACGCTTAAACGCTTTTGTCGGGAATTGTGGCGTCTCTCGACGTGGCGGCAAAACTACCTACATAGGGGATGGCCGGGAAAACCCGCCATTCCAGGAAATTCCAGATTCTGAGGCGGCGACCGGCTATGGCCGACCATAAATATCTTTCCATTCGCGGGGCGCGCGAACACAATCTGAAGAATGTCGATCTCGACCTGCCGCGTGACAGCCTGATTGTCATGACCGGCCTGTCGGGGTCCGGCAAGTCATCGCTTGCCTTCGACACGATCTATGCCGAGGGCCAGCGCCGCTACGTCGAAAGCCTGTCGGCCTACGCGCGGCAATTCCTCGAAATGATGCAGAAGCCTGACGTCGACCAGATCGACGGCCTGTCGCCTGCCATTTCCATCGAGCAGAAGACCACATCGAAGAACCCGCGTTCGACGGTCGGCACCGTCACCGAGATCTACGATTACATGCGCCTGCTTTTTGCGCGCGTCGGCATCCCCTATTCGCCGGCCACCGGCCTGCCGATCGAGAGCCAGACGGTTTCGCAGATGGTCGACCGCGTGCTGGCGATCGAGGAAGGCACGCGCCTGTTCATCCTGGCGCCGATGGTGCGCGGCCGCAAAGGCGAATACCGCAAGGAATTGCTGGAACTGCAGAAGAAGGGCTTTCAGCGCGTCAAGGTCGACGGCGTCTTCTATGAGATCGCCGACGTGCCGGCGCTGGACAAGAAGTACAAGCATGACCTCGATGTCGTCGTCGACCGCATCGTCGTGCGCGGCGATCTCGCGACGCGGCTTGCCGATTCCATAGAAACGGCGCTGAAGCTGGCCGATGGGCTGGCGGTCGCCGAATTCGCCGACAAGCCGCTCGATTCCAGCCAGACCGGCGAGGATTCGGTCAACAAGTCGAAGAACGAGACGCATGAGCGCATCCTGTTCTCGGAAAAGTTCGCTTGCCCGGTCTCCGGCTTCACCATTCCGGAAATCGAACCGCGGCTGTTCTCGTTCAACAACCCGTTCGGCGCCTGCCCGACCTGCGACGGTCTCGGCAGCCAGCGCGCCATCGACGGCAATCTGATCGTGCCGGATGAAAACATCTCGCTGCGCGACGGCGCCGTCAGCCCGTGGGCGAAGTCGACCTCGCCCTATTACGCGCAGACGCTGGAGGCATTGGGCAAGGCCTATGGCTTCAAGCTCGGCGACAAGTTCAAGGATCTAACCGAAGAGGCCAAGGAAGCCGTCCTGCGCGGCACCGGCGAGCGCGAGATCACCTTCCAGTATGATGACGGCCTGCGCTCCTACAAGACGACGAAGACTTTCGAAGGCGTCATCCCCAATCTCGAGCGGCGCTGGAAAGAGACCGAATCCGCCTGGATGCGCGAGGAGATCGAGCGCTTCATGTCGGCCACACCCTGCCCGGTCTGCAAGGGCTATCGGCTGAAGCCCGAGTCGCTGGCGGTGAAGATCGCCGGCAGGCACATCGGCGAAGTCACCGAGCTTTCCATCCGCAAGGCCGACCAGTGGTTCACCGACCTGCCCGCGTCGCTCAACGACAAGCAGAACGAAATCGCGGTGCGTGTGCTCAAGGAAATCCGTGAACGGCTGCGCTTCCTCAACGATGTCGGGCTCGACTATCTGACGCTGTCGCGCAATTCCGGCACGCTGTCGGGCGGCGAGAGCCAGCGCATCCGGCTGGCATCGCAGATCGGCTCCGGCCTGACCGGCGTGCTCTATGTGCTGGACGAGCCGTCGATCGGCCTGCACCAGCGCGACAATGCGCGCCTGCTCGATACGCTGAAGCACCTGCGCGACATCGGCAACACGGTGATCGTCGTCGAGCATGACGAGGACGCCATCCTGCATGCCGACTATGTCGTCGACATGGGCCCGGCCGCAGGCATCCATGGCGGCGAGATCATCGCCCAGGGCACGCCGCAGCAGGTCATGGCCAATCCCAATTCGATCACCGGCAAATATCTGTCGGGCGCGCTCGAAGTGGCGACGCCCGGCGTGCGGCGGGAAGCGAAGAAGAACCGCCGCATCAAGATCGTCGGCGCGCGCGGCAACAATCTGAAGAACGTCACCGCCGAAATCCCGCTCGGCACCTTCACCGCCGTCACTGGCGTGTCCGGCGGCGGCAAGTCGACCTTCCTGATCGAGACGCTGTTCAAGGCCGCCTCGAGACGCATCATGGGCTCGCGCGAACATCCGGCCGACCACGACCGCATCGAGGGCCTCGAATTCCTCGACAAAGTCATCGACATCGACCAGTCGCCGATCGGCCGCACACCGCGTTCAAACCCGGCCACCTATACCGGCGCCTTCACGCCGATCCGCGACTGGTTCGCTGGCCTGCCGGAGGCCAAGGCGCGCGGCTATCAGCCGGGACGCTTCTCGTTCAACGTCAAGGGCGGCCGCTGCGAGGCCTGCCAGGGCGACGGCGTCATCAAGATCGAGATGCACTTCCTGCCCGACGTCTACGTCACCTGCGACGTCTGTCACGGCAAGCGCTATAACAGAGAGACGCTCGATGTCCTGTTCAAGGGCAAGTCGATCGCCGACGTGCTCGACATGACGGTCGAGGAAGGCGTCGATTTCTTCGCCGCCGTGCCCGGCGTGCGCGACAAGCTCGACACGCTGAAGCAGGTCGGCCTCGGCTACATCCATATCGGCCAGCAGGCGACAACGCTGTCCGGCGGCGAGGCGCAGCGCATCAAGCTCGCCAAGGAACTGTCGCGCAAGGCGACCGGCAAGACGCTCTACATCCTGGATGAGCCGACCACTGGCCTGCATTTCCACGACGTTGCCAAACTGCTGGAAGTGCTGCACGAACTGGTAGACCAGGGCAACACGGTGGTGGTCATCGAGCACAATCTCGAAGTGATAAAAACCGCGGACTGGGTGCTCGACCTCGGCCCCGAAGGCGGCGACGGCGGCGGCGAACTGGTCGCCTCCGGCACGCCGGAAGCCATCGTGCGCGAAAAGCGCAGCTACACCGGCCAGTTCCTCAAGGAGCTTCTGGAGCGACGTCCCGGAGGCAAACGCGAAGCGGCGGAGTGATCGACCGGTTGGCGCCTGGAGAGCTTTTGAATGACAATCAGAAGAGCGCTTGCCGGTGATCTCCAAACCGTCGTCTCGCTGACGGAAGCGGCCTATGCGCCTTACATCGCGCTGTTCGGCGCGCCGCCGATCCCGGTCACCGAGGACTATGCGCCGCGCATCGCGCGCGGCGAGGTCTGGTTGCTGGAAAGTGGCGGCGAGCTTGCCGGGCTGATCACGCTGGGGCGACATGACGACCACGCGATGATCTTCTCCGTCGCGGTCTCCCCCGACTTTCAAGGCAAGGGCTTCGGCATTGCGCTGCTGAAACACGCGGATGAGCAGACCCATCTCTGGGGTCTGCCAGAAGTGCGGCTCTACACCAACGCCAGGATGGAGCGGAACATTGCGCTCTATCTTGCCTATGGTTTCCACGAAACGGGTCGCCGGCCCAATCCCTACCGGCCAGGATGGTGCTCGTCGACATGGCCAAAACCGTCGATCAGATCACCGCGGCCTGATCTTTTTCTGCATTGGGAGGATGACAATGACCACATCGGGAACAATCCGCGCCGGCATGGGCGGCTGGACCTTCGAACCCTGGGATACGTCCTTCTATCCCGACAAGCTTTCCAAGGCCAAGCAGTTGAACTACGCCACTCGCCAGGTGCCGAGCATCGAGGTCAACGGCACTTACTATTCCAGCTTCAAGGAGCCGACCTTCGTCAAATGGGCCAGCGAGGCGCCGGACGGCTTTGTCTATTCGCTGAAGGGCAACCGCTTCGTCACCAACCGGCGCGTGCTGGGCGAGGCCGGCGAATCGATGATGCGCTTTCTTGGCTCCGGCGTGGCGGCGCTCGGCGAAAAGCTCGGGCCGATCCTGTGGCAGTTCGCACCGACCAAGAAATTCGATCCGGACGATTTCGAAGCCTTCCTGAAGCTGCTCCCGGAAAAGCAGGACGGCGTTGCGCTGCGCCATGCGCTCGAAGTCCGCAACGACAGTTTTGTCGTGCCGGAATTCGCAGCACTTGCCCGAAAATACAAGGCCGCGATCGTCTACGCCGACCATGCCAAATATCCTGATATCGCCGACATCACCGCCGATTTCGTCTACGCCCGACTGCAGACCGGCAGCGATGACAATCCCGACTGCTATACGCCGAAAGGCCTCGATGAATGGGCCGCGCGGGTAAAGACCTGGGCGCAAGGCAAGCAGCCGGCCGACCTGCGGCGCGCCGACCCCGCCACCGATGCGCCGGTCAAGCCGCGCGACGTGTTCGTCTACTTCATCACCGAGGGCAAAGTGCGCGCGCCGTTCGGAGCGATGGCGCTGATGAAGCGCGTGGCGGATTAGAGCGGCGAGCCTGCGGCGCTAACCTTCCGTTTAAGCGTCGAATTTCGCACTCTCGGGTCCGGTCCGGCAACTCCTGCCGGAACCTGCAGGGCAGGTTGACCGTTTTTGCTTCACTAGCGGCGACCGGGCGAGTGCCTCGCGTGGACGCGATAGGTTCGCTGTTCGCCGAAGACCAGAGGCCAGGCGCGCCCAACCGGCGGAATGCTGGCATCAGGCGAACCGGAAGAAAGCGAGGAAAGATGGCGATCATCCTCATCGGGGCGTTGCTCACTATCGCCGGCGTTGTGTACATGGCGGACGCCGTTCTCAGACGCGGGAAGCTCAGTGATCCGACGCCCGCAGCTTCGGACCGCCCGATGCCGAATCTCGCAACGTCCGGCCCGACGCTTGAGCCGCGACGGCGCGGATTAGGCTTCCTCGGCCTGTCACAGAATTGGCCGGGTCTGCTGATGATGGCGGTCGGCGTCATTCTGCTATTGTCGGTGCTGATCCCCTGACCCAATAACCCAAGGAATTACGGCATCTTCACCGCTGTCGTAACCTTATCGATACCTCCTTGCTGCATGAACCCAGTCAGGCCAAGTCGCAGAGCTGGAATCGCCGCCGGCAAGGAACGAGGGGCATGTCGCTCGACTACACTTCACTTCTCCTGGCTGTCGGTTTTTCCGCGGCCTGCCTGAGCCTGACATTGTTCGGCATGTGGCTGACCGCTCGCTCGGAGAAATTCCTGCTGACATGGGCGATCAGCCTGGTGTTCGTGGTCGGCGATATTTTTGTCTATGACACCTATATCGACATGCCCGGGCGCCTGCTGGGCATCGCCACGCTGGCTTTCCTCCTGCTCGGTTTCTCGACAATGCTAGGCGCGGCCTACCAGTTCAGAACCGGCGGCTCGCCAGTGCCCCGAACTGTACTTGGCAGCGCCATTTCGCTGGCCGTGACGTTGCCTCCCATGGCTCTAGGCTATGACGGGCTGGGCTTCATGTTCGAAAATGCCTTCGCCGCCTTGCTTCTGTTCGCAACGGCGGTCGAATACTGGAAGGGCCGCGACGAAGCCCCTGCCCTGACGATCGGTATCACCGCGCTCTATTCTGCCACGGCCGCATCCTTCGCTCTCTGCGCCATGGTTTTAGCCTTGGATGGAAAGCTGGTCCTTGGACATGCGCCAAGCAACTGGGCCGAGGAACTGAGCCTCATCATCGTCATCGCCAGCATGACCGGGATTGGAGCGCTTTCCCTGGCCCTGAATCAGGGACGCTTGGCCCGGCATCACCGCCACAATGCCCTGACCGACCCGCTGACCGGCCTGCTCAACCGCCGCGCCCTGTTCGACCTGCACGGCGATGCGCCGGTCGGCGCCTTCACGGCGGTGGTCGTCTTCGATCTCGACAACTTCAAGGCCATCAACGACGAATTCGGCCACGCCGCCGGTGATGAAGTGCTGAGGGTGTTTGCACGGGAACTCGCCAGCAATCGCCGCCCGGTCGACGTCGCCGCGCGCATGGGCGGCGAGGAGTTCGCGCTGGTGCTGAAGCGGACCTTGCCCGAAACGGTGGAGGCCACCGCCGAGGCCATACGGGCAGCTTTCGCCGCGCACCGCATCGAAACCGAGACAGGCTCGCTGATATGCACCGTCAGTGCCGGATTTGCTTTCGGCACCAAGGAAGGCCTCGGCTTCGACAAGGTGCTCAACGCCGCCGACAAGGCGCTCTACGACGCCAAGCGCGGAGGCCGTAACCGCGTCACCGCGTCTCCGTTCAGGCGCGCAAGCTAATCGCGCAACACCGGCCTCTGATCGTGGGGAGACGAATGCGGCTCCTAGGCCGCCATGACAATCTCATTGAAGGTATCGAGATCGACATAGAAGACCTTGGTGATCTCCTCGATCAGATCGTCGTAGTCGCAGCCCTGTGATCTCAAGATATTGATGGCAGCGATGATGTCGACGCGTTCGGTAAGCCGCCGCTTCTGGTAATCCTCGACGTAACGTTCCATGGCTGTCCTTTAGCCTGTGTGCCCAAACGCGTTTGAACGACAGAGATCGCAGGAGGGAAGCTAGGCAGCCTTGCTTGCGTGAAACTTGCCCGGCATTGGCCGTGGTCCTCGATCTGCGATAACCAGACTGATACGGAAGCGGCCGACTCACAAAGCCATGGAAAAGACTAGCACGCGATATTGAGCGTGCCAGAGACGCAGGTGATCGGATGGAGAAATATTGGACTTGGCAAGAACTTCGGATCGCCAACTGAAGTTCACCGCCAATTCTAGACGGTAAGGAACTTCCGCACATCAGCCCGGTCCAAATCTTCAGCCGGGCCGGTATGGACGATCACGCCCCGGTCCATGATGTTGACCTCGTCGGCGAGCTCGCGGCAGAAATCGAGATATTGTTCGACCAAAAGCACGGCGATGCCCGCCTGGTCGCGCAGATAGCGGATGGCGCGGCCGATGTCCTTAATGATCGACGGCTGTATGCCCTCGGTCGGTTCATCGAGCACGAGCAGTTTCGGCCGCATCACCAGCGCCCGCCCGATGGCGAGCTGTTGCTGCTGGCCGCCGGAAAGATCGCCGCCGCGACGGCCGAGCATCTGCTTCAGCACAGGGAACAATTCGAAGACATGCGCCGGAATGTTGCGGTCGGCTCGCCTCAGCGGCGCAAAGCCTGATTCCAGGTTCTCCCGCACGGTGAGCAGCGGAAAGACCTCCCTGCCCTGCGGTACGAATGCGATGCCCGACCGGGCGCGGTCATACGCCGCGCTCCGGTCGAGCGCCTTCCCCTCGAAGGCAACGCTTCCGCTCGTCAGCCGGTGGTGGCCGACGATCGATCTCATCAAACTGGTCTTGCCGACGCCGTTGCGGCCGAGCACGCAGGTGATCTTGCCGGCGCCCGCCTTCAGCGATACGCCGCGCAGCGCCTGGGCGGCGCCGTAGTGCAGCGTGGCATTGGAAACTTCGAGCATGTCAGCGCCGTCTCCAGAACCTGAGAAACGACAGATCGAAGTGATGGAACTGAACCCGCCAGACCATGCTCATCTCCCCAGATAGACTTCGACGACACGCTCGTCGGCCGACACGAAATCGAGTGTGCCTTCCGAGAGCACCGAGCCCTCGTGCAGGCAGGTGACCTTGACGCCGAGCTCGCGCACGAAATGCATGTCGTGCTCGACGACGATGACCGAATGGTCGCGGGCGATATCCTTGAGCAGCCGCGCGGTTTCCTCGGTCTCGGCATCGGTCATGCCGGCGACCGGCTCGTCAACCAGAAGCAGTTTCGGGTCCTGCGCCAAGAGCATGCCGATCTCCAGCCACTGCTTTTGCCCATGGCTGAGATTGGCCGCCAGTTCGTCACGCTTGTCGCCAAGCCGGATGATGCCGAGGATGTCATCGATCTGCCGCGTCTCGGCGGCCGAGCGGCGGTGAAACAGCGCCGGGAAGATCGAGCGAGGACCCTTCAGCGCCAGCATCAGGTTTTCCTCGATCGTGTGGCTTTCGAAGACGGTCGGCTTCTGAAATTTACGGCCAATGCCCATCATGGCGATCTCGGCCTCGTCGTGCTTGGTCAGATCGACTTGGCCGTCGAAGAACACTTCGCCCTCGTCGGGCCGCGTCTTGCCGGTGACGATGTCCATCATCGTCGTCTTGCCGGCGCCGTTGGGGCCGATGATGGCGCGCATCTCGCCCTTGTCGAGCACCAGCGACAGATTGTTGATGGCGCGAAAGCCGTCGAAGGAGACCGAGACGCCGTCGAGATAAAGGATCGTGTTCGACTTTGACATGGTCGCTCACTCCGCCGGCTGTGGTTCGGGGTTGCTGGCGGACCAGTCACCTGGCTTTCTTGCTTCACTGCGAACGATTTTCGCCGGCGGCGAGACATCGGCATCGGTGCCGGCTTCCTCGGCAATCGAAGCAGCTCGCAACGCCTTGGCGTTGCCGCGCCAGCTGTCCCACATGCCGATGATGCCCTTGGGCAGCAAAAGCGTGACGGCAACGAACAGCCCACCCAGTGCAAACAGCCAGAACTCCGGCAGCACACCGGTGAACCAGGATTTTCCGGCATTGACCAGCAACGCACCGATGATCGGCCCGACAATGGTGCCGCGCCCGCCGACAGCCGCCCAGACGACGACTTCAATCGAATTGGCCGGCTCGAATTCACCCGGATTGATGATGCCGACCTGCGGCACGTAGAGCGCACCGGCTATGCCGGCCATGACGGCCGAGACGGTGAAGGCGAACAGTTTCACGTTCTCCGCCCGCCAGCCGAGAAAGCGCGTGCGGCTCTCGGCATCGCGTACCGCCATCAAGAGCTTGCCGTATTTTGAGCCGACGATCGCCCAGGTGACGAAGACGGCAAGTGCCAGCATCACCGCGCTGGCGGCAAACAGCGCCGAGCGCGTCGCGTCGGCCTGCACGTTGAAGCCCAGAATATCCTTGAAATCGGTCAGGCCGTTGTTGCCGCCGAAACCCATGTCGTTGCGGAAAAAGGCAAGCAGCAGCGCATACGTCATCGCCTGGGTAATGATGGAGAGATAAACGCCGGTGACGCGGCTGCGGAAGGCGAACCAGCCGAAGACGAAAGCCAGCAGGCCAGGCACCGCGAGCACCATGAGGCCGGCGAACCAGAAATGGTCGAAGCCATACCAGAACCATGGCAGTTCCTTGTAGTTCAGGAACACCATGAAGTCGGGCAAGACGGGATTGCCATAGACGCCGCGCGAGCCGATCTGGCGCATCAGATACATGCCCATTGCATAGCCGCCGAGCGCGAAGAAGGCGCCGTGGCCGAGCGAAAGGATGCCGCAATAGCCCCAGACCAGGTCGAGCGCCAAGGCAAGCAGCGCATAGCAGAGATATTTGCCGGTCAGCGCGACGATGTAGGATGGGATGTAGAAGGCGCTGGTAGGAGACACCGCAAGGTTGAGCAACGGCACGATGACGGCCACCGCCAGCAGGATGGAGATCGTAATGGCGATGCGGCGGTCCGCGCCGGCGGCAAAGAAGCGTCCCGTGATCATGCTTCCACCGCCCTCCCCTTGAGCGCGAACAGGCCGCGCGGGCGTTTCTGGATGAACAGGATGATCAGCACCAGCACGACGATCTTGCCGAGCACCGCGCCCGCATAAGGCTCGAGGAACTTGTTGACGATGCCGAGCGAGAAGGCGCCGACCAGCGTGCCCCACAGATTACCGACGCCGCCGAAGACAACGACCATGAAGCTGTCGATGATGTACCCGCGGCCGAGATTGGGCGAGACGTTGTCGATCTGGCTCAGCGCGACGCCGGCAATGCCGGCAATGCCGGAGCCGAGCGCGAAGGTCAGCGCGTCGACCCACGGCGTCCTGATGCCCATCGAGGCAGCCATGCGCCGGTTGGCGGTGACGGCGCGCATCTGCAGGCCCCAGGGTGTGCGCTTCATCACGTAGAGCAGGATGCCGAAGACAGCGAGCGCGAAAAACAGGATCCACAGGCGGTTCCAGGTGATCGCAAGTTGCCCGAGATTGAACGAGCCCGACATCCAGGATGGGTTGCCGACCTCCTGGTTGGTCGGCCCGAAGATTGAGCGCACGGCCTGTTGCAGGATCAGCGAGACGCCCCATGTCGCCAGCAGCGTTTCAAGCGGCCGGCCATAGAGGAAGCGGATGACACCGCGCTCGATGATCAGGCCAACCAGGGCCGCGACGAGAAACGCGAGCGGCAGTGCGATGACCAGCGACCAGTCGAACAGGTCCGGGAAGGATGTACGGATCACCTGCTGGACGACGAAGGTCGTGTAGGCGCCAAGCATGACCATCTCGCCATGCGCCATGTTGATGACGCCCATGACGCCGAACGTGATGGCGAGGCCGATTGCCGCCAGCAGCAGCACCGAGCCCAGCGAGATGCCGTACCAGACGTTCTGCCCGGCGTCCCAGAAGGCCAGCGTCGAATTGATGTTGGCGATCGCGGCTGTCGCCGCTTGCCTAACCGCGTCGGTGGAATTCGCCACGACCGAAGTGAGCAGCGAAACAGCATCGCGATCGCCCCGTGCCCCGATAAGCGCGATGGCGGCGAGCTTGTCGCCTTCGGGCCGATCCGAGACAAGAACTGACGCGGCACGGGCCTGTTCGAGCAGAGCCTTGACGCTGGCCACGGCCTCACCGGCGATCGCCGTATCGAGGGGGGCGATATTTGCGGCGTCAGGTGTCTTGAACATGGTGTCGGCGGCGGCGATGCGGACAGCCGGATCCTTGGCGCCGAGCGTCAGCGTGCCCAACGCATCGCGGATGACGCGACGCAGCGTGTTGTTGACCTTGATCTTGGTGATGCCGTCCTTGGCCGCCTCACCCGATGCCTCCCCGCTCAACGGGTCGGAAAGCTGGACGCTCTCGCCCGCTTCCTTGCCGACAAACACCAGGGAATCGGCCTTGCGGACATAGAGGTTGCCGTCGGCAAGTGCCGCAAGCGGCCGCTCCACCGCCGGGTCGCCGGCGGCTGCCAGTTCGTGGACGACGGCTCCGATCTCGGAAAAGCCCTTGGCCGTGGCGAATTTGGCGATCATGCCGCGCAGATCGGTTTCGCCAGCGCCCGATGACGACAGTGTCGCCAGCAGGAACAACAGCATCAAACCCGTGCGGATTAAGGTCATCGGTTTCTGGTAACCCCTGAAGGTTGAAGTGGGCGTCCGGACGGCGGAGGAAGCCGTCCGGACGCGCGCGGTCTGACTGGGTCAGCCCTGGGAGGGATCAGTTCGTGCCCTTGCCACCGCACTTGCCGGTGGCAACATTAAAGTTGCCGCAGGACAGAGGCGCGCGCCAATCCGAGATCAGGTCCTTGGAATCAGGCAGATAGTCGGACCATTCGTCGCCCATCACCAGGCCCGGCGTGCGCGACACGGTCTCGAACTGGCCGTCGGCCTGGATTTCGCCGATCAGCACCGGCTTGGTGATGTGGTGGTTCGGCATCATCGTCGAATAGCCGCCGGTCAGGTTCGGCACCGACACGCCGATCATGGCGTCGATGACCTTGTCCGGATCGGTGGTGCCGGCCTTCTCGACCGCCTTCACCCACATGTTGAAGCCGATATAATGGGCCTCCATCGGGTCGTTGGTGGTGCGCTTGTCGTTCTTGATGAACTTGTGCCAGTCGGCGATGAACTTCTTGTTCTCGGGCGTATCGATGCTCTCGAAATAGTTCCAGGCGGCGAGATGGCCGACCAGCGGCGCGGTGTCGAGACCTGCAAGCTCTTCCTCGCCGACCGAGAAGGCCATGACCGGAATGTCCTCGGCCTTGATGCCCTGGTTGCCGAGTTCCTTGTAGAACGGCACGTTGGCGTCGCCGTTGACGGTCGAGACGACGGCGGTCTTCTTGCCGGCCGAACCGAACTTCTTGATCGCCGAAACCTCGGTCTGCCAGTCGGAGAAGCCGAACGGCGTGTAATTGACCATGATGTCTTCAGCCGCCACGCCCTTGGCCTTCAGATAGGCCTCGAGGATCTTGTTGGTGGTGCGCGGATAGACGTAGTCGGTGCCTTCCAGCACCCAGCGCTTAACCGAACCGCCGTCCTCGCTCATCAGATAGTCGACCGCCGGGATCGCCTGCTGGTTCGGCGCCGCCCCCGTGTAGAACACGTTGCGCTCGCTCTCCTCGCCCTCATACTGGACCGGATAGAACAGGATGTTGTCGAGTTCGGAGAACACCGGCAGCACCGATTTGCGCGACACCGAGGTCCAGCAGCCGAACACCGCCGCAACCTTGTCCTTGGAGATCAGTTCGCGCGCCTTTTCGGCAAACAGCGGCCAGTTGGAAGCCGGATCGACGACCACCGCCTCGAGCTTCTTGCCGAGCAGGCCGCCCTTGGCGTTCTGCTCGTCGATGAGCATCAGCATGGCGTCCTTCAGTGTCGTCTCCGAAATCGCCATGGTCCCCGAGAGCGAATGAAGAATGCCGACCTTGATCGTGTCGTCGGCGGCCTTGGCCGGAGCCGACATCAACAGGCCGGCGGCGACCGCACCAGCCGAAAACATTTTTGTTATTGTCGAGAAATTACCCCTCATATTACGGACTCCCAAGCTAGTTGATTGCACCGCAACACTACAATGCAACCCCCATGCCAACCGCTCCAGCGATCCTGAAAGGGTGCAAATAGTTCATAGATATCAGCAGCTTGGAATATAGGGGCTTCCAAAACAAAGAGAGCCGGCCAGAAATCGATTGAGGGAAATTTGCGCAGCTTACACAGTTTTTGCCTAATTTTCGCTCATTCTCCCAGACTGCCTAGATTTTGATCTGAATAGCGGCGCCTTGGGCGACCGATGTTGCGGCGCGGTGCAAAAATAGGGCAAGCTCGCTCTTCAAACGAGCGACGTCATGATTTCAGGGATTTCACGCTTTTTCATCGGCATACTGCTTCTGGCCGCAGCAACCGGAGCCGCGCGAGCCGATTTCAGCGATGGCAAGATGCCTGACGGCACCTATCATTGCGAAGTGTACCTGCTTGGCATGTTCCTCAGCCTCGGCGACATCACCATCAAGGGGAACGTCTACAGCGGCCCTGTCTACACCAGCCTCGGCGTCTTCGGCCCCGCTCAGCAAGGGTACAACTACCAAATGGATGCGAACGGCGTGATTTCCTGGCTGGGACCACTGGGCGGCTACACCGCCGGCGGCAACTCGCTGTCGCTGACCCAGGCGACGCTGGACGGCGAAACCGTGCCCTCCTTCGACATCATCATGAAGCAACCCGACGGCGCCTTCACCGCATCGACCTGCACCAAGCAATAAGGCGGCAAGAAAAAGGCGCGGAACCTTGCGGGTTCCGCGCCAGCAGCCCGTCGGGAGGATGTGACTAGATCGTCTTTGCCGACATCTGCGCGGCGATGTAGTCGGCCTGGCGGATCGCCAGCGACACGATCGTCAGGGTCGGGTTTTCGGCGGCCCCGGTGGTGAACTGGCTGCCGTCCGACACGAACAGGTTCTTGATGTCGTGCGCCTGGCCGTGCTTGTTGACGACGCCGTCTTCCGCTTTCTCGCTCATCCGGTTGGTGCCGAGATTGTGAGTCGACGGATAGGGTGGCGTCGGGAAGGTACGGGTGGCGCCGACCGCATCGTAAAGTGCCGTAGCCTGTTTGTAGGCGTGGTTACGCATCGCCGTGTCGTTCGGATGGTCGTCGAAATGCACGTCGGCGATCGGCATGCCGTGCGCGTCCTTCTCGTCTGCATGCAGCGTGATGCGGTTCTCCGCGCGCGGCATGTCCTCACCGACGATCCACAGGCCGGCCATGTGGTCGTAGTGATCGAGTGCGGTGGTGAACGAGCGCCCCCAGGCGCCCGGATCGAGGAATGCGGCCATGAACGGCAGGCCGAGCGACAGCGTCTCGAACTCGTAGCCGCCCACGAACCCACGCGACGGATCATGCCGCGCCTCGTCGCGGATGATGCCGGCCATGGTGGTGCCGCGATACATATGCACCGGCCTGTCGAAGATGGCATAGACCGAGCCGGTGGTGTGGCGCATGTAGTTCTTGCCGACCTGGCCCGACGAGTTGGCAAGCCCATCGGGGAATTTTCCCGACGCCGAATTGAGCAGCAGCCTTGGGCTCTCGATCGAGTTGCCGGCAACCGCGACGATGCGCGCCTTCTGCTCCTGCAGCTTGCCGTCCTTGTCGGCGTAGACGACGCCGGTCACCTTTCCGCTGGCGTCGTGGTTGATCTTGATCGCCATGGCATTCGGCCTGACTTCGAGATGGCCTGTCGCCTCGCCCTTGGGGATCTCGGTGTAGAGCGTCGACCATTTGGCGCCCCATTTACAGCCCTGGAAGCAGAAGCCGGTTTGCTGGCAGGAATTACGATCGTCGCGATCGACCGAGTTGATGGCCATGTTGCCGGTGTGGCATTCCTTGTAGCCGAGCTTGTCGGCGCCGGCCTTCAACACCTTGAAATTGTTGTTGCCCGGCAGCCGCGGCCAGTCATTGGTGCCGGTGACGCCCATCTTGGCCTCGGCCTTGGCGTAGTAGGGCTCCATCTCGGCCAGCGTGATCGGCCAATCGAGCAGGTTGGCGCCTTCCAGTTTGCCATAGGTCGAGAGCGTCTTGAACTCGTGCTCCTGGAAGCGCAGCGAGGCTCCCGCCCAATGCGTGGTCGAACCGCCGACCGACTTGACGATCCAGGCCGGCAGGTTCGGAAAATCCTTTGCCACGCGCCAGTCGCCGGACGTGGTGCGCTTGTCGGTCCAGGCGAGCTGGGCGAACGAACCCCACTCGTCATTGACGAAATCCTCGTATTCGTGGCGCGCGCCGGCTTCCAGGATGACGACGTCGACACCCTTCTGGGCAAGTTCGTTGCCGAGCGTGCCGCCGCCGGCGCCCGAACCGATGATGACGACCACGCCGTCGTTGTTCAGATCAAATGAAGCTGCCATGGTTTCCTCCCATGATTTCTGTTTGCGGGTTCAGGAACGACGGGGCTCAGAGCCACTCAATGTCGTCGAAACCGCGCGCGATGTAGCCGCCCTTGGAATAGGACTCGCCCTCGTAGCCGAAGATCGGCCACACCTCTTTCTGGTTGTAGAGGCCGACCACAAGGCCGCCTCTGATGGCCTGGAAAAAGGGCGTCGCCTCGATCTGCTTCAGCACGCCGACGCGCTGGTCTTCCCAGCCGAGGCCGCGATAGCCGCCGTCACCGGATTTCTTGTCGAGGTCGGCGATGCCATCCTCGAGCATCGCCTTGTAGGCGGCGTCCTTGCCGGCCTGCTCGTCATGACCTTTCACGGCAATGGCGTAGTATTTGTCCGGCACCTGATCGTGCGGATAGATGTCACGCGCCATCTGGATCAGCGTCGCCATGGTTTCGGGCTTGAGTGCCGATGTCTCGAGCCCCCAGGCATGTTCAGGGCTGATGACGGCGCTACCGGAGATGACGAGCAGCGCGCCGATGCCGCCGCGTTTGAGAAGCTCACGACGGGAAAGCCCGGGCTTCGCGTCATAGATCGTGACCATTTTATTCCTCCCTGCTTGCTATGTGCACTGTTGAGAGTGCGTTTGCTGGCGCCGCACCTGCCGGCGCGACTGCTATGTCTCCTATTGGAAGCGACCTCCGCGCTGCAGAACCTCGATCTTGTAGCCGTCGGGGTCCTCGATGAAGAAAAAGCGGGCGATCAGCGATCCGTCGCGGTTGAACTCGACGATCTTCTTCGGATTCAGGCCAAGCGCACCGAGACGGTCATGTTCGCTGTCGAGGTCGGCGACGGAGACAGCGAAGTGACCGTAGCCGTCGCCGAGCCCGTAAGCTTCCTGCCGATCCTTGTTCACGGTCAGTTCGAGCTCGAACCCTGCCTCGGCATTGCTGAGGTAAAGGAGCGTGAACGTCTCGAAATCCAGCCTGTCGGCGACATTGAGCCCGAAGGCGTTTCTGTAGAAATCGACCGATCGGGTCTCGTCGAGAACCCGGATCATACTGTGGATCGCCTTGGCCAAATTAGTCTCCGCGCTGGTGTGGAGGCGATTATGCGCGGCGCGGACAAAAGGTGGTGGCAGCCGGTTACCACGCCCGCAGCCGCGAACGGGACGAAAGTCCGATTGCCGGACCGGCAATTTTGCCCGAGAATACGTGTGGGGACAGGTCAAGCAGTATCAAACTGCACGCCGTCCACCCAAGACCAACAATCATGGGAGGTTTGTCGGATGTGCAGGGTGTTTGCGGGCCAGGACCCCGAAGGCTATCGCCAGATCAACCGCTCGATTCGCATCGACGGTCACTCGACCAGCATCCAGCTCGAAGCGACGTTCTGGGCGTTGCTTGACGAGATCGCCGAAAACCAGAACCTGACGACGCCGAAATTCATCTCCAAGCTCTATGACGAAGCTATAGAGATCAACGGCGCCATCCCGAACTTTGCGTCGATGCTGCGCACCACCTGCGCGCTCTATCTGCGCGGCCATCGGCCGGGGATGGATGAGCAGATGGTGCCGAAACGGGAGGCTGCTTAGCGCATTGCGCTCAGCTGAGTTCTTGCGCGAGCCCGATGAGAAGCCCTCCGGGCCCTCGAATGTAGCAGAGCCGGTACACGTCTCTATACTGGACGACTTCGCCTTCGAGCCGCGCACCGCGATTGCGGAGCCTTTCAAGCGTCCCGTCAATGTCGTCCACGGCGAACATGACGCGGAGGTAGCCGAGGGCGTTAACCGGGGCGTTGCGGTGATCCGAGACGACAGGCGGCGTGAGGAAGCGGGACAGTTCGAGCCGGCTGTGGCCGTCCGGCGTCCGCATCATGGCAATCTCGACGCGTTGATCGCCCAGTCCAGTGACACGTCCGGCCCATTCTCCTTCGATCGTGGCCCGCCCTTCGAGCTCAAGGCCGAGCTCGCCAAAGAAACCAATCGTCTCTTCGAGGTCATCGACGACGATTCCTATGTTGTCCATCCGTTTGAGCGCCATGTGTTCAGTCTACAAGGCGTCGTCCAGGTCGTAAACTCATCAGGCTGCTTGCCAGCTGAGCAGGTATGATCAAGGGGTCCGGAACGCCTCGTGATACGTCGCGGTGGCGCCCTGGTGTCGACCACTACCTCGAACGCCAGCCGGTCTGTGGCTGTCCCTGATTCATGCCTGATGGCACGATGCTGTTTCTATCGGTCCAGTATCCGGCCGCGTATGCCAGGACGCTCTGCAAGAGGCGACGCTGCAGCCCAAGTTCCGGGCGAAAACCGGCTTCCAACAGCACAAGCAGACCTGGTCGACAGTAGACCAAACCCTCGCTAACGATTTTGTGATGTGGTTGACGAGGTCATTTTCATCTCGCAGTCTATCGGCATTCGATCTGCGGCTTAACCTAACTATCGTTGTCATGAATACTTGGGAATCACTTCCCAAGCGTGCTCTCTTATTTTTGAGATTCCTAATATGAACCGTCGCAACCCTGTCCGAATGAATCGGCGTCTTTTCCTGTCCTCGGTCGCAATGTTTACGGCAACCGCGACATCGGCCGGTTTTGCGCGATCGTTCTCGGGCACTTTGCCCTGGACGCCAATGACATCCGATCCACCGACGCAGGTCGTGGCAGGCGGCTGGCACTTTTTCTCGGCCCAGGAAGCAGCTCTAGTCGAGGCGATCGTCGACCGCATCATTCCGGCCGACGAGCTCAGCATGGGCGGCAAGGAAGCCGGTTGCGCCGTCTATATCGACAGGCAGTTGATGGGGGCGTTCGGTGCGTCGAGCCGGCTTTACACGCAAGGCCCGTTTCTGCCTGGACTGCCCACCCAGGGCTATCAGGGCGAGGCCAATCCGGCGCAGCGTTACCGCACCGGGCTTGCCGCCATCGACGCTTTCCTGAAACAGCGGGACGGCAAGACATTCGTCGAGCTCGCACCGGCCGAACAGGATGCCTTCCTGACGGCTATGGAGGCCGGGAAGGTCGACCTGCCCAATGGCGTCAAGGGGCCGGGTTTCTTCGGGCTTCTGCTGCAGAACACCATGGAGGGGTTCTTTGCCGACCCCGTCTATGGCGGCAACAAGGACATGGTCTCGTGGCGCATGCTTGGTTTTCCAGGCGCCCGCTACGACTACCGCGACCACGTCAGCAAACACAATCAGCCATATCCGCAGCCGCCTGTCTCGATCATCGGGCGCCCCGAATGGCTCGGCAAAGGCGCCTGATCATGACCAAGATACTGCCTCGCAAAGACGTCGTGATCGTCGGCCTCGGCTGGACGGGATCCATTCTGGCCCACGAATTGACCGATCAGGGCCTGGACGTGGTGGCTATAGAACGCGGCCCCTGGCGCGATACGGCAACCGATTTCAACATCGGCTACGCGCAGGATGAGTTGCGCTACAGCATCCGGCGCGACCTCTTCCTGCAGCCCGCCGTGGAAACCATGACGGTGCGCAACGACCCGTCGCAGAAGGCGCTGCCGATGCGCGATTTCGGCTCCTTCCTCCCCGGCAACGGCGTCGGCGGCGCCGGCGTCCACTGGAACGGCCACACCTGGCGGTTCTGGGATTCAGACTTTCAGATAAAGACCAATCTGACGAAGAAATATGGTGCATCGAGAATCGCCGATCTCCAGGTCGAGGACTGGGGCGTGACCGGCGCGGAGATGGAGCCCTATTACGACCAGTTCGAGTATCTGGCAGGCATCTCGGGCAAGGCCGGCAATATCAAGGGGCAGTTGCAGGAAGGCGGCAATCCGTTCGAGGATCCAAGGTCGCGGGATTATCCGAACCCGCCGATGCAGATGACCTACGCGCCAACCCTGTTCGCCGAGGTCGGCCGGTCGATCGGCCTGCATCCCTTCCCGACCCCATCCGCCAACATGTCGCGGGCCTATGTCAACCCGCTCGGCATCGCCATGGGTCAATGCACCTATTGCGGATTCTGCGAACGCTTCGGCTGTGCCAACTATTCGAAGTCGAGCGCCCAGACCACCGTCCTTCCGGTGCTGATGAAGAAGTCCAATTTCGAAGTCCGCACCGACAGCGAGGTACTGCATGTCGATCTGGCTCCCGGAGGCAAGTCGGCGCGCGGCGTGACCTACGTCGATACCTCAGGCGAGGAGTACTTCCAGCCGGCCGATCTGGTGCTGCTGTGCGCCTACGGCCTGCACAATGCCCGGCTGATGATGCTGTCCGGCATCGGCAAGATCTACGACCCCGGCAGCGGCGAAGGAACGGTTGGGCGCAATTACTGCTACCAGACAAACGCCGGCGTGCAGGTGTTCTTCGACGACAAGAACTTCAACCCGTTCATCGCCGCAGGCGCGCTCGGCCAGACGATCGACGATTACAATGGTGACGCGTTCGACCACGGCGCGCTGGACTTCGTCGGCGGTGCGGGCATCAACTGCATCCCCCCAACGGGCGCCCGATCGGAACCAGGCCGACCCTGCCCGGCACGCCGAAATGGGGCAGCGCCTGGAAGAAGGCAACGGTCGAGGGCTACAAGAGCACGCTTGGCTACTCGTCCCAGGGAAGCAGCTACGCGACGCGCAACAACTACCTCGACCTCGACCCGACCTACAAGGACCGTTTCGGGCGGCCGCTGATGCGCATGACGTTCGATTTTCCCGACAACGACATCCGCATGTCGAACTATGTCTGCGACCGGATGGAGGAAATCGCCAAGGCGCTCGGCGGCAAGCAGTACGCCGTCAGCCGCCGCAAGAAAGGCTGGGACAGCGTCCCCTACCAGAGCACCCACAATACGGGCGGCGCCATCATGGGAACGGACCCGAAGAAGAGCGCGGTCAACACCTTCCTCCAGAGCTGGGACGTCCCCAATGTCTTTGTCATCGGTGCGTCGGCCTTCCCGCAGAATGCCGGCAAAAATCCGACAGGAACGGTCGGCGCGCTCGCTTTCCGCGCCGCCGATGCCATCCGCAATCAATATCTGCGCAATCCCGGTGCACCCCTGGTGCAGGCATGAACAAGCTCGTTCTCACGCTCGCCATCGGTGCTGCGGCCCTCACTGGCGGCCCGGCATGGAGTGCCGACCAGGCGGACCAGATCATACGTGGACAGTATCAGGCGGTGCTCGGCGACTGTGCAGGCTGTCATACGCGAGCCGAGGGCAAACCGCTGGCCGGCGGTCTGCCGCTCGAAACGCCGTTCGGCGCGCTTGTGCCGCCCAACATAACGCCTGACCGCGAGACGGGCATCGGCAGTTGGTCGGAAGCCGACTTCCGCAGCATGATGAAGTCAGGCATCGGCCACAATGGTGTGCGGCTCTACCCCGCAATGCCCTACCCCGCCTATACCAGGATGAACGATCGGGACATTTCCGACTTGTGGGCCTATCTGACGACGGTTCAACCGGTATCGAACAAGGTCGAAGCCAATCAGTTGCCGTTCCCGTTGAACATCCGGCTGGCGATGCTGGGCTGGAATGCCCTCAACTTCACCGAAGCAAGCTTTCAGCCGGATCCCTCCAAGTCGGCGGAGTGGAATCGCGGCGCTTATATCGTCCAGGGCGCGGGCCATTGCGGCACCTGCCACTCGCCCAAATCTTTCCTTGGCGCCGATAAGGACAGCGAGTTCCTGCAAGGTGCCTCCCTGCAGGGCTGGTTTGCCCCCGACATCACCAACAATGCGCAATCGGGCCTGGGCAAGTGGTCGGAAGAGGATCTGGTGAAATACCTCAAGACCGGCGTCAATGCGCATTCGATTGCCTCCGGTCCGATGGCGGAGGCCATCGAGAACTCCACGTCGAAAATGACCGATCCCGATCTCAAGGCGGTTGCAGTCTACCTCAAGAGCCTGGGCTCGGATGTCGACAGCGCCCAACCGGCAAAGCCTGACGCAACACGGATGACCGCGGGCGAGGCAATCTATCGCGACAATTGCTCGGCCTGCCATGGTGGAGATGGTGCCGGGTCAGGCGCGCTTTTCCCTTCCCTTGCCGGCAATTCGATCGTCGCGCAGGGCAGTGCCGAAACACTGGCCCGGCTCGTCCTTGCCGGCAGCCAGGCCGTGCACACGGCCGATGCACCGACGACGCCCGCCATGCCTTCCCTGGCCTGGCGCCTGAAAGACCAGGAGGTCGCCGACGTCTTGACCTATGTGCGCGCCAGTTGGGGCAACGCGGCTCCTGCAGTCTCGTCCGGCGATGTCGCTGCCGTACGCAAGGGATTGACCCGGTAGACCCGGACTCTAGCTCTCTGCTGCGACGGCCAGCGCCAGACGGCTCATGTCGGTGAAAAGCGCCTGGCGCTCGGAATAGTCGGTCTGTTCGCCGGTCTCGATGTTGTCCACCACGACACACATCGACAGCGCACGTGCTCCGAAATGCTCCGATATGCCATAGAGCGCGCTGGTTTCCATATCCACGGCCAGGGCTCCTTGCGCCCGTGCATCGGCAAAACGGGCACGCCCATCCGGGTGATAGAAGATGTCGCTGCAGACCGTCAGGCCGACATGATGGTCGATGCCAAATTCTACCGCCTTGGCCCGTGACGATGCGAGGAGCGCCGGGTCCGGGCCAGCCGGTCCATAAAGGCCGAAAACCTGGCCGCTCTGGGCGCTTTCCGCCTGTGCCGATTGCGAGATGACAAGGCTGCGCAGCTTTGCCTTTGCGGTCAGGCTGCCGCAGGTGCCGGTACGGATCAGCGTCCGGGCGCCATAATGGTCCAGCAGTTCATGCGCATAGATCAGAAACGATGAAACGCCGATGCCCGTCGCCTGAATGCTGATGGACTTGCCACGAAACAAGCCGGTGAAGCCAAGCGTGCCGCGTCGGCGATTGATGCAGCGCGGCGCTTCCAGGAACGTTTGCGCCATCCATTCGGCGCGCTGCGGGTCGCCCGGCAACAACACCGTGTCGGCATAGTCGTCCTTGTCCGCTTCGTTGTGCGGCGTCACCGGTTGCTCCCCTAAGCCTTCCTGCCGTTCACCCTTCAATCATGGCGTTGTCACGGCGTTGCGCAAGGAGGAACATGGGGAAGGCTCTAGGACTCCAGCACGTCCTTGACGATCGTGGCCAGTTGCTTGAGCGAAAACGGCTTCGGCAGGAAGCCGAAATGCGCATCTGCCGGCAGGTTTCTGGCGAATGCGTCCTCGGCATAGCCGGACACGAAGACGAATTTGATGTCGGGCTGGCGCTTGCGCAATTCGCCGAGCAGCGTCGGCCCGTCCATTTCCGGCATCACCACGTCGGAAACGACGATATCGACCTTGCCGCCCAGCGCCTCGAACACTTCCAGCGCCTCGACTCCCGACGATGCCTCGTGCACGGTGTAGCCGCGCGAGGTCAGCGCCCGCATGCCGCCCATGCGCACGGCATCCTCGTCCTCGACGAGCAGCACCGTGGCCGAGCCCGACAGATCCTTGGCCGGATCGGCGACCTTTGCCGGCGCCGCCGGCGCATCGCCGGGCTCGCCTGCTTTTTTCGCTTCGGCGATGTGACGCGGCAGGAAAATGCGGAACGTCGAGCCTTTGCCGACTTCGGAATCGCAAAAGATGAAGCCGCCGGTCTGCTTGATGATGCCGTAGACCATCGACAGGCCAAGGCCGGTGCCTTTGCCGACTTCCTTGGTGGTGAAAAAGGGCTCGAATATCTTCTTCAGCACGTCGGGCGCGATGCCGCTGCCGGTGTCCTCGACTTCGACCACGACATAGTCCGCCGGGGCGAGTTCGCGGTAGGAAAAGGCCTTGCACTCCTCGGCGGTTACATTGCGGGTGCGCACGGTCAGATCGCCGCCCGCCGGCATAGCATCGCGCGCGTTGACCGCAAGGTTGACCACCACCTGTTCGAACTGCCCGATATCGACCTTGACCGGCCACAGGTCGCGGCCATGGTCGACCTTCAGCTTGATGTCGTTGCCGACAAGGCGGGCCAGCAGCATCCTGAGATCGGCGAGCACGTCGGTCAGGTTGAGCACTTCCGGCCGCAATGTCTGCTTGCGCGAGAAGGCCAGCAACTGCCGCACCAGCGAAGCCGCCCGGTTGGCATTCTGCTTGATGTTCATGATGTCGGGGAAGGACGGGTCCGACGGGCGGTGATTGGTCAACAAAAGGTCGGACGCCATGATGATGGCGGTCAGCACATTGTTGAAATCATGCGCGATGCCGCCGGCAAGCTGGCCGACTGCCTGCATCTTCTGGCTTTGCGCCATCTGCCCTTCCAGCGCTTTCTGCTCCGTTGTCTCGACGGCGTAGACGATGGCCGACTCCTCGGCGCCCTCGCCGCCGGTGCCGTCGGCGACGGCGTTGACGTAGAAGCGGATGTGCCGTTCGTCGTTGCCGGGCAGAAGCGTGTCGATCGGCTCGATGTCGGCCTGCCGCTGCTGCGCTTTCTCGAAGGCAGCCGCGAAGGCCGGCCGGTCGCGTTCGTGGATTACCGTGTCGAGCCGCACGCGACGGTCGACGGCGTCGCGATCGACGACAGACGAAAACAACGACAAAAACGGCGCATTGGTGCGCAGGATGCGTCCGTTGTGGTCGACGCCGGCGATTGCCATCGGTGTCGAGTTGAAGAAGCGGGTGAAGCGCACTTCCGAAGCCCGCAAATCGGCAGAGGCATCCTCGCCTTGCGTGCGGTTGAGCACGATCGTGCGTGTCGGCCCATTCAATCCTTCGCGGCTGGCCGAAACGCGGTGCATGAAGCGCACCGGCAGCGCTTCGCCCGTCATGGTCGTCAAATCGAGATCGATCACCGCGTTGCGTGTGGTGCCGGGGTCGGCCTTGACCGAGCGGACCAGCGCCATGCCGTCACCGGCCACGATCTCCGACAGAGACACGGCGCCGGGCGTGAAGCTGGTGAGGTCGATGCCCAGCCATTCGGCGAGCGTGGCGTTTATGTAGGTGACGCGGCCCTCCTGGTCGGCCGAAAAGAAGCCGGCCGGCGCGTGGTCGAGGTGATCGATCGCCTTCTGCAGATCGAGGAAGAAGCGCTCCTGCTCGGCCCGCTCCTGCGAGATATCGGCAAGCTGCCAGGCCAGCATCGGCAGCCGCTGGCCCGGAACGCTGAAGGCGCGGGCGCGGGCGCGGTACCAGCGGGCGCCCGGCTCGGCACCGGGCCGAATGGACTGTGCGAGCCTAAACTCGCCGTCGCCCGGCTGGCCGTCGCGAAGGCCGGACGCCAGGCGATAGATCGTCACCGAGGCTTCGGGGACATCCGAGAGCAATCCCTCGACGGTCTTCAGGTCGGCAGCGGACGATGCTCCGGTCATATCCGCATAGGCGCGGTTGGCATAGACGACGCGGCCCTTGGTGTCGGTGACGAGAAGCCCTTGCGACATCGAATCGACGAAGGATTTCGACAGTTCGTCGCCTGTCGAGCGTGGCGTGACCTGCACGAAGCCGATCGCCGTCGCGAACAGGAAGCCGACGCCGATCATCGCCAGCACGCCGAGCATGCCGAGCAGGAAAGGATCGCCGAGGCGCTCGCGGAAAAGACCGAAGACGATCGCCGCCCCCGTCAGAACGACGATGAAAATGATAAGCCGGGTAACCGCGCCCGGTCGCGTATTCTGGTCGACGATCGGTACCGGATAGAAATCGCCGCGCGCTTCCTTGGCCATGTGCCCCCTGCTCGTGAATTCCGGTGTTCCGACACCCGCCCCGTACCGGGTTGAATCACATTCTCCTAGTCCGGAAAAGGCCTGGGCGGCAAATGTCGGATAAAAATGATGTCTTCCGGCCTTCGGAGTTTTTCAAGCTGTTCAACAGCATGAAACGCAACTTGCGGTGGCCCGCTGCAACGGTCTAGTGTCTTATCACTTCCAAGGGGCGATCAGGGGAAACCAATGCAATGGCTCGATAGCGTGGCAGGTCCCGGTTATGCCGCAGCATTGTTGTGGACGTTTGCAGCGCTCGTCCTGCTGGTCATCGTTCTCGTCATCGTCAAGCTGGTGCGCAACCTGACATTCGGAACCTTCGTCGCCGGCGGCCGGAACCGCAAGACGCGACTGGCCGTCATGGATGCCACCGCCGTCGACAGCCATCGCAGGTTGGTGCTGATACGCCGCGACGACATCGAACATCTGCTTCTGATCGGCGGTCCGACCGACGTCGTCGTCGAGCGCGATATCCGGCTTTCGGCGCCGCGCCGGCCGGCATTGACTGGAGATGGCGGCTTGCAGCCGGTTCCGGCCGCCGCTCCGACAAGGCCGCGTCCGCCGCAACCCGCTCCGCCGCCGCTGAGACAGGCACCCGCTCCACAGCCGGTGAATACGACGCCGCCCGCCCGCCCCCGTCCGACAGCGCCGCCGGCACCTGCACCGAAGCCGGCAACGCAAAGCTATCAGCCGACCAATGTCACGCCGTTGCCCGCCTACGGCTCCGCCAACGCCAACACCGCCCGGCACGCCCCGCCACCACCGCAGCCGGTGCAGGACAGCATCGACGACACGCTGATGAGAGAACTTGAAGTATCGCTGGACCAGCCCCGTTCGGGCGGCCAGGTAGGCAAGCCGGCGGCGCCGCAGTCGCTCGACGACGAGATGACCAAGCTTCTCGGTGAACTCTCCAGCCAGAAGAAATGAGCGACCGCCGGGTCGCTATCCCCGCGAAACACCGTCGCCGGTCGGCTGCCGAACCACCTCGTCCGAAGCGCCGAGGGTTTTCGATCTTCGCGCGCCCTGAGCGGTGGATGCCGCACCAATGAAAATGGCCGGAAAACCGGCCATTTTCAGAATCGAGTTCGTTCGAGACAGCCGGCCGTGAGCTTCAGTCGTCGCGATAGACTTTTTCGCGGCGCTCATGCCGCTCCTGCGCTTCGATCGACAATGTCGCGATCGGACGTGCATCGAGCCGCTTCAGCGCGATCGGCTCGCCGGTTTCTTCGCAATAGCCGTAGGTGCCTTCGTCGATGCGTTGCAGGGCGGAATCGATCTTTGCAATGAGCTTGCGCTGACGGTCGCGGGCCCTGAGTTCGATGGCACGGTCGGTTTCCGAAGAGGCGCGATCGGCCAGATCGGGGTGGTTGGCGTTTTCTTGCTGCAGGATTTCCAGTGTTTCGCGCGCTTCGCGCAATATGTCATTCTTCCAGGTGACGAGCTTTGAGCGGAAGTAGGATTTCTGCCGCTCGTTCATGAACGGCTCGTCTTCGGAGGGTACGTAATCGGCGGTAACGATGTCGTTCATTCGACTCACCCAAACTGCCCCAAATTTGGCGCCTATATATTCGTCGTCCGACGCCTGCACAAGCGCAATCGGCCGCTGTTTCACGCAATTGTTAAAGTACCCGGGCACGCGTCTTTGCAGCCGCGTACGGTCGCTTTGGTACAAACTCCGCCGCGACACTTTGGATCCGGTGACGCATATTTTCCCTGATCGCGGTGACCCCGGGGCCGATATGCAAGCGCCTTTTGCAGCAGCCAGCGTTGGCTGATTCGCCGTGTTTGAAGGGCACGGGCCATTGTGCGCGACGCCGTTCTCGTGGCTAATCCCGGAAGGCTTCGGCATTCGGAGGTTGGGTGAGCAGGCTTTATCTGTTGCGACATGCCAAGGCAGGCTGGGCATTGCCCGGCATGCGCGATTTCGACCGTCCGCTTGATGCGTCCGGCCGCGCCGATGCCGAAATGATGGGCGCCGCCATGCGCTCCCGCCTCTATGTTCCGGACCGGACGCTGTGCTCCAACGCCAAACGCGCCAAAGAGACGCTGGAAGGCCTGGCCGGCCAGACCGACACCGGCCGGGTCCTGTTCTTCGACGGGCTCTACAGCGCCGACGCGGCCGGTTACCTCAACCTTATCAGGGACAATGGCGGATCGGGCTCATTGCTGGTCATCGGCCACAACCCGATGATGGAAGACCTTGCCATGGCAGTTTCGGGTGGCGGCGACGAGGCTGCGCGGGCCACACTGAACCATGGGTTCCCGACCGCGGGCCTGGCGGTCGTCCGCTTCGACGGCGATCTTGCCAGCGCCGCCCAAGGCACCGGCTATCTCGAAGTGTTCCTGACGCCGGCCGATCTCTGAAGCCATTTCAAAGCCTTGTTGCAGCGCCTATATCGGACGGACCGAAGTTCGAGAGAGCATATTTTGGCATCATCGCTGACCACCTTCACCGACGAGGCGAGGATTGCCCTCGACACGCTATCGGGCCGCGCCACCGGGCTTTTTTCCCCATCGCTGCGCCTCGGCGTGACCGGATTGTCCCGCGCCGGCAAAACGGTGTTCATATCGGCCCTTGTCCACAATTTGATCCATGGCGGGCGCCTGCCGCTGTTTGAGGCGCAGAAATCGGGGCGCATCGCGCGCGCCTTCCTCGAGCAGCAGCCCGACGACGCGGTGCCGCGTTTCCAGTACGAGGACCACATCGCAGCCTTGGTCAACGACCGCGTCTGGCCCGATTCGACGCGCGCCATTTCGGAGCTGCGGCTGACCATCGAATATGAATCGGCTTCCGGCTGGAGCCGCATGTTTTCCTCGGGCAGATTGTCGGTCGATATCGTCGATTATCCCGGCGAATGGCTGCTCGATCTGCCGCTGCTCGGCAAATCCTTCGCCGATTTTTCCCACGAAGCCTTTGAGATGGCCGTTCTGCCGGTGCGCGAGGACCTGTCGCAAGCCTGGCGGGCACTATCGGCCGGGATCGACCCGAACGCCGATGCCGACGAGATGACGGCGCGCCGCCTGGCCGAGAGTTTCGCCGCCTATCTGAAGGCCTGCAAGCTCGACGAGCGGGCGCTTTCGACCTTGCCGCCCGGCCGCTTCCTGATGCCGGGCGATCTCGAAGGCTCGCCCGCCCTGACCTTCGCGCCACTGGCCGCGATCGACGACAAGCGCCCGCGCGCAGGCTCGCTGCACGCAATGATGGACAGGCGCTATGAGGCCTACAAGACGCATGTCGTCAAACCTTTTTTCCGGGAACACATCACCCGACTCGACCGCCAGATCGTGCTGATCGACGCTATGCAGGCGCTGAACGCCGGCCCGGGCGCCATGGCCGACCTGGAACGCGCGGTGACCGAGATCCTCAGCTGTTTTCGCCCCGGCCGGGGCAGCTTCCTCACCGATCTGTTCTCGCGGCGCATCGACCGCATCCTGGTTGCCGCGACCAAAGCCGACCATCTGCACCACGAAAGCCATGACCGCCTGCAGGCGATCGTGCGGCGGCTTGCCGACCGCGCCGTGGCACGGGCGAATTTCACCGGCGCCGACGTCGATGTGGTCGCCATGGCGGCGGTGCGCGCGACACGCGAAGGCACCGTCAAGCAAGGCCGGGAGACGCTTCCCGTCATCATCGGCACGCCGATAGCCGGTGAGAAGATCAACGGCGAAACCTTCGATGGAAAAACTGAAACAGCCATATTTCCCGGTGACTTACCGGAGAATATTGACGCGGTGTTCGATGTTTCGGGAGCCGATCACAGGCAGGACTCCGCGGACCCGGCAATCCGCTTCGTCCGTTTCCGTCCCCCAAAGCTCGAACGCACGGCCGAAGGAGTCACCCTGTCGCTGCCGCATATCAGGCTCGACCGTGCCTTGCAGTTCCTGATCGGAGATCATCTGGCATGACCGCGCCCCGCAAGCCGGCGGCATTCCGCATCGAACCGGAAGCCCCACCGAGACAAGAGGCCCCTGAGCCGCGCAACATCCAGGCCGACACCCAGCGCAAACCCCGCGCGATGAGAACCGATGTCGCGATGGTCATACCGGCGGAAGTCGATGTCTTCGACGAGCCCGACATCATTGCCGCAGAGCCGCCACCAGCCGTCGCCCCCAGGAAACGCTCGCTGCTCGGCAGCATCTTCTTCGGCGCCTTCGGCGTGCTGGTTTCGCTGGCGGTCGGCCTGTGGACCGACCAGCTCATACGCGACCTCTTTGCGCGCGCTGAGTGGCTGGGCTGGCTGGCGGCCGGCATGGCCGCCATCGCCGTGCTGGCGCTTGTGGTGATCCTGATTCGCGAATTCCTGGCGATCGCCCGCCTCGCCGAGGTCGAAAAGCTGCAGAAGCGGGCGCTCGATGCGATCGCCCGCGACGATCCCAAGGCGGCACGATCGGTCGTCGACGAACTATCGGCCTTTGTCTCGGCCAAACCCGAGACCGCGGCCGGCCGGCGCGCGCTGGCCGAATTGCGCGGCGAAATCATCGACGGCGGCAATCTCGTGCGTCTGGCGGAGGCTGAAATTCTCGGACCACTCGATGCCAGGGCGAAAGTGATGATTCTCGAAGCTGCCAAACGCGTCTCGCTGGTGACGGCGGTCAGTCCACGCGCACTGGTCGATGTTGCCTATGTCGTGTTCGAGGCCGGGCGGCTCATTCGACGCCTGTCGGAACTCTATGGCGGACGGCCGGGAACGCTGGGTTTCTTCCGCCTGGCGCGCAGCGTTCTGGCGCATCTGGCGGTCACCGGTTCGATCGCGGTCGGCGACAGTTTCGTCCAGCAGATCGTTGGCCACGGCCTGGCCGCGCGCCTTTCGGCCAAGCTTGGCGAGGGCGTCGTCAACGGCATGATGACGGCGCGCATCGGCATCGCCGCGATGGAGACGGCTCGACCCCTGCCCTTCAGCGCCGCCAAACGTCCCGGATTGGGCGACTTCCTCTCGGCGCTGACATCGTTCGCAACCAGGAAAGACGGTGCAACGACCCCCTCCGGCAAGTGAGCCGGGCTGGAGTGTCCGGGCATTCGGAATCGTTACCGGACTGCTCTGCGGCGGCCCCGCGGTGACGAAGCATTAACCAATCTTGTTCATGGTCAGACCGGTTCCAAACAGCATCTTTGTTGCCGGGTGTCGTCGATGAAAAGCGTAATTCTATCCAGCGTCCTGTCCCTGGCAACGGTGATTACGACAGTCGTCGGCATTGCCGGAGTGGCCTCTGCGGCGGAGCCGGACAAGCAGTTCTTCCAGTCTGCCGAAGGCAAGTGGATCGGTCCCGGCGAAATCGTCGCCGGCAAGTACAAGGGCACCAAGTTCAACTGCAGCTTCACCGGCTCGACGCCCGACGGCAAGGTCGGCATGTCGCTCGACGGCGGCTGCCGGGTCGGTATGTTCACCCAGCCAATGTCGGCCAAGATCGAGCGCAAGGGCCGCGAGGGCTACAAGGGCAGCTTCATGGGTGGCGCGACCGGTTCCGGCCTCGACATCATCGGCGGCAACGTCGTCGATCCCCGCAAGGTGGTCTTCACCATCAACCGCAACCAGCTGCGCGGCGTCATGCAGGCTCGCATCCCTGACGACAATTCGATGACGGTGACTATCGCCGTGCGCGTCAACGACCAATTGGTGCCGGTGATCGGCATGAGCCTGAAGCGGGTCGACGCGGTCGAAGTCGGTTCCATCGCGCCGAACTGAAATCGCGCCGAACTGAAATCGCGCCGAACTGAAAAATCCGAAGAAAAAGGCGGCGACCCAACGGTCACCGCCCTCTCACTTGAGCCCATCGAATCAGGCGCTTAGGCCTTGATCTCAAATCAGGGTGTCAGCCCTTGATCGCGGCCGTCACTTCGTCATAGGCCTTGCAGGCGTCGGCCAACGTCGTGGTGCCCTGATACTTGGTTGTCACCGCCTGGACCTTGGCGGTCAGATCAGCCGCCTTGGCCGGGTCCTTGGTGATCGCCTCCTGAAGTGCTGCAGCCATGTCCTGCGCCTTCTTGGTTGCGATCTCCGCCGTGCACTCAGGCGCCTTCGAGCAAGCCGAACCGGCAAGCACCGCCAGGCCGACGGCAACAAACAAAAACTTCTTCATGTCAGTCATCTCCTCAAAAAGGGCGCGACTTGATCGTCGATCACCCTCCAATGGCCGAAGCCGAGCGTCCTTAGCCTTCGATTGCGGCAAGATGCAACGTGTTCCCGGCCTCAACTTGTGTATCGCGCCTGCAACATCGCTGGCGGCAGGATTTGAGGCTACTGTGTCGGCGGCTGCAAAGTTCAGCTGCGAGGCTGCAGCAGCGCCAAGACGGCGGTCGATGCGGCAAGGATAGCAGTCAGAGTCAAGGGCCCAGTCGCGCCATAGGTGTCCACGACATAGCCGCCGACAACCGCGCCGATGGTGATGGCAATTTGGAAAGAGGTGACCATCAGGCTGCCCGCTGCCTCCAGCGCATCAGGCGCCGCGCGCGACATATTGGTCGGCAGCACCACCGGCGCCATGCCAAAGGCGAAACCCCACAGCGTAACGAAACCGAAGGCAACGCCGATATGCGAGCCCCAAAGCACCAAAGTAAGTGCCGCAACCGCCATCAACGCCGCGGTGACTGCGAGGGCCATGTGGATGTTGGTGTCGGCCATGCGGCCGCCGGCAACATTACCGATCACGGCAGCGATGCCAAACCCGAGCAGAGCCAAGGCAATCGGTCCGGTTGTAAGGAGTGTCACCTGTTCGAGGAAGGGACGCACATAGACCGAGCCGGCAAAATGCCCCGTCATCAGCAAAAGGATAGCCAACATGCCGAGTTGGATGCCGCGCCGCCGGGTCAGCCGAAATACATCTGCAAGGCTGTTGCTTGCCGTTGCGGGCAAGGTCGGCAGGCTGAGAAACTGCAGCAGCATGGCAAGCGCGGCCAGCCCCGCCGTCATGGCCATGGCACTGCGCCACCCTATCCAGTCACTGATCAACGCGCCCATCGACGGTGCGGCAATGGTTGCGAGCGAGACGCCCAGGGTGACGATCGCCATGCCCCGCCCCGTCGCGCTGGCGCCAACCAGCCTCGCCACGACGGCGACCGAAAGTGCCCAGAAAGCACTGAGAGCGATGCCCAGCCCGGCCCGGCCCAACAACAACAGCCAGAAATCGGTCGCCAGCGCCGCCAGGACATTGGAACCGACCGCAAGAGCACTGAGACCAACCAGCACCGCCTTGCGGTTCAAGCGGCCGATGAGAACATTGCTCAACATGGCCGTCACGGCGCCGACGGAAGCGGTGGCGGTGACGACCTGTCCGGCCGTCCCCTCGCTGATGCCGAGATCACGTGCCATTGGCGTCAGCAGACCTGCGGGCAGGAATTCGGCCGACACCAAGGCAAAGCTGGTGGCCGCCAATGAAATGACCGCGAACCAGGTGGCTGCGCTCCACGCGGCTGGTGCATCGGCATCAAGGCCAGTCGCGGCGTCTTCAAGCTGTAATGTTGTGTCAGTCACGGAAAGATCTCCAAAGTTTGGAGGTCTTAAATAGGCGAGTCCGCTCGGATGATATGTATCTTAGAATCCGAAATTCATATCCATTCGTCCGGGAATTGTGCGACGCACAACGCCCGGCGAGACATTGGTGATGCGCTTGAACGCGCGCGCGAAGGATGCCTCCGAATCATAGCCCAAACGGGTAGCGACTTCGGCAACCGACAAGCCGTTTTGGCCCAGCAATTCGCGGGCAAGCTGCATGCGCAGGCGGGCGAGATAGTGTGCGGCACCCTCCCCCAATACCGCACTGAAACGCTCGGCGAAAATCGAGCGCGATTGGCCTGCCACGCCGGCCAGGCTTCCCAGCGTCCAGTTGTGGCCGGGGTCGCGGTGCATGGCCGCCAAAGCGCGGCCTATATGGGGGTCGCGGATGGCTGCGAGCCAACCGGTGGTCGAGGCTCCGTTGCAATTGACCCAGCAGCGTATGAGCCGGGCCGTCAGCAAGTCGGCCATACGCGACAGAATCGTGGCGCTGCCCATCTGCGGCTGCGAGGCCTCCACCGTCATGGCCGCCAGCAAAGGACCGACGACCGGGTCATTGCCGGCCACGTCGCAACCCTTGATGACAGGCGGCATCAACGTGATCAATGGGTTGAGCGCATAGGAGTCCAAGGCCATGGAGCCGCAGAAAAGGGTGCTCGTCGCGCCCGTTCCTTGCCGTACCACTTCGCAGACGTTGCCCCCCAACTTGATCACCTGGCAACCTTCGAGCGAGCCCCCTGCAACGTCCGGCGCGCTCGCCAGCCGATGGGCGATGCCTTGCGGCAGCAGCACCAGATCGCCATCGCGCAGCTCCTGCCAACCTTGCGATTCAGTATGAATCCAGCATGGGCCCTGGCCGACAAAGTGAAACCGAAGCAGCTGTTGTTGCGGAAAGTCTATGCTCCATGGGTGCCGGAGTTCGCAGCGGCCATAGTTGACACCACTCAAGCGAAAGTCTTGCAGAACTTCGCTGAGCGCATCCATCGGGATATATGGCGGCGAGGACGGCCGGGACGAATGGTCAAACATATACGCAATATAGATGCCGAACGTCCGGCAGGCAAGCGGGGACCGTTGTTCCACCAGGTCAATCACTGCAACGGCACCCTACCCTTTCCGGCAGATTTCTCGCCTTGCCTCCCGCTCCAACTGCATGCAAGGAGTGCTGCAAGACACAGGGACAAGAGGCATGGCGGCGGAAGCATCGGGCAGTGATCTGGTTCAGGTGGTGGCGCTGCTTGCTGCCGGTGTCGTCGCCGTTCCCATCTTCAAGCGCATGGGCCTCGGCTCGATCCTCGGCTATCTGGCTGCCGGCGTGGTGATCGGCCCGTTCGGCCTCGGCGTCTTTTCCGAATCGGAAGCCATTCTTCATGTCGCCGAACTCGGCGTGGTGATGTTCCTGTTCATCATCGGGCTGGAAATGCAGCCATCGCGGCTCTGGGGCCTGCGCCGCGAGATCTTTGGCCTCGGTGCGTTGCAGGTCGGCGTCTGCGCGCTCCTGCTGACCGGGGTCGGCATGGCTGGAGGGTTTCCAATCGCGCAATCCTTCGTCGCCGGCGCCGGCTTCGTGCTGACCTCGACAGCGATCGTCATGCAGCTTCTCGAGGAACGCGGCGAAATCGCCGCGCCGAAAGGCCAGCGCATCGTATCGGTCCTGCTGCTCGAGGATCTTGCCATCGTGCCGCTGCTGGCCCTGATCGCGTTTCTGGCGCCCGGCGGTGCCGACACCAGCCTATCGGAGCGGCTGACCGAGGTCGGCATCGGCCTCGCCGCGATCGTCGGCCTGGTTGTGGCCGGCCGTTATCTGCTCAATCCGTTCTTCCGCATCCTGGCGGATGCCCGTGCCCGCGAGGTGATGACGGCGGCGGCACTTCTGGTCGTTCTCGGATCCGCGCTCGCCATGCAGCTCAGCGGCCTGTCGATGGCGATGGGCGCCTTCCTGGCCGGTGTGCTTTTGTCCGAATCGACCTTCCGCCATCAGCTCGAAGCCGATATCGAACCGTTTCGCGGCATCCTGCTCGGTCTGTTCTTTCTCGCGGTGGGCATGTCGCTCGACCTGCATGTGGTCGCGGCGAACTGGCGGCTGATTGCTATCTATGTCGTCGCCTACATGGTGATGAAGGCATTCGGCATCTACATCGTCGCCCGTATCCTGAAAACCAGCCACCGCGAGGCGCTTGAGCGCGCGGTCTTCATGGCGCAAGGCGGTGAGTTCGCCTTTGTCCTTTATTCGGCGGCCGCGGCGGTCGGCATCATCGACGGCAACGCCAATGCGACGCTGACGGCGATCGTCATCATCTCCATGGTGCTGACGCCGCTGGCCATCATCGCCTTGCGCTATCTGACGCCGCGCGACGAGCAGTCGCTCGACGGCGTCGACGTCGCCGATGGCCTGACCGGCAGCGTGCTGATCATCGGCTTCGGCCGCTTCGGCCAGATCGCCAGCCAGCCGCTGCTGCTGCGCGGCATCGACGTCTCGATCATCGACAATGACGTCGAAATGATCCAGGCGGCGGCCGATTTCGGCTTCAAGGTCTACTATGGCGACGGCACGCGGCTGGACATCCTGCATGCCGCCGGTGCCGGCCGGGCGCGCGCCGTGCTGATCTGCGTCGACAAGGCCGATGTGGCTGTTCGCATCGCCCAGCTGATCAAGGCCGAATTCCCACTGCTCACCGTGCTGGCCCGCGCATTCGACCGTGGAACGGCGCTGCAGCTCATACGTGCCGGCGTCGACTACCAACTTCGCGAAACCTTCGAATCCGCACTTGTTTTCGGCGGCTCGGCCCTGGAATCTCTGGGCGTCGATCCTGAAGACGTGGCTGAAACGATCGAAGATGTCAGGCGCCGCGACACCGACCGCTTCGAAACCCAGCTCGCCGAAGGCATTCGCGCCGGACAGCGCTTCCTGAGAGGCAATATCGGCACGCCGATTCCGACACCGCTCTCGACGCCGCGCCGGCCTGGTCAGGCACTCAACGAAGAGACCGCGGGTGTGCTGCACAAGTCCGAACCCGCCGATTGAGCAAGGAATCAGGTATGGAATTGGACAGCAGAGCCCTGTCGGTCACCAAATTCTGGCGCGATGCCGGCGAGGATGCCTGGTTCGAGAAGAACGAAGCATTCGATGCCGAGTTCCGCGACCGCTTTCTCGACCTGCACTACGCCGCCGCGCGGCGTGAATGCGACGACTGGCTGGAACATACCGAAGGCGCGCTGGCGCTGATGATCCTGCTCGACCAGTTTCCGCGGAACTGCTTTCGCGGCACCGGCCATATGTACGCGACCGATCCGCTCGCCAGATATTTCGCAGAGAAGGCGATCGCGGCTGGTCATGACCTGGCACTCGAGGAAGAACTCCGCGTTTTCCTCTACCTGCCCTATGAGCATTCGGAGCTACTGGCCGACCAGGATATTTCGGTCGAGCTGACGCAGGCCAGGGCCGAGCCCTATCTGAAGTATGCTGTCGAACATCGTGATATTATTGAGCAATTCGGCCGTTTTCCGCATCGAAACAGGATGCTCGGGCGCGAAACCACCCCGCAGGAGCAGACGTTCCTGGATGGTGGCGGCTTCTCGGGCTAAAGTTCGGCCGTCGCTTTGCCCAGAAATCAGGCCAGCCACCAATCCCGGCCGGACGACAATCGCTCGATGCCTGAGGTATCGACGGCGACCAGGCGGTCGGTGATGCTGCGACCGCTGACAACCAGGCCGGGCGCGATCTCGGCCAGCGGCGCCAGCACGAAGGCGCGCTCCAGCATGCGCGGATGCGGCACCTCCAGCCCGGTCTCGTGGATGACGCGGTCGCCGAACACCAGAATGTCGATGTCGATCAGCCGCGGCCCCCACCGCTCCTCGCGCACCCGCTTCAGCTTGCGCTCCGCATCGAGGCAGAGGTCGAGCAAGGCACGCGGTGCAAGCACGGTGGAAATTTCGGCGGCCGCATTGAGAAAATCCGGCTGATCGAGCTTGCCCCAGGGCGGTGTGCGATAAAGCGAGGAGACGCCGGTGACACGCGTATCCGCGTCGGCATCCAGCATGCGCAGCGCCGCGCTCATGGATTTCGCCGGATCGCCAAGATTGCCGCCAAGGCTGAGATAAACGGTACTATTCGGGCCAGACAACGGTCACCTCGACATAATCGAGCACGCCGGGCACTGGTGCGTTCGGCTTGCGCACCGTGATCTCGGCTTTCTTTATCTGCGGAAAACGCGCCGTCAGCGCACGGGCCACTTCGAGCGCCAGCGACTCGATCAGAAAACGGCGCTGCCCGGTGATGATCTTTTCAATGACGCTGAATGCAACGCCGTAGTGGACTGTATCCTCGATCGAATCTTCGGCAAGCGCCCGGCCTGGATCAACGGTCAGAACGGCATCGACATAGAAGCGCTGGCCGAGCCGTTCCTCCTCGTCCAGCACGCCGTGCCGGGCAAAGAAAGCGCAGTTCTTCATGCGGATGACATACATCGATCAGTTTCTCGCCCGGTCGGTTTGACGCGCCAGCATAGCATCGGCGAGCGCCAATGCGTCCACGTTGAATGCGACATCGTGGACGCGAAACAGATCGGCGCCCTGGAGCCTCAAAATGACGCTGGTCGCCGCTGTTCCGACCCCTCTGTCGGCGGCATCACGGCCGGTGACCGCGCCGATGAAGCGTTTTCGCGACGTGCCGGCCATCAGCGGCAGGCCGAGTGCATGCAATTCCGAAAAGCGTGCCATCAGGTCGAGATTCTCCTCCGCCGTCTCCTTGGCGAATCCGAAACCGGGATCGAGCACGATGTGATCATCGGCGATGCCGTTCCGGCGGGCGATTTCCAGCGACCTTCGCAGGAATGCCAACTGATCGGCAATCGCGTCCGGCAGCTTCTGGCGATCCCGCCCGGTATGCATGATGACAAGCCCGGCACCGGTATCGGCGGCGACACGAGCAATATCGGGCTCGCGCTGCAAACCCCAGACATCGTTGACGATATGCGCGCCGGCGGCGACCGCCAGCCGCGCCGTGTCGGCGCGATAGGTATCGACCGAAATCAGCACCTCGCCCACGCCCGCCAGCGCTTCGATCACCGGCAGGATGCGGGCCTGTTCCTGGCTGGCCGATACCGCGGCAGCACCTGGGCGCGTCGATTCTCCCCCGACATCGACAACCAGTGCCCCTTCCCCGATCGTGCGGCGCGCCTGGGCCAGCGCCTTTTCAGGGGCGTCGAACTGGCCGCCGTCGGAAAAGCTGTCGGGCGTGACATTGAGGATGCCGACGACCACGGCCTTGCCGCCAAGGTCGAGATGGCGTCCATGCGCCAACTGCCATCGCCTGGCCGTCATTGCTCATCGACCATGGAGTTCATCAATCATGTGTGATCCCTGGCGGATCAATTTCATTGCGCCGGCAACGGCCGTAAAGCAAGGTGGTCGAAGAGGCAACATGATGAAACGATCCATGCTTGGCATGAAAAAACAGTCCTTGGGCGTGAAACAATCCTTGGCTTGCGCGCTGCTGCTCGCCATAACGCCGCACCCGGCGGCGGCGGCCAATCTCGTCAAGACATACAGCTATTTCGCCATTGGCGGCAGCACGCTCGACGACATCGAGGCACAACTCTCCAAACGCGGGCCGGAGGTGAAAAGCACCGGCACGCGGCACCCGGGCGCTACGCAAATGGCGTTCACCACCCGTATCAGCTATGCGCAGACACCGAGTTCCTGCCGGATCGCCGACGCGGTGGTGACCGTCAAGGTGAAGGTGATCCTTCCCGAGTGGCGCCGGCCGCGCAAGGCCGATGCCGATGTCAGGCTGTTCTGGGATACGCTGTCGGCCGACATCAAGCGCCATGAGGAGCGCCATGTCGAAATCGCCAAGACCATGGCGGCGACCTCGAAGAGGCCTTGAAAGCCACCTACCCGCAAAAGAACTGCGACGCCGCCAAGGCCAAGGCGGCCGCGATCACCGCGGCTGTTCTGGCCAGGCACGACCGCGCCCAGCTTCAGTTCGACCGCGTCGAAAGCGTCAATTTCGAAAGCCGCATCTTGCGGCTGCTGCGCTACCGCATGGAGCGCATCGGCAACGGACGACTGCCGCCGGCCTGAACGCACCCGAACTGAAAGCCAAATTCACCGAAGCGTAGTGCCAGATTCGAAAAACTTTCGAGCCGCCGTCGAAACCGGCCTATATGGGACGACATATCAGGCTCGCCAGACGAGCTTAAAACACCAATGCGATCCAAACGGTCATGAAGCCGGAGCGGCTGAACAGCGCCGGTCAAATCGCAAGCTTATGGATGAACGATCATGGACCAGGCTGTCGATGAGAAAACGATGGCGGAAACCGGCACGCCGATAACAGAGCGCGAAAAGAACGCCATCATCGGCGGCGTGCTGTTGTCGATGCTGTTGGCGGCACTCGATCAGACCATTGTCGCGCCGGCCATGCCGACCATCGGGCATGCGCTCGGAAACGCACACTATCTGCCATGGATCGTCACCGGTTATCTCCTGACCGCTACCGCGGTGGCTCCGCTCTACGGCAAGATTTCCGACGTCTACGGCCGCCGGCCAACCGTCTATGCCGCGATCCTGATCTTTTTGGCGGGATCGGTGGTCAGTGCGATGGCTCCCAACATGTTTGTGCTGGTTGTCGGGCGGGCGATCCAGGGCGCCGGTGGCGGCGGCTTGTTCGCTTTGACGCAGACCGTCGTCGGGGATCTCGTGCCGCCGCGCGAGCGGGCACGCTATGCCGCCTGGTTCTCCGGCACATGGGCTGTCGCCAGCATTGCCGGTCCGTTGCTCGGCGGCACTTTCGCAGAGCACCTGCACTGGTCACTGATCTTCTGGATCAACATTCCGCTTGGTTTTCTTGCGATGGCGATCATCAACAAGCCGCTCAAGAAACTGCCCATTGCCGCAAAGCGCCATCGCATCGACGGCCTGGGCGCGCTGCTTCTGATAATTGCCACGGCGCTGCTGCTGCTCGCCTTGAACTGGGGCGGCAGCGCCTATCCCTGGACTTCGCTTGAAGTCATCGGCGTTCTCTGCGGTTCGGCGATTTTCTGGAGCGCTTTTGCCTTGCGGCTCATGCGCGCCGCCGAGCCGCTCATCTCACTCGAAGTGCTTGGCAATCCAATCGTTCTGGCGGGCACGCTTTCGATGTTCCTGCTTCAGGCCGCAAGCGTCGGCATGGCTGTGTACCTGCCCGTCTATCTTCAGGCGGTGCTCGGCTTGTCGGCAGCGGAGTCGGGCATCGCGATGCTTGGGCTTCTGCTGGGGACCGTCGGCGGCGCGGCATTCAGCGGGCGTATGATCCCGCATTTCACCCACTACAAGCGCATTGCGATGGTGGGCGTCGTCTTCAGCATGCTGTGCCTCTGCCTGCTGGCCGTCGTCGCAGGATATGCAACGCTGCTGGAGGTCGAGGTCTTGACGATTTGCATCGGGTTTGGAACCGGAACGACGTTTCCGGTCACCACCGTGTCGGTCCAGAACGCCGTCGATCGCGTGCATCTCGGCGTCGCGACGGGCGTGCTGACATTCCTGCGTTCGCTTGGCAGTGCGCTTGGAGTCGCCATGCTCGGCGCGGTCGCTCTGGGCTACGGCTTGCCGCTTGCCGGTGAAGGCGTGCGGATCGCTGGCCATAGCGCGACGATCGAGCCGTTCGTGATGATCTTTGCCGTCGCCGCCGCTACATTGCTGCTCGGGCTGATCACGCTGACGCTGATGCCCGAAAAGGAGCTTCGCGGCTACGCCGACAATGCGGCGCCGATGCTGGCCGAGTAAAGTTCAGCCGGAGACGCCGAGCTTCTTCTGCAGGCTGGTCGATGAGGTCGTGTACTGGAAAACGATGCGCTCGCCGGGGCTGATGATGCGCTTGGCGGCCTGCGCCATCAGCGCCACTTCGTGGAAACCCGACAGGATCAGCTTCAGCTTGCCCGGATACCAGTTGATGTCGCCGACCGCGAAGATGCCGGGCACCGATGTTTGGAATTTTTCGGTATCGACCGGAATGAGGTTCTCGTGAAGGTTGAGACCCCACTCCGCGATCGGTCCGAGCTTCATGGTCAGGCCGAAGAACGGCAGCATGCGCGTGCAAGGCACCTCGACGTCGCCATCCGGTCCCTTGATGGTGGCCGATGACAACTGGCCGTCGGCACCGGTCAATCCGGTCACCTGGCCGACCTGGAATTCGAGCTGCTTCATCTCCTGCATGGCATACATCTTGTTGACGCTGTCGGGAGCGGCGCGGAACTCAGGCCGCCGGTGCACCAGCGTCACGCTCTTTGCCACCGGCTGCAGGTTCAGCGTCCAGTCGAGCGCCGAGTCGCCGCCGCCGACAATGACGAGGTCGTGGCCGCGAAAATCCTCCATCCGGCGCACCGAATAGAAGACGCTCTTGCCTTCATAGGGCTCGATGCCGGGGATCGGCGGACGCTTGGGCTGGAAGGAGCCGCCGCCGGCGGCAATCACCACCACCTTGGCCTCGAACACCTCGTTTTCGTCGGTGGTGACGCGAAAACTGCCGTCCTCCAGTTTTTCCAGGCTGGAAACCATTCGGTTGTAGCTGAAATCGGGCTTGAACGGCGCGATCTGCTCGAGCAATTTGTCGACCAGCCCCTGCGCCGAGATCGAAGGCCAGCCTGGAATGTCGTAGATCGGCTTTTCCGGATAGAGCTCCGCGCATTGGCCGCCCGGCCGATCGAGAATGTCGATCAGGTGGCACTTCATGTCGAACAGGCCGAGCTCGAACACGGCAAACAGGCCAACCGGCCCTGCCCCGACAATAAGCACGTCTGTCCTGGTGATGTCGGTCATGCCTGTGCCTCGCTGCGCATGACCCCGAAAATCGGATCGATTTTCGGAAAGGATCACGCGCAAATAAAAGTGCTACAGCGTCCTTTGCGCGTCCAAGAGGACGCGCGGCGCTGTGGTGAAACAGCAGGACACTGCATGACCATCGCCCCGCTGCCAAGCCACAGCGGGAAAAATCAGTTGGCAAAAAGGTTGCGCTTATCCCTGGCGGGCAGGCACCCGCACGACCAAGCCGTCAAGCGCATCGCGGACCTTGATCTGGCATGACAGGCGCGAGTTGGGCTGGACGTCGTAGGCGAAGTCCAGCATGTCCTCTTCCATCGCTTCCGGCTCGCCGACTTCAGCCGTCCAGGCTTCGTCGACATAGACGTGACAGGTGGCACAGGCGCAGGCACCGCCGCATTCGGCTTCGATCCCGGGCACGGCGTTGCGGATCGCGTTCTCCATGACCGTAGAGCCGTTCTCGGCGTCCATGTCGAAATGCGTGCCGTCATGGGCAATGAAAGTCAGCTTGGTCATTTGTCACCTGAAGGGAGTTGCAGCCGAGATAATCACTCCGGCTGACAAGTCAACTGCCGCATGAAAGCGCCGCCCGATGACGTTTTTCCGCAAATCGGATTCGGCGCGGATTCAGCGGTTGATGGCGGCGATGAAATCGCGCACTTCGTCGATCAGCGTACCAAGCCGCTTGAGCGTCTGGCCGTCTTCCGGCCGGTGCTCGATCTCGGTGGCGCAATCGGCGATGGCAAAGGCGCCCACGCCCCGTGCCGAACCCTTTAATCCATGGGCGAGCAGAAGCCGGTCCTTGATATCGGCGTCGACTATTCTGTCGCGCACGGACAGCGCCTGCTGTACAAATAGCGCCAGAACCTCTTGCTCAAGGCTGCGGTCACCCATCGTCTGGCGGGCAAGGTGTGCCAAATCGACCGGCCGTGACCGTCTTGGTCCGGATACATCTCCCCCGGGCATTGAGAAGGCGATGCCGCTTTCGCCACGCATGAACTCGAACTCCGTTTCTTCGACTCGCCCAAAAACCTAGGCGAATCCAATGGACAACGGGTTAATGAATGGCCCGGAAAAATGTTGCCAAAGCGGCGTCCAAATCACAGTTCCGTTAACCTTATATTTAAAGTTTTACGTATCCCGCGGAATGCATGTTTTCTTTACCCCCCTGTGTCATTACGATACGAGGGGTCCATTTTCAGCCTCCTGCGCGGGGCAAGACAAACAGAATTATAAGCCCGCGGCAGCTAGTACAGGGTAGCGAAGGCATGGCAAAGAAACCGACGACGAGAACTCTCGACAGCGAAGTGGCCAGGGAACTGGAAAAGGCGCTCGATCTCGACCTCAGCAATGAGATCGGCAGCGGCGACCTCGATATCGCGGCTTCGATGGAGGATCTTGAAGCGCAGATATCCCAGGCGGCCGACGAGCTGGCGCGCGAGGGACGCAATCATAAGCCGGAACAGAACCCGGAGCCGGTGGTCAACCAAAACCAGGCCGCGAAACCCGCGCCCAAGGCCAAACCTGCCGAATTGCGCCCCGTGGAACCGCGCAATGGCGCCCAGCCCGCAGGTTTCGCGCCGGCCAATGACGATCGCCAGAAGGATTACAAGACGCTCCTGCACAGCCTCAACAGGCGTGCCTCGAACACCATTTACTGGGTCGTCGCCTTCGTTTCGCTCGCCTGGTTCGCCGGTGCCGGTGGTTTGGCCAATCTGCTTTTCGGACCGAGCATCTGGAGAATCCGCACGCTCGACCAGTTCCTCGCCCGTCCGGAACTGATCGGCCTCGCCGTCGCGGCCATCGTGCCCGTCATCCTGTTCTGGGCCTTCGCCGCCATGATTCGCCGCGCCCAGGAAATGCGCATCGCCGCACAGTCGATGACCGAAGTGGCCTTCCGCCTGACCGAGCCGGAAAACCTTGCCCAGGATCGCGTCATGATGATCGGCCAGGCCGTTCGTCGCGAGGTCGCGGCGATGGGCGAAGGCATCGAACGCACGCTTGCCCGCGCCGTCGAACTGGAAACGCTTGTCCACAGCGAAGTCAACCAGATCGAACGCTCCTATTCCGAGAATGAATCCCGCATCCGTTCGCTGGTCGACGGCCTCGGCAGCGAGCGCGAAGCCGTCGTCACCCATGCCGAGCGCGTCCGCGCCTCGATTACCGGCGCGCATGAGACGCTGAAGGACGAGATCGGCGCGGCTTCCGACATCATTCGCGACTCGATCCTCAATGCATCGACCAAATTGTCGATGACGATCACCAATTCCGGCGACACGCTGATCGACCGCATCAACGAAAGCTCGATGTCGATCTTCGATTCCGTCGAAGGCCGGCTCGATTCGATCACCGACCGTCTGTCGACCTCGGGCGAGGCCTTCGCCAGCCTTCTCGACACCCGCATTGCCAAGCTGACGGACACCACGGACGGACTGACGCGGTCGTTGACCGATCTGCTCGACGATCGCACCACCGGCATGGTGTCGCTGCTTGGCGGCGCCGCGCGCACCCTCAATTCCGAATTCGAGGCCAGCCTCAACGGCATCGAGCGGACGCTCGCCGAACGCGGCCAGGCGCTGATCAGCGAGTTCCAGACCCGCGCCGAGGCGCTCGACACCGGAACGCAGAAGCTCAATGCGGCACTCGAGGCCCGCGCCCGCCAGATCAATGAAACGCTGGTCGAGCGCGCCCGCGAAATCGCGCACACCTTCGCCGAGAGCAAGGACACGCTGTCGGCGATGATCGATCAGGGCAAGACCCAGATCGGCGCCGACATGGCCGACATCGTCACTTCGACCTCCTCTATGCTCGAAGCCCGCGCCAGCGACTTCGCCGGACGCATGGAAGCCGCCCGTCACGTCGTGTCGCGTTCGTTCGACAGTGACATCCAGCGGCTCGCCGACGCCCGCGTCGGCATCGAGGAAGCTGTTGAGAACCACAGCAGGAAACTGTCCGAAAGCCGCGAGCGCATGGCCGCGGCCATGGAGGCCGACCTGGCGAAGTTCGCCGAGGGCCGCGCCGGCATCGATGCGGCAGTAACCAACCAGGTGCAGAAGCTGGCCGAAGGCCGCAGCCTGATCTCGCGCGCTCTCGAAGAGGATCTGCGCAAGGTCAATGAATCGCGGGCGGCCATCGATGCATCGCTCGGCAGCCATCTCGAAAGGCTGGAAGAAGGTCGCAACAGGCTCTCTATTGCCTTGAATGAAGACTCCGGGAAGCTGGTGCAAGCTCGTACGATCATTGATGAAATGGTCGCCGGACATGTCGGAAAACTCGCCGAGGGCCGCAACATTCTGTCGCGCGCTTTGGAAGCCGATCTCGGAAAACTGTCCGACAGCCGCGCCGACATCGACGGTCTGGTCGCCGGTCAGGTGGAAAAAATCGCCGAAGGCCGCGCCGTGCTCGCCAAGGCGTTGGAAAACGACATCGTCGGCATCAAGAGCCTCATCGAAACCCATTCCGCCAAACTGGCGGAAGACCGCACGCAGCTTTCCCATTCGCTCGACAATGATCTGTCCGGCATGCGCGGCCTGATCGAAAGCCATTCGGGACGGTTGGCCGAGGACCGCAGCCTGCTGTCGCAGACCCTTGAAGCCGACCTTGCCAAGCTGGCCGAAAGCCGTTCGAGCATCGACGGTCTGGTCGCCGGTCAGGTCGAGAAGCTGGCGGAAGGCCGCGACATTCTCAAGCGCGCGCTGGAATCCGACCTGAACACGATCAAGGGCGTTATCTCAAGCCAGTCGGAAAAGCTGGCCGAGGATCGCGGTCAGCTTTCCCGGGTCCTGGAAGCCGACCTGCAGAATGTGAACAGCGTCATCGCCGATCACATGAACAAGCTTGTCCAAGACCGCTCCGCCCTGTCCAGGGCCCTTGAGGACGACCTCGCCAAGCTGGCCGACAGCCGCTCCAGCATCGACGGGCTGGTTGCGGGTCAGGTCGAGAAGTTGTCCGAGGGCCGAGATATTCTGCGGCGCGCTCTGGAATCCGACCTCAACGCGATCAAGGGGACCATTGCCGACCAGTCGCAGAAACTGGTCGATGACCGGGCACAGTTCGCCCGGGCACTCGAGGCTGACCTCGAAAGCGTCAATGGCTTGGTCAACAGCCATTCCGAAAGGCTCGTCCAGGATCGTTCGACGCTGTCGAAAGCGCTTGAAGCCGACCTCGAAAACGTCGGTGGCCTCGTTAACAGCCACGCGGAAAGGCTTGTCCAGGAGCGCTCGACCCTGTCCAAGGCGCTCGAGGACGATCTTGCCAAACTGGCCGAGAGCCGCTCAAGCATCGACGGTCTGGTCGCCGGCCAGGTCGAGAAACTCGCCGAAGGTCGCGATGTTCTCAAGCGCGCGCTGGAAGCCGATCTCGCCAAGCTGGCCGAAAGCCGCTCCAGCATCGACGGTCTGGTTGCCGGCCAGGTCGAGAAGCTGGCCGAGGGCCGCGACATTCTCAAACGCGCCCTTGAAGCCGACCTGCAGAAGCTGACCGAAAGCCGCAGCGACATCGACGACGTCATCGCCGGACATGTCGGCAAGCTGTCCGAAGGCCGCAATATGTTGACCCGCGCGCTGGAAGACGATCTCGGCAAGCTCGCCGAGACCCGCAAGGACGTTGACCGCTCGCTGTCGGGCCATATCGACCAGATCGCTGCCAGAAGCACCGGCATTTCCGACGCAATCGCTGCCGATGTCGAGAAGATCGAGCAGGCGTTCAGTCGCCAGACCGGCATCATCGAGGAGCGCGCCGGCACCATGGAACGTGCGCTCTCGACAGGCGTCGACAACGTCCGCGCCGTGCTCGAGAAGAGCGCCGTGTTTGTCGCCGGCGCCCTGCGCGAAAAGGTGCTGGAAGTCACCAGCACCCTGCACGAGCAGGCCGGTGCCGCGTTCAGCGACGCCGACCGGAAGATCGCCGAGCGCGCCGAGCAGACCTCCGCCGCCCTGCTGGCGCGGGCCGAAGACATCGCCCGCACCTTCGAGGAGGCCGACCGTCGCCTGCACGCCCGTGCAGAAGATACGTCGAACGCCTTGCTTGCCCGCGCGGACGACACGTCCAGCTCGCTGCTGGCCCGTGCCCATGAAACCGCCGATCAGCTGGCCGCTCGCGCAAATCAGATCGCCGGCACCTTCGAAGCGGCAGACCAGAAGCTTGCCGCCCGCGCCCAGGAAACCGCAGATCAGCTGACCGCCCGGGCTCAGGACACCGCCGACCATCTGGCAGCTCGTGCAAGCGAAATTGCAGGCACGTTCGATGCCGCCGACCAGAAGCTGGTCGCCCGCGCCATCGAAACGGCCCAGTCGCTGGCCGCGCGCGCCGGCGACATCCTGCGCAACTTCGAAGGCGCCGACCAGCGGCTCGGCATGCGGATCGGCGAATCGGCCGAAGCGCTTGCCGCACGCGCATCGGACCTTGGCCGCATCTTCGATGCCGCCGACCAGCAGCTCGTCTCGCGCATCGCCGAGGGTTCGGAAGCGCTGTCGAGCCGCGCCTCGGAAATCGGCCGTATCTTCGACGACGCGGATCAGCGTCTGGTGTCGCGCATCGCCAGCAGCACCACCACGATCGGCGAGCATGCCGAGACGATCGTCGGCGCCTTTGCCGATACCGAGCAACGGGTTGCCGAACGCGCAAGGCGGACCGGCCAGGAAATGGCCGTGCATGCCCGCGAAATCGAGCAGGCGCTTGCCGGCGCCGACGAGCGTCTCGCCTCGAGCGCGGCGGCCGCGGCAGCCCGTGTCGAAGAGCAGGTCTCGGGCGTCGAGAACCGCCTCGCCTTTACGGCCGAGACGATGGGCCAGAAGCTCAACGAGCAGGTGTCGAACGCCGAGGCGCAACTCGTCTCGCGCGCCAATGTGATCGCCGAGACCTTCACCGCGGTTGGCCAGCATATCGGCCAGAGCACCAACGATGCCGCCAAGACGATCGGCGCCAACACCCGCGAACTCAACACCATGCTCGCGGCGCGTTCGGCCGAAATGTCGAAGATCCTCGACGAAACCGCACGGCCTTTGGTCGAGCGCTTCGCCCAGGGCGGCTCGGACCTGCAAAAGAGCATGGAAGAGGTCACCGAACGCGCCACCGAGAAGCTGCGCAGCGAGAATGCCGCACTTGTCGACGCGCTCGCCAACCGCACCGCCGAAACCTTGTCGGCGGTCGAGGGCGCCCGCTCGTCGCTGTCCGACAGCGTCGCCGACCTCATCGGCCGGATGACCAAGTCCAGCTCGCAGCTCGGTCAGCTGATCGAGCAGGCCGCGGTCAATCTCGGCCAGGTCGATGAACGCCTGAGCGGCAGCACGCAAAGCTTCGCCGCCACCACCGAGAAGGCCGCGCAGACCTTTGCCAGCTCGGCACGTCTGGTTGATTCGAACACGACTAGGCTGACGGAACTGTCGTCGTCCACCTTGCGCGAGGTCGCGTCGATTGCCACCAAGTTCGACGAGCACAGCCGCCTGCTCTCCAGTGCTTCGGACCTGTTGAGCTCGGCCCAGAGCAACCTCGAGCACACGCTCGAACGGCAGTCGTCGCTCGAAGACCTCGCCGTCGGCCTGGTCAAGAAGTCGGAAGATCTCGAAAGGGTCATGCGCTCGTTCGAAAATCTCGTCGGCCAGACGCTGCAGAACGCCGAAGGCAAGACGATGGAGTCGGCCGACAAGATCCGCAACGCCATCACCGACGTCGTCGACTCGGCAACCAAGCGCTTTGCCGATGCGACCGAGGAGATGCGGCGCACAGCGGGTTCGATCAAGAGCGAGCTCGACCTGACCCGCGCCGAGCTCAAGAAGGGCGTCATCGAAATGCCGGAAGAGGCCAAGGAATCGACTTCGGCCATCCGCCGCGCCGTTTCCGAGCAGATCAACGCCCTGAAGGAGCTTTCGGACATCGTGGCCAAGTCCGGCCGCGGCGGTGAAGGGTCCGAACCACGCAACCTGCGTCCGGCGCCGCAAGCGCCGGCCGCACGCGCTGCCGAGCCGCCGCGCCGAGCACCGGCACCGCAGCCGGACCTGCGCACGCCTCAGGCGCCCTTGGGCGGCCCTGCATTGCGCGGCACGCTCGACCTTGACCGTCCGACCGAGGCGGCACCGCGTCCGCGCGGCGATGCCAACGCCCGCACGCCGCAGGGTGGCTGGGTGCGCGATCTGCTGACCGCGGCATCGAACGATGAGGACCTCAGGTCGGCAGCTCCCCCAGCGACTGCGGAAGCGCCCCGCGCTACGCCTGCCCAGCGATCGCCCCTTCATGTCGTCGAATCGCTGAACTCGCTCTCCGTCGATATCGCGCGGGCCATCGACCACGATGCTTCGATCGAGCTGTGGAACCGTTACCGGCGCGGCGAGCGTGACGTGTTCACAAGGCGGCTCTACACGCTGAAGGGTCAGCAGACGTTCGACGAGATCCGTCGCAAGTATCAGGCCGAGGCCGAGTTCCGCGCCGCCGTCGACCGCTACTGCGACGATTTCGAGAAGCTGCTCAAGGATGTCTCGCGCAACGACCGCGACAACATCATGGCGCAGACCTACCTGACGTCGGACACCGGCAAGGTCTACACCATGCTGGCGCATGCGAGCGGCCGCCTGCACTAAGACAGGAATTGAACAGGCGGGCCATGGTCCCGCCTGTGCCTGCTCTAACGTCCGGCACGCGTTGAACCTGCCCGCAACAGGTCTTGCAAGACTATCGATGCCTTCGGAATCCGCCCCAAGTCGATCTCCCGACGGCGCCATAATTCATCCACAGTACCGCTGCCCTAACGCTCGCAGGGTGTGATCGTGAAGACGGCAATCATTTTCGACTGCGAGTTTCTTTGCCTGGAGGGCTCGCAACGCAGATTCTGGTGCGCAGCCCACGATCCCGACCCGGTGATCGCACAGATCGGCGCCGTCAGGCTTGGACTTGAAGGCGACTTCCCCCTGCTCGGAACACACAAGGCCTATATCAGACCGGTCGACCGGTTTGGTCAGAGATACGCCCTGGACCCATTCTTCACCAAACTGACCGGCATCACCGAGGAAGATTTGGAGACAAAAGGGGTGGCACTAGGGGATGCCCTCGCCGACATCGATCGTTTTTCCGAAGGGGCGCGATTCTGGTCCTGGGGCAAGGACGAATTGAACATGATCGCCATCAGCTGCTATATCGCGGGCATTCAGCCTCCGATCCCGGCCACCCGGTTTGACAACGCCGTCAAGCTGCTGATCGCAGCCGGAATGCCGATCGAGGATCTGGCGAGAACGCCGAGCAACAAGCTTGCGGATTACTACGGCGTCAAGCACCCGCCATTGCAGGGGCACGATGCGCTCGATGACGCGCTGTCCGTGACCTACACCCTGCAGCACCTGATGAAGACCGGAAAGCTCCGGCCGGAGATCTTCGACCACTTGTAGGTAGAGAAGCCTGGTGGGATGAAGCCTGGTGGGATTCCGGCGCGCGTCGCGCTCAGATCACCGAATCCGTCCAGCGCACGATCTGCCCGGCGGCGTCGCCGAACGCCTTGTCGAGTGCGCTGACATAAGCAGGATTGCCGCTGCCCGAGACGGGTGCGGCTGCGGTGAAGCTCTTGGAAGCACGGACCTCGCCGTTGCGATCGTTCAGGATCCGCACGAACAGATCGACCTCGGCATGTTCGCCGCCGTCGACCCGAACCTCGAATGAGCGGATCTCGACGATCACCTGATAGTCGATCGCCAGGCCCTCGCCCGGCTTGCCGACGCCGGCAAAGCTGCCCGAGCGCTGGAAGGTCTCGGCCAGCCGCGCCTGCACGATCAGCGGCAGCCGGTCGGCCCATTGCGCGCCCTTGAGATACTGGATCGAACGATCCGACGGTTTGATGACGATGTTCTGGCTGTCCAGCGCCTTGAGCGCCGACGGCTGCGCGATCAGGATCTGGCGGCGGCTGTGGCCATGCGCGTCGACCGACGGCGCCGACAGCTCGAACGTATCGAGCGGCGCGGGCTTGCCGCCCAACGCCGCACAGCCGGCCAGCGTCAAAGCAAGCAGTGCCGCAGCCGATGTCAACCCGCCCGTTTTCACCCACACAGACTTCACGCGCGATCCCCGTTGTCCCCGGATCGTAAGATCGACCCGCTTTCGCGGCTCATGTTTCTGGGGCGCGCCGACGCCGAAGTCAACGCCGCGCCCTGCCATCGAATTGCCGAACCTCGCCGTCGCCACCCGACAGGATGCGCTGCGGATTGCGGCTGAGATCGGTTACCGCCTCCTCGATGCGGCTGATCGAACGGCGGCTGTCCTGCACCAGCGCTTCGACGTTCGAAAGCCCCTGGCCCGAGAATCGCGCCAGATTGTCGGTGATGACGCCAAGGCGCGAATTCAGCGTGTCGGCAACCTGCTTGAACGACTTCAGCGTCGCCCTCGCATCCGCCATCACGCCGTCGGCCTGCCCCGACCCGAGCAAGGTATCGACCTTGGCTAGAATGCCATCGACCCGCACCGAGGCATCGTTGAGCCGTTGCGCGAGCTGCTTTGCGTCCTTGATCGTCTGGTCGATGTCGTCGGCCCGGTTGGCGAACTTGTGGGTCACCTCCGCGATGTCGGCGGCGGCCTTGTCGGCGCTCTCGCTGGCCTTTTGGATGTTGGCGAGCGCCGAGCGCACTTGTGCGGGATCGATACCGTCGAGCACGTTGTCGACCTTGGCCAGCGTGCCTTGCGTCCGTTTGGCGAAGTCGTTGACCGACCCCACGGCTGTATCGACGTTCTTGATCACGCCGTCGAGCTGCTTCGACGTCTGCTTGAGGTTACCGGTTGCTGCGTCGACATTGGCGACGATGCTCTTGATCTTGTCCTTGTCGACCGCGTTGAGAAGGCCTTCGGCCGCCTTCAGCGTGCCGTCGAGTTTGCCGGAAACGCCTTTCAGCTCATCGGCCAGCGTGCTGGCGGCGGACAGGAACTTGTCGATGCCGTCCGAATTCTTGGCCAGCGCATCGGAGAAGGTCTGGACGTTCTGGACGGTCTGCGTCAGCGGCCCGCGAACGTCCTTGGTGAAGCCTTCGAGCTCGGTCAGCACCTTGTCGGCGCGGGTGAAAATATTCTGCGCCGTCTGCAAGAGGTTGGTCACCGCCGACGGGTTGGCGACGATCTCGGCGACCTTGCCTTCCTTTTCCGCTTGGTCGAGGAGCTTTACCTCCTTGGGATCGGCGCCCTTGAGCTCGATGTTGGCCTGCCCGGTCAGGCCGGCAAGCCCGATATCGGCTTGCGTCGATTTGGTGATCGGCGTCATGCGGTCGATCTCGGTATCGGCGATGGCAACCGTCGGATTGTCGACATCGATATAGACGCGCTTGACGTCGCCGACCTTGACGCCGTTGAACAGCACGAAACTTCCGCGGCCGAGCCCGGAGGCCGAGCCCGGAATACGTACGCGCAGCAACGTCGTCTCGCCCTTGTCGCCGATCGCCGCCGTCCAGTAGACGAAGGCAAACGCCGCCAGGATCGCGGCCAGCGTGAAGATGCCGACAATGACGTAGTTGGCTCTGGTTTCCATTGTCCCACTTATGGCTATGCGCGCGCCGCAAGATCAAGTTGCCGGGCGCGTTTTCCGCGGAAATAGGACTTTACCCACGGTTCCTCGCTCTTCAGCATGTCGTCGATGGTGCCTTCGACCAGCACTTTCTTCTTGCCGAGCACGGCCACCCGGTCGCAAGCGGTGAACAGCGTGTCGAGGTCATGCGTCACCATGTAGACGGTCAGATCCATCGTATCGCGCAGCTTGACCACCAGCTCGTCGAACTCCGCCGCGCTGATCGGATCGAGACCCGATGTCGGCTCGTCGAGGAAGACGATGTCGGGATCGAGCGCCAGCGCCCGCGCCAGTGCGGCGCGCTTGATCATGCCGCCGGACAGTTCGGATGGGAATTTTTGCGCCGCGTCGGGCGGCAGCCCGACCAGCTCGATCTTGAGCATCGCCAGTTCGTCCATCAGCTTTCGCGGCAGGTCGAGATATTCGCGCATCGGCACCTGGACGTTTTCCAGCACCGTCAGCGCCGAGAACAGGGCGCCGTGCTGGAACAGCACGCCAAGCCGCATGTCGATGCGCAGACGCTCGGCATCATCAGCCTTCTCGATATCGACGCCGAACAGCTTGATGGTGCCCGACTGCTTGCGCGTCAGGCCGAGAATGGTGCGCAGTAGAACGGATTTGCCAGCGCCCGAGGCGCCGACAAATCCAAGGATTTCGCCGCGCCTTATGTCGAGCGACAGTCTGTCGAGGATAAGCTTGTCGGCAAAGGAAACGCTGATGTCGTGCGCGGAAAGCACGATATCGCCCTCGCCCGCGTCATCCGCCAATGCACCCGCCCTTTTCCTGTTTCGCAGCTTCATCTCAGAACTCGATCGCTGCGTAGAACATGGCAAAAAGCCCGTCGAGGATGATGACGACGAAGATCGACTTCACCACAGAGGCGGTGACGTGCTGGCCGAGCGATTCGGCGCTGCCGCCGACCTTCATGCCTTCGACCGAGGCAATCGTGCCGATGATCATGGCCATGAACGGCGCCTTGATCAGGCCCGCAAAGATGGTGCTGAGATCGATGGCGACACGCAGCCGGTCGATGAAGGCGGCGGGTGGAATGTCGGAATAGAGCCAGGCAGCCAGGATGCCGCCGCCGAGTGCGGCGAAATTGGCGATGATGGTCAGGCACGGCAAGGCGATGACCAGCGCCACAAGGCGCGGAAAGACCAGGACGCCGATCGGGTTAAGTCCGATGACCTTCAGCGCGTCGACCTCCTCGCGCATCTTCATCGAGCCGATCTCGGCGGTGATCGCGCTGCCGGAGCGGCCGGCGATCATGATCGCCGTCATCAGCACGCCGAGTTCGCGCAGGATCAGCACGCCGACGAGGTCGACGACGAAGATATCGGCGCCGAAATAGCTGAGCTGATAGGCGCCCTGCTGGGCGACGATGGCGCCGACGATCGCCGACATCAGCACCACCACCGGAATGGCGCCGACGCCCATACGGTCGATCTGGTTGAAAATCGCCGCCGGGTTGACCGCATGGCCACGGCCGAGCTTCATCTGCGCGCCACGGATGGTGGCGCCGAGGATGTTCATCGAGGCCAGAAAATCGTCGCGCATCTCGTAGACCCGGCGGCCAACCGCCTCCAGCGCGCGAATGACGATGTTGGGCGGTCGCACCGGGCCGGATTCGGGTTCGCGCCGCACGGCCTCGCCGACAGCTTCGAGCAGGATCGAAGCGATCTCGCTCTGGCCTTCCATCTGGATCTCGACGCCCTTCTTCTCGAAGGCGCTGACCAGCCGGTCGATCAGCCAGGCGCCGGCAGTGTCCATCTTCTCGATCTTGGAAACATCGAGCGCCAAGGTTTTGAAGCCGCTTCGCTTTTCGATCTTGCGCATGTCGGCGTCGACGAGTGCAACGGTCCGTGTCGTCCAGATTCCGGAGAAAGCGCAGCCAAGAACGCCGTCCTCCTCGCCGATCGCCACGCGCGGTTCGTGGTCAGCCTCCCCTGCGGTCGTGCCGCTTGCGTCGCGCTTGCCGATGGTCAACATGGCGTCCTGTTTAGCCTGACGGGTCTGACCTGTCGATTTGCCGACAACGCTTGTCGCACAGCAGGAGCAGAAAAATATGGCGCGTGTTATTTCGGTCGAGGCCGAGCGTTTTCCCATCGCCGGAACCTTCACCATTTCGCGCGGTTCCAAGACCGAAGCCGAAGTGATCTCCTGCACGATCAGCGACGGCGGCCATTTCGGCCGCGGCGAATGCGTCCCCTACAAGCGCTATGGCGAGACGATTGAGGGCGTGCGCGAGGCGATAGACGCCATGCGCGGCCGGATCGCCGATGGCATCAGCCGCAGCGCCTTGCTCGATGCCATGCCGGCCGGAGCCGCCCGCAACGCCATAGACTGCGCCCTATGGGATCTGGAGGCGAAGCTCAGCGGAACATCGGTGGCGGTTGCGATAGGCGCTGTTCCCTTGCAGGCGCTCGAAACCGCCTACACGCTGTCGCTGGGCGAGCCGGAGGCGATGGCGGCGCAGGCCCGCGCCAATGCCGCGAGGCCGCTGCTCAAGGTCAAGATCGGCGGCGACAACGACATTGCCCGCATCCGCGCGGTCAGGCAGGCAGCGCCAGACAGCCGCATCATCCTCGACGCCAATGAGGGCTGGAGCGACGACAACATCGTTGCGAACCTCGCCTTTGCCGCCGAACAAAGCATCGCGCTGATCGAACAGCCGCTGCCGGCCGGTCATGACGAGATCCTGCGCCATATCGCGCATCCGGTGCCGATCTGCGCCGATGAAAGCGTGCACGAGGCTAAGAATCTCGAAGCGCTTGTCGGTCTCTACGATGCCGTCAACATCAAGCTCGACAAGTCGGGCGGGCTGACTGCGGCACTGGTGCTGCGCGATCGCGCCCGCGAACTCGGTTTCGGCGTGATGGTCGGCTGCATGGTCGGCACCTCATTGGCGATGGCGCCAGCGGTGCTGCTTGCCCAGCATGCCGATTTCGTCGACCTCGACGGTCCGCTGCTGCTTGCCCGCGACCGGGTACCGGGCCTTGTCTACCAGGGATCGCTGGTGTCACCGCCCGATACGGCGCTCTGGGGCTGAGCGCGCAGCAAGGCCGATCAGCGCCAGTCCGATCAACGCAATCGGGATCATGGCAAAGAAGCCGTCGACACCGAGACGGTCGTAGAGCGGGCCGGACGCCAGCGTCACCACCGCCATGAAGAAGCCGTTGGAGAAATAGGCGATGCCTTGCGCGGCACCTGTCCGCTCCTCGGAGATCGTTTCGCCGATCATCTTCTGCAGCCCGATCAGCCCCAGCGCCACCGAGACCGAGTGCAGCGACTGGACAGCGAAGAAGCCGGGAATGCCGAGGCCGAGCGGCCAGACCAGCGGAAAGGCGATCCAGCGCACGATGGAGCCGATTCCGGCCATCACCATGACCGACACGACGGAGAACCGGTCGAAAAAGCGGGTGAACATCATGAACATGCAGACTTCCGACACCACGCCCCAAGCCCATAAGAGACCGACTACCGAATCACCGAGGCCGATCGACTTCCAGTAGATGGAGACGAAACCGTAGAGGAATGCGTGGCTGGCGGTGATGACGCCGACGCCCATGGAGAAATACAGGAAATACGGGTTGAGAAGCTTCGGCGCTGAATGCTGGATGTCGGTGGCCGACAGCGGCGAGGCGCGCCGCGGACGGCCAAGGCGCGGCGCCAGCAGGCCAGCGGCAAGGGCGGCGGCAAACGCCACCAGAATGATAACCGGAACGGCTTGTGAACCGGTTACCGACAGAATGAAGCCGCCGGCGATATTGGCGAACAAATAGGAAATCGAGCCCCATTTACGCATGCTTGTGTAGTTCGAACCGAAGCGGCGGACACCAGAAAGAGCCAGCGAATCGGCGATCGGCGAATGCGGCGTCCAGACGATGGTCAGCGCCAGCGAGACCGCCAGCACCATCGCATAGGTGGGTGTCAGGAAATAACCTGCCGACAAAAGCAGCGACGCAGCCATCAGCGCGACATAGACGTCGGCGCGGTCCCTGGCACGGTCGGCCAGCGCGGTCAGCAGCGGCGTCGTCACCACGCGCAGGAACATCGGCGCCGCCAGAATGACCGCGATCTGCTCGGCATGAAAACCCTTGGCCTGCAACCACAGCGGAAAATACGGCAAGTGCGTTCCGAGCGGCACGAAAAGCGTCGCGAAGATGAGGCTCATGCGCAGTTCGAAATGGCGCGGCTTGACGAGTTGTTCGGGCGAGAGCTGCGGCAGGGACATGAATCGATCCAATCGCGCTGTATTCGACCGGAGGGCAACGCGTATCGATCCCTTAACATGGACGAAAACCGGACGAAACCGGTTGGACTAATTGATTGATTCCGAAGCCCGAAAGGACTTCGGACTAGGCCGCCTGCCCTACCCGGTCCTCGATGAGCAGCGGGATAAAGGGCTCGTCCGGCGCCTCGGGCAGCACCTGCGCCCAGGTCAGGATTTCCATGCGGCCGTCAAAATGCTCGACCACAGCCGTACAACTTTCCACCCAGTCGCCGGTGTTGATGTACTGGACATCGCCAAAATTTTCGATGACGGCATGATGGATGTGGCCGCAGATGACGCCATCGACATGCGAACGGCGCGCCTCGTCGGCAAGCATGGTCTGGAACGAGCCGATGAAGTTCACCGCCTTCTTGACGTTGTGCTTGGCCCAGGACGAAAACGACCAATAAGGCAGGCCGAGCAGTTGGCGCAGCCGCGTCACCACGCGGTTGACCAGCATGGCCGCGTCATAGGCGTGGTCACCGAGATAGGCGAGCCAGCGCGCATTGTGGACCACGGTGTCGAACTGGTCGCCATGGATGACGAGCAGCCGCTTGCCGTCGGCGGTCTCGTGGATGGCGCGATCGGCAACGACGATGCCGCCGAAATGCACGCCCTGGAACTGGCGGGCGAACTCGTCATGGTTGCCGGCGATGTAGGTGATGGTGGCGCCCTTGCGCGCCTTGCGCAGCAGTTTCTGCACGACGTCGTTGTGGCTTTGCGGCCAATGCCAGCTCCGCCGCAGCCGCCAGCCATCAACGATGTCACCCACCAGATAGATGATATCGGCATCGTGATATCGAAGGAAATCGATCAGGAACTCGGCCTTGGCCGCCTTCGAGCCCAGATGGACGTCGGAAATGAACATGCTGCGGAAAGTGCGGGGCTCTTGGCCGGACATCGCGATTTCACCGTTGCTTTCGCGAGCCTATGCCCCGATTCATGCAACAACCGTATGACGGTTGCGATTGGTCCAGCCGAAGGACTAGCTTGCCGGCCAAATCACAGGAGAAATCGTCATGGATCTCGGTATCCGCGGAAAGAAGGCCATCGTCTGCGCTTCGAGCAAGGGACTTGGGCGCGGTTGCGCCATGGCGCTGGCGGAAGCCGGCTGCGACATTGTCGTCAACGGACGCAATGCGGAGCTGGTGGCGAAAACCGCCGCTGAGTTGCGCGAGCGCTATGGCGTCACGGTGACGGAAGTCGTCGGCGACGTCTCGAAGCCGGAGGTGCAGAAGGCGCTGCTCGTGGCTTGCCCCGAGCCGGACATCCTGGTCAACAACAATGGCGGACCGCCGCTTCGCGACTTCCGCACGCTCGATCGCGAAAAGATCCTCGAAGGCGTTACCCAGAACATGGTGACTCCGATCGAGCTCGTGCAGGCCGTGCTGGACGGCATGGCGGCGCGCGGCTTCGGTCGCATCGTCAACATCACCTCGCTGTCGGTCTATGTGCCCATTCCCGGCCTCGACCTGTCGTCCGGCGCGCGTGCCGGCCTGACCTCGTTCCTTGCCGGCGTGGCCAGAACGGTTGTCGACCGCAACGTCACCATCAACAGCCTTCTGCCGGGCAAGCTCGACACCGACCGGCTGCGCGGCCCGCATGAGGCCGGCACAGTCGAAAGCCCTGAGGCCGCAGCCGCGCGCAAGACCCGCATCAGCGCCGATGTTCCGGCCAAGCGGCTCGGCACGCCGGAGGAGTTCGGCCAGATCTGCGCCTTCCTGTGCTCGGTCCATGCCGGCTATCTGACCGGGCAGAACATACCGGTCGATGGTGGTCTTTACGTCAGCGCCTTTTGATCAACTTATCCGTGAAACGGTCGGAGCCGTCCGTCAGAAAATCGTCATAAGTATTTGATTATTCGAGGTCTTCTACGCGCCGCCGGGTATTGCCGCCGGCGCGTCAATTAGCGTCGCGAAAAGCCACGGCTGCATGCTAAAAGGGAATCTCCAGGCAGATTTCGAGGGAGTGGCCGCATGGAAGGCGAGAGCAAAAAGACGGCACGTTCGGACCTCGACGAAGCCGCCCTCTACTTCCACAAGCACCCAAGGCCGGGAAAGCTCGAGATACAGGCGACCAAGCCGCTCGGCAATCAGCGCGACCTCGCGCTCGCCTATTCCCCCGGCGTCGCCGCCCCCTGCCTGGAAATCCGCGACGATCCGGCGACCGCCGCCGACTACACCGCACGCGCCAATCTGGTCGGTGTCGTCACAAACGGATCGGCCGTGCTCGGCCTCGGCAATATCGGCCCGCTGGCCTCCAAACCGGTCATGGAAGGCAAGGCCGTCCTGTTCAAGAAGTTCGCCGGCATCGATGTCTTCGACATAGAGATCGACGCGCCCGCTATCGAGCGCATGGTCGAGACGATCTCGGCGCTCGAGCCGACTTTCGGCGGCATCAATCTCGAGGACATCAAGGCGCCGGAATGCTTCGAGGTCGAGGAACAGCTGAAGGCCCGCATGGGCATACCGGTGTTCCACGACGACCAGCACGGCACAGCCATCATCGTCGCTGCCGCCGTGCTCAACGGGCTGGAGTTCGCCGGCAAGACCATATCGGACATCAAGATCGTCACCTCCGGCGCCGGGGCTGCCGCCCTTGCCTGCCTCAACTTGCTGGTCTCGCTCGGCGCCAAGGTCGAAAACATCTGGGTCACCGACCGTTTCGGCGTCGCCTACAAGGGCCGCACCGATGAGATGGATCGCTGGAAAGACCCCTATGTGAAGGACACCGAGGCGCGCACGCTGGCCGACGTCATTTCGGGCGCCGACGTCTTCCTCGGCCTGTCGGCGGCAGGCGTACTGAAGCCGGAACTGCTCCAGCACATGGCGCCGAAGCCGCTGATCCTGGCGCTGGCCAACCCCAATCCGGAGATCATGCCGGAAATAGCGCGTGCAGCGCGTCCGGATGCGATGATCTGCACCGGCCGGTCCGATTTTCCCAATCAGGTCAATAACGTACTGTGTTTTCCTTACATTTTTCGCGGTGCGCTCGACTGCGGCGCCAGCGCCATCAATGAGGAGATGAAGATGGCGGCGGTGCGGGCAATCGCAGCGCTCGCACGCGAGGAACCTTCGGACGTCGCGGCCCGCGCCTATTCCGGCGAGACGCCGATCTTCGGCCCTGAATTCCTGATCCCTTCGCCCTTCGATCCGCGGCTGATCCTGCGCATAGCGCCCGCGGTCGCCAAGGCAGCCTGCGACACCGGCGTCGCGACGCGGCCGATCACCGACTTTGCCGCCTATATCGACAAGCTGAACCGCTTCGTCTTCCGCTCCGGCCTGGTGATGAAGCCGGTGTTCTCGTCCGCCAAGGCATCGAGCGCCAAGCGCGTCATCTATGCCGACGGCGAGGATGAGCGCGTGCTGCGGGCTGCCCAGGTGGTGCTCGAGGAAGGCATCGCCGAGCCGATCCTGATCGGCCGCCCGCACGTCATCGAAGTGCGCCTGAAGCGCTACGGCCTGCGCATCAAGCCCGGGGTCGATTTCGGCCTCATCAACCCGGAAGACGATCCGCGCTACCGCCACTATGTCGACCTTTTGATCGAACTCGCCGGCCGGCGTGGCGTGACGACGGAGGCCGCGCGCACCATGGTGCGCACCGACAACACGGTGATCGCAGCACTTGCGCTGAAACGCGGCGATGCCGACGCCATGGTCTGCGGCCTCGAAGGTCGGTTCGAGCGGCATCTGCGCAACGTCACCTTGATCATCGGCCCCCGTGCCGGCATCAAGGACCACGACCTGTCGACGCTTTCCATGCTGATCTCGCAGCGCGGCATCATCTTTCTGACCGACACCCACGTCTCCGTCGACCCGACGGCGGAAGAAATCGCCGAGATGACGGTGCTGGCGGCGGAAGAAATCCAGCGCTTCGGCATCGAGCCGAAGGCAGCACTCTTGTCGCATTCCGATTTCGGCTCGCGCGATTCGCCCAGCGCCCTGAAGATGCGGCAAGCAGCGGCGATCCTGGCGCGCATCGCGCCTGACCTTGAATGCGATGGCGAGATGCATGCGGACACTGCTCTGTCGGAGCACCTGCGCCAGCGCGTCTATCCCCATTCGAGACTGAAGGGCGAAGCCAATTTGCTGGTGTTCCCCAACCTCGATTCGGCCAACATCACGCTGACGGCGCTCAGAACCATGACGGATGCGCTGCATGTCGGGCCGATCCTGCTCGGCACCGACATGCCGGCGCATATATTGACGCCGTCTGTCACCTCGCGCGGCGTCGTCAACATGACGGCGCTTGCCGTGGTCGAAGCCGCCCACAAGGCACAAGCGGTCGTCAATCTGGGCTGAACACGGATTTCGCGGTAAACTGCAGTTAACCGCGAACACGGTAGCCTTGCGGGGCTAACAGCCGATTTGGAAGGCGGAGTTTGGGCGGATGGCAAGCGGAGGGTGGAAGCAGGCGCATGCTGCCGTGCTGCTTGGCCTGCTGTTGTCCGCAACCTGGGGAGTAGCCGAGCCACAGGCTGCTTCGCGGGTCTGCCGCCAGTTGGAAGCCGATCTTGCCGCGTCCTCGCGCGGCGGCGGTGGCGGTCCGGCGCTAGTCCGGAAATACGATTCCGCGATTGCCAGGCAGCATGAGCAGATTTCGAAGGCTCGCAGCCAGGCGAGCCAGGCCGGGTGCGGTTTTTCGCTGTTTGGCCGCAACCTCAATCAATGCGCCGGGCTCAACGCCACCATCGACCGCATGAATGCCAATCTCGACGCCTTGCAAAACAAGCGCGAGCGGCTGGCTGGCGGTGGCTCTCGCCGCGATCGCGGACGCATCCTGGCGGCGCTCGACGCCAATGGCTGCCGCGGCGACACCGTTGCGCCTCGGCGTGCGCCTTTGCAGGAAGCGAACCGCGACGGCGGCAGCGCAAACCTGTTCGATCAGCTCTTCGGCGGCAACAGCAAGCAGCTCGATATGCTTGATGAACCCAACCAGCCCGACGATCCCAGCGAGGAGCGCAATGTCCGCCGTGTGCTCAACCAGCCCGGCGTACCGGATTTTCCGAGCGTCGGTGGCGAATTCCACACGTCCTGTGTGCGCACCTGCGACGGCTACTTTTTCCCTATGTCGAACTCGGCCTCGGCAGGCGATTTCGAACGCGACCAGAAGAATTGCGAATCGAGCTGCCCCGGCACCGAGATGCAGGTTTTCTATTCGCGCGGCATGGACGACGATTCGGCGTCGATGACGTCATCTGTCACCGGCCGGCCTTACAGCGAATTGCCGACCGCCTATCTCTACAAGCGGCCCGGCATGTCGCGGCCGCCGGCTTGCGGCTGCAACGCCGCTGCGCAGGGCTTCCAGATCATTGCCGGCAATCCGCCGAATCCGGTGCAATCGCAGCCAGAGACAGACGCGTCATCATTCATTCCAGTCCCGGTTGCAAAACCTGATCCGGGCGCCGATCCCGAAACGCTGGCCAATCTGGAAGGTGGGCTCGACCGCGAGGCGATCAAGCGGCTTTCCGCCAGGCCGGTGACGTCGCCCGTGTCCGCGCTGCCGCCGGAACAGCGCAAGGTCAGGGTCGTCGGGCCAACGTTCCTTCCCGACCCATCAGCGGCAATAGATCTGCAAGCTCCGGCCCCGAAGGCAGTCCGGTAAGGGCTGTCCTGAGCGGCATGAACAACGCCTTGCCCTTGCGGCCGGTCGCTTCCCTGATCTTGCCCGTCCAGTCCTTCCAGATCGTCGCGGTCCAGGGTTCCTCCGGCAGCAGGTCGAATGCCTGTCGAAGAAAGTCGCGGTCGTCATCGGAAAATTCCGGCTTCTCCTGCGGTCCTTCGCGCAGGATGCGCCACCAGTTGACCGCATCGGCCAGCCTGTCGAGATTGCCGCGCACCGCCAGCCAGAACGGTTCGGCCTGCTCGCCGGAGACGCCGAGCACGATGAGACGGTCTTGTGCCTCGGCGAACGGCATGTGGTGCAGCAGCGACCGGTTGAGCACGAACAGCTCGTCCGGATCGAACTTGGCCGCGGATTTCGATGTCGCCGCCGGATCGAAGCGTTCGGCGAGTTCGCCCATCGTCGGCATCGCCGCGACATTCTCCGAAGTGCCCACCAGGACGGCCAATGATGCGACGGCCATCGGCTCGATACCGTCCTCGCGCAGACTTTCGATGGAGAGTGCGCCGGTGCGCTTCGACAAGCCCTCGCCCGATGCAGTGGTCAGGAGATTGTGGTGGCCGAACACTGGCGGCTCGGCAGCCAGCGCCTGGAACAGGGCGATCTGCACGCCGGTGTTGGTGACATGGTCGTCGCCGCGGATGACATGGCTGACGCCCATCTCGATGTCGTCGACCACGGAAGGCAGCGTATAGAGATAGGTGCCGTCCTCGCGCACCAGGACCGGGTCGGAAAGCGAGGCCAGATCGACGGTTTCCTCACCGCGCACCAAGTCGTTCCAGTGGATTTCAGTGCGTTCCGGCTGTTGTGGATCGTCTGAGAAATTGGGCAGGAGAAAACGCCAGTGCGGCCGGCGGCCATCGGTCTGGTATTCGGCGATCTGCTCTTGCGTCAGCGTCAGGGCCTCGCGGCCATAGACCGGCGGCAGGCCGCGCGTGCGGCGCACCTTGCGCCTGAGATCCAGCTCCTCCGGCGTTTCGTAGCAGGCATAGAGAACGCCTGCCGCCTTCAGCCTCTCGACCGCCGCGTCATAGACTTCGAAGCGCCGCGACTGGTACTCGGTGGCGTCGGGAAAAATGCCCAACCAATGCAGGTCGTATAGGATGGCGTCGGAAAACTCCTGCTTCGAGCGCGCAATGTCGGTGTCGTCGAAGCGCTGGATGAAGCGACCCTTGTTGTTCACGGCGAACAGCCAGTTGAACAGAGCCGTGCGCGCATTGCCGATATGGATGCGGCCGGTCGGCGAAGGGGCGAAACGAACGGTAACTGTCATGAGCGGGGCGTACCGGATGCTTTTACGATTGACAAGACGCGCCCCCGCGCTGCCCGGCAGACATAGAACATGGCGGCTGGAATGAAAAGACCGGGCGTTGGACGCCTCAGGAGGCACCCAGTCCGCAGGCGGCCTTTGTAACCGAGCGCTGCCAGCCGCTGGGGCCGACCACCGGTTGAAGGCGATCAGCGGCCGAAATCATCGGAACTGAGGCGGGTCCAGCGGTCGCCCACCAATCCACCGATAAAGATGTCGCCGGAGCGGACCGCTTCCGTGACCTCGGCGATCCGCGAGCGGACCATCGTTCCCCCGGCATAGCGGAAGAAGACATTCTTGTAGCCAAAGAGTTGGGATATGAATCTGGTCTGCGTCTGCCCGGTGATGCCCACGCAGCCCATCTCCCATGCGGCGGCGACAAGCGCATCCAGCGTCGCGCCCCAATGCGATCCGAATGCCTGGATTTGCAACAGGTTCGCCATGTCGCCGGCTTGACCATAGAAGGCATAACAACCGAGCATTTTGCCCGTTTCGTCGTAGATCCCACCGAAATGAAGGGGGCCGTCGGCCCGCTTCTCGGCCGCCAGCGCAAGCAGCCGTGGCAACTCCCCATCCTTCCAACTCGGCCGAAGAGCGTAACCAGACAGGAGGGTCGGCAGTTCCTCGGCAAATTGCACGGCATTGATCGGCTCACGGTGGGTGCGATGCGACGATGAATGCTGGACGGGGGGCTCGAACCTTCTTTTCGCAAGAGCATCGAATGCTCGCGCAAAGGGGTCGAGTACAAGGTGAGGCAGGCCGGGCCATTTACGGTGCAGTGCGGCGGCGGCCATTCCCGCCGGCCGGAAGACATATGTCCATCCCAGACAATGCACCGGCAGGAGTTGATACTTCATCGGGCGCGCGAAGGCCAAGGATGTCCGGTTGGCCGAATCGGTCAGCTGCAGATCGAATTCGCCTTGATGCAATGCCCGCAGCAATTGCGGTCCGGCCGAGCCGTCATCGGTGCCGGGGTCGGCCATGAGCGGCCCGATGATCGCCGCATTCAATGGCGCACCATTGAGCTCGTAGCGGGCTTTCAAAACGCCGAGGAACCCACCCAGGCGGCCCTGCCGGTTGATCTGGACAAGAGCGTTGCTTTCACCGGACTGGCCGGCAGGGTCGAGATAAATCTCCCTCATATACGCGGCCGTTTCGGCGATAGCGCGATCGAGGAGGTGACGGCGCCGCCGGCGAAACTTCGTCAGGAAGAGTGCGGCGACGCGCTCGAGATCTTCGGCAGCAAGCGGCCGAACCGAGCCATGCTGAGATTCCAGCACTGACGGCGCAGCCAACTTTTCCTCGGCATTCGCAGAAAGATGCATCGTGAAGAACGTCCGTGGGTTGCCTCCATCGGATATATATCAACCAATGGTAGAAACAACGTATCTCGGTCAATATGATGAACAGAGGTCCCAAGACTTACTATCCGGACAGGACTTCACAGGCAAATCAAGTCGGCCAGCATCACGGCGCTGATCGACGGGTCGACTGCCTCCTTGCGATCGCATCTCCTGCTCCAGCCCGCTGGGCTGACCGTGCCTGACAGAGGCGGCCTCCGGCCGAAGCTGGAGGCCACCTCAGGTCAGCTGACAAGTCCCTTGGTCAGTTCGAGCGCCTGGCGTTCGAACAGGCGACGGTAGATGCCGCCTTTCAGCCGGATCAGTTCATCATGCGAGCCTTCCTCGACGATGTTGCCGCGATCGAAGACCAGCAGCCTGTCGAGCGCCCGCACTGTCGAAAGCCGGTGCGCGATGACCAGCGTGGTGCGGCCGACCATCAGCCGCTCCATCGCCTGCTGGATCAGCACCTCCGATTCCGAATCGAGGCTCGATGTCGCCTCGTCGAGGATCAGGATGCGCGCATCGGCAAGGAAGGCGCGCGCGATCGCCACGCGCTGACGCTCGCCACCCGACAGTTTCACACCGCGTTCGCCGACCAGTGTACCGTAGCCCTTTGGCAGGTTGGTGATGAAGTCATGCGCACTCGCCAGCTTCGCGGCATGCTCGATCTCCTCCTGCGACGCACTCGGCCTGGCATAGGCGATGTTTTCGGCCAGGGACCGGTGGAACAGGATCGGCTCCTGCTGAACGATGGCGATCTGCCCGCGCAGCGAGGCTTGCGCCACCTGCGAGATGTCCTGACCGTCGACCAGGATTTTCCCCGCATTCACGTCATAGAGCCGCTGGATAAGCTTGACGAAGGTCGTCTTGCCCGACCCCGAATGGCCGACCAGCCCGACGCGCTCACCCGGCGCGATATCGACCGAAAAGTCTCGGTAAAGCGCCAATCGGTGATGGCCATAGTGAAAGGTGACGTTGTCGAAGCTGATCCGTCCTTCGGTGATCCGGATCGGCTTGGCACCTGGCCGGTCCTCGATGCCGAGCGGTTCGGACTGGAAATCGACCAGCTCTTCCATATCGTTGATGGAGCGCTGCAGGTTGCGGATATGCGTGCCGATGTCCCTGAGATAGCCCTGCAGCACGAAGAGCGAGGTCAGCACGAACGCAACGTCGCCGGCGCTCGCCTGCCCCCACGACCACAGCATCAGCGCCAGGCCGATCACCGCAGCGCGCATGACCAGCAGCAGCACCCCTTGCGTGGTGCCGTTGATGGTGCCGCGCACCCAGGTGCGCCGTGTACGCGCACGCCATTTGGCGACGACCTTGGCCAGGCGGCGTTCTTCGCGCTCCTCGGCGCCAAAGCCCTTGACCACGGCGTTGCAGCTGACCGCGTCGGCCAGCGAGCCGCCGAGGCGGGTATCCCAGGTGTTGGCGAGCCTTGCCGCCGGCGCGACATAGCCAAGTGACAGCAGCGCCGTCACCGTGATGAACAGCACCGAACCGGCAGCAACGACCGCACCCATCAACGGCCAGAACCAGCCGAGCAGCAACGTCGACCCGACCAGCATGACGACCGACGGCAGCAGTGCGATGAGGATGGTGTCGTTGAGCAGGTCGAGCGCCCACATGCCGCGCGTCACCTTGCGGACGGTCGAGCCGGCAAAGCTGTTGGCATGCCAGTCGGTGGAAAAGCGCTGAACGCGATGGAAAGCATCGGCGGCGATGTCGGCCATCATCTTCAAGGTCAGCTCGACGATGCCCATGAACGCCAGGTTGCGCAACACGACGCCGGCCAGCGCCAGCGCCATCAACATCGAGAACGCCGTCAGCGCGGCATTCCAGGCAATCGCGTCGGCGCCGGCGCTGCTGGCGACGGCGTCGACCAGCCGGCCGGAATAGAGCGGCGTCAGCACATCGGCCAGCGTCGACAGCAGGAAGCTGGCCATGATGAGCGAGAGCCGCCACGGCTGGCGCCGCCAATGGGTGAGCGTGAAGCCGAGAACGCTGCGAAAGGCGCTCGCGCGCAAATCGATCTTAAAACGAGCCATGATGTCATTCGGGCACAAACGAGCCCGATCCCAGTAGGTCGAAAATTGAAGAAGCCGCGCAAGGGGCCAATGAGTGCCCGGAAAGCGGAGTGGCATATTTGGCGTCTCGCCCATAATCGGGCGGCGACCGGCATCGGCAAAAGCCTGTGCTCGATTCGGCATCGGCACGAAGGGCAAACCTTCGCGGAGCGCCGGATGAGACCTAGGCTTCGCGGCCTCGCATTGCCAAGTGAAATACTGCCATTCGGACCTCCCGCAAGACAATTGCGGAGGGGTTCTTATAGAGACGCTCCGATGCACCGCCAAGACGGGCTGACGCCAAAAGCGTATCTGGTCCAACCACTGCGATTATTTTGCAACAATGGCGGGCAAGCCGCGCCTCATTCAGGAACGCGATCCAAGCGCATGTAGCGGCCATCGGTCGATGGCTTGAACCCGAGCTTTTCATACATGCCATGGGCATCGCTGGTCGACAGGCTCCAATGGAAAACGGTCCTGACCTCCGGATGGTCGATCAGGGCCTGGACGAGCCGGCTTCCTATGCCTTGCCCGCGATTCTCCGGCCAGATGATGAGATCGGCGAGATAGGCGAATACGGTGCGGTCGGTGATCGCCCGGCCGAAGCCGACTTGCCTGCCATCGACATAGGCGCCGACGCAAAGCGAATTGGCAAAGGCGCGGCGATGGACTTCGTCAGTGCGTCCGGCGCCCCAATAGCTTGCCATCAACAGGTCCGATGTCGCACGGAAATCGATCCGTGACATGTCGAAGCTGATCTCACAATCGGGCATGGTTGTCTCCGGCCGCGCCGCGTGCGCTTTCGGTACCTAGCTGCGATCCCTGAAACGATTGGTGATGGGGTAGCGGCGGTCGCGGCCAAAATTCTTTTTCGTGATCTTCACGCCCGGCGCCGCCTGCCGTCGCTTGTATTCTGCGATGTAGAGCAGGTGCTCGATGCGCGTCACCGTCGCCCGGTCATGGCCGCGCGCGACGATGTCGTCGACACCCATCTCATTCTCGACCAGGCATTCGAGGATATCGTCCAGCACCGGATAGGGCGGCAGCGAATCCTGGTCGGTCTGGTTCTCGCGCAATTCCGCCGACGGTGCCTTGTCGATGATGTTCTTCGGGATCACCTCGCCCGAGGGGCCCAGCGCACCCGGCGGCACGTGGCTGTTGCGCCAGCGCGACAGCGCGTAGACCTGCATCTTGTAGAGGTCCTTGATCGGATTGAAGCCGCCATTCATGTCGCCATAGAGCGTGGCATAACCGACCGACATCTCGCTCTTGTTGCCGGTGGTAACGACCATTGAGCCGAACTTGTTGGAGATCGCCATCAGGATGGTGCCGCGTGCGCGGCTCTGCAAATTCTCCTCGGTGATACCTTCCTTGGTGCCTTCGAACATCTGCGTCAGCGCGTGCAGGAAGCCCTCGACCGGCTCGAAGATGGGCACGATGTCATAGCGGCAGCCGAGAGCGCGGGCGCAATCCTCGGCATCTTTGAGCGAATCCTTCGAGGTATAGCGGTAGGGCATCATCACCGCGCGCAGCCGTTCCTCGCCGAGCGCATCGACGGCCAGCGCCGCGCAGATCGCCGAATCGATGCCGCCGGACAGACCAAGCACGACGTTCTTGAAGCCGTTCTTGTTGACGTAGTCGCGCAGGCCCAGCATGCAGGCGCGATAGTCAGCCTCCTCCCGGTCCGGGATTTTCGACATCGGCCCTTCCGAGCAGACCCAGTGATCGCCTTGTCTCTTCCAGGTGGTGACGTCGACCGCTTCCTCGAACTGGCTCATCTGGAAGGCAAGCGTCTTGTCGGCGCCAATGGCAAACGAAGCGCCGTCGAAGATCAGCTCGTCCTGGCCGCCGAGCTGGTTGGCATAGATCATCGGCAGCCCGCATTCGATGACCTGGCGGATGACGACCTGGTGGCGGACATCGATCTTGGCGCGATAATAGGGTGAGCCGTTCGGCACCAGCAGGATTTCCGCCCCGCTTTCGGCCAGCGTCTCGCAGATATCGACATCGCCCCAGATGTCCTCGCAGATCGGAATTCCGATGCGCACGCCGCGGAAATTGACCGGCCCCTGGATCTCGGGTCCGGCCTGGAAGACGCGCTTCTCGTCGAACTCGCCGTAGTTCGGCAGATCGAGCTTGTAGCGTTCGGCGATGATCTTGCCGCCGTCGGCGAAGATGATCGAATTGTGCGTGCCGCTCTTGCGCTTCAACGGCGTGCCGATGATGACGCCGGGACCGCCATCCGCGGTGTCGGCGGCAAAGTCCTGTGCCGCCTTTTCGCAGGCTTTCAAAAAGGCCGGCTTCAGCACCAGATCCTCCGGCGGGTAGCCGGCGAGGAAAAGCTCGGTATAGAGCACGAGATCGGCGCCCTGACGTGCGGCATCCGCCCTCGCCTCGCGGGCTTTGGCGAGATTGCCTGATATGTCGCCGACAGTCGGATTGAGCTGGGCGACGGCGATGCGCAGGATGTCGAGCTTCTTGGTCATGCCTGCTGACTTAGCGCGGCAAAATTGCTCGGGCAATGGCGTTCGTTTGGACCAATTCGGAGCAAATGACGAATGTCATTCGTGTCCGGACCCATCGATTCGATCGTGTTGACCGATCGACGAATGCCGATCGTGGCAAGCGACCACGTATCAGTCGTCGCCCATATATTCGCGCAGCGCTTGCGGCGAATGGTTCTCGCCGATCGACATCGCCAGGATGCGTGAAATATGGCGGCGCGGCAAATGCGTCTCTGCTGCCCATTGATTGATTTGCCTCTGGATCTTGTCCAGGTCCTTCTTCGAAGTCGGGCTTTCGGCGATGTCGAGGCCGGCGTCGCGCAACGCCGCGGCCATATCGCCCGAGATGACGAACGCATCCCAACCCAGCCAGCGCAGGAAATACTGGCCCGTATTGCCGCCCAGCCGGCTGCCATGCTTGCCGAGCCAGGCCATCAGCCCGACCTGGTCATCATCGGGCCATTCCGCAAGGAATTTGCCGAAACCGCCATATTCCTTCGACACACGCGCGACAAAGGCAGCATTGTCGCGAACGGATCTGATCTTCTGCGGGTTGCGTACGATGCGCTGGTCGGCCGTCAGATCGTGCCAGAAATCATCGGGCTGGAACAACAGCCGCTTCGGCTCGAAGCGCAGAAACGCCTCCTCGAAGCCAGGCCATTTCTGCTCGATGACGCGCCAGACGAAACCGGCGGCGAAGACGCGCTCAGCCATAATGGAGAGAATGCGGTCATCGGGGATGTCAGCCACGGCGGCATTGTCAGGCGCCGGACCAAGCAGCGACGTCAGTTCCTCTTCGCCGCCCTTACGTTTTGCGGCGCGAGCGCGAATTTTCTTGAAATCGGCCATTGGTCCCTCGGCAACTGGAATCAATCTAACACTTCCCGTGTGAGCCGGCAGCCTCTACCTCTTACGGCAAGCCTAAGACCCTGGAGATGGCCATGAACAAGACGATCGACGATCTGGCGAACCGCTGGCTCAAGCGGCGGCCGGACGGCCTCAGCCAGCTCGAAAGCCGGGTGCTGCAATCGACGCTCGAACGCACCACCATCTCGCGCGACACCAACAAGGCCGTTGCCTTCCACCAGACCTTCGGCGACCGGCTTGCCGATACGATCGCCCGCATCGGCGGGTCATGGTCCTTCATCCTGACCTTCATCGCCTTTCTGGTCTTATGGACGGCGGGCAATGTCTGGCTGCTGTCGCGTGACGCCTTCGATCCCTACCCGTTCATCTTCCTCAATCTCGTTTTGTCGATGGTAGCCGCCTTGCAGGCGCCTGTGATCATGATGGCGCAGAACCGCCAGACCGAACGCGACCGCATCGACGCCGCCCACGATTACGAGGTCAACCTGAAAGCCGAGATCGAGATCATGGCGCTGCATGAAAAGCTGGATGAACTGCGCCACGGCCAGATTCTCGGCATGCGCGACGAGATCGTGCAACTGACCGAGATGATCAAGCGGATCGACGAAAGGCTGTCTTCGCAGCAGTCGGCTTCATGACCGACGCGATCCACCATTTCATCGAACAATACGGGCTGCTCGCGGTCTTTGTCGGTTGCATCGCGGAGGGCGAAAGTGCTGCCATTCTCGGCGGCTTCTTCGCCCACCAGCAGGTCTTCGTGCTGTGGCACGCCGTCCTTGCGGCCGGCCTCGGCGCCTTTGTCGGCGACACTTTTTTCTTCATCCTCGGACGAAGCTTTGCCGACCATCCCTATGTCGTCAGATTGCGCAAGCGGCCCGGCTTTCGCCGCGCCTTTCGCCTGCTCAACACCCATCCCGACATTTTCGTGCTGTCGAACCGCTATATCTACGGCATGCGTCTCGTCGGCGGCATTGCAGCCGGGCTCTCCAATATCACAGCGCCGCGCTTCGTCATCCTCAACGCGCTTTCATCGGCGGTCTGGGCGGTGCTGTTCGGTACGATCGGTTATGTCTTTGGACTTGGCGCAGAGCACTTCATCGGCCAGGCGCTGATGCATCACGAACGGTTGCTGATCGGTCTTGGCATCGGCCTGACCGTGGCCGTTCTGGCATGGCTCGTCGCCCGTCACATCGCCAGGAGGGAACGCGCCAGGGAAGGCTGATCGTCAATCCACCCCGAGCGCCCGATCCCCCCGATCGAGGATGAGCGGGACGATCAGGTCTTCCTCGTCGGCAAGATGTCTTGTCAGCATGGCGATCAGCCGGCTGTTTTCGTCGGCATAGGCGTCGGCTGCAAAGCGCTGTCTGTCTTCGCTCTCCTGCAGCGTCTTGATGAAGGCATTGGCCGCCTCGGCATTGCGCTCCAGCCCTTCATGGATGGTGTGGTGGTCGGCATCGAGAATCTCGAAGCCGCGCTTCAAACGGGGCTCGGCCTTGGCGAATACCGGGAAATATTGATAATCCTCGACATTGTGGTGACCGTCGAGATGCCCAAGAAAATGATTGAGGCGCGGCGCGAACCAGCGCGCGAAATCAGGCGCCGTCAGCCGTCCCTCACGGAAGTCGTCAATGCCGTTGGCCAGCATGCCGCCGAGTTCGCGGAACATGTCGTGCCGCTGCAGCCACATATTGGCGATGCCGTGGACGTTGGCATGGTCCTGCCAGTTTTCACGCGGGTATTTTTCGACGAGCCAGCGCAGATCGTCTGGCAGGCCCACGCGTTCGAGAAGCAGAAAATTGACGGCCCCGGCCATGACAGTCTCCTTTGGTGACTGGCATATAGGCATCGAAAGGCTAGATCGGTAGCCCAGTGATCCGCTCGATAATGGCGATGCCCCAGACACCGGCGACGATGAGCACCGAAATCAGCACCGCCAGCGAACCGCAATCCTTGGCCAACTGGATGTCGACATTGAACTCGCGGCTGAAAGCGTCGCATGCCGCCTCGATGCCGGTGTTAAGCACCTCGACCATGATCAAGAGCAGCACCGCGCCGATCAGCAAGGCATAACCGCGCCACGAGATCGAAACGAACCAGCCGAGCGGCAGTGCCAGCGCCAGCAGCATCAGCTCCTGCTGGAAAGCCTTCTCGCTGGCAGCCAGCTTGCGAAACGCCCGCACCGAATTGAAATAAGCGTCGATCAGCCGCTGCATGCCAAACCCCTTTGCGAATCACCGGCACGGGATAATGCAATGGCTGGCCAGATCAATGGAATAAGGTGACTTGTCCAAGATTCATTCAGCAACCGGTATGGACGATGTCGACTTTTCAAACTGCGGCAGCCCGTCGTCGATCGAATAATAGTCGCCCTTGTCACCGACGAAGATATGGCATTCCCCCTCAAGACCTGTCGGCTTGTCGAACGATCCCGCCATGACTGAAACGTAGTCCTGGTCTCGCGGCTTCCAGAACAGCACCGACCCGCATGCCTTGCAGAACCCACGCCTGGCGAAGGTAGAGGCTTCGTACCAGGTGATACTTTCCACGCCATCGATCACGATGTCGACATTGGCAACATTGGTCGCGGCATAGAAATGTCCGCTCTGCTTGCGGCATTGCGAGCAATGACAATAGACGACGCCACGCAACGCTCCGTTCGTTCTGAAGCGGACGGCTCCACACAGACACGATCCTTGGTGACCACCACTCACGTCGATCCTCCTTGAAAGAAAAGTGCCTGGCATCGCCTTCAGGATTCCAGCTTTGCGGCGCACGCACGCAAGCAAATGCGACATGTACTGGCGTGGAGAATCCGAAAATTCGGTTTCATTTTGAAGCGTGCGATGCGCGAATCGCGAATTCAGGCCGCTGCACCGGCGTTGTTTCCAACTGTTGGACGCGCGAACCAGAGCTTTTACAGCCCGCAGACAGAGAAAACCCGCGGAACCTTCGCCAGTTAAGAGAACTTTAGCGACAGCGCATTTATGGTCACCCTGCAAGTGAAGGCCGTGGGTGGGGACGCATCCCTTCGCAAGTTGTTCCGAAGCGTCGGTCGCATTCCCCAGGGTTCGGCGACAAAAGGGGATCCGCGAATTCCGCGGATCATCCGGGGGAAGAACCATAATGCAGCCGGCAGCTGTCCCGACCGAACGCACCGACATCGCAGCCACTGTTGTCGCGACAATGCGCCAGTTGGGCGTGCTCGGCCTGCCGCGCAATTACGAGATCTTCTATGAGGCCCTGAGCGGCACCAATCGCGAACTCAGCCTGGCCGTCGTTTCGCTGAGCAGCCGGCCGACACAGGATGAACTGGATCAGATCGGGCGCACTTTCTTTGCCCACAACCATGGTCCTGGCATCGTCGAGCATGCCCGAGACGTCATTGCCAGGGAGCTCGAGGAGGTTGCTTCACTGCTGCGGAGCGAGCGCAGCCATATCGAGAAATACGGCAGGATCCTCGATGAGACATCGAGCGGCCTCAACGGCCGCAGCCTTCTCTCCCAGGATCTTTTGCACAAGATCGCCAACGCCATGGCGGTTGCCACCAATTCGACGATCGATCACGGCCGGCAGGTGGCCTCGACGCTCAGCGACAAGACGGCCGAACTCGAGACCGTCAAATCGAAGCTCGAGGAATACAAACGGTTGGCCGACACCGATCCCTTGACCCACATCTGGAATCGCCGCGCCTTCGACAAGGAAATCACCAGGATCTACAACAGCAACAGGGGTATCCTGTTCAACGCCCTGGTCCTTGCCGACATCGACCGCTTCAAGGACATCAATGACCGCTTCGGCCACCCGGTCGGCGACAAGATCATCCAGAGCATCGCCGATATCTTCCAGACCAGCATTCGCGGCGACATGTTCGTTGCTCGCACCGGCGGCGAGGAGTTCGCGCTGATCGTCGAGGGCGCCAGCGAGGACGCCACCTATGACGTTGCAGAGCGTATTCGTGCCCTGATCGAGCAGACGCCGTTCACCAGCAGCCAGACGGGCACGAATTACGGCACCGTCACCGTCTCGATGGGTATCTGCATGGCGTCCGAAGCCGAAGGACCCGAAGATCTCTACACCAAGGCCGACCGGGCGCTCTATCGCTCGAAGGTCAGCGGCCGCAACCGCGTCACCAGACACTCGACGATGGCTGGCCGAGCCGGCAAGAGCTGGCTGCTCTACAAGAAGGACTGAGTCTCCCGTTTGCAGATTGTTTTGCGTCCGTCCCTTTCCATATGAATTTTTGTGGCTATATTTTCCACAGAAACAGGAAGGCGTCGCAATGCAATCTCAAACCGCCGCCAAGACAGCCGAGAATGCAGTCCTGACCAAGGCCACGCTGCGCGCGGCCGATCTGCTGGACATCACCGCCAGAATGCTGGCCTCGGTGATCGGAGTTTCGGAGGCCACGGTTTCGCGCATGCGCAGGGACGAATTCCTGCTCGAGCGCGGCACCAAGCCATTCGAGCTTGCCGTGTTGTTCGTCAGGCTGTTCCGCTCGCTCGACGCCATTGTCGGCGGCGACGCGGTCGTCGCCCGGGCATGGCTGAAGAACGCCAACACGGCGTTCGACGCTGCTCCGCTTGAAAAGATCCTCACCATCACCGGGCTCGTCGATGTCATTGCCTATCTGGACTCCCGACGCGCTCTCGTCTGAGACCGTCGGCATCGACAGCAAGTACTGGCGCATGGTCGAAGCGCAGCACCATGTCTCGACGCTGAAAATCGTCGACACGCTCGACGAACAGGCGATGCTGGAAGACCTGATCGAGGAAACCAAGCCGCAGATCCCAATTGAATGCCGCCATCTCCACTATCTCCTGGCGACGCCCTTCCGCTACGGCTCGGTCTATCCGCACGGTTCGCGCTTCCGCCGTGCCGGCAGGACCAAGGGCGTCTACTATGCGGCCGAGACCATGATGACCGCGGTGGCCGAAATGGCCTTCTACCGGCTGCTGTTCTTTGCCGAGTCGCCCAAAACACCCTGGCCAAGCGACGCCGCCGAATACACGGCCTTTGCGGCCGCGATCAAATGCGCCAAGGTGATCGATCTCACCCGGCCGCCGCTCGATCGTGACGCAACGGCATGGACGCATCCGACCGACTATGCCGCTTGCCAAGCCATTGCCGATACTGCCCGCGAGGCCGGGCTGGAGGCGATCCGCTACCGCTCGGCGCGCGATCCCAAGGGCGCCAACATTGCGCTGCTGACCTGCCGCGGCTTTGCCAAGGCAAAGCCGCTGGAGCCGCGGACCTGGCGCATCCGGCTTGGTGCGTTCGGCGTGCAGGCGATCTGCGAGTTTCCGGAAAAGCGCATCGAGTTTTCAAGGACGGCGTTTGCTGACCCCAGACTCGCCGGCCTGCGCTGGGAACGCGGGCACTGAACCAACCAAAAGAAAAGCGCCGGATTTCTCCAGCGCTTTTTCCGTCAGCCGTTCAGGCCGAAATCGAGCTTAACCGTTCGCAACCTGCTTGTGCTGCACCGGGTGGCTCTTCTTGAGCAGGTCTGACACCAGGAACGCCAGTTCGATCGCCTGGTCGGCGTTGAGGCGCGGGTCGCAATGGGTGTGGTAGCGGTCCTGCAACTCCTCGGCGGTGATGGCGCGCGCGCCACCGGTGCATTCGGTGACGTTCTTGCCGGTCATCTCGACATGGATGCCGCCCGGATGCGTGCCTTCGGCGCGGTGCACTTCGAAGAAGGTCTGAACCTCCTTCAGGATGCGGTCGAACGGCCGCGTCTTGTAGCCGGCGGCCTCGATCGTGTTGCCGTGCATCGGGTCCGACGACCACACCACGGAGCGGCCTTCCTTCTGCACCGCGCGAACCAGCTTCGGCAGATGGTCGGCGACCTTGTCGGAGCCGAAACGTGCAATCAGCGTCAGCCGGCCGGGTTCATTTTCGGGGTTGAGCAAGTCGATCAGTTCCAGCAAGCCGTCCGGCGTCAGCGACGGACCGCATTTCAGGCCGAGCGGGTTCTTGATGCCGCGGCAATATTCGACATGCGCATGGTCGGGCTGGCGGGTGCGGTCGCCGATCCAGATCATATGGCCCGAGGTAGCGTACCAGTCGCCGGAGGTCGAATCGACACGCGTCAGCGCCTCCTCGTAGCCGAGCAGCAGCGCCTCATGGCTGGTATAGAAATCGGTCTCGCGCAGCGCGTAGTTGGTTTCCGAAGTGATGCCGACGGCCTTCATGAAGTCCATCGTCTCGGTGATGCGGTTGGCGAGCGACTCGTATTTCTCGCCCTGCGGGCTGTCGGACACGAAGCCGAGCATCCAGCGGTGCACATTCTCCAGGCTGGCATAGCCGCCTTGCGCGAAGGCGCGCAGAAGGTTGAGCGTCGCCGCCGACTGGCGGTACGCCATCTCCTGGCGAGCGGGATCCGGAATGCGCGACTTCGGGTCGAATTCGATGCCGTTGATGATGTCGCCGCGATAGCTGGGCAGCGTCACCTCGCCCTTGGTCTCGTTGTCGGACGAGCGCGGCTTGGCGAACTGGCCGGCAACGCGGCCGACCTTGACCACCGGCTGCGCGCCGGCGAAGGTCAGCACCACCGACATCTGCAGGAAGACGCGGAAGAAGTCGCGGATGTTGTCCGCGCCGTGCTCGGCGAAGCTCTCGGCGCAATCGCCACCCTGAAGGAGGAATGCGTCACCGGCAGCGACCGAAGCGAGCTGCTTCTTGAGCTTGCGCGCCTCACCGGCAAAAACCAGCGGCGGAAAGGTTGCGAGCTGGGCTTCCGTGTTCTTCAGCGCGGCGAGGTCCGGATAAGCAGGAACCTGCTTGATCGGCTTTGCTCTCCACGAATTCGGCGACCATTTCGTCATCGCTGCACCCAACGCTCTTTCCAGCGGCCTATACTCCGCCATTCCCGCCCCAATTGGGGATCGCGGCTCCATACACGAAGCCGATTTCCTATTCTAGACCGGAATTTCAGCGCTGGCGAATGGTCCGAGGCTAGCTACGCCGCCTTCTCCACCAGCCGTGCCAACTGCGTCATGACGACCGCCGAGCCCGCCAGCCTCTTCTCGGCTGTCGGCCAGTCGCGCACGAAGACGACACTGTGGTCCGGCCGGATCTTGGCCAACGATCCCTGTTCGCCAATGAACTTGACCAGCCCGACCGGGTTGGAGAATTCGCGCTTGCGGAAATGGATGACGACGCCCTTCGGCCCGGCGTCGAGTTTTTCGACATTGGCCTTGCGGCAGAGCGCCTTGATGAAGACGATCTTCAACAGATGCTTCACCTCCTCCGGCAGCGGGCCGAAGCGGTCGATCAGCTCGGCGCCGAAAGCGTCGATTTCCTCGGTGTTTTCGAGATCGCCGAGACGGCGATAAAGCGCCAGCCGGAGCTGCAGGTCCGGAACATAGCTTTCCGGGATCATCACCGCCGTGCCGACGGCAATCTGCGGCGACCAGCCGCCATCCTGCACCTCGCCCGAATCCTTCACCTCGGCGACGGCTTCTTCCAGCATCTGCTGGTAGAGTTCGAAGCCGACCTCCTTGATGTGTCCGGACTGCTCCTCGCCGAGAAGATTGCCGGCGCCTCTGATATCGAGGTCGTGGCTGGCCAGTTGGAAGCCGGCGCCCAGAGTGTCGAGCGATTGCAGCACCTTGAGCCTCCGCTCGGCGGTGTCCGTCAGCTTGCGGTTGGCCGGCAGCGTGAACAGCGCGTAGGCCCGCACCTTCGAACGGCCGACGCGGCCGCGCAATTGGTAGAGCTGCGACAGGCCGAACATGTCGGCGCGGTGGATGATCAGCGTGTTGGCGGTCGGAATATCAAGGCCGGATTCGACGATGGTGGTCGACAACAGCACGTCGTACTGGCCGTCATAAAAGGCATTCATGATGTCGTCGAGTTCGCCCGGCGGCATCTGGCCATGAGCCACCGCCACCTTCAACTCCGGCACGGATTCCTTCAGGAAATCATGTATTTCCGAGAGATCGCTGATGCGCGGCACCACATAGAAGGAATGGCCACCGCGATAGCGTTCGCGCAGCAGCGTCTCGCGGATCACCAGCGGATCGAAGGGCGATATGAAGGTGCGCACCGCCATGCGATCGACCGGCGGCGTGGCGATCAGCGACAGCTCGCGCACCCCGGTCAACGCCAGTTGCAGCGTTCGCGGGATCGGCGTCGCCGACAGCGTCAGCACGTGCACGTCGGTCTTCAGGTCCTTCAGCCGTTCCTTGTGCTTGACGCCAAAATGCTGCTCTTCGTCGATGATCAGCAGACCAAGGTTCTTGAACGAGATCGCGGAACCGAGCAGCGCGTGCGTGCCGATGACGATGTCGACCTGGCCTTCGGCGATGCCTTTCTTGGTCTCGGCCAGTTCCTTGGCGCCGACCAGCCGCGACGCCTGGGCGACGCGGATCGGCAGGCCGGAAAACCGCTGCGAAAACGTCTTGAAATGCTGGCGTGACAGCAATGTCGTCGGCACCACCACCGCCACCTGAAAACCTTCCATTGCCGCGATGAAGGCGGCACGCAGCGCCACTTCGGTCTTGCCGAAACCGACATCGCCGCAAATCAGCCGGTCCATCGGCTTGCCGGCAGCAAGATCGTCGCGCACCGAATCGATGGCCGTCTGTTGGTCGTCGGTCTCTTCATAGGGAAAGCGGGCGGCGAACTCGCCATAGAGGCCTTCTGCCGGCACCAGTGGCGGCGCCGAGCGCATCTGCCGCTCGGCGGCGATGCGGATCAACTGACCGGCCATGTCGAGCAGGCGCTTCCTCAGCCGCGCTTTGCGCGACTGCCAGGCGCCGCCGCCAAGCTTGTCCAGCGTCGCCTCGGCCGTGTCAGAACCGTAGCGCGACAGGAGTTCGATGTTTTCCACCGGCAGGAACAGCCGGTCGTCGCCGGCATAGTGGATTTCCAGGCAGTCATGCGGTGCGCCGACCGCTTCGATGGTGCGCAGGCCAATGAAACGGCCAATGCCGTGGTCGGCATGGACGACAATGTCGCCGGCCGACAGCGCCGAGGCCTCGGCAATGAAATCCGAGGGACGCTTCTTGCGTTTCGAGCGCCGGATCAGCCGGTCGCCCAAAATGTCCTGTTCGGCGACGACGACCAGTTTTTCGGTCTCGAAGCCGGATTCGAGCGGCAGCACCGCCAGGGCCGCCTGCCCCGGCTCGAGCTTTTCGGCTTCCGCCAGCGTCACGACCTGCTTGAGGTTGCCGAGATGGTGTTCGGCGAGGATCTGGCCAAGCCGGTCGAGCGAGCCTTCGGTCCACCCGGCGATGACGACGCGGCGGCGCGCCGCGCGCTCATCGGCGATGTGTTTGACGACGACATCGAACACGTTGGCGTTCGGATCGGCGCGCTCCTCGACGAAGCTGCGGCCGTGGCGCGAACCGGCGTGATAGACCTTCTTGGCGCCAATGTCGGGCGCGTCGAATGGCGTAAAGTCGATCGCTTCGCGCGGCCCGAGCGAGGTGATCAGGTTTTCCGGGGAGAGATAGAGCAGGTCCGGCGCGACTGGCTTATAGGGCACCGCATCCTTCAGCGCGCCGTCGGCCTGCTTCCTGCGCGCCTCGTAGTGATCGAGGATCAGCGTGTGGCGCTCGGCCAGCGCCTCATGCGCCAGATGGTCGAAGATGACAGGCGTGTCAGGCAGATAGTCGAACACCGTCTCCAGCCGTTCGTAAAAGAACGGCAGCCAGTGCTCCATGCCAGCGAAGCGACGCCCTTCGCTGACCGCCGCATAGAGCCCGTCGTCGCGCTGCGGTGCGCCGAAGGCTTCGATATAGGAGCGGCGGAAGCGACTGATGGTTTCCGGCGTCAGCGCCACCTCGCTCATCGCTTGCAGCGCCATCGACTTGCGTTGACCGGTGGTGCGCTGCGTGGCGGCGTCGAACACACGGATCGATTCCAGCGTGTCGCCGAAGAAATCGAGCCTGAGCGCCTCGGTCCAGCCGGGAGCGAACAGGTCGAGAATGCCGCCGCGCACCGCGAACTCGCCGATGCCGCGCACTGTCGGCACACGCTCGAAACCGGACGTTTCCAGCCGCGAGACCAGTGCGTTCATGTCGATCTGGTTGCCGGGCCTGGCATGAAAAGTCTGCGCCTCGACCAACTCGGACGGCGGAATGCGCTGCAGCAGCGCATTGGCGGTGGTGAGGATGACGGCGCGGTGCGGCTTCTTCGCCAGAGCGATCATGGCGGTCAGCGCGTCGAGGCGCTTGGCGGCCGCATCGGAGCCGGGCGAGACGCGGTCGTAGGGCAAGCAATCCCAGGCCGGCAGTTCCAGCACCGGCAGGCCGGGGGCCGCGAAGGACAATGCCTCGATGATCGCCGGCAGGCGCTGACCGTCGCGCGCGACGAACAGAACCGGCTTGTCGGGCGCGATCTCGAGCGCCGCCTGCACCAGCGCAAAGGCTTCGTAGCCGTCGGCGACGCCATCGACGATGAACTGACCGGCGCGGCCTTTCGGCAGACCGATGGTGGGAATGAGGCTCATGAAATCACGGTCTTGTTTTATCGCAATTCCGAACGGAAAACCGCTTCGTTACTTTTCCTGGAATTGCTTGTGTTCAGAATGTCAGAGAGCGGCGGAAAGCCAGGATCTTTCGCAGGACGGCACAATCGATATCGGCCGGAACCGGGCGTTCGCCGGTGACCATGGGCAGGAATTCGGTATCGGGAATGTCGAGGAGCCTCTCATATTGGTCGATTTCCTCGTTGGTCAAGACGCCGATCTCAGCGTCGGCGAAAGTGCCGAGGATCAGGTCCATTTCGCGCATGCCGCGATGCCAGGAGCGAAACAGAAGCTTGCGGCGGCGCACGTCCAGCCCCTCGCTTGATCTCGTCGTTCCGGTCATCGTACCGCATCCTTGCTTGCTGCGGCGCATATAGCGTGGATAGAAGGGGCTGTCAGCCTTGCGCTGCCGCCGTCGCAACATAAGCTGACATCATGCGCCCGACCATCCTCGATCCCTTGTTTGTCCCGATCACGTCGCTTGCAGGCGTCGGACCGAAAGTCGGCGCGCTGATCGAGAAGGTTGTTCCGGCCGATCTCGGCGACCGCGCGGCGCGTGCCGGCGATCTTCTGTTCGTGCTGCCGCACACCGTCATCGACCGGCGCAGTCGGCCTGGTATCGCGGGATCCGCGGAAGGCCAGATCGTCACGCTCGATGTGCGCATCGACCGCCACCAGCCGCCACCGCGTGGCAATAGGTCGGTGCCCTACCGGGTCTTCGCCCATGACGATACCGGAGAGATCGCGCTGACCTTCTTCCATGCTCACGCCTCCTATCTCGAAAAGGCGATGCCCGAGGGCGAGCATGTCGTGGTCTCGGGCCGCATGGAATGGTTCAACGGCCGCCCGAGCATGGTCCACCCCGACCATATTGCGCTGGCCAGCGAGGCGGAAAACCTGCCGCTGGTCGAACCGGTCTATCCCCTGACAACCGGGCTCTCGGGCAAGGTGCTGCGCCGGGCGATCGGCCAGGCGCTGACGCGCGTGCCTGAATTTCCCGAATGGCAGGACGGCGCCTTCATGCGGCGGCACACCTTTGCGGCCTTTGGCGATGCGCTTGCCCGCATCCACAATCCGGCCGACCCGATTGACGTCTCCATCGATGGTGCCGCCTGGCGGCGGCTCGCCTATGACGAGTTGCTGGCGGGCCAGGTCTCGCTGGCGCTGGTGCGAGCGAAAGTCCGCAGGCTGTCCGGGCGACCCCTGGTCGGCGACGGCCGCATCGTCGAAAAACTGCGGGCCGCACTGCCCTATTCGCTGACATCAAGCCAGGAGTTTGCGCTGGCCGAAATCAATGCCGACCTCGCCGACCCAGAGCGCATGCTGCGGCTTCTGCAGGGCGATGTCGGTTCCGGCAAGACCGTCGTCGCGCTGCTGGCCATGGCGCGTGCCGTCGAGGCCGGCGGCCAGGCAGCCTTGATGGCACCGACCGAAATCCTGGCGCGCCAGCATCTGGCGACCATCACGCCGCTTGCCGCCAAGGTAGGGCTTCGCATCGCCATCCTCACCGGTCGCGAGAAGGGCCGCGAACGCACGGATACGCTGGCCGGCCTGGCAAGCGGCGAGATCGACATCGTCGTCGGCACCCACGCGCTGTTCCAGGAGACCGTCACCTTCAAAGACCTCGTCTTCGCCGTCATCGACGAGCAGCATCGTTTCGGCGTCCATCAGCGGCTTGCCATCACCGCCAAGGGCGACGCGCCAGACATGCTGGTGATGACGGCCACTCCTATCCCGCGCACCCTGGTGCTGACCGCTTTCGGTGACATGGACGTGTCGAAACTGACGGAAAAACCGGCCGGCCGCCAGCCGATCCGTACCGTTACGCTGCCGCTCGAGCGGCTCGACGAACTGGTCGACCGCATGGTGGACGCCGTCGCCGGCGGCCAGAAGATCTACTGGATCTGTCCGCTGGTCGAGGAATCCGAAGAGATCAAACTGATGTCGGCCGAAGACCGCTTCGCCTCGCTGAAACCATTGTTCGGCGATCGCATCGGTCTCGTTCACGGCCGCATGAAGGGTGCCGAGAAGGACGAGGCGATGCGCGCCTTCAAGCAGGGCGAGACACGCATCCTGATCGCCACCACCGTCATCGAGGTCGGCGTCGACGTGCCGGACGCCACCGTCATGGTCATCGAGCATGCAGAGCGCTTCGGCCTTGCCCAACTGCACCAGCTTCGCGGCCGGGTCGGACGCGGTGACAAGCCTTCCTCATGCGTGCTGCTCTACAAGGACCCGCTCGGCGAGACCGCAAAACGCCGGCTGTCGGTGATGCGCGAGACCGAGGATGGGTTCCTGATCGCCGAGGAGGACCTGAAGCTGCGCGGCGAAGGCGAATTGCTGGGCACCCGCCAGTCGGGCACGCCGGGCTTCCAGGTGGCTCGCATCGAGGCGCATGCCGACCTTCTGGAGGCCGCCCGCGACGATGCCAGGCTGATCCTGTCACGCGATCCGGAGCTGCAATCGCAGCGTGGTGAGGCGTTGCGCCTGCTGCTTTACTTGTTCGGTCGCGACGAAGCCGTGCGGCTTCTGCGCGCCGGCTGAGCCAGGGCGGCAACCGAAGGGTTGGCGAGCATCCCTTCGATCGGCTCGCCATTCACGACAACCATTTGCTTTACTTCGGGCGCCACCAGACCGGCGGAGACGATCAGCTTGGCGCCATCCTCGATCGTCATGTCGAGCAGCACGATGTCCGACTTCGGCACATACATCAGGAAGCCCGTGGTCGGGTTTGGCGTGCACGGCATGAATACGGCAATCAGCGGATCGCCTTCCTGGTCGAGCTTCTGGTTGATCTCGGTTTCCTTTTCACTGGCGACGAACACCAGCGACCACACGCCCTTGCGCGGATATTCGACCAGCCCGACCTGGCGGAACATGTCACCCTTGTTCGACAGCACGGTCTCGAAAATCTGTTTCAGCGAGCCGTAGATGCCGCGCACCAGCGGCATGCGGCCAAGCAGGCGCTCGCCGAAATTGACGATGGCGCGGCCGACGATGTTTGCCGTCAGGAAACCGATCAGCGTGATCAGGATAAGCGCCACGATCAGTCCGAACCCCGGCACCGGAAACGACAGGTAGGTGTCAGGGCTGTAGCGGGCCGGAATATAAGGCTTCACCCAGGAATCGACCCAACCGATGAACGACCAGGCAATGTAGGCGGTGATCGCCAAGGGCGCGCAGACGATGAAGCCCGTGAGGAAATAGTTCCTCAGCCGGGTCATGCCGGAGGTCTTGGGAGCGTCGGACATGGTTCACCGGAGCGCGGGTTGCAGCGCAACATTAGTGAACCGGACGAAGCTTTGGAACTGCGAAGTTTTTAAAGAGCCGATTATGCCGCTACTTCCAACGGCTCAATCTTCTCGAGCTCCGGCGCCAGCTTTCTGGCTTCGGTTTCAAGCTCATAGGCCTGTTGAAAATTCATCCAGAATTCGGGCGTGGTGTTGAAAAATCTGGCGAGGCGAAGAGCGGTATCGGGAGTCAGGCCGATCTCTTCCTTGGCAATGCGTTCGATACGGGTGCGCGGAAGGTTGAGCTTTTTCGCCAGCGCGCCTGCACTCATGCCGAGCGGGACGAGATATTCTTCACGCAGGAATTCTCCAGGATGAACTGGACGTGCGAACTTCGATGCCATTCGGCTCAACCTCCGGTCTGGAAGGGCAAAACCTATTCCACCGTCACCGATTTCGCCAGATTGCGTGGCTGGTCGACGTCGGTGCCCATGAACACGGCGGTGAAATAGGCCAGCATCTGTATCGGCAGCGCATAGATGATCGGCGAGATGATTTCGGGCACATCCGGCAGCACGATTGTTTCCATCGTCTTCACGCTCACCTGCGCTGCGCCCTTGCTGTCGGTGATCAGGATGATCTTGCCGCCGCGCGCCGCCACCTCCTGCATGTTGGAAACGGTTTTCTCGAAGATCCGGTCATGCGGCGCGATGACGATGACCGGCATGTTCTCGTCGATCAGCGCGATCGGCCCATGCTTCAGTTCGCCGGCTGCATAGCCTTCGGCGTGGATGTAGGAGATTTCCTTGAGTTTCAGCGCGCCTTCCATGGCCAGCGGGAAGTTGGTGTCGCGGCCGAGATAGAGCACGTCCTTGTAGCGCGAGAGTTCGCGCGCGATCCGCTCGATCTGCTCTTCAAGCTTGAGCACCTGGTTGGCGTAGCGCGGCGCCTCCGAAAGCGCGCGCACCAGGGTTTTCTCCTGTTCCTTCGAAATCATACCGCGCGCCACGCCGGCGCGCACCGCAAGCGCGGCCAGCACGGAAAGCTGGCAGGTGAAGGCCTTGGTCGAGGCGACGCCGATCTCGGGTCCGGCAAGTGTCGGCAGCACGACGTCGGATTCGCGCGCCATGGTCGATTCGCGCACATTGACGATCGCGCCGATCTTCATGCCGGCTTTGCGGCAATAACGCAGCGAGGCCAGCGTGTCGGCGGTCTCGCCCGATTGCGAGATGAAAAACGCCGCATCGTTCTTCGACAGCGGCATTTCGCGGTAACGGAATTCGGAGGCGACATCGATGTCGACGGGCAGGCGCGCGTAGCGTTCGAACCAGTACTTGCCGATCAGGCCGGCCAGATACGCCGTGCCGCAGGCCGAGATCGCCAGCCGACCAATTTTGGCGAAGTCGAACGGCAGGTCGAGCGGCTTCGACACTCCGGAGACGAAATCCACGTAATGCGCCAGCGTGTGCGAGATCACCTCGGGCTGCTCATGGATTTCCTTTTCCATGAAATGGCGCCGGTTGCCCTTGTCGACCATGAAGCTGGTCGACAGCGACTGCTGGCGTTTGCGCTCTACCTTTGTGCCGCCGATATCGAAGATCTCCACGCCGTCGCGGCGTACCACCGCCCAGTCGCCATCTTCCAGATAGGTGATCGAATTGGTGAACGGGGCGAGCGCGATGGCGTCGGAGCCCAGGAACATCTCGCCATCGCCATGGCCGACGGCCAAAGGCGGACCGTTGCGGGCGCCGACGATCAAATCCTCGTCGCCTTTGAACATGATCGCCAGCGCAAAGGCGCCTTCCAGCCGCTTCAGCGCCTGGTGCGCGGCTTCGACCGGATTCAGCCCCTTGGCGAGTTCGCGGGCCACCAGATGCGCCACGACCTCGGTGTCGGTCTGCGACGAAAAAGAATAGCCGTCGCGGACCAGTTCGTCGCGCAGTTCGGCGAAATTCTCGATGATGCCGTTGTGGACGATGGCGACGCCGTCGGAAAAATGCGGATGCGCATTGGTCTCGTTGGGCACGCCATGCGTCGCCCAGCGCGTGTGGCCGATGCCGATCGTGCCATCGAGCGGCTCGTCCTTGAGCCGGCGCTCCAGGTTGATCAACTTGCCTTCGGCACGGCGGCGGGCGAGTTCACCACGCTCGATGGTCGCGACGCCGGCCGAATCATAGCCACGGTACTCCAACCGCTTCAGCGCATCGACGATGAGCGGCGCAACCTGCGAGTGGCCGACGATTCCAACGATACCGCACATGCAGAAAGCCCCCGATTCCCCGGAAAACCAGCGCTATTTAGGGATGGCCGGCCTGCCGTGGAAAGTCACATTGCATTTCGTCCCGTATAACGGAACGCTCATTCTGTCGATGCACCATGACAGGCCGCTCTTGCAATCCGGTTACTGCAATCGTTCGGTTTGCGGGCTGGTCTTACTTTTTCTTCGCCGCCGCCGCCGAAGCAAAGCGCTCGCGCAACTCCTTGCCCTTGCCTGGAATGGTCTTCTGGCGGGCGCGGCCGAAGGCCAGCGCGTCGTCGGGCACGCTTTCGGTGATCACGCTGCCTGAGGCGATGTAGCCGCCCTTGCCGATGGTGACAGGCGCCACCAGCGACGAATTGGAGCCGACAAAAGCGCCCTCGCCGATGTCGGTGAAGAATTTCGAATAGCCGTCATAATTGCAGGTAATGGTGCCGGCGCCGATATTGGCCCCAGCACCGACACGGGCGTCACCGATATAGGTCAAATGGTTGACCTTGGCGCCCTCTTCGATAACCGCCTGCTTGACCTCGCAGAAATTGCCGACCTTGGCCTTGTTCCTGAGATCGGCGCCCGGCCGCAGCCGCGCGTACGGCCCGACATCGCAATTGGACGCAATGGTGGCGCCCTCGATATGGCTGAAGGCATGGACCTTGGCGCCCGTGGCAATCTTCACGCCCGGACCGAACCAGACATGGGGCTCGACGATCGTGTCAGTGCCGATCTCGGTGTCGTGCGAGAAATACACGGTCTCCGGCGCGATCAGCGTCACGCCCGACAGCATCGCCTCATGCCGCCGGCGCGCCTGCCAGATGGCTTCGGCTTGCGCCAGTTCGGCGCGGTTGTTGATGCCGAGCGCGCTTTCGAAACTGGCTTCGGTGGCCACGACATCGAGGCCTCGCGCACTGGCGATCTCGACAATATCGGTAAGGTAATACTCGCCCTTGGCATTCTTGTTGCCGACCCGATCGAGCAGCGCCAGCGCATGGGCGCCGGCCACCGCCATCATGCCGGCATTGCAGAAGGTTATTTTCCTCTCCTCCTCGGAGCAGTCCTTCTCCTCGCGGATGGCAATCAGCTTGCCGTCCTTTTCGATCAACCGGCCATAACCAGTCGGACTGGGCGGACGGAATCCGATCACGACGACGGCAGCGCCTTCAGCCAGTTTCAGCCGCGCCACGGTCAGCGCATCTGCGTCGATCAGCGGCGTGTCCCCGAACATGATCAGGATATCGTCATAACCCTTTGATATTGCATCGCGCGCGGCAAGCACGGCGTGCGCGGTGCCAAGGCGCTTTTCCTGCACGAAAGTCTCGGCCTTGGGCGCGAACTTTGCCGCGGCCTTGCGCATCTCGTCGGCGCCATGGCCGATCACCAGCGCCTGGCTGCCGGCACCCGCCTCTTCCGCTGCCTTCACCACATGGGCGACCATCGGCAGCCCGGCAATCTGGTGCAGCACCTTCGGCAGCACGCTCTTCATGCGCGTGCCTTCGCCGGCGGCGAGGATGACGGACAGGCAGGATCTCTGGCTCATGGGACGGCAACCATATGAAAGGGTTGGGAATCAAGACAGGATAGCAGTGGGCCCATGCTTCACCAATGCGGTTAAATTCCGGTGAGATGGCGGAGCAGCTGACTCTTAATCAGCGGGTCTTAGGACAGAATTCGGCAGTCAGCACCCCTACAACAGGCCGTGTTTCCTGAATTCCGCCTGCTCGTCACCCGATATCCAGCCAAACACCTTCAGCTTGCCATCGCGCTTTTCGACGAGATAGGTGACCGCAAAGTCGATGGTCACGAGACTCCCATCCTTGCGTTCATAGTCACCGGACCAGTTTACCTCAGCCACGCAATGGTCCTGATCGATTGGCATCACCGAGACATCGACGCAGGTCATTCTCTTGCTGCCGAGGGCACTATAGGCCTCAAAACCCTTTGTCATAATGGCCTTCAACTGCTCGCCATTCTCGCCAACCATGACCGCCGCCGGCGTCACCGAGACAAAACCCGCCGAATACATGTCCGCGACGTCGTTGAGATCGACGATGTCGGCGATCGCGTCATTGTAGATTTTCTCATAGGCCTTGAAGAATTTTCGCACATCCGCCTTGGCTACCATTCTCGCCTCCCGGCTCGAAAAAGTGTTGGTCAACGGCACTGCAAATGCGGGCTGGTGTGCATCGTTCCCGTGCGGGGGGAGACTACCCCAGCCGCCCCAGCACTGGAAAATTCTCCAGCAGCCAATACGACACGGTCTGCACGCCACCAGTCAGAAAAAACACGCCGGCGATCACCAGCAGCGCGCCGATGGCCTTTTCGACGCGGCCGAGATGGACGCGGAATTTGCCGAGGAAGCGCATGAAGGCGCCGGAAAACAGCGCTGCGATCAGGAACGGGATGCCCAGCCCCAGCGAATAGGCGGCGAGCAGCAGCGCGCCCTCGCCCACCGTTTCACGGCCGCCGGCCAGCGTCAGGATCGGTCCCAGAACCGGGCCGATGCACGGCGTCCAGCCGAAGGCGAAAGCCAGCCCCATGACATAAGCCGCGACCGCACTTGCCGGCTTTCCCTGTGACTGGAAGCGCGCCTCGCGTGACAGCAGCGGAATGCGCAGGACGCCGAGGAAATTCAGGCCCATCAGGATGATCAGCACGCCTGCGCCCATGGCCAGCGGCTCCTGCCAGACGCGCAGCAGCCGGCCGATGGTCGAGGCGCCGGCGCCGAGCGCGACAAAGACGGTCGAGAAGCCGAGCACGAAGGCGATCGAAGAATAGATCAGCGCGCCGCGTGCGCCTTCACGCGCTGTCGCACCCGCATTGCCACGGAAATCGTCGACCGAGACGCCGGCCATATAACAGAGATAAGGCGGCACCAGCGGCAGCACGCAAGGCGACAGGAACGAAATCGCCCCAGCCCCGACCGCGCTGACATAGCCGATGTCCAATGCCATTTCCAAGAACTCCAATGTCGTGACGCCGATATAGCGACGCGCAGCCTTGTCCACCAATCACCATTGTGTTGGCAAGATCATCCATTGCCCGACGCACTTGCCTGGAAGAAACGACAGCCCGCAGGCGTTGACGCTGTGAGGCCGCGATTCCCGCGCGTCTCCAGATATCAGTCAGGAGATTTCCATGAAAACCATAACCGCAGGACTGGCAGCGCTTCTGCTCAGCACCGCCGCATCCTTCGCTGCCGACGCGTGGAAGGAAGCCGAGGTCAATGGCGCCAAGATCTACACCGACGCCAACGGCATGACGCTTTACACCTATGACAAGGACGAGAAGGGCAAGAGCAACTGCTACGACAAATGCGCCACCAACTGGCCGCCGCTGAAAGCCGAAGCCGGCGCCAAGGCGGATGACGAGTGGAGCGTCGTCGACCGCACCGACGGCACCAAGATGTGGGCCTATGACGGCAAGCCGGTCTACACCTTCATAAAGGACAAGAAGCCCGGCGATGTGACCGGCGACGGCGTCGGCGAAGTCTGGCATATCGTCAAGGCCGACTAAGCACGCCAGTCCCGCTGCTGGCGGGACAAGGGCTGGTCGCCGGGCATCTCCATGCCATCCGGCGGCCGGCATCGAACAGCCCGTTATAATGTCGCCCGTCCTGGTTTGGGCAGCATTTCAACGACTCGGCGGAAAAATGAATCGGGTCGTTTCCGCTGACTCAGACCCACCATCTGCCTTTCCCAAATTCTGTGATTTTCTCCATACACTCTAAGAGTGTATTGCTGCGGACCGGCCCGCAATTTGGGCGCTTCCCCTTGACCGGATGCAAAAGCGCGGCCATGTGAGCGACAAATAGAACGAGATTTCGTCGCGCGCAGCGGAATTCTTCTGCCGCACCACAGCTGATATGAGACCTCATGGACGTCGTCGTCGTCGAATCGCCGGCCAAGGCGAAGACAATCAACAAATACCTCGGCAAGAACTACAAGGTTCTGGCCTCGTTCGGCCATATCAGGGACTTGCCGGCCAAGGATGGCTCGGTGCGTCCGGATGAGGATTTCGCCATGTCCTGGGCGGTCGACACCGCCTCCGGCAAGCGCCTCGCCGACATCGCCAAGGCGGTCAAGGACGCCGACGGCCTGATCCTCGCCACCGATCCGGATCGCGAAGGCGAAGCGATTTCCTGGCATGTGCTGGAAGTTCTGAAGCAGAAGCGCGCGCTGAAGGACAAGCCGGTCAGCCGCGTCGTCTTCAACGCCATTACCAAATCGTCGGTGCTGGAAGCGATGGCCAATCCGCGCCAGATCGATGCGCCGCTGGTTGATGCCTATCTCGCCCGCCGGGCGCTGGATTATCTCGTCGGCTTCACGCTGTCGCCGGTGCTGTGGCGCAAGCTGCCGGGCGCCCGTTCGGCCGGACGCGTCCAGTCGGTTGCGCTGCGTCTCGTCTGCGACCGCGAATCCGAGATCGAGCGCTTCATCCGCGAGGAATACTGGCAGATCGCTGCACTGCTGGGCACGCCGCGCAACGAGAATTTCGAAGCGCGGCTGACCGCCTTCGATCGCAAGAAGCTGCAAAAGCTCGACATTTCAAACAAGGCGCAGGCCGACGACATCAAGTCGATGCTCGAAGGCGCAACCTTTAAGGCGGTGTCGGTAGAAGCCAAGCCGACCAAGCGCAATCCCGGCCCGCCCTTCACCACCTCGACGCTGCAGCAGGCCGCCTCGTCGGGTCTCGGCTTCTCGGCCAGCCGCACCATGCAGGTGGCGCAACGCCTCTATGAAGGCATGGAGATCGGCGGCGAGACCACCGGTTTGATCACCTATATGCGAACCGACGGCGTGCAGATGGCACCCGAGGCGATCGACGCCGCACGCGATGCCATTGCCAAGGAATTCGGTCCGAAATACCTGCCGGAAAAGCCGCGCCAATATACGGCCAAAGCCAAGAACGCCCAGGAAGCGCACGAAGCGATCCGCCCGACGGATTTCATGCGCACCCCGGCATCGGTCAGGCAATATCTCGATTCCGACCAGATGCGGCTCTATGAGCTGATCTGGAAGCGCGCCATCGCCAGCCAGATGCAGCCGGCCGAAATCGAGCGCACCACCGCCGAGATCGAGGCGGTCAATGGATCGCGCACCGCGGAGCTGCGTGCCATCGGTTCGGTCGTTCGGTTCGACGGTTTCATCGCCGCATACACCGACCAGAAGGACGACGATGCGGAAGACGAGGAAAATCGTCGGCTGCCCGAGATCCGTGCCGGCGAGCAGCTAGCGCGCCAGGCGATCAACGCCACCCAGCACACCACCGAGCCGCCGCCGCGCTATTCCGAGGCGTCGCTGATCAAGAAGCTGGAAGAGCTCGGCATCGGCCGGCCTTCTACCTATACGGCGATCCTGAAGACGCTCGAGGACCGCGACTATGTCACCATCGACAAGCGCCGGCTGGTGCCGCAGGCCAAGGGCCGGCTGCTGTCGGCTTTCCTCGAAAGCTTCTTCAAGCGCTATGTCGAGTACGACTTCACCGCGTCCCTCGAGGAAAAGCTCGACGAGATTTCGGACGGCAAGCTCGCCTGGAAGGACGTGCTGCGCGATTTCTGGAAGGATTTTTCCGGCGCCGTCGCCGACATCAAGGAACTGCGCGTCACCGACGTGCTGGATGCGCTCAATGAAGAGCTGGCGCCGCTGGTGTTCCCCGCGCGCGAAGACGGTTCGAATCCGCGCATCTGCCCGAAATGCGGCACCGGCAATCTGTCGCTGAAGCTCGGCAAGTTCGGCGCCTTTGTCGGCTGCTCCAACTATCCCGAATGCTCCTTCACCCGTCAGCTCGGCGACGCCGCCAACCCCCATGGTGAGAATGGCGGCGGCGAAGACGGCACCAAGGTCATCGGCAAGGACCCCTATACGTCAGAGGAAATCACGCTACGCAGCGGCCGCTTCGGCCCCTATCTGCAACGCGGCGACGGCAAGGAAGCCAAGCGCTCCAGCCTGCCCAAGGGCTGGACGGCAGAGTCGATCGACCACGAAAAGGCGCTGGCGCTGCTGTCATTGCCGCGCGATGTCGGCCAGCATCCGGAAACGGCCAAGATGATCTCGGCCGGGCTCGGCCGTTACGGCCCGTTCGTGCTGCATGACGGCACCTATGCCAATCTCGAAAGCATCGAGGACGTGTTCTCGATCGGCCTCAACCGCGCCGTGTCGGTGATCGCCGAGAAGCAGCTGAAGGGCAAGGGCGGCCGCAATGGCGGCACGGCCGCTGCGCTCAAGGAGCTCGGCGACCACCCCGATGGCGGCGGCAAGATCGTCGTGCGCGACGGCAAATACGGGCCTTACGTGAATTTCGGCAAGGTCAATGCTACGCTGCCCAAGGGCAAGGATCCCCAGTCGGTGACGATGGAGGATGCGCTGGCGCTGATTGCCGAGAAGGAAGCCAAGGGCGGCGGCGGCAAAAAGCCGTTCCGCAAGGCGGCCGCGGCCAAAGCTCCGGCAACCAAGAAAGTAGCCGCCAAGAAGCCGGCTGCTAAGAAGCCGGCCGCGAAGAAAAAAGGGTAGGACAGCGTGGCGCGCAAGATCACCGGCAGAACCCACGGCGATCCGCGCACCGCCGACACCAGGGCCAAGGTCAAGGACGACTATCGGCCGTCGCGTGACGAAATCCTGCGCTACATTGCCGAAAATCCTGATCGCGCCGGCAAGCGCGACATCGCCAAGGCGTTCGCGCTGCGCGGCGACGACCGCATCTGGCTGAAGGATATTTTGCGCGACCTGCAGGACGAAGGCGTCCTCACCAAGGAGCGCAAGGGGCTGGCCCGCGTCGGTGCCCTGCCCCATGTCACGGTCCTCGATATTTTCGACCGCGATGCCGATGGCGTGCTCTTGGCGCGCCCAACCGAACACACAGCCAATGGGCCGCCGCCTATCGTTTCCATCCGCCTGTCGCGCAGTGGCAGTGGACCGGCGCCCGGCATTGGCGACCGCGTGCTGGCCAAGACCTTTCCGGCCGACGACACGAACGTCGCCCTGGGCGGCCCCGCCTACACCGGGCGGGTGGTGAAGATTTTCGAAAAACGTACCGATGCCGTGCTCGGTATCTTTCGCATCCTGCAGGACGGCACCTTCCGCATCGAACCGGTGGAACGGCGCCAGCCCGAACTGATCGTCGACAAGGAATTCCAGAACGGCGCCAAGAATGGCGACCTGGTCGAGGTCGAGCCGGCGCGAGCCTCCCGTTTCGGCTTGCCGAGAGCCAAGGTGCTCAACGTGCTGGGCTCTCTGACCAGCGAAAAGGCGGTCTCTATGATCGCCATCCATGCGCACGACATTCCGCATATCTTCCCGGCCGACGTCATCGCAGAATCCGAAGCCGTCAAACCGGCGACGCTTGACCATCGCGAGGATTGGCGCGACCTGCCGCTGGTCACCATCGATCCGGCCGACGCCAAGGACCATGACGACGCCGTCTTCGCCGCGCCGGATCCCGACGAGAAGAACCCCGGCGGCGTGGTTGCCACTGTCGCAATCGCCGACGTCGCCGCCTATGTGCGCTATGGCACTGCACTCGACCGCGAAGCGCTGAAGCGCGGCAACTCGGTCTATTTCCCGGATCGTGTCGTGCCGATGCTGCCCGAGCGCATCTCCAACGATCTCTGCTCGCTGCGCGAGGGCCAGGACCGGCCGGCATTGGCAGTGCGCATGATCTTTTCGGCCGAGGGCCGCAAGCTCAGGCACACCTTCCATCGCGTCATGATGAAGTCGGCGGCAAAGCTCGCCTACCAACAGGCTCAGGCGGCGATCGACGGCGCGCCGGACGACAAGACAGGCCCGATCCTCGAAACCGTGCTGAAGCCACTGTGGGACGCCTATGCGATCCTGAAGCGCGGCCGCGATGGCCGCCAGCCGCTCGAACTCGATCTGCCGGAGCGCAAGATCGTACTCAAGCCGGACGGCACCGTCGACCGCGTCATCGTGCCGGAGCGGCTCGATGCCCACAAGCTCATCGAAGAATTCATGATCCAGGCCAATGTCGCCGCGGCCGAGACGCTGGAGGCGAAGAAGCAGGAGCTGGTCTATCGCGTCCACGACGCGCCGTCGCTCGCCAAGCAGGAATCGCTGCGCGAGTTCCTGCAGACATTGGGCCTGTCACTGGCGCGCGGCGCGCAGATGCAGCCAAGCCAGTTCAACGGCATTTTGGAGCGCGTGCGCGGCGCCGACAATGAAGGCCTTGTCAACGAAGTGGTGCTGCGCTCGCAGAGCCAGGCCGAATACTCGCCAAAGAACATCGGCCATTTCGGTCTCAACCTCCGCCGCTACGCCCATTTCACCTCGCCGATCCGCCGCTATGCCGATTTGATCGTGCATCGCGGACTTATTGCCGCACTCGGACTGGGTCCGGGTGGGCTGACGCAGGACGAAGCGGCACGGCTCGAAGATGTCGCGGTGCTGATCTCCGGCACGGAACGCCGCGCAATGGCGGCCGAGCGGGACACGGTCGACCGTCTGATCGCCGCCTATCTCGCCGAACGCGTCGATGACCGCTTCGATGCCCGCATCTCCGGCGTCACCAAATCAGGACTATTTGTCCAATTGCCGCAGTACGGCGCGGATGGTTTCATCCCGGTGTCAACTCTGGGCGGCGATTACTATATATACGATGAAACGGCTCGCTCCCTGTTCGGAGAACGCTCTGGCAAAGGCTACCAACTCGCGGACCGCGTCGAGGTCCGGCTTATCGAGGTGGCGCCGATGGCCGGCGCAATGCGCTTCGAGATGTTGACCGACCCAAAGCCTCTGCCGGGCTCCAAGCGGTCGTTTCACAAGGCCAAGGGCCGCGTCCGCGCGTCGCAATCGCGACCGGGTTCGCGCGGCAGGAGACGATGATGACAACAGCCATGGAAGAACAGGTTTTCGGCGGAGAACATCACTCGGGCCGGGCCGCACGCCCGCTGTGGACGGCGATGAAGCGCGGCCTGCTCGGCCGCTGCCCGCATTGCGGCGAAGGCAAGCTGTTTCGCGCTTTTACCAAGACCGTCGACACATGCGGCGTCTGCGGCGAGGAATTGCATCACCACCGGGCCGACGACCTGCCGGCCTACCTCGTCATCGTCATTGTCGGCCACATCGTGCTGGGCGCCTTCATGGGCGTTGAGGCGACGTCGACTTTGTCCATATGGCAGCACATCGCCATCTGGGTGCCGCTGACCATCCTTTTGTCGGTTGCGCTGCTGCAGCCGGTCAAGGGTGCCGTCATCGGACTGCAATGGGCCTTCTATATGCACGGCTTCGGCGGCGAGCACGACGTGATCGAGCCGCATCCCGGAGCCTAGGCCGCAGCCAAGAATGCTGCCTGGCGCAACATACCGACCGTGAAAGGCCACTTTCGCTTGCCAGAAGTTTCCGCTAGGTCCTGCGCATGGACGGTATGACCAAGGCGGAAGTCGACAGGATCGAGCGGAGCATGATCGCTCATAGCGACCGGCCAATTCGCCCGCGCGACGCGGCAACCCTCATCCTGCTCGACCGCAAGGACGACGACGTACTGGTTCTGATGGGTCGCCGCCATGCCGGCCACGCCTTCATGCCGGGCAAGTTCGTCTTTCCCGGCGGCCGCACCGATCCGGCCGATAGCCGCATACCGGTCGTCGCCGCCCTGCACCCGGAGCAGGAAGCCAAGCTGATCGCCGGGCCGGGGCGCACAAGCGCCGCACGAGCCCGCGCCATCGCCCTGTCGGCCATCCGAGAGACCTATGAGGAAGCCGGGCTGCTGATCGGCCGCAAGGGTGCTTTCGCAACCCCCAGATCCGACTGGCAAGGCTTTGCCGAACACGGCGTGCAACCCTCTCTCGACATGCTGCGCTTTGTCGCGCGCGCCATCACGCCGCCCAACCGGGTGCGCCGCTTCGACACCCGTTTCTTCAGCGCCTGGCGTGACGACGTCGCGGTCGAGCTGCCCGGTGGCGGTCCGACCAACGAACTGGAAGAGCTGGTCTGGCTGCCGCTTGCCAAGGCCAGGGAAGCCGACATACCCGACATCACCCGAATGATCCTGGACGAGTTGGAAAAGCGCCTCGCCCATGATCCGCTGTTGCGTCCAGGCGGTCCCGTGCCCTTCTACCGGCTGGTCCGCAGCCGCTTCATCCGCGAACTTCTCTAGAGCAATTCCAGGAAAGTGTGACGCGGTTTTCCGTCCGAATTGCGTAAGATCAAACAGACAGAGTATTCAGCATCCATGACGGTCGATACCCAACCAAAGGGCGACGAGCGCGTACACTGGCTGCCGATGGTGGCGGCGATCTCGTCGATCAGCGTCGTCGGCATCGCCATCGGCCTCGGCATGCCGCTGCTCAGCGTCATCCTTGAAACACGCGGCCACTCGGCTTCGATGATCGGCCTCAACACCGCCGTCGCCGGCCTCGCCTCGATCGCCGGTGCGCCGCTGGCGACCCCGCTCGCCATGCGCTTCGGCGTTGCCTGGACCATGATCGCCATGATCGCCGCCGGCGCGCTGGCCTTTGTCGGCTTCCATTTCGCACCCGATTTCTGGATGTGGTTTCCACTGCGCATCGTGCTGCACATTGCGCTGACGGTGCTGTTCATCCTGTCTGAATTCTGGATCAGCACCTCGGCGCCGCCGCACCGGCGCGGCCTTGTCCTTGGCATCTACGCCACTGTCCTGTCGCTCGGCTTTGCCGCCGGACCGTGGCTGTTCGCTCATCTCGGCAGTTCCGGCTTCAGGCCGTTCGGCGTCATCATCGCGTTGGTGACGCTGGCGGCCATACCCGTGCTGGCAGCACGCAACGAGAGCCCGTCGATCGCCTCGGATGGCGAAACCAGCAATTTCCTGCGCTACATCTGGCTGGTGCCGTCGGCGACCGCTGCCGTGCTGGTGTTCGGCGCGGTGGAAACCGGCGGCTTTGCGCTGTTCCCGATCTACGGCAGCCGAATCGGCTATTCCGAGGCCGATGCGGCCCTTCTGCTGACCATGATCGGCCTCGGCAATGTGTTGTTGCAGATCCCGATCGGCATGATCAGCGACCGCGTCAGCGATCGCCGCTACCTGCTGATTGCCTGCGCGACGGTCGGTCTTATCGGCACCGTGTTCATGCCCTTCTTCGCCCAGAATTGGCATTTGATGGCCGCGCTTCTGTTCGTCTGGGGCGGCGTCGTCGCTGCCATGTACACGATCGGCCTTGCCCATCTCGGCTCGCAGCTTTCCGGCCATGAACTGGCGTCGGCCAATGCCGCCTTCGTGCTGTGCTACGGCGTCGGCATGGTGCTCGGGCCGCAGGCGATCGGCATCGGCATGGATGCGTTCGGCCCGTCCGGCTTCGGCTGGTCGCTCGGCCTGTTCTTCGCCGCCTATATCGCTTTGGTCGCCGTCAGGTTGGTTCGCAAGATCCTGCTGTAGCGCGACTGCGGCCTGCCATGCATTTGGCACGGCACGGTGACAGGCTGCTGACAGAACCGTGTCAGGAGCACAGGGCTAAAAAGGTGTCCCAAAACACTTGAGGACACTTCCATGATCGACAGCGGCTTTGAAACCACATCGCTACGAATGACACTGCTTCTGCTCGTGACCTTCCAGGCTCCGGCCGCCGACGTCGACCGCATCATGGATGCCGTGGTGGCGATCGCGCCGCTGGCCATGGGCAAATATGACCGCAATGCCTATCAGTCGGCGCACGGCATCGAACGCTACAGGCCGCTTGACGGTGCGGCCGCCGGCGCCGAAACCGAATTGCGGCGGCGCCCCGGCACGGTCGAGGTTTCCTTCGAACTGCCGGACGACCAGGCGCTGGCCGCCCGCGTCGTCGAGGCGATTTTCCAGGCGCACTCCTACCAGGAACCAGTGATCCGCATTCAGCCGATTCTCGCCAGCCGTTCCAAGGGGCTGGACGACCGCGCCAATCCGAATCGCTGGTGGAACACGACCGGAGACTGGAAGAAGGTTGCGGCATCGGCTACGGAAACCGCATGATTTCCGCTCCCGAGCCGGCTCTGGTGGGTCGCACAAGGCCTACCGGGCTTGACTTTCCGGGCGCGTTCTTTATGTGTCGCGCCAAGTTTCCCGCGTCCGGGTGTTTCCCCGTGCTCCAGCGGCCAAAACCCCACGAACAAACGGACTGATATCATGGCCAAAGCCGCAAACATCAAGATCAAGCTTCTGTCGACCGCCGACACCGGTTTCTTCTACGTGACCAGCAAGAACAGCCGCACCAAGACCGACAAGCTGTCGTTCCGCAAGTACGACCCGGTCGCCAAGAAGCACGTCGAGTTCAAGGAAACCAAGATCAAGTAATCCGGGTTTCCCGCCGCAATGCCGAAACGCCGCCCAATGGGCGGCGTTTTTCGTTTGTAACAGTTGATTTCGTTGCATCCGAGCAGAGACTCCAGCCAAAGGATTGACCCTTAGCCATGGTTGCGGCACCCTTGGCCGTGGGTTGGGTGTCACGAATAAGGCGCCTATGGATGTCGAAGAAGTTGAAAGCTGCAATCATTGCAGCCCTTGTCGCTCTGGCTGCTGGCTTTGCCGTCAGCAACGGGCTGATAAGCCAGCAGACGGCCGATGAGATCAAGGCCAGGACTGACCAGGTTCTGACTGAGGAAGAGGCCGCACCGCCTGCACCTCAGCCTGACAGCCCCGCCACGCCTTCCACGGAACCCGCACCGCAGGCTCCGACACCTCCCGCCGCGGCACCCCCGCAAGGATCACAACAGGGTCAATGAAGAAGCCTCGCCAGGATGGGCTCCTCTCGTGCGATCGCGCCATCTGAGTGTATCGTTTTAATACAATCGCCAATTGGTAGACTTGCACCACGGATAAGTAGTTAGTTTCAGCGTCAGGCAAAAAGGGGGGAAATGCCTCGCACTGGGAGAAAACGATGTCCGTACAAAAAGGCGACTTTCGAACCAACAGAGCCGACTACGTGATTGCCGCGATGCATGGCGGAGTGACCGCCGAAGACAGCGTTCGAGACGAGAACCTGGCAAGGAGAAAGAAGTCCCTGTGGCTGAAGGAGCGGCGATCGGCCAAATCGGCTGAAAACCCGTTGGACAGCTCGCCGCTGTCCAAAAGAAGCCCTCGCGGTTAGCGGTCTACAATCGCCTTCCGCGATCACACCATATCCGCACACAACCCACTCGCCCATATTGCAGGGGCCACCGTCGGTGTTGACTAACTCCGACGGTGGCCTAGTTCGCGGCAAAATGACCTCCGTTCTTTTGAGAAGACGGCGGGACTAAGGTCTTGCGCCCTAGACGCAAAGGTCCGAGCGATCCTGTTAGGTTCCGGAAATGTCTCTTGGACGTTCCGCTATTTTATCCAATTGAAATGTAGCGTTACCGTGTATGTCCCGCCCGATAGCGGCGCCTGATCCGGCTGCCCGCATCCGACCCGGCTGCGTCCCCTCAGCCGATGCGCTCGCCGCTTTTCGCATCGAACAGATGCAGCTGGTCCGGTTCGGCCGCCAACCCCACCACGTCGCCGGACTTGACGCCGGCACGGCCCATGGCAAAGACGCACAGCTGCTGGCTGGCTAGCTTGACGTAGAACTGCGTCGAAAGGCCGAGCGGCTCGACCACACCCACCTCGCCCTTCAACGCACCGTCGTCCGCCAGCTTGATATGCTCGGGCCGCAAACCGACGGTGATGGCGTCACCGTGGGTCAGTGGCAAGTCTTCCGGCAGCCGCAGCGCCTGGCCGTCGGCCAGTACGGCCTCCAACGTAGCGCCCTTGCGAACCGTCGCCGGCAGAAAATTCATGCCGGGCGAACCGATGAAACCTGCAACGAACATGTTGGCCGGCCGGTCGTAGAGATCGAGCGGCGCGCCGACCTGCTGGATCAGCCCGTCATGCATGACGACGATCCGGTCGGCCATGGTCATCGCCTCGATCTGGTCGTGCGTGACATAGACCGATGTCGTCTTCAGTTGCTGGTGCAGCGCCTTGATCTCGGCTCGCATATGGACGCGCAGCTTGGCGTCGAGGTTCGACAGCGGCTCGTCGAACAGGAAGACCTTGGGGTCGCGCACGATCGCCCGGCCCATGGCGACGCGCTGGCGCTGGCCGCCGGACAATTGCCGCGGCAGGCGCTGCAGGAAGGTGTCGAGCCCGAGCCGCTTGGCGGCGCCGTCCACCCTGGCGTCGATCGTCGCCTTCTCCGCCTTCTTCAGGAGCAGGCTGAAGCCCATGTTTTTCGACACGTCCATATGCGGATAGAGCGCATAGGACTGGAACACCATTGCGATGTCGCGGTCCTTGGGTGCTACGTCATTGACCAGCCGCTCGCCAATGCGGATCTCGCCGCCGGAAGCCTCCTCCAACCCGGCGATCATGCGCAAAAGCGTGGACTTGCCGCAGCCTGACGGCCCGACCAGCACTACGAATTCGCCATCGGCGATTTCAAGATCGACCGCATGCAGGACGCGGACGGCGCCATAGTCCTTGCGGACCTTCTCGAGCGTAACAGAGGCCATCGATCTATCCTTTGACGGCGCCGGCGGTCAGGCCGGTGACGAGATAGCGTTGCAGGAAGGCGAAGAAGATGCAGACCGGGATCAACGCCAGGATGGATGCCGCCATCATCTGTCCCCAGTCGACGGCGAACTTGCCGATGAAGGTGAGCAAGCCGACGGCGAAGGTCTTCTGGTCGTCGCTGGAAATCAGCATCAGCGCGAACAGAAGCTCGCTCCAGGCGGCGGTGAAGACGAAGCCGAGCGTGGCGCCCATGCCCGGCAGCGTCAGCGGTACAATCACCTTGCGCATCGCCTGCGCACGCGTGCAGCCGTCGATCATCGCCGCTTCCTCCAGATCCTTGGGGATGCCGTCGAAAAAGGACTGCATGAGGAAGGTGGCAAAAGCCGTGTTGAAGGCGGTGTAGATGATGATCAGCCCGGTCAGGCTGTTGATCAGTCCGATCTGACCCATCACGCGGTAGATCGGCGGAATGACCATCACCAGCGGAAAGGTCTGGGTCAAAAGCAACATCAGCGCCAGTGCTGCCTTGCCGCGAAAGGTGAAGCGCGACATGGCATAACCGGCAAGCGTGGCGATGATTGTCACCAGTGCCGCCGTCGATACCGAGACGATGACGCTGTTGAGGAAATAGCGGGGGAAATCGGTGGCCTCGAGCACGGTGACGAAGTTCTGCAGCGTCATGTGCGACGGCCAGAAGGTGATGCCTTCGGAATAAAGCAGCCGCTCCGGCGTGACCGAGATCTTCAGCGTCCAGTAGATCGGGAACAAGGCAAAGAGCACGTAAGCCGCGATTGCCGCGTAGAGGCCGATGCCGCCGAAGAAGCGCTGCGAGGCTGTGCGTCCTGCGATCATCAGACGTGCCTCACCAGCGTGCGGCGGATACCGATCAGCGCAATCGCATAGGCAATGAGCAGGACCAATAACAGCACGGCCACCGCCGAGGCATAGCCTTTGTCCAGCGATTTGAAGGCGCTGCCATAGATGTAGACCGGCACCGTGTTGGTCGAGCCGGCCGGTCCGCCTTCGGTCATGACGAAGATCAGGTCGGCGAAGGTGGCGATCCAGATGGTGCGCAACATCACGGTGATGGCGATGGTCGGCGCCAGAAACGGCAGCGTCACCTTGGTGAAGCGCTGCCAGGGCGAAGCGCCGTCGATCGCCGCCGCCTCATGCAGTTCCGACGGGATCGACTTCAGCGCCGCCAAGAGCGTGATGGCGAAGAAAGGAATGCCGAACCAGATATTGGCGACGATCGGCCCCCACATGGCGGTTGACGGATCGGACAGCACATTGGTCGGCTCGGCCTTCAGCCCCAATGCAAACAGCCAGTGCGGCAGCGGGCCGATGATCGGATTGAACAGCCAGGCCCAAGTCAGGCCCGACAGGAAGGACGGCACCGCCCAGGGCAGGAACACCAGGGCTTGTACAGCCTTGCGGCCGTGAAACGGCTTGTCGAGCAGAAGCGCCAGGCCAAGGCCGAGGAAGAACTGGAAAAAAAGGCTGGCGACCGTCCACCACAACGTGTTGACCAGCGCCTGGCCCAGCACCTGATCCGACAGCATCGCCTGATACTGGCCGAGCCCGACATATTCGGACTTGAACGCCGAGAACTTGCGGAAGGAGTAGCTGATGCCGATGACCAGCGGCACCAGAAGCACCACGACCAGCAGGATGATCGCCGGGCTGAGATAGAGCCATGGCTCGATAGCGGCATGGGATAGCCGCTTGCGACGCGGCTTGCCGACGGATCGTATTTCGGACACGGCGTAGGTCATTGGCTCGGGGGCGCTCCTGGAACGGCGTCGGGGCTGATGACAAGCGTCCTTCTCCCCGTTTCACGCGGAGAAGATGCCGGTCCACCCTCCGCAGCTGCTGCGGAAGACGGGCAGGCAGATGAGGGGCAGCGCGAACCTATCGAGGCATAGCGCCGCCCCTCATCCGTCACTTCGTGACACCTTCTCCCCGCAAACGGGGAGAAGGGAAGAAAAACTACTTCTTGTTCTTCGCCAGCCAGTCCTGCTGTTCCTTGGTCAGGAAGGCAGCCCACTGGTCGGCGACGTCCTTGGCCGTCTTCTGGCCAAGCAGCACTTCCTGAAAATTCTTGATCGCCACCTGGTCGACGAAATTGCCGAGGTTCTCCAGATGCGTCGGCGGGGTGACCATTTCATATCTGGAGCTGTCGCTGAGCTCCGTGAACCAGCCCTTGAACTGCTCGGTCTTGAAATGGGGATCTTGGTCGGCACCGTTGTGGATCGGGACGACGCCGACTTCCTTGGCCCATTCCAGATTGTCCTTCGGCGACAAAAGGGTCGCCATCAGCTTCCAGGCGTCGTCCTTGTGCTGCGAGTTGGCGAACATGGCCCAACCGGCATAGCCGAGTGTCGGATAGGATTTGCCGCTCGGCCCGACCGGCAATGGCGCTACCGCGAAATCGTCGGCGCTCATCTTGTCGGCGATGCCGAGCAGCGCGTCCGGATCCTGGTTGAGCATGGCGCAGGTGCCGGAATAGAAGCCGGTGACCGTTTCGTTGAAACCCCAGCTCACCGCATCCTTCGGCGCCAGTCCGTCCTTGTACATGTCGGCCAGCATCTGCAGGCCCTTGACCGAGCCCTCCTCGTTGATCGTCGAAGTGCCGTCCTCGTTGAAGTAACCGCCCTTGCCGGCGGCGATGTTCATGAACATGTGCATGCCATTGAAGGCGCCCGGCCCGCCGCGCAGGCAGTAGCCGTACTTGCCCGGGAGCGCGGAAATCTTCTTGGAATCGGCGACGAAATCTTCAAGCGTCGCCGGCGGGCCATCGAGGCCGGCCTCCTTGAACAGTTTCTTGTTCCAGAACAGCGCGTTCACATAGTAGCCGTAGGGGATCATGAACTGGGTGTTGTTGACGGTCGAGCCGAACTGTTTGGCGCGGTCGCCAAGCGTCTTGGCGTCATCCCATTTGGCCATATACGGGCCGAGATCCTCGAGTTGGGCATTGTTGGCATAGAGGCCCATCCAGCGCTCCGGCATCTCGACCACGTCGGGCGTATCGCCGGCCTGCACCATGGTCAGGAATTTCTCGAACGCCTGCCCCCAGGGCAGCGAGATCAGCTCGACCTTGATGCCTGGATTGGCCGTTTCGAACTCGGCGATCTGCTTCTTCAGGAATTCGGTGCGTGGCGGGCTGGTGATGACTTCGACCATTTTCAGGGTCGAATCGGCCACAGCATTTCCGGCGGAAATCGCCAGTCCCGCAACGGCGGCAAGCATGACGGTCAGTTTTTTCATGTTCAAGACTCCCATTTTGAACCCGCTTGTTATTTTCTGGCTTTTTCGAAGGCTTGGGCGACATCCGCCCACAGGTCTTCGACACTCTCCAATCCGACATTGAAGCGGATGGTTCGGGGGCTGACGCCGAAGCGCGCCATCGAATTCAGGCCCGGCGTCTGCTCCAGCGACGCCTTGGCCGGCACGACCAGGCTTTCATGCCCGCCCCAGCTGACGCCGATGCGGAAATATTTCAGCGCGTCGACGAAGACGGGGATGTCGATATCGTCCGTCACCTCGAAGGAGAACAGACCGGCATAGCCGGCCAGCGTCGCCTTGCCCGGATGGTTCGAGTAGACGGGGTGGTTGACCCGCTCGACATTGGCATGCGCCTTCAGCCGTTCGGCGATGGTCAGGCCGCTCTTCATGTGGTGCGGCAGGCGCAGCGGCAGCGTGCGCAGGCCGCGCAGCAAAAGCCACGCCTCGAACGGTGACAGCTTGCCGCCGAGATAGGAATAGGTCTGCTCGTTGATGTGCTTGATGTGGGCAGCCGAACCCGCCACGACGCCCGCGACCGTATCGCTGTGGCCGCCAAGGTATTTCGAGGCCGAATGCAGCACCAGGTCGACGCCATGCGTGATCGGCTTCTGGAACACCGGCGTCGCCCAGGAATTGTCGATCGTGGTGACGATGCCCTGTTCCTTGGCCAACCGTGTCAGATGCGCGATGTCCTGCAGCTCGAACATCATCGAGGTCGGGCTTTCCAGATAAAGCAGCTTGGCGCCGGGAAGTGCCGCCGCGACCGCATCCGGGTCGGAGCCGTCGACATAATCGACCTTGATGTTGAGCCGCGGCAACAGCCGCTCGAACAAACGGTAGGCATCGCCATAGCAATTGCGCACCGCCACGATGCGCTCGCCCGCACCGACGAACGCAAGCACCGTGGCGCTGATCGCCGCCATACCACTGGAAAAGCCGCGCGCGGCTTCTGCGCCCTCGAGCGCTGCCACGCGCGCCTCGAACTCCATCACCGTGGGATTGTCGCCGCGCGAATAGATCGGCTGCCTTCGTTTGCCGGCAAAGGTATCGGCCATCTCGGCATAGTTGGCGAAGGTGAACAGCGAGGTCTGGTAGATCGGCGGCACCACCGCACCGCCGGGGAACGGTTCGTCATGCGCCAAAAGCGTCGCCGCTTCGGCGAGATAGTCGTAATCGAAACCTGATGGATGCTCGTTCATGTCTGGCTCGAGAGTTTGAGTTTGGCCGCGCCGCGCTTGAGGTCGTCCTCGACGGTGGCGATCAGCTTGAGCGCCTCGGCGCGAGCGCCCTGCGGATCGCGGGCAGCAATGCGTTCGTAGATGGTCCGGTGATAGGGAAAGCTGGCGTGGCCGAAGTCACGCACGCCGAGCGGATGCTCCCAGAAGCGGTGAAACAGCTCATGCATGGCGGCGATGATCTGCTCGAACAGCGGATTGCCCGAGACCCGGTAGATCGCCTGGTGGAACTCCCAATCCTCTTCCGACGACATGCCCTCGCGCGTGCGGAACGCCTGTTCCATGATGTCGAGCTTGCGTGCGATCTCGGCAATATCGGCTTGGCTGGCGCGTTCGGCGCAAAGGGCTGCTGCCTCCGCCTCCAGCGCGCGGCGGATCTCCAGCGTCTGCATCAGGCTGGTGAAATCATTGCCGCCGGCCAGTGTCAGCGGCATGTGCAGCATATCAGGCGAAACAGCCGCCTTGAGATAGGTGCCGCTGCCTTGCCGGCGTTCGACGAGGCCGAGCCCTTCCCAGCGTGTCAGAGCCTCGCGCACGGTGTTGCGGCTGACCTTCAGCCGCTCGGCGAGAATGCGTTCGGTTGGGAGTCTGTCGCCCAGCTGCAGGGCTTCGGCGCGAACAAATCCCACCAACGCCTTCAACACGGCGTCGTCGCGCGCCGTGATTTGAATGGGTGGCAGGCTGTTCTGGTCCACATTTCCTCCGAGTGGTCCAATGGTCCAACCAATTCTGCACAGTTGAAAACTCCTGTCAACCAACTGTCAGGAGCACTGTCGGAGGAAGCGACGCAATATTCTCAAGGCGGTCGCGCGATCGCTTCGATCGCGTCTGCTAACCTGCGGCAGCAGGCGGCCCGAACCAGGTGGTCAGCGCGTCCACAAGGCCCCGTTGGGTTCCCGCCCCGGCCCAAGCCACATAACCATCGGGCCGGATCAAGACCGCGTCGGGCGCAACGACACTCCCGAGAGCCGGCAGGTCCCAGATACCGGCGTAACCGGCGTCGATCTGCCGAACCCGTTCTGCCCAGGGCGCGATGTCCAGTCTGCCGGGCTCACCGAGGTTGAGCAGCACGGGCCGCGCGTCGTGCAGCAAGGTGAAGACCCGCAACGGTCCGCCGGCGGTGGTCAGATCGAGATCGGGCATTCGCCGCCCAAGCAGCGGGTGCCCCTCGCCGAGGTCGTAGTGGACACACAGGCCGGACATCTCGGCTGCGATCTTTTTGCGGGGTTCATCCATACCGAGCAACTCGGCAACGGTGTCGGCCAAGGCCTTGCTGCGGTCATCCGTGCGGCGAAGCGCGACCTGCGCCATCGTGTTACGCAACACGCGGGCGGCAACCGGATGGCGCTCGGCATGATAGCTGTCGAGAAGGCTTTCCGGCGATATCCCCTTGATGACCTGGGCAAGCTTCCATCCAAGGTTCACCGCATCCTGCACGCCGATGTTGAGGCCCTGTCCACCCATCGGCGGATGGACGTGGGCGGCATCGCCGGCCAGGAGCACGCGTCTGTCGCGATATGCGGCAGCCTGGCGCGTCATGTCGGTGAAGCGGGAGAGCCAGGTCGGGCTGTGGACCCCGAAATCGGCGCCATAGATGGCAGCCAGCGCCTCGCTGAGCTCGCGTAGCGTCGGTTCTTCGCGCGCCTCCAGGCGGGGCTCCGTCAGCACGACGCCAACCTTCTTGCCGTCCTCGATCTTACCCAGGGCATGAATTCCGGAGGCGTTGCTGCGGAAGCCCCATGGCGGTTCTTCCGACATTTCGACCTCGGCAATCATCCAGCTCATCGTCGGATCCCATCCGGCGAACTCGATACCGGCCGCCTTGCGAATGGTGCTGCGGCCTCCGTCGCAGCCGACCAGATATGCGGCCCTCAGGCGGTGACCGGTGGACAGTTCGACGTTGACGCCGCTGTCGTCCTGGATAAACCCCGCAACCTCGTGTTCACGATAGATCGGCACCTTCAACTCGCCGACCCAGTCGGCCAGGATGCGCTCGATGTGGTTCTGCCGCAACGCCAACAGGTAATTGTGCCGGGTTGGGAAATCGCTGATGTCCAGGCGGATCATGTGAAAACCTACGGCCGGGCTCACTTGGCCCTGCGAGAGGAACCGATCGGCAATTCCGCGCTGGTCGAGCACCTCGATGGTGCGTGCATGGAGGCCGCCTGCGCGCAGGCCGGCAAGTTTCTGATCCGGCCGCCTTTCGACAATGGCAACGTCGACGCCTGCTAGCGCCAGTTCGCCCGCCAGCATCAATCCCGTCGGACCACCCCCGGCGATCACCACCGCATGATCTGAAACCATTATCATCACTCCCGTTTTCCGCACCTTGGTTCGGGTCGGTTTTACGGGAGGAGCCGGGTCTTGCCGCAAGCCCCTTGTGCGCCATATGTATGAAATGGAAGGGAACGGTATTGTTCCCCCTGTTGGTTGCCGCGGAACAAGCGCTCGGGGCAGTTTCCCGTAACGATATCCAGATTTTCAGGCGCAAAAACCCAGAGTCTTCCGTGCTTTGGCACGGAGCTCTGATGTTCATTGGAAAGAAGGGGGCCGGTCGGCGTTTGGCAGCGGTACGAGGAGGCCACTATGTGCCAGCGCCGGCCGGCCGACCCCACGGACCCAGGAGATGCGGCGGACCTGAGCATCATGGGGTATTCCCAGGGACCGGAGCCGGCGGTCTATCCTCGTGCCGGCTTCGTCTTGGCCTGCACAGTCGCGCAAGAGCTTATAAAAATCAACAGTTTCTTAACCAAGGCTCGCGAATCGCTTGGATTAAGGTAAACGGGTAACCCTGTCGGGTTGACTGGATAATCGGGGCTGGATCACTACGCCGCCTTGGCGACGACCCGATTGCGGCCGCCGCTTTTGGCTTCGTAGAGCGCGAGATCGGCACGCTTCATCAGCGCCGCCACCGTGTCCACGCCCTTCAGCACCGACGACACGCCGACGCTGACCGTGACTTCGATCGCCTTGCCGTCCTGGCCAATGGCGAAAGCCGCCTGGGCGATTTCGGCGCGAATGCGCTCGGCCACCTTCTCGGCCACCGCGCCCTCGGTATCCGGCATCACCACGACGAACTCCTCGCCGCCAAAGCGGCAGGCAAGGTCGATACCCCTGACATTCTTGCGCAGCCGCCGTGCGAATTCCCGCAGCACCTCGTCGCCGCCATCATGACCGTGCGCGTCGTTGATCGCCTTGAAGCGATCGAGGTCGGTGATCATCACCGACAGCGGCCGGCGCCGTGCCACGGCGCGATCGAACAGCGTCTGCAGATGGCTGTCCAGATAGCGGCGATTGTGCAGCCCGGTCAGACCGTCGGTCACCGCCATTTCGATTGTCTGAGTGACGCTGGCCCGTAGCTGGTCGTTGTAGCGCTTACGGCGCACCTGCGTGCGCAGCCGTGCCGTCAGTTCCTGCTGGTCGATCGGCCGCATGAGATAGTCGTTGATGCCGAGTTCCAGGCCGCGAATGATGCGTTCCTCCTCGCCCTCCTCCGCCAGCAGGATAATCGGCACGAAGCGGGTGCGATCGAGCGAGCGCAACTGCGAACAGAGCCTCAGCGGATCGAAATCGGCGAACGCGGTCGAGATCATCACGCATTCATAGGATGTCTCGGCGGCCTGGAAGAAACCGGCATGCGGATCATGCGTGACGTCGAGGTCGGCCCGGTCGCGCAGCATCTTCTGGATGCGCTCGACGGATGTTTTGCGCTCGTCGATCAAAAGCACTTTCGGCGTCGTGTCCTCGGATGCGAAATTGCGGCTGAGCAACTCCTCGATGCCGATATTGCGCGTCGTCGAGGCGCGCAGCCGCAACTCGTCGGTCAGCGACTTCAGCCGAACCAGGCTCTTGACGCGCGTCATCAGCTGCAGGTCGTTGACCGGCTTGGTCAGGAAGTCGTCGGCGCCGGCCTCAAGCCCGCGGACGCGGTCGGAAACCTGGTCCAGTGCGGTGATCATCACCACCGGAATGTGCGATGTCGCCGGATCGCTCTTCAGCCGCCGACAGACCTCGAAGCCGTCCATATCAGGCATCATCACATCGAGCAGCACGACATCGACCTTGCCGTTCTCGCAGGTCTCGATCGCATCCGGCCCGTTGGTGGCGGTCAACACTTCGAAATATTCGGCCAGCAGCCGCACTTCCAGCAGCCGCACATTGGCAGGGATATCGTCGACGACGAGGATCCGCGCAGTCATTTCATAACGCTCCGACTCGGCTGAAGGGGCACATCACGCATCGCCCAGATAGGATTTGATGGTTTCGATGAAACGCGGCACCGAGATCGGCTTCGAAATATAAGCCTCGCAGCCACCCTGGCGGATACGTTCCTCGTCGCCTTTCATGGCGAAGGCGGTCACGGCGATGACGGGGATGACGTGCAGTTCGTCGTCCTCCTTCAGCCATTTGGTCACTTCAAGCCCCGACACCTCAGGCAACTGGATATCCATCAAGATGAGATCCGGCCGGTGCTGGCGTGCCAGATCGAGCGCTTCCAGACCGTTGCGGGTGCGCACGGTCTCGTAACCGCTTGCCTCGATGAGGTCCCGAAAGAGCTTCATGTTGAGCTCATTGTCCTCGACGATCATAACCTTCTTCGGCATCGATATCCCGTCCCGGCCGCCCTTCCGCTTCGAAGGCGACCGTCATGCGCCCATGTCTGAACGCACCAAACCCTGCTTCACTTTACGGCAATATGATTGACGAAACGGAAATCCGCGGCTGGAAAACAGCGCGAATTCCACCTCGTCGCCTGCGCGTCCAAAGGGCGCGCCACGCTCTAATGGCTTGCCGCAAGCAACTCTTGCCATTACTGCGGGAGAGACTCATCCACACACCGAAGGTAGTGATGGCAAACGCAGCGTCAATGCGCGAAGAAGCGGAATCGATTGCCGTGAAGGCCCTGGGCTTTGTCGCCTCCGATCCGGAGCTTTTGCCGCGCTTTCTGGCTATCACCGGCATAGAGGTCCATTCGATCCGCAAAGCCGCCAGTGAGCCAGGTTTCCTGGCTGGTGTCCTGCAATTCATCCTCGCCCACGAGCCGACGCTGATGCGCTTTGCCGAGGAAACCGGCACCCCGCCGGCTGCTGTCGGCAAGGCCCTGCGGTCGCTGCCGCTGGGCGATGACAACCACGAGCATTCCATATGAGCGATGATCCAGAAACAGCGCGCCAGATCGAAGAACTGGCAGCCGACAACCGGCCGTTGCTGGTGCTCGATGTCGACGATGTCGTGCTCGAATTCATCCGCCCGTTTCCGAATTTCCTCAAGACGCGTGGCTATGGCCTGACGCTGGCCTCGTTCCGGCTGACCGGCAACATCGCAGAGACGGCCAGCGGCCGCCTGATCGAACAGCCCGAAGTCACGGCACTGCTGGGCGATTTCTTTGACACGCAAGCCGATTGGCAAAACATTATGGACGGCGCGGCAGAGGCCCTGGCAGGGCTTGGCGACCGCGCGGAAATCATCTTGCTGACGGCCATGCCACACAAACACCGTGCCGTGCGTCGTGTCCATCTCGACGCGCTTGGACTGAGCTACCCGCTTCTGACCACTGAAATGGCCAAAGGACCCGCAGTGGCCAAACTTCGCGGCAAGGCCGGCCGACCGGTGGTCTTCGTCGACGATCAGCCGCACAATCTGGCGTCGGTGCGGGAATCGGTCGCCGACGCCGAACTGTTCCACCTGATGGCCGATAATTCGCTGCGCGCATTCCTGCCCCCGGTGACGGACGATGTGGTCGTCGTCCAGGACTGGCACGAAGCCGCGCCGAAGATCGCAAGCGCGCTGGGGCTCTAAACTCCAGCCTTCAGGGGTTCAGTTTCGCACCTGCGCCGCCGCTGTCGTCCCCACTGTCATCGTCGCCGTCACCATCGTCCACGCTGTCGTCCACGGCCGGATCGGCAGGCTTCAGCATGACGCCATTGACGGTGACCGAACCGTCGGCCTTGGCGTTGACGATCCATTCCAGCCGGCCATCGGGCAGCGTCTTGCCAAAGCCCTTCGCCATGAGAGCGACTGGCACGTATTGGGCCACTTCCGGTTCCGACTTTGCCGCTTCCTGCAGGCCTTCGACAAGCTTGTCGAAGCCGGCGACATCGACGGTCACGCTACCTTCGGGCTTTTCGCCTGGGAATGTCATCTCGCCTTCCAGGGCGATCTCCGTATCCTTGTTCTTCACGGTGCTGTGGCCAAGCACGACCTTCGGCGTCTTGGCCATGAAGTCGGCCTTAAGCTGCTCGCCGAATTCGGCAGACAGCGGCGGATTCTTATTGAGATCAAAGGCTTCGATCGCCTTCTTCGCCATGCTGTCGAGATCGATATTGGCGCCGCCAAAGTTCAAATCGACATCGGTGGGCAACAACCCCACGCTCCAGCTCGGGAGAAGCTGGGTCGGCACGGTCAGTCCCGATGCCTTGATGCCGTAGGTGATCGTGCCATTTTGGGCGACGCCGTCGGAGCCGAACACGGTGCTGAGCTGGGTGGCGCCGAAATTGCCGACCGGGCTTTCCACCGCGAAATCCTTGAAACCATAGGTCCCGTCGATACGCTGCCAAAGCGGTAAGGCGGCGAACAAAAGCGATTTGAGCTGCGCCTGGTTGGCCTTCAGCGTCGCCTCGTCCTCATTGGCCACTGCAAATGCCAGGAGATCGAGCAATGGCTTGATCTGCACGCCCTTGCCGCTGGCTTCGACCGATAGTTCCGGCGACCTGACGGTGACCGGGAATTTCAGCCCGCTCTCGGGGTCATCGAAATTGATCGCTTCGACAAAACTCGACACCTTCTGCGAGGTTGTGAAATCGACGCCCCCGGTCGCCGACTTGGTCGCGGCAACGGTCGCGATGCCAGCGCCGGCGCTGGCCTCCATGTGCTGCTTGGCATCCTTCGACGTCATCGTCATGCCGGCCATCGAACTGGTGCCGCTGGTGAAGGCCGCCAGATTTGGATCGTAGACGCCCGAGCCCTTGCCGTCCTTGATCGAAAACTGAGTGCTTTGCAGCCCTTCGGGTCCGTTGAACTCGAAGGAGGCGCTCTGGGAGAAATCCATCGAGACATCCCAGGATCCGTCGCTGCGCGGCTTGACCATCAGGGCATAGGGCGCGAAGTCGAACTTCAGCAGTTTCTGGTCCGGAAATGATGCGGCAAGTGCCTTGAAATCGAACAGGATCTTGTAAGCACCACCTTCCAGCGAAACCTTCAAAATGCCTTTGTCGATCGCCTGCTTGCCGACATAGCGGGACAAGTCGTCGGACAATTGCTTCGCACCCTGACTGTCGACGGTCTGACTGAGAGCAGGGGCACTCAACGCAAGAAGGAACACGAATGGCAGGGCACGGTTCACGCGAATTCTCCGTTTGACCGAGAAGAAAGGCTTTGTCCGTCTGGTATGAAATTACCGCTGCAACCGCAAGGTGAGATCGACAACGGCATCCGGGCAGGCAATCTCGATCAAAGCACCAGCCGCATCAGCGGCCGACCGGCCTTGCGTTCCAACAGCCTCTCGAAACCAGCCTTCTCGAAGACCCGCGACGAGCCGACGAACAGGCCGATCGAACGCGAATCGCGAGACAGATCTATCGGACAAGCCTCGAGCAGCCGTGCACCGTTCTGGCGGGCAAAATCGATGCCGCCTTCGACGAGGCGATGCGTGATGCCCCTGCCGCGCGCCTTGCCGCGGATGAAAAAGCAGGAGATCGCCCAGACGGCCGGATCCGTGGCGTCGGCAGGATCGACCGGTGCCGACCCCCTGCCCTGGTTGTTCCATTCGGGCACGTCGGCGCGCGGTCCGATCTGCATCCAGCCAACCGCCTGACCGTCCTCGAATGCCAGCAGGCCCGGCGGCGGGCCGGCCTCGATGCGCGCCTTGATGTGGTCCTTGTTGCGTTCCCGGCTGCTCTCGCGGCGCATCGCCGGCGCCAGCCGGAAATGCGTGCACCAGCAACCGTAGCAGGCACCTTGCTTGCCGAAGAGGTCCTCGAATTCAGCCCAAAGCTCGGGCGCAAGCGGCGCTATGGTCGTGCTCATGCGTTCTCCCCAGGCCAGCCTTGTCGCTGGCCTTGCACTGTCGTACCATTGCCTCTGTTCTCTTTATGTTCGCAGCGATGGCGGCCCCTGTCAACAATCCCGATCACGGTTTTTGCCGCGACTGCCTGATGCTTCAGCGCAGCCAGACGCGCCGCTGCGAGCGCTGCGGCAGCCCCCGGCTTGCGCGTCATCCCGAGCTTTACCGGCTGCATCTGGCCCATATCGATTGCGACGCCTTCTATGCGGCAATCGAAAAGCGCGACAATCCGGCGCTCAAGGACAAGCCGCTGATCATCGGCGGCGGCAAGCGCGGCGTCGTCTCCACCGCATGCTACATCGCCCGCATCCAGGGGGTGCGCTCGGCCATGCCGATGTTCAAGGCGCTCGAAGCCTGCCCGGAGGCGGTGGTCATCAGCCCCAACATGGAAAAATACGTCCGCGTCGGCCGCGAGGTGCGCGCCATGATGCAGGCGCTGACGCCGCTGGTCGAGCCGCTGTCGATCGACGAGGCGTTTCTCGACCTCGCCGGCACCGAACGGCTGCACGGCCTGCCACCCGCTGTGGTGCTGGCGCGCTTTGCGCTGGCGGTCGAGAAGGAGATCGGCATCACCGTTTCGGCCGGCCTGTCCTACTGCAAGTTCCTCGCCAAGATAGCGTCGGACTTCCGTAAACCGCGCGGCTTCTCGGTCATCGGCGAAGCCGAGGCGGTCGGCTTCCTGGCGGCGCAGCCGGTGACCATGATCTGGGGTGTCGGCAAGGCGTTCAACGCAACGCTGGAGCGTGACGGCATCCGCACCATCGGCCAGCTGCAGCAGATGGATCGCGGCGATCTCATGCGCCGCTACGGCACGATGGGCGACCGGCTCTACCACCTTTCGCGCGGCGAGGATGTCCGCCGCGTCGATCCCGATCAGGATGCCAAGAGCGTATCGGCCGAAACCACCTTCGATACCGACATCGCGTCGCTGGAAGAGCTGGTGGCGGTGCTGAGGGGGCTTTCGGAAAAGGTTTCGGCACGGCTGAAAAAGTCAGGCATTGCCGGGCGCACCGTGGTGCTGAAACTGAAGAGCCAGGATTTCAAGCTGCGCACGCGCAATCGCCAGCTCGGCGACCCGACCCGGCTCGCCGACCGCATCTTTCAGACTGGGGTGGAGCTTCTGCGCAAGGAAACCGACGGCACGAAGTATCGGCTGCTCGGCATCGGCGTCAGCGACCTCTCGGACGACGACAAGGCCGACCCGCCCGATCTGGTCGACATCCAGTCGCGCAAGCGCGCCATGGCTGAAGGCGCCATCGATGCCTTGCGCGACAAGTTCGGCCGCAAGGCGGTGGAAACCGGCTACACATTCGGCAAGGGCCGCGATGCCCATCCGCCGGAGCCGCTCGAGGATTAGGTGCGCTGCAAGTCTATCCTGCTCGTCACCACGCTCTTGCCGGTTTTCGGGTCGGTGTCGATGACGGTCAGCCGCATGCCGTTCTCGCCGCGTTTCTCGACCTTCATCTGCGCCCTTCGGTCGCCATTGACCTCCTTGGCCCAGCGAATGCCCAGGTTGATCGCATTGCCCGAACGGCTGCCGTTGAGTTGCGCCGGCCCCGTGCGAGAGCCGACATAGGTGCCGCTGTATTTGGCACCTGTAACTTTCAGATTGGCGCTGATGGCCCGCGACACCACAATGAGACCGCGGCAATTTCCATCCAGCGATAGCGAGGTTGAGGTCGCATTCGACTTGAAGCTGCACGATACGCTGACGTTCGGAGCATCCGTGGTTACCTGGACAGTGCCCTTGCCGGCGAAATTGCCCTTGAACGACTGGAGAAATTGGGTCTCGTCGGCATGTGCTGCGCCTGCCGCAACCAATAGACCGCCGGTAAGCGCGAATTGCGCGAAGGATCTCATCGAAGCTCTCCTTGTCGTTTTCGAAAAAAGGCGGGGCGATCCACGAGCACGGCTGACCATCGGGACTCAACGCCACCTACCGTTTCAGGTTCCGTCCGCCACATGACTGTTTTACAACATCGAGCCAGTCGCGACTGGCCCAGAAGAATGCCTTGGCTAGCGGTTGCGGCAGAGGTGCTGGCCTGCGACATAGCGCGAATGGCACCCACCCCCTCGATCCCCAAGGCCGCGTTCTGGATGGCGCTGTCTATCGCCTCGTTCCTTGGCATGACGGTCGCCGGCCGGGCCACGACAGCGGAGCTCAACGTCTTCCAAGTGCTGGAGTTGCGCTCCGTGATCGGCTTCTTCATCCTGCTGCCGCTGGTGATGATGAGTGGCGGCTTTCAAGCCATGCGCACGCAGCGCCCGGTTGCCCATATCGCCCGCAACGTCATCCATTACACGGGCCAGGCGGCATGGCTCTACGCCCTCACCTTGATTCCGCTGGCCGTGTTGATCTCGATCGAATTCACCACTCCGATCTGGACAGCTATCCTGGCGGTGATCTTTCTGGGCGAAAGGCTGAACCGGCCCAAGTTGGCAGCGATCGCGCTGGGGCTGATCGGCGTGGTGATCATCGTGCGCCCCGGTGTCGGCTCGGTCGATCCTGGACATCTCGTCGTGCTGGGCGCCGCGGCCTGCTTCGGCATCTCGGTGGTCACCGTCAAGTCGCTGACCCGGACGGACAGCGTCGTACGCATCATCTGCTGGATGCTGATTGTCCAGTCGGTGGTCGGTCTCATCCCGGCGCTCTATACGTGGCGCAACCCGCCACTGGAGCTATGGCCATGGATCGTGCTGATCGCCTTCACCGGCATGTCGTCGCATTTCTGCATGGCCCGCGCGCTTGGCTATGCCGACGCGACCATCGTCTCGCCGATGGATTTTCTACGCGTGCCGCTATCGGCACTGATCGGCTGGCTGCTCTATAGCGAGCAGATCGACGCCTTCACCGCCGGCGGCGCGCTGCTGATCCTGATGGGCAATCTGCTCAATCTGCAGCGCAGGCAGATAAAGCCGGCCGAAGTGGCGGCGTCGTAGTCCCGCCGGCCGTCAGTTCCCTTCGTCGGGTATGTTGAGAAGATGGCCGCAGGCCTTGCAATGCACGGCGTCCGGCTCGTGCCGCCGCAAGCCGCACTGCGGACAGGGAAACAACACCTTGGCTGGCCGGAAGATCGCCTGAGCCAGTCTGACAAACAGCGATATGCCGATGATCATGGTGACGATTGCCGTCAGCTTGCCGGCCATGCCCGGCAGCACGATGTCGCCGAAGCCGGTCGTCGTCACCGTGGCGACAGTGAAATAAAGCGCGTCGATATAGTTTTCCAGGCCGGCGCCAGTGCGAAAGAAGAACGTGTAGACGAAGCCGGTGATGACGAACAGGAAGGTCAAAAGGTTGATGACCGCGTGGCTGGCCTCTCGCCACGGCCGCAGTCCTCGCATCTCGAAATGCCGCCAGAGCGAACCGCTGCGCGACAGCGACCACAGCCGCAGGATGCGCAGGAAGGCGAGATTGGCAAACGCCGTTGGCATCAGCAGCGTCAAGAGGATGAAGACATCGACCCACGACGTCGGCTGCTTCATCAGCCGCAGCATGTTCTTGGAGGCAAGCAGGCGGGCAGCGAGGTCCGCGGCAACCAGCGCGGCCGCCGAATAGTCGAGCCAGAGGAATGACGGCTTGTCCTGGAGAACCGGCGTCGCGATGAAGAAGGCGATGATGGCGAGGTCGATGACGACGGCCACCAGTTGGAACCGGAAAGCGGCCGGCGTGCGCCCATGATAAAGCCTGCGCAGCCGGTCACGCAGCCGCGCCAAGACCGAAACCGCCTGCGACCCATTCCTCTGCGCCGGCTTCATGCTGACTGCGCCGGCGTTGGCGGCAGCGACCGCCCGGCTGATTGCCGCGCGCCGAAACGAGCGGGGGTCACACCAATTCCACTTCGACCACGCCCGGCACCGCGCGCATCGCCGAGGCGATCTGCGGCGAGATACGGTAGCGGTTCGGCAGCTCTATCTCGATTTCACCCTCGCCTTCTTCCTTGATCAGCACGAAACTGACCTGGCCTTCGCCCCTGACGGTCAGTTGGCCGGCCAGCGTGTTGATCGGCGTGGCGTTGCGCACGAAGATACGCAGCGCCTTCTGGATGCGACTTGCCTCATCCTCCAGCGACTGCACCGAGTTGATGCGCAGATTGACGCCTTCCGGCCTGTCCTCGGCCGCAACGGTGATGACGACGGAGCGGCCGGCCTCGAGCAGGTCGCGATACTGTGCCAGTCCTTCCGAAAACAGCACGGCTTCGTACTGGCCTGATGTATCCGAAAAGGCGATGACGCCCATCTTGTTGCCGGTGCGCGTCTTGCGTTCTTGCTTGGATGTCACCGTGCCGGCCAGGCGGCCGGCGGCGGCACCGCGTTTGACGGCCGCCGAGAACTCGGCCCACGTTTGCACCCGCATCTTCTGCAGGGCCGCCTTGTACTCGTCGAGCGGGTGGGCCGAGAGGTAGAAGCCGACCACCTGGAATTCACGGTGCAGCCGGTCGGCGGCGAGCCACGGCTCTGTCGCCGGCAGATTGAGTGCCTGCGACTGGGCGCCGAGCGAGGCGCCGAAGATGTCGTGCTGTCCGGAAACCGCGTTCTGCTGCGCCAGCGACGCCAGCCCCATCATGCGTTCCACGCCCGCCATCATCGACGCGCGGTCGTGGCCGAAGCAGTCGAGCGCGCCGGCCATGATCAGGCTTTCGAAGACGCGCTTGCCGACGATCTTGGGATCGACCCGCTCGCAGAAATCGGCGAGGCTCTTGAACGGCTTTTCGCCACGCTGGGCAACGATGTGCTCGACCGCCGCGTCGCCGACGCCCTTGAGCGCTGCCAGCGAATAGTAGATGCGGTTCTCGCCGACCTCGAAGGGGCGAAAGCTCGATGTCACCGACGGCGCCAGAACCTCGATGCCGAGGCGCAGCGCGTCCTGGCGGAAATCGGCGAGCTTGTCGGTGTTGCCCATATCGAGCGTCATCGACGCCGCCAGGAACTCGACCGGATAATGCGCCTTGAGATAGGCGGTCTGGTATGAAACCACCGCATAGGCGGCGGCGTGCGATTTGTTGAAACCATAGTCGGCGAACTTGGCCAGCAGGTCGAAAATGAAGTCGGCTTGCGGCTTGCCGACGCCACGCTCGACCGCGCCGGAGACGAAGCGCTCACGCTGCTTGTCCATCTCGGCGCGAATCTTCTTGCCCATGGCGCGGCGCAGCAGATCGGCTTCGCCGAGCGAGTAGCCCGACAGCTCCTGCGCGATCTGCATCACCTGTTCCTGGTAGACGATGACGCCTTGCGTCTCCTTCACCAGATGGTCGATCTTGGGATGGATCGAGGCCATCTCCTCCTCGCCATGCTTGCGGGCGTTGTAGGTCGGGATGTTTTCCATCGGGCCGGGTCGATACAGTGCGACCAGCGCGATGATATCCTCGATGCAGTCGGGCCGCATGCCGATCAGCGCCTTGCGCATGCCGGCACTTTCCACCTGGAACACGCCGACCACTTCGCCGCGCGACAGCATGGCGTAGGTCTCGGGATCGTCGAGCGGGATGGTTGCCAGGTCGATCTCGATGCCGCGCCGGCGGATCAGCTTCACCGCCGTCTCCAGCACGGTCAGCGTCTTCAGGCCGAGGAAGTCGAACTTCACCAGTCCGGCCTGCTCGACATATTTCATGTTGAACTGGGTGACGGGCATGTCCGAGCGCGGATCGCGGTACATCGGCACCAGCTCCGACAGCGGCCGGTCGCCGATAACGATGCCGGCGGCGTGCGTCGAGGCATGGCGGTAGAGGCCTTCCAGCTTCTGCGCCATGTCGAGCAGCGTCTGGACGATCGGCTCCCTCTCGGCCTCTTCGGCAAAGCGCGGCTCGTTGGCGATGGCGTCGGCGAGCTTGACCGGATTGGCCGGGTTCTGCGGCACCATCTTGGAGAGCTTGTCGACCTGGCCATAGGGCATCTGCAGGACGCGGCCGACGTCGCGCAGCACGGCGCGCGCCTGCAGCGTACCGAAGGTGATGATCTGGCCGACCTGGTCGCGGCCGTATTTCTGCTGGACGTAGCGGATGACCTCCTCGCGCCGATCCTGGCAGAAGTCGATGTCGAAGTCGGGCATCGACACGCGGTCGGGATTGAGGAAGCGCTCGAACAGCAGCGAGAAGCGCAGCGGATCAATGTCGGTGATGGTGGTCGAATAGGCGACCAGCGAGCCTGCGCCCGAACCGCGGCCAGGCCCGACCGGAATGCCTTGCGCCTTGGCCCATTTGATGAAGTCGGCAACGATCAGGAAGTAGCCGGGAAACTTCATCTTGGTGATGATGCCAAGCTCGAAGTTCAACCGCTCGCGGTATTGCTCGACCGTATAGCCCGCGGTCGGGCCATGCATGGCAAGGCGCGCGTCGAGCCCCTCATGGGCCTGGCGGGCCAGTTCGTCGGCTTCCGCCTGCACGGCGGCGTCATTGTCGGCGACATCGCCGCCGGTGAAGCGCGGCAGGATCGGATTGCGGTTCTTCGGGTAATAGGAGCAACGCAGCGCGATCTCGACAGTGTTGTCGATCGCCTCCGGCAGGTCGGCAAAGAGCCTTGCCATATCGGCCTGGCTGCGCAGGAAATTGTCGGGCGACAGCCGGCGGCGGTTGTCAGCGGCAACGACCGATCCCTCGGCAATGGCAATCAGCGCGTCATGTGCGTCATAGTCGTCGCGAGAGGAAAAGAACGCCTCGTTGGTGGCGACCAGCGGCAGTTCATGGGCATAGGCCAGATCGATCGAGGATTTTTCGATCAGGCGATCATAACCGGAAACCCGGTCAAGCTCGACATAGAGCCGGTCGCCGAACATCTCCTTGAGAGTCAAAAGCCGGGCTTCGGCCAGATCGCGGCGATCTTCCTTGAGCGCGGTGCCGATCGGTCCGCGCGGTCCGCCGCTGAGGCAGATCAACCCGTCACAATAGCTTTCCATCATTTCGGTGGTCAGGTGCACGGCTTCGCCCGGCGGCGTTTCGAGGTAGACGCGGCTGACCAGCCTGACCAGATTGGAATAGCCCGCCTCGGTCGCGGCAAGCAGGACGACCGGCCGCATATCGGGACCTTGCCGTCGGCGGTCGCGCTGGCCATCGCTGTTTTCGCCGGAAAAGGCGAGCGCCGTCTGGCAGCCGATGATCGGCTGGATGCCGTCCTTCACCGCCTTCTGCGCGAATTCGAGCGCGCCGAACAGGTTGTTGGTGTCGGTGACGGCGATGGCCGGGGCTTCGTCCTTGACCGCATGAGCCACCACCTTGCCGATCTGCAAGGCGCCTTCCAGCAGCGAATAGGCCGAATGCACGCGCAAATGGACGAAGGGCCGCGCCGGGGCCTCCGGCCGCGCCGCAGCAATCGCCGCTTCGCGCTTCAAGGGATCGCGGGGGAGTTTTTCGTCGGCCATGGTGCTGCGTGAAGGTCCTTGAGTCGATGGAGATGTATTGTCCGGGACCGCGCGATGCCAGTCCAGCACAAACCACTGCTGATCACAGGCTGCCTGCCCGGCTAGCCCTAAGCAAACTCCATGATCACAGCGTCGACAGCCAGGCTGTCGCCAGGCTTGGCGTTGAGTTTGGAGACGACAAGGTCGCGTTCGGCGCGCAGCACGTTTTCCATCTTCATCGCTTCGACCACCGCCAATGTCTCGCCTGCCTTGACCTCCTGGCCTTCGGCAACGGCAATCGACACGACAAGGCCGGGCATCGGGCAAAGCAGCAGCTTCGACGTGTCCGGCGCTACCTTTTCGGGCATCAGCCTTTCCAGTTCGGCGGTGCGCGGCAGCATGGGGCGCGCGGTCACCGACATGCCTTTCCAGGCGATGCGAAAGCCATTGGCGACCGGCCTGACCTGAGCCGTAACCTTGCGCTTGCCGACCGTACCGCGCCAGACCAGATCGCCCGGCCGCCAGTCGGATGCAACGGTCAGCGCCTTGCCGCCCGCGATCGACAGATCGACTTCCATCGGAATGGAAATCATGCCCTCGATGATGGACGCCGACAGATAGTCATCATCGATCTTCACGACCCAGTCGCGCTTCAGCGCTCCCGAATGCGGCGCCAGGCGCCCGCCCAGCCGATCAAGCCGATCACGTCGCAGCAGTTCCACTGCGGTCGCGATCGACGCCAGCACCGCTTTCTCGTCGTCGTTCGACACGACCGGCGCGAAACCGTCGGGATATTCCTCCGATATGAAAGCGGTCGATATCCGCCCTTCCCGCCAACGCTGATGCTGCATCAAGGCAGCCAGGAACGGAATGTTGTGCTCGATTCCGTCGACGACGAAGCTGTCGAGCGCTTCCGACATGGCATCGATGGCTTCCAGACGCGTCGGCGCCCAGGTGCACAGCTTGGCCAGCATCGGATCGTAGAACATCGAGATTTCGGAGCCTTCGGTGACGCCGGTGTCGTTGCGGATGACGACATCGCCGAATTGTCCTTCCTCCGGCGGCCGGTAGCGCGTCAGCCGGCCGATCGAAGGCAGGAAATTGCGGTAAGGGTCTTCGGCATAGAGCCGGCTTTCCACCGCCCAGCCGTTCAGCTCGATGTCGCTTTGCTTCAGGCCAAGCTTTTCGCCGGCGGCGACGCGGATCATCTGCTCGACCAGATCGATGCCGGTGATGAGCTCCGTCACCGGGTGCTCGACCTGCAATCGTGTATTCATTTCAAGGAAATAGAAGTTCTTGTCATTGTCGACGATGAATTCGACCGTGCCGGCGCTCTGGTAGTCGACGGCCTTGGCCAGCGCCACAGACTGCTCGCCCATGGCCTTGCGTGTCGCTGCGTCCAGGAATGGCGACGGCGCCTCTTCGGCGACCTTCTGGTTGCGTCGCTGGATCGAGCATTCGCGCTCGCCGAGATAGAGCGCGTTGCCATGCGCGTCGGCCAGCACCTGGATTTCGATGTGGCGCGGATCGACGACGAATTTCTCGATGAAGAGACGATCGTCGCCGAACGAACTCTTGGCTTCCGAGCGCGCGCGGTCGAAGCCATCGCGCACTTCGGCTTCGCTCCAGGCGATGCGCATGCCCTTGCCGCCGCCGCCGGCCGAAGCCTTGATCATCACGGGATAACCGATTTCGCCGGCGATCTTTTCGGCATGATCGGCATTCTCGATGACGCCGAGCCAGCCGGGCACGGTGGAAACCTTGGCGGCGTTGGCGAACTTCTTCGATTCGATCTTGTCGCCCATCGCCTTGATCGCCTTGGGCTTCGGGCCGATGAAAATGATGCCTTCCGCTTCCAGCGCCTCACAGAAGGCCGCCCGCTCGGACAGGAATCCGTAGCCGGGGTGCACGGCCTGGGCTCCCGTCTCCTTGCACGCGGCGATGATCTTTTCAGGGACGAGATAGCTCAGCGCGGCTGGCGAAGGCCCGATATGCACCGCCTCGTCGGCCATCTCGACATGCACGGCGTCGCGATCGGCATCGGAATAGACCGCGACCGTGGCAATGCCCATCTTGCGCGCCGTCTTAATGACGCGGCAGGCAATTTCGCCGCGATTGGCGATCAGGATCTTGGTGAACATGCGAAATGTCATCCCTCGGGTCGGCCGTTCCTTTTATGGCCTGTGCTTGCAGGGTCAAGCCGACCATGCAATTCACTGCCTTTCAATCGACTTGCGATTCCAATTCATCGCTGTGGCCCAGTCGGGGAGCCAGCTGCCAGTTGATCGTGTCGGCAAAACCTGAAACCTTGGAAAAAAATTCGTATTGGAGGACGCCTGATGAAAACCCGCGCCGCTGTCGCTGTCGCCGCCGGAAAGCCGCTGGAGATCATGGAGGTCGACCTCGAGGGCCCGCGCGAGGGCGAAGTGCTGGTCGAGATCAAGGCGACAGGCATTTGCCACACCGATGAATTCACGCTGTCGGGCGCCGATCCGGAAGGTCTGTTTCCGGCCATCCTCGGCCATGAAGGCGCCGGCGTCGTCGTCGATGTCGGCAAGGGTGTCACCTCGCTCAAGAAGGGCGACCACGTCATCCCGCTCTATACGCCCGAATGCCGCCAGTGCCCGTCCTGCCTGTCGAGAAAGACGAACCTCTGCACGGCGATCCGCGCCACGCAGGGCCAGGGCCTNATGCCCGATGGTTCNTCGCGCTTCTCGATCGGCAAGGACAAGATCTTTCACTATATGGGCTGCTCGACCTTCTCCAACTTCACCGTGCTGCCCGAGATCGCNCTGGCCAAGGTCAANCCNGACGCGCCCTTCGACAAGATCTGCTACATCGGCTGCGGCGTCACCACCGGCATCGGTGCCGTGATCAACACCGCCAAGGTCGAGATCGGCGCCACCGCGGTCGTC
>NZ_AZUV01000052.1:0-1140 GCF_000513875.1 Mesorhizobium sp. WSM1293 | reverse complement strand
GACGGCGTCGGCGGCGCGCGCACCGGAAACTGCGATCAGGGCCGCAGCGGAGCCGAGGAGAAGGCTCTTGATGTTCATTTTCTGACCTCCAGTCAGAATCGAGTGCGGAGGTCGCCAAAACCCAGCTCTCAGGGCATTTTTTCTTTCTATTTCAGATGGATAGGGAAAAAGGCCTTCAGCGGGGCTCTGTTCGCCAAAACCGTTTGCTCGCGAAAGCCTTGCCCGATCCGCTCTTGAAATATCGCTCGAGTTGCCGTGCGTTGGCCTCGGTTTCGACCGCGATATAGGTCTTCAAGGCTGCGGGCAGATAAGCCTTGGTGGAAGTCACCTGGCCCAAACGATGCGATTCGAAACGGCGTCGAAGGTCGTTTGTCGACCCGACATAGATATCGCCGTTATGGAGCTGCAGGAAGTAGACGTACCACATGGTCCCCCTACGCTACTTCGTAGCTTCGGGCGACACTCCTACGCCCAAAATGCGGTTCCGGGTGGCCTGCCACCCGAAGCCCGCAGGGCGTAGGGTGGCGGAGAGGATGGGATTCGAACCCACGAGAAGCTTTTGACCTCTACTCCCTTAGCAGGGGAGCGCCTTCGACCACTCGGCCACCTCTCCGTTGCGGCGGTGGATAAAGAAAAGCGCCGGCACAATCAACAAGCCCGCATCATTATATGCAAAAATAAGAAGGCGCCGAACCGCGATCTTCCATGGATGTGGCGGTTCTGCGGTTGTTTCTGGCTAGCGACTCGGGAACTCGCCATGATTCCGTCGGTCCATCGCCGGATTCGCCGGCAAACAAGGGCTTGCAGTGGCCTGATGGTTAACGAGAGGTTTCTGAGTGAGGCCAAATCGTGTCATTTGTGCAACAACGCCAGGGGATAGCAGCCAGGCAGCCCTTTCACCGGTACGATCGTGGTTGAACGCCGCCGTCCCATGAGTAATGTCGATTTCGAAGGAGCGGCGCGGTGCGCATCTTTTTCGGTAGTGGGGATGGGGCAGGGAACGCTGTCCTTCAGCAAAGAATACCCAGACCCGTTTTTTAACTTTTGACTGGAGGTCAGAAAATGAACATCAAGAGCCTTCTCCTCGGCTCCGCTGCGGCCCTGATCGCAGTTTCCGGTGCGCGCGCCGCCGACGCCGTC
>NZ_AZUV01000051.1:0-1273 GCF_000513875.1 Mesorhizobium sp. WSM1293 | reverse complement strand
TGTTTGGACCGGGGACATCGCGAACAGGTGTGCGAGGACATCGCGAACAGTTTGGCGTGCTCTGCGCCGGGAGGTTCGCGATGCCATTTGGGGACACCAGCGTGATGGATGGGAAGTTGGAGTTTGTGCGTCTTGCCGTGCAGGAAGGCAGCAATGTCAGTGCGCTTTGTCGTCGTTTCGGGATCGGCCGAACCTGTGGTCACAAGTTGATTGCGCGGTATCGCGCCCATGGCGAGGCCGGGCTTGCGGAGCAATCGCGTCGCCCCACGACGAGCCCGGGGCGCAGCCCGGATGCAGTGGAGGCGGCGGTTCTTGGCATGCGCCAGACGCACCCGGCCTGGGGCGGTCGCAAGATCGCCAAGGTCCTGCGGCGCGAGGGAATCGGTTCGCCTGCGCCCTCGACAGTGACCGGGATCCTGCACCGCAACGGTGTCGAACTGGGCTTGCTGGGAGGCGGAGCCAAGCCGTTCGGGCGCTTCGAGCATGCCGCCCCCAACGATCTGTGGCAGATGGACTTCAAGGGCCATGTCGCATTGCGGCAGGGCGGCCGGTTGCATCCACTGACCGCGCTCGACGACCATTCGCGCTTCTCCGTCGTGCTGCAGGCTTGCATCAACGAGACCGGCGAAACGGTCAAAACCCATCTGATTGCCGCCTTTCGCCGCTATGGACTGCCGCAGCGCATGGCTTTCGACAACGGTCCGCCATGGGGAGATGGCGGACGAAGCAACTTCACACGCTTCACCGTCTGGCTGATCGAGCATGGCGTCGCCGTCTCTCATTCCAGGCCCCTGCATCCGCAGACGCTGGGCAAGGAGGAGCGCTTCCACCGTTCGCTCAAGGCCGAAGCGATGGCCGGACCTGCTTTCGAAAATCTCGAGCGCGCGCAAAAAGCCTTCGACGCCTGGCGCGACCTCTACAACGCCGAAAGACCCCACGACGGCCTCAAGGGCTGCGTTCCCCTCGACAGATACACACCTTCGCCGCGCTCCTTCAGCGAGGCCGTCGAAGCCTTCGACTACCCACAGGGCGCCATCGTTCGCAAGGTTCAGAAAGAGGGCCGCGTCGCCTTGTGCGGCTACATCCTGCGCCTCTCCAAGGCATTTGGCGGAAAGGCCGTGGCCTTCATCCCCACCACCAAGGACGGCGTCTTCCAAGCCTTCTTCAGACATCAGAAAATAGAAACAGTCGACCTCAACCTCAGCAGACGATAAGTGACAAAACTGTTCGCGATGTCTCCGCACACCTGTTCGCGATGTCCCCGGTCCAAACA
>NZ_AZUV01000050.1:0-1584 GCF_000513875.1 Mesorhizobium sp. WSM1293 | reverse complement strand
CCAGCCACAAATGCCCGCGCGCCGTTTTGAATGCGGCTGGGGTGGCCATCGATCTGCCCAGGCTCAGGCCCCCGAAAGCGAAGCCGAAGCTGCGGGACAAAAGAACCAAATCCCGTCCCGCAAACCCAACTTCACTAAGCAACAGCCCGCCTGGCATCAGCCGGCGGGCTGTTCACGTTCAAGGGGCAATGGTGCCCGCAAGCGGCAGTCCTCGGCGCACAAAGAGGACTCAGCCGACAAGGTACGACAACAAACAAAGCCTCAACAAAACAGCCCGCAGCCCGCGGGCCGTTTGCGTTTGGGGGACTGGCAAGTGAAGCGCCAGGCCGCCGCCATGGCCGGATCAACCGAATCGGAGGCGGAACAGACAAAGCCATCCGATCCTCGTGCCAGGCATCGGTGATGCCGGTGATGAATTACAGTCAAATACGAAATGAATTTGGTCGGGGTGGTGTTCTATTCAGCCGGCTTTTGTGGCCACCCTCGACCATGACAATGACTGATGGCCGCGAATATCGACCTGCATGTGAATCCTCGATCGCGCCGGCGGCCGGTGTGTCACGCCGCAATAGCCGCAAGTGCCGTTGGTCGAGCGGCCTGGGGGCGTTGAAGCGATGCCTCGATCATGCCGAATCAAAGCGAAGGGCGATTCTCTGCGGATGAGTCACGCGAGGTAAGGCGTGGCCGAATCGGCGCCAGATTCGGGATCGCTCCCCGCAGGAGGTTGCCAATGCCAAATTACGCTTTGAATGACCACTACGAGAGCTTCATCAGGAAGCAGCTCGAATCAGGCCGCTACAACAATGCCAGCGAGGTTGTCCGCGCGGGCCTGCGCATGCTCGAGGATTTCGAGGCGGAGCGGGAGAAATGGCTGCGCGAGGAGATACCAGGGCGCCTGGCTGAACTCCGGCAGGATCCGATGAAGGGCATCCCTGCCGACACGGTCTTCTCCCGGCTGGAGGCGCGTCATCGCTCCAAGCAGGCGAAAGCCAAGTAGGGGATGGAGTATCGGATTGTCTTCCACTCCAAGGCGGAGTCGGAGCTGGAGCAACTCTACGATGACCTAGCCGGACGTGCGTCGCCGGCGATCGCCCGGAATTTCATTGCGGGTATCCGTGACCATTGTCTCGGCCGTCGACTTTTCCACAGCGGGGCACCGAGCGGGTCGAGATCATGCCGGGGTTGCGGATTGTTGGCTATCGCCGCGCCGTCAGCATTGCCTTCGCCGTCGAGGGTGGGCGGGTGCTGATCCTGGGCATCTTCTACGCTGGCCGGAACATCACGCCGGAATTGCTCGAGAACCGGCTCTAAACGGCGCTTCGGTGAAGAATTGCTCTGCAGCCATCGAGGCGCGACGGGTGCGATGGCACTCATCAGCGCCTCGAGCTCGGGACGCATCACAGGGATGGTAGGCGCTAGAACGCCGCCCACAATTCAGCCAAGCCAACTCATGAATTTCGGCCCGGTGCATATCTCTACGAGAAATCGAAAAAACATTCTCGATGTGTGTTGACAGTTGTCGTTGGTGGCGACTATATACGCCTCACGAACGAGGGCGGCTCGCCGCTGGCGACGAAGAAGTTT
>NZ_AZUV01000049.1:0-2336 GCF_000513875.1 Mesorhizobium sp. WSM1293 | reverse complement strand
GCGGTGCTGCCGTCGCCGAAAGCGGCGCGGATACGAGAAGTGGCCGCATCGCGGACGAAGCGGCTGTCCTCGACCAGCATGCCCTTGGCCGAGGCATGGATTTCGCCAGACAGCTGGTCGAAGACAGTGCGTGCCTCGGCATCGGTGGCCAACCCGGCGACGGCGCCGAACACAGCCCCGCTAGTCAGCCTGTCCAGCCCTTCGCCCGTGGCGATCTGGTTCGGCGTCAGCCCGGCATCGGCGAAGTCACGCACCTTGGCCACGTCGAGATAGGCGTTGTTGGCGTCGTAGGTGTCGGTCACCGACAGGAATGCGGTATTGGTGACGCCGGTCACCGAACCGAATTCGCCGGTCAAGCCGCCGTCGGCGGTGAGCACCTTGTATTGCGCGCCGACTTGCAGGTTGCCCACCATATGGACTTCAAGAGTGGAACCGGCAGCCAGCGTCGTCGTGCCAGTCGAGACAAACTTGTCCGATTGATTGAGGCCCCCGATATCGACCGCATAGATCGAGCTTCCATCGAACTGCGCATTGCCGCTCGTGTTGAGCACATCGCCGGCGAAGCCGTTGACCACCGTCGTGCGGCCTTGATTCACGAACATCGCCAGGTTGGTGAAGTTGGTTGTCGCGATACCGCCCACTCCGGCAGCATCGACGATGCTCCCGGGACCATTGGTCATCGTGTCGCCGCCGCCGCCGCCGCCGAAATCGCTGGTGCCGCCCGCCGTGCGCCAAGTGCCGTTGTTGTTGAATGTGTCAGCAGCAGCGCCAAAGGTCACCGTACCGGTGATGAAACCTGCGTTGGCAAGGACGAACGGCCCGCCGGTGGCCACGAGCGCTGAGTCGGTCAGCAGCCCGGAGCTGTTGCGGATCGTACCAACCGACGTATTGGTGATGGTGCCGCTGGAACCCGTCACCGTCACACCGCGCGCTACGCCGCTGGCCGTGCCGGCAACATTGACGTTCACCACGCCGGCGCCGGTTGCCTTGATGCCTTCGGCGGCAGTGCCGGTGACCGCGCTGTTGGCAGTCACCGTGACCGTGCCGGTGCCGCTATTAGTCGCTTCGATGCCGGTCAGGCCCGACACCGCGCCGGTGGTCGTCACACCAACTGTGCCGGCGCCCGCCGCGTTGGTCTGACGCGCGATGATCGCCGTATTGCCCGTTGAGGACACCGCGCCGGCGTTCACCAACACACTGCCGCCGGTGGTGCGCGCGTAGACACCATTGCCCGACGTCGCGGTTACCGGACCGACCGTCTTCACCGTCGTCGAGCCGGAGCCTAAGTTCTCCGCGTCGACGCCGAATCGTGCGCCGATGGCACCATTGGCCGTCACGTTGATGTTGCCAGTTGCGGCAGCTGGGAAGATCGCGGTGACGATGCCGGCATTGCCCGACTTAATGTCGCCGTTCGCCAGCGCCGTGACATTGCCGGTCGTCGACTGCGCCTGGATATCGATGGCGTCCTTGCTGCCGGCCAGCGCCGTTACCGCGCCGGTGGTGACAGTGATGGCGCCGCCTGCGGCGGTATCGCGCACCACAATGCCTTTGCCTGCCATCGAGCTGCTGGCGCCTGAGATGTTGACGCTGACCGTGCCGGAACCATTGTTGAGGATGTTGGCTGCATCGCCGCTGCCGCCGGCGAAACCGCCGGCCCCGGTGACCAAGATATCGCCAGCGCCGCCGGTGCCGGCGATCAGCTCCAGGCCATCGGTCGCGCCGGTCACCGTGTTGGCGGCATTCACTGTCACTGCGCCGCCGCCGGCCGCCAGAATGCCCTCGGAGAGGGTGCCGGTGATCATGCCGGCCGTGGTGACGGTGATCGCGCCCGTGCCGCCAGTGGTCGCGGCGATGCCCCTCGTGCCAGAGACATTGCCTGTGGTCACATCGACCGTGGCCGCAGTCGCTGCGAAGACCATTTGGGCGGTGATGCCTGCAAACCCGGTGGCGGTGACGTCGCCCGCAGTCACCTTGATATTGCCGCCACTGCCCTGCGCAAAGATGCCGCCACTGCCGCCGCCAGTCGCGGTGACCGGACCAGCCGCCGTCACCGTGAGCGTGCCCCCGCCCAAGTTTACGGCAGAAATCCCGCTGCGGCCATCGATTGCGCCGTTGGCCGTCACGTCGAGATTGCTGGTCTCCGACCGGGTCTGCACGTCGATTGCGGTTCCGGCCAGCGCGCTCACGGCACCTGTGGTGACGCCAATGTCGCCGCCAAGGGCTGTATCGCGAACGTAGATGCCATGGCCGCCGGTGGAGTTGCTCGCGCCCGCAATGTCGACCGTGAGGGTGCCGGCGCCGTTGTTGAGGATGTTCGCCGCGTCGCCGGTCCCGCC
>NZ_AZUV01000048.1:0-5036 GCF_000513875.1 Mesorhizobium sp. WSM1293 | reverse complement strand
CCCTGCACCAGCGCGATCATCTTGTACCAGGTCTCGAACATCTCACGGCCATAGATGCCCTTGAGATGCAGCATCTTGAAGATGACCTTGTTCCAGTCGATCTCGAATCCGGTCGGGGCGATGCCCAGAATGGCGATCTTGCCGCCGTTGTTCATGGTGTCGATCATGTCGCGGAAGGCGGGGGCTGCGCCCGACATTTCGAGGCCGACATCAAAACCCTCGGTCATGCCGAGTGCCGGCATGACATCGCGCAGCTTTTCCTTGGACGCGTCGACGACATGCTGGACGCCGAGCTTTTTCGCCAGCGCCAGCCGCACCGGGTTGATGTCGGTGATGACGACTTTTCGCGCGCCGACGCATTGGGCGACGAGCGCGCCCATGATGCCGATCGGCCCGGCGCCGGTAACCAGCACGTCCTCGCCGACCAGATCGAAGGAGAGTGCCGTGTGCACGGCATTGCCCAACGGATCGAAGATNGCNGCGATCTCGTCNGGCACATCATCGGGGATCGGCACGACNTTGTGCTGCGGGATNGCCAGATACTCACCGAAGGCNCCCGGNCGNTTGACGCCGACGCCGAGCGTGTTGCGGCACAGATGCCCTCGCCCGGCGCGACAGTTGCGGCAATGNCCGCAGACGATGTGGCCNTCGCCCGACACGCGCTGGCCGACCTTGTATTCGGTGACCGCTGCGCCGAAATNGGCAACGGTGCCGACGAATTCATGGCCCGTCACCATCGGCACCGGCACCGTCTTCTGCGCCCACTGGTCCCAATTGTAGATGTGCACGTCGGTGCCGCAGATCGCCGTCTTCTTGATCTTGATCAGCACGTCGTTGGGGCCGATCTCCGGCACCGGCACCTCTTCCATCCAGATGCCCGGTTCGGCCTTGGCCTTCACCAGTGCCTTCATCATGTTAGACATCAGGTGCTCCTTACAACTTGGTTGGTTCCACTCCTCCCGACTGCTCGGGTAGCCTGCATGACGGAAAGATAGGCTCGGAGAGCACAGCTGAATTCTTGGACCGATCGTAATGTCCACGGGGGCGTTTGTGTCGAAGCAACACACCACCGCGAGCCGTGCGCGCGTGAAAAGCTCTGTCCTAGCGGAACTTCAGCAGGAGCGGAGCACACGCCGTGCCAGATGCAGCCGGCTTCAATTCGCACGATGAGGAATGGTCGCAGCTTGCGGCTGGGCGGTATGGCTATTTTGTCGATGTCCGCCACATGCGACGCAGTCAAATCGACACCGACGCTCTTGATGGGTCGACCTCGCCGCCGATATCTCGATAGTGCCAGTGCTCAGGCGGCATCTGCAAGCGTTGATCCCTCGCGTCTGTCGGCCGCTGGCCCTGTGAGGCAGAAGCTCACGGACAAAACCGCCTTCCTCCATTTCGTGGCCGAAATCATCCGTCCTCGGACCAGAATCGGCGTCCCAAATCCTGCCCCGCCGCTCAGCCGTCCAGCGGCCTTCGGCTGGACGACAAGGGTGGACTCGCACGCGTCGACCGACGTCTTCGCGGCTTTTCGATGCCGTCCTTTCTGCCTCAAATTATCCGCGAGGCCCGCGGGTCACATGTTTGCCGGTCACAGTGGCCCAGCGGCCTGCGCCTGCACTTTCTCCCGCAGCGCGCAGGCTGCAGCGATCATGTTGATGAGGGCAGGGCGGACCTCTTCCCATTTCCTTGTTTTGAGGCCGCAGTCCGGATTCACCCACAGTTGGCCGTCCGACAGTCGCTCGCGAGCCAGTTGGGCAAGATGCAAGATCTCGCCGATCTCGGGGACACGTGGCGAGTGAATGTCGTAGACGCCGGGACCGATTTCGTTCGGATATTTCGACTTGGTGAAGGCGTCCAGCAGTTCCATTTTGGAGCGCGACGTCTCGATTGAAATCACGTCCGCGTCCAGTTCAGCAATCGAGTCGATGATTTCATTGAACTCCGAATAGCACATGTGGGTGTGAATTTGAGTCGCGTCCTCTACACCCGTCGAGGCGAGCCGGAAGCATTCGACAGCCCAGCCGAGATAATGCTTCCACTCGGACTTCCGCAGGGGCAAGCCTTCGCGAAACGCAGCCTCATCGATCTGGATCACTCTTGCGCCAGCTCTTTCGAGGTCGGCCACTTCATCGCGCATGGCGAGTGCAATCTGGCGGCAGACCTCGGCGCGAGGTACGTCGTCGCGAACAAAAGACCAGTTAAGAATCGTCACTGGGCCCGTGAGCATGCCCTTCACCGGCTTTTTCGTCAGCGACTGGGCAAATTGCCACCAGAGAACCGTCATCGGATTGGGCCGCGATACGTCGCCGAAGATGATGGGAGGGCGCACGAGCCGGGAGCCGTAACTTTGCACCCAGCCATGCTGGGTGAAGGCGAGGCCGGACAACTGCTCGCCGAAATGCTGCACCATGTCGTTTCGTTCGAACTCGCCATGTACCAGCACGTCGAGCCCGATCTCCTCCTGCCAACGGACGGCCCACTCAGTCTCCTTCTTCAGGAAGGTCTGATAGTCCATATAGCTCAGCCGACCCTTCGCATGAGCGGAGCGTGCCCTGCGCACCTCGGGCGTCTGCGGGAAGGACCCGATGGTCGTCGTCGGGAACAACGGCAGGGCGAGCGTGTCAGCCTGGACTCTCGAGCGCTTGGCAAATGCGCTCTTTCGTTGCTTCATGGCGCCGTCAATGCTGCTGACGCGCCCGCGGACGAGCGGATCATGGGCCTTTGTCGACATTGCGCGCGCGGCGGCCGCCTCATCAGAAGCCTTCAGCCCGCCTGTTACGGCCTCCCAGCCTTCGGACAAGGCTTGGGCCAGCACGAGCAGCTCTTCAGTCTTCTGGGCGGCGAATGCCAGCCACGAACGGACGTCTACATCGAGCGCGGTCTCCATCCGCAGGTCCATCGGCACGTGAAGCAGCGAGCAGGAAGGCGCAATTTCGACGCGGTCGAGCGGCCAACCGGCGATGACCGGCTTGATGCGGTCGAGAATGGCGGTCAGGTTCGCGCGCCAGACATTGCGGCCATCGATCAAGCCAAGCGAGAGCACCAGATCCTTCGGTGCGAGCCGACCAATCGTCTCCAATTGCTCGGGAGCGCGCACGAGGTCGAGATGCAGGCCCGCCAGGCCCAGCGAAACCGCGGTCTCGAGATTGTTTCCCAACGGCCCGAAATAGGTAGCCAACATAACTTTCAACTTGGGCGCGGCATTCGACAGCTGGCCGTAGGTGAATTCGAAGGCAGCTCGTTCGTTCGGGTTAAGGTCGAGCACAAGCGCCGGCTCATCAATCTGCACCCAGTCGGCCCCCGAGAGTTCCAGCCTCTGCAGGAGTTGCTCGTAGACGGGCAGCAGCCGCGGTAGCAGCGCTATGGGATTAAAGCCCTGATCGGGAGACTTCGCCAGCTTGAGGAAGGTCACCGGTCCAAGGATGACCGGGCGTGTATGGATGCCGAGCTCTTTTGCCTCCAGAAAGTGATCGACTGGTTTGGTTGACGAGAGGGCGAAGGTCTGATCGTCGCCCAGCTCCGGCACGATGTAGTGGTAGTTCGTGTCGAACCATTTGGTCATTTCCATCGCGGTTACGCGCTGCCCCTGAACTGCATGCCCGTGACTGGCCTGTCCGCAACCCGCGGTATCGCCTTGCGTGCCGCGCGCCATCGCGAAGTAGATGTCGAGCGGGACCTCGCCGCCCGTCCAGCCGTAACGAGCTGGCACGGCGCCGACCATTGCCGCGGTGTCGAGCACATGGTCATAAAGTGAGAAATCGTTCGACGGGATTTTCGACACGCCGCGGTCGTGCTGCTCGCTCCAACTGGCGGCACGCAGTGCCTTCGCCGTCGCCAGAAGGTTGGCAGCAGACGATTTTCCGGACCAGTAGCTTTCGAGAGCGAATTTCAGTTCTCGCCGGCGACCGATACGCGGCACGCCAAGCGTTGCTATGGGAACTTGCTGGGAGACATTCATTCCATACCCCGATGGTTGGGGCGGGGGGCAAGGAAGGCGCTAGCAGGCCGGCATCAACGCCGAGCTGCCGCAGCCACCAGACACCCCGCCTGTGGACGTTGTTTACCGAGGCAGGTCTCCTGGCTCGCGGGTCACAGCCTCTGCCCCGTCTTCCCGGGGCATTCGCCCCAATGACATTGTTGGGTTTGGCTCGCCGCTTACAGTTGCGGGGGCAGCGCCGGCATGTACCGGCTTCCCTCTTAGCTCCGCTACGGCAACGCCTTGCGGAGAACCACGACATGCGAACAATCGCAGCAGCCCAATTTCTTGTCAATGCCGTATAAAGAAATGTTTATGTGTTTATGTAAATTGTTCGCCTGCGGCTTGTTCCACGTCCCATGTCGCCGTAGAGCTGAGCATTCTGCGGCTCCGATGTTGCAGACTGTGGCTCGCCCCTCGGGCAATCTGCCTCTTGTACGATCCCGTCTCAAAACGACTTCGTCAAAGGGCCCGTGTTGGCCATTCATCATCGGGCGGCAGTACTGGCCCGAAGTGCGCCAATGTTCCTGAGCCTCAACAATCAGAAATTTGGAGAAAAACCGGCATGCTTCTCGGACTGGTACGCGTTCGATTTACACGCGCTTGCCTGGACAGCCTGCAAAAGGGAAAGGTGGGCAATGCGTGGCCGAGATGCTGCCCTACAACAACCCCGCCTGCTCAGCCTCGCGGCGCAGATTCTGCCGAGGCCTGGGGCCGATCTGCTGGATCACCAATCCGGCCGCCAGTGAGCCAAGGTCGCCGCAGGTCTGCAGGTCGCGGCCTTGCGTGTAGCCATGCAGGAAGCCGGCGGCATAGAGATCGCCGGCGCCCGTCGTGTCGACCAGTTCCTTGATGGCGGTCGCCTTGATCACCACCGTCTCGTCGCCGCNCACGATCACGGAGCCTTTTTCCGAGCGGGTCACGGCGGCGATCCGGCAATCCTTGCGGATCTGGGCCAGCGCCTCGACGAACGACGACGTCTGGTAGAGCGACTTGATCTCGTGGCTGTTGGCAAAGACGATGTCGACCGTGCCCGAACGCATCAGCTCAAGGAATTCGTCGC
>NZ_AZUV01000047.1:0-6429 GCF_000513875.1 Mesorhizobium sp. WSM1293 | reverse complement strand
CCTTCCCGGAGCGTGCCCATCCGCACACCGCGCTGCGATAGTGCTGACAGGAGTTCCGGGGTTGATAGACCGTCGCGTTCAAGCCGAAAGAACACCATGTTCGTGTCAATGACGGGGGGCTCGAGGCGAATGCCGGGAATGTCGCGGATCTTCATCCCCAGCAGCTGGGCACGGCGATGGTCTTCGATCAGACGGTCCACCATGGTTTGAAGCGCCACGATACCCGCACTCGCCATGAAGCCGGCTTGTCGGAGGCCACCTCCTAAGAGCTTCCGATAGCGTTTTACACGATCGATAAAGGGCCGTGTGCCGCACACCATCGAGCCGAATGGAGCGGCAAGTCCTTTCGACAGGCTGAACATGACCGAGTCGAAGTCCTGCGCTATCTCAGCTGCTGACCTCTTCGAGGCGATCGCCGCATTGAAGACGCGGGCGCCGTCAAGGTGCAACGGCAAGCCATGCTCGTCGGCGAGCTCGCGCACGTCCTTCATATAGGACGCAGGCAGGACACGCCCTCCACGTTGACAATGAGGATTCTCCAATACGATGGCCCCTGGCGGTGCGCACTGGTAATCGCTCTTGTCACGGATCGCCGAGCGCAGGTTATCCAGCGACAGCCGCCCATCCAATTCTGTCGGTACCGGGTGCAGGACGAGCCCCCCCAGTGCGGAAACGCTGCCGGCTTCGAAATCGTAGAGATCGGAGCGGTCCCCGACGATCACCTCGTGGCCGCGAGGACAATGCGCGAGCAGCGCGGTAAGGTTCCCTTGGCATCCGCTCGTTAGGAAAGCGGCGTCTTCCTTCCCGAGCATTTCCGCCGCCAAGGCTTCCAGCCGGTTTAACGTCGGATCTTCACCGTAACCGGCGTCACCCACCTCCGCATTGAACATCGCCCGCCGCATCTCTTGGGTGGGAAGGGTTATGGTGTCGCTGAGCAGATCAATCATTCTTCTCTCCAAGAGGTAGGCGTTGCCTATCTCGCAAAGCCGGCGCTAGCTGCGCATCAACCGAAGCGGCGGGAATCGCCCCAAAACAGCGTGCCCGGTGAGATACAGGACACACCCGCGAGGTGCGGCCAACGGCGTTGAGGTCCGCGCGCGCCGTCACCTTGCGTGCCTTCTCCTGCCTCTAATTCGCAGCCATACGCCAACCAAATTGGTCTCGACGAGATTAGCTTCGACGAAATATGGGGCAGGAGGGAGGTTGGTTTGCACCAAAATACATAGTTTCTTGAACCGCCGACCGCGGAAAGTGATGCGGTTTGAAATATAGGCAGCTTGCTGGACCTCGCGGCACCGATCTGGATCGGCAGACCGAGGCGTGTTTCAACCTGCAGAACCCCGTTGCTATTTCAAGTCGAGTTTAACGCAACATTGCAATAAATGCTGCGCAACGTTTTGCGACTGTGAACTTTCCTGAGACGGCCGGCATCGCTAGGGACGACCTAGATCGAAGAATTCTTACAGCCCTACAAAAGAACAACCGACTCTCCTTTTCCGAACTCGCGGAAGTTGTCGGTTCCTCGGCAGCCTCATGCATGCGTCGAGTGAACAAGCTGCGTTCGGATGGCGTGATCAGGCCAGTGGAAAGTTACGCTCATCTGCCAACGCGCGATGTGAAGGCATCTGCCGTCGTGATTGGCACGTCTCGGCCAACGGTAGAAGGAGATTCCGACCGCTAGCCTCATGACCAATACATGCTTGCTTGGATGTCGCAAAAAGGGTCGCGTATCGCAAGCAACGGCTGAGCTGTCCGGCTACGAGTCGCACCTGAATGAGCGATGATGCGAAGCCATAGCGCGCAATTCGCAAACGCTGTTCAATGGCGCAGGGCAGTTTGGTCCGCTAATGTGGGCCCGAAGTATATGGCGCGACTGTTGTTTAACACAATGCAGCCCTTAGGTGGACTTTAGGCCGGCTCGGAAACGCCGTCGGAATTTTTATCGATCAAGATGGCTTGTTGGTGTGCGTGAAGAGTTCAGTCGAGCTGTTTCGCTGTGCGAGCCCCCACGCCGTCGGATGAGTTTCGCTCGGCAGACGGCCCAATGGGTCGGGCAGCTGCCTGACTGAATTATTTCACTTCTCCAGCCAATGACCATTGCAGCTCGCCTGCCGTCCGAATTTGGTGCCCAACGTCGCGTCTTTGCCTTCAAAATCGCCGATGCCGTGCCGCTATCTGCGGCGATTAGCATACGAGCCGCTTTCGCGCAAAACGCAAAGTTCCTTAACCTGGCCAAGTAAACGGATTGAAAGATAGCAGAAATGATGGACGAATGACACGGCTCTTCCCTATTCTCCCAACTGTAGATGATCATTGAGTTGATGGGCATAGGTATCCACACGGATTGGCTTTCATGTACGGACAATATCTCCCTATGTCCGAGGGAAGATTGCCGTTTTGGATTGGGGTTTCCTGCATTCCTCGTCGCCTACGACACTGTGCACGTCTGGAATGGCAGGTTCTTCAGGTTAGATCTGCATCTTGATCGTTTCTTTGGGCGATTGAACGCCTTCCGTGCCGAGGGGAGGCTTCGTCGTTGAGCGCATCATGAAGATCGTGTCAGTTTTCAGGGCGATCTGGCGCTCTCGGTCACTCCAGCCCACCGCCTCGTGCAATACGTTTCGATTCCGAGGATCACCAGCATCAGCGCCCCGACGATGCGGTCACCTATGAGCAGTCTCGACGGCGTGCCTGAGGCCCGGCCGCAACATGCCCTAGATTTGGGCGGTGCGGGCGAGAAAGCTTCATTTGGTTCGAATAGGATGGTTTCGAAACTAATTACGTTCTCCGCAATTGTCGGAGCAGCGGTACGGCCACCCATTCTCCACAGCTTCGGCACGTCAATTGATGCATACCAGAAAATCGAGTCAACTGTTGCATACTGGTTCCCCTGATGCCGCGTGGATGTTGCCCCCTGCATGCCCTCCGTACGATAAATGTCAGAAGGGCAGTTGGCGCTATGAACGCGCCGATGCGGATTTGACAAGAGCTCGTGCGCCTGGCGCGGAGTTCGCGGCCGGCGTTTTGACCCAATAGGATCCATGCAGCTCACTTGTGCAATAGTGAAACATATGTTGCAAATCAACTCGCCTCTGTTATCGTGAGCTGTGGTTACCGTCCGTCCAGCGGGTTTTAGGGAGCTCATAATGTATGAAACGGTCGCGTACGAAATCCAGGACAGTATTGCCGAAATTCGCCTGAATCGGCCGCACCGTCTGAACGCAGTAGTGCAGCAACTCTACGACGATGTCATGGCAGCGCTCGACCAGTCTGAACGAGACAACGACGTGCGCGTGATAGTCCTGACCGGAGAAGGGCGGGCGTTCTGTGTTGGCGCCGATTTGAAAGAACACAAGGCCGGCCGCGCGGCCTTCGATAGGCGACAATATCTGATGAGCGAACAAAGGGTATGTAGGCGTCTGCGCTCACACCCGAAGCCGGTCATTGCGGCCGTAAACGGCTATGCCCTTGGCGCCGGTGCCGAGATGGCTCTCGCTTGTGATTTTATGGTCATGGCAGCATCGGGGCGCATCGGATTTCCCGAAGTCGGCCTTGGTGCATTCCTTGGCGGCGGGGTCACGCACATTCTTCCGCGACTTGTTGGCCTGGCAAAGGCGCGTGAGCTGCTCTTCCTGGGCCGGCAGATTGATGGCGCGGAAGCGGTCCGGATCGGGCTGGCCTTGAACTGTATCCCCAACGAGGAGTTTGCTGAAAGGGTCCGCACCCTGGCAAGCGAGCTGTCAAAAAAGGCCCCATTCTCGATGCAGCTTGCAAAAGAGCGGTTGGCGTTCGCCGCCGAAGGGACGTTCGAAGCTGCGCTCACCGGCGAGCTTGAGGGTATGATGTTTTGTTCGGCAACTCGTGATTGGCAGGAAGGTGTCGACGCCTTCGCCGAGAAGCGTGCGCCGGTCTTCCGGGGAGAATGAGGATGTCAAACGAACTGGTTCATATTCTATCCCCGAGTTCCGTCGCGATTATCGGCGCATCCAAGAATCCGACCAAGCGCGGATATAGGTCGCTTAGGAAACTCCTAGATGACGGCTATGCGGGAGCAATTTATCCGATTAATCCGAACGAAAGCGAAATCTGCGGCCTTCGGTGTCTGCCCGATCTGGGCAGCCTGCCGGGTCCTGTCGACCTGGCACTAGTCTGCACTCCCGCCGCGACCGTTGCCTCAGTCATCACCGAATGCGCCGCAAAAGGAGTGCGCGGTGCCATTGTTCTGGCGGGTGGCTTTGGAGAGGCTGGAGACGACGGCAAGCAGCTCGAGGATGCAGTGTTAGACGCTGCGCGCGCTGGCGGGGTGAGGATCATCGGGCCAAACACCTCGGGCATGTTCAATACTCACAAAGTATGCAATCTCGTTGGCTTTTCGGATTTGCGGAAGGGTAGCATTGGCCTTTTATCCCAATCCGGCAACATGGCTCTTTCGCTGGTCACCGAAGCTCAAGCCAATGGGCATGTCGGTTTGAGCACTTATGTGGGGGTAGGTAATGAGGCTGATATCCGCTTCGACGAATACCTCGATTACTTTGCGGCCGATCCCAACACCAGCGTGGTGATCGCCTACGTTGAAGGACTGAAAGACGGTCGCCGCTTTCTAAACGCCTTGAGACGGATATCGCTTGAGAAACCAGTTGTCATTTACAAATCGGGGCGGACAAGGGCCGGACGCATTTCAGCGAAGTCTCATACCGGCGCTCTGGCTGGCGAATATGCTGTCAGCGAAGGCGTGCTGAGGCAAGCCGGCGCGGTCCTCGCGCACCGATCCGATGAGATTCTGCCGATAGCTGAGGCGCTATCGCTGCTGCCGTCCCTGCGGTCGCGCCACGTCGCCATTCTTGCAGACGGCGGAGGTCACGCCACAATCGCCGCCGATGCACTAGCTGAACGTGGATTGGTGCTGGCTCCTCTCCGCGAAGAGACGAGGCGGCGACTTTCGGCAGTGCTTCCTCCGGCCGCATCGGTGGTCAATCCCGTCGACGTTGCCGGCGGCACGGACACAGATCCTGCGGTTTTCGCCGCGTGCGCCGAGATTCTGTTGCAGGATTCGATGGTGGATGGACTTTTGATTTCCGGTCTCTACGGCGGGTATGCGGTCCGTTTTTCACCAGACCTGCTGGCCGCAGAAGTCGATGCGACGAACATGATCGCCGCAATGGCACGCCGGTTTGGCAAGCCCGTGATCGTTCACAGCCTTTACAGTTGTCTTCCGGCAGACCAGCGGCCATCACCCCTCATTCAAATGCGTCGAGCCGGTATCCCCGTGCACAGCTCCCTGGAAATTGCCGTGCGGTGCATACAGGCTTTGGCGGAGTATGGTGAAATGGGCCGCGTCTGTGAAGCGTTGCCAACGAATGGAGCGAAGCACGGCAGAGTTTTCGGTCAGGTTCTCGCGCGTTGCAGGGCCGAGGGTAGGCGGGAGGTTTTGGAGCACGAAGGGCGAGCCAGCCTGCGCGACTTTGGCCTGGATCTAGCACCTGCTTTGCTTGCTGTGGATGAACAAGAGGCCGAAGAAGCTTTTGTTCATCTCGGCGCACAGCCGGTTGCGATGAAAATAGTATCTCGCGACATCCTGCACAAGACGGAGGTCGGCGGAGTCAAACTCAATGTTGCCAATGTCGCATCGGTACGTCGCCGTTTCGTCGAGATCGTTCATAATGCCAAGGCTGCAGTGACAAATGCGAATGTTGCCGGCGTCCTCGTCACTCCAATGGCAGCAAAGGGGGGCGTCGAGGTCATTGCAGGCGTGGTGCGTGACGCTGCCTATGGCCACGTTATGATGTTTGGATTGGGTGGGGTCTTTGTCGAAGTGCTTAGCGACGTAGTGTTCCGCGCGCTCCCGATTTCGCGGAATGATGCCTGCGCGATGTTGGACGAAATCAAGGCGCAAGCCGTTCTCGATGGCGTGCGCGGGGCAGCGCAGGTGGACCGAGACGCGCTTGCAGATCTCATGGTGGGTATCTCGGATTTCGTTGAAGAATTCCCGGAAATTGACGAACTCGATCTCAATCCGATCCTTGCCTATCCCGACGGTCTGGCGGTCGTAGACGTTCGCATCCTTCTCACCGCGTCCTCCACGGCGCGGTCCCCAGAGAAGATAGGGATTGAGGCATGACCGATCTGCCGAAACTCGTCGACTCGAAACTCGAGGTTAGCGACCGCGTCGCCNTCCTCGTGCTTGACCGCNACGACGTCCGCAACGAACTGACCGGGACGGCCCTGATCGACGATATCGTGCGGACGGTCGACTGGATCAATGGTGAGGCGGCCGTTTCGGTGTTGGTCTTGACCGGAGCTGGCAAGGCTTTTTCCGCCGGCGGCAATGTTAAGGACATGCGGGATCGTAGAGGGAGCTTCGCCGGCGATGTCTTTGAGGTGCAAGATCGCTACCGCCGGGGAATCCAACGCATCGCGCTCGCCATGCAC
>NZ_AZUV01000046.1:0-12090 GCF_000513875.1 Mesorhizobium sp. WSM1293 | reverse complement strand
CGGGTTTCGATCTCGCGACGATGTGCGACATCCGGATTGCGGATGATAACGCCGTCTTCGGCTCGACGTTCATCAATCTCGGGATCGTTCCGGGAGACGGCGGCGCTTGGTTCCTGCAGGACCTGCTCGGCCCGCAAAGGGCGGCAGAGCTGATGTACACCGGGCGTCTGGTGCGCGCCGAGGAGGCTCTACGGTTGGGAATCGTGCTCNAGATCGCGGCGGGTTCCGAATTGCGGGCGCAAGCGCTGCAGCTTGCCGGAAGCATTGCTGGAAAACCCCCGCAGGCACTTCGGCTCGCAAAACGATTACTGAAGGCGGCGCAGCGATGGACCTGCCTGACTACCTTGACCTCTAGCGGCCGTAGATTGGGGATCGGGCTCTCCCTCCTAGCTGCGCGTCGCGATTCGCTTTCGGTTCTGTGCGTCGCTTCTCGCACGGCGGCGTAGTAGTTGGAGGGATCACAATGTGAACTGCAAATTGATCTCTGCCGTCACGGGGTTCTGAAGTAGGACGTATCTAGCGCCGGGCTGCGGAACCTTTGTTCACCGCCTCCGGCGCGAGTGCGGGCTCGGGCCACGCAGGATGCGACCGGGCTCGCGCAACTGGTAAACAGACGCGAGATCAGCGTCATCGAACTAGTTACGTTGGCGCGTGAGGCTCATGACCGTATCAACCCCGCCATCAACGCGGTGGTAGAGTTCTATGAAGACGCTGAGTCTGTGCTTGGTTCAGACATAGGGCCATTTGCCGGTGTGCCCTTCCTGCGCAAGGACATGGGGACCTACCGAGGCTGGCTGGTTTCAGGAGTTCGGAAGTCGGCTCTTCAAAGGTAATCGGCCGAAAGTGGACAGCTATTTTGTACAGCGCGCGCGGCAGAGCTGCGTGTCTTGGGTCGCACCACCACGCCCGAACGAGGGATCGGAAGTAGCGAGTCTGTGTTGTGCGGCATCACCCGCAACCCGTGGAATCTTGACCGAACGACTGGGGGCTCGACGGCGGCTCCACGGCGGTTGTCGCTGCAGGGATCGTCCCGATCGCCAGCGGCGGCGACGGCTCGATTCGTATGCCCGCATCGTTTTGCGGCCTCGTGGGTCTGAACCCCTCACGCGGCCGCATCTCCGGCGGCCCAGACCAGCAGGACAGAAGCCTTGGTCTGAGCCGCACCTTCGTTATTGCGCACCATGCGCGACATGGCGGCGGCTCTGGATGTTTTTTCCGGCCCGCATCCTGGCGATCCGTTTGTCGTCGTCCAGCCTGATGGCCCGTATGTCAGTGATTATCCCAGCCGACCGGCGTTTTGCGGATCGGTGTTACAAGCACGCGGTGGGGTGCGGTTGATATCGAGCCGGACGTCATTCATGCAGTCACTCTACGGCCCGGCTTTTAGAGGAAATGGGACATAGCGTAATTGAAATCAGTGCACCTTATGAGGTCGAGGAGGCAGAGGATTTCAACAAAGCGAATGCTGCCCTCTATTCACAGGTAAGTATATTTAATATTACAGGTCAGCCATACGCCATCAAGAGCCCGCGCCACACTCGGTACGGGGTATGGGTTTGCCTTGGGCGATAAGTCGACATTATGCGAGCCCCGCACGGCCGGTCCATAGGGAAGGGGAGGGACCAAACGCACGCCTCGCGCCTAGCAGGCTGTTGAAAAAGGCGCTCGCCATCGGACCGCAGCGGTGATTCATTGCTTCCGAAGGGATTCGGAGGTGACGAGTGCGCGGCGGCGACGATCGAACTGGCGAACTGTTCAGCTATGTTGACCTTGAGGCACGGGTGCGGCGCAATCATCCGTTGCGGGCGATCCGGTTGATCGTGAGCGAGGCGCTGTCGGCGCTGGAGCGTGAGTTCGCGGCGCTGTACTCGCCGATCGGCCGGCCGTCGATCCCGCCGGAGAAGCTGCTGCGGGCGATGCTGCTGCAGGCGTTCTATTCAATCCGCTCAGAGCGGCTGTTGATGGAACGGCTGGAATACGACCTTCTGTTCCGCTGGTTCGTCGGCATCGGTGTCGACGAGGCGGCGTGGAACCATTCGGTGTTCTCCAAGAACCGCGACCGCAGCCCAAGGTCAAGAGGCTTCTGTCGACGGATCACTTCTCGGTCGACGGCACGCTGATCGAGGCCTGGGCGTCGATGAAGAGCGTCAAGCCGAAAGACGGCTCGGGCGAACCGCCGGCAGGCGGCGGCGGGCGCAACGCCGAAGCGGATTTCCATGGCCAGAGGCGATCGAACGATACCCATGCCTCGACCACCGATCCTGACGCCAGGCTCTACCGCAAGGGCAAAGGCAAGGAGACGAAGTTCTGCTTCATCGGGCATGGACTGATGGAGAACCGCCATGGCCTTCTGGTCGACGCCTGCCTGACGTTTGCCGACGGGCATGCCGAGCGGGTGGCGGCACTCCCTATGATCGAACCTCGTGCGGATCGGTCGGCTGCGATCACGCTTGGCGCCGACAAGGCCTATGACGCGGAGGACTTCATCAACGAGTTGCGTTCGATGAGGGTGACGCCGCATGTAGCGCAGAACACGAACGGGCGAAGTTCGGCGATTGATGGGCGCACGACCCGGCACGGCGGCTATGCCGTCAGCCAGCGTATCCGCAAGCGGATTGAGGAGGCGTTCGGCTGGATCAAGACGATCGCCGGGCAGGAGAAAACCAAGTTGCGCGGCCGCGACCGCGTCGGATGGGCCTTCACCTTCGCGGCCGCCGCCTACAATCTGGTGCGGCTGCCGAAGCTCATCGCTGGGACCAACTGACATGGCCAAGGTTCCACCCATCGCCAAGGCCTTTGCCGGTCGCTGGCGTATCATCGAAATGGATGTCTGGGACAACGACTTCCTAGATCTCGTCGAAGAGGCGCATCTGACGTTCAAAGGCGCTGCGGACGGCGAGATCGGCTTCGGTGCCCTCAAGGGCTTCCTTGATGTCCGCTACGGCGCGCGAGACGGCTCGGCCTGCGCGGAATTCTCGTGGGAGGGTTACGACGAAAGCGATCCCGCTTGCGGTCGCGGATGGGCGATGATCGGCACTGCGGGTCGCCTCGTCGGCCACTTCTACATCCACAATGCCGACGATTCAGGCTTCGTCTGCGAGCGCGCCTGACTTCTTCAACAGCCTGCTAGGTCACGGCCGGCCGGTGCTGGCGGGGACTACTTCGACTCCGGCAATGACTTCTCGGCCGTGGTCTCGCTCAAGGATGGCTCTGACATAGCTGGCCTTGCTTTGCGTGCCTTGCCACCTGTTTTCTTTGCCGCTTTCTTTGTCTTAGAAGTGGCCGACGGAGACGAGCGGACTTTTTTAGTCCAGGTTCTCGATCTCAAGTGTGTGCTGAAATCCGCAAGGTGAGCATCGAACCGAAGCAGAGACTCACGCGCGGCCTCCGCACCCCGTCCGGCGATCAACGCGCCCAGCACCTCAGCGGCGGCGAACGCCGGCGTCATCGTGTGGAAAAACGAGGGACTCTTAGTCTGGACAAGAACGACATCGTCGGCCACTCGGGCCAGCGGGGCAACTTCGCTGTCGGTGATGGCGACGATCGGGATGCCATGCTGACGCGCGTATTCGGCGATCTCAACCGTCACGCGCGTGTAGGGGAAAACACTTGTTGCGAAGAGCACGTCGTTTCGTGTGGCACGGGCCAGTGCGTCCGAACCGGTGCCGCCAACCGCATCGAGCATGACCGATTTTTCTCTAATCATCGAAAGAATATAATGCAGATGCCAAGCAGTTGCGTGGCTTGATCTTAATCCCACACAAAACACGCACTTGGCGGATGCAAGGCGTCTTGCGGTTGATACGATTGCATCAAGTTGAGACTCGGCCAGATGGATAATCTCGGCCGCTTGCGCCCGGAGAATTTCGCGCGCAAGGCCATGTTCGCCTTTGCGCCTTTGAGCGATCGCTTGCACATCGGCTTTCCCGGCGAATCCGACGTCGCCGCTGCGAACGGCCTCAGCATACATTTCGCGAAGCTCGTCGTAGCCCGTGAGCCCAAGGTGCTTGGCCAGACGCGTCATAGTAGCCGGCTGAACCCCGGCCGCACGCGCCTGGTCTCGCATTGACAACAGCGCCACGTCATGTGGCTGGCCGATAATGTAGCGCGCAGCCAATTGAAACTGCTCCGGCATTGTGTCGAAGCTGGCCATTAACCGTTCCGAAAGGGGTCCGACAGTCATGCCCCCATCTACCCCAGAGGTCTGTGGTGCGCAATATGTCACATCTCTGGACATGCTGCTCTCTCACGGCATGGAGCGCCAGTGCTTCTTCTCCAAGTCGAAATCGGCGATTCGCTCGCGGCTAGGGATGGCGCATGAAAAGCAATCATCCGGATTTGGCAGGAGCTCCTCCCCGTGGCGCGCAACTCACCGCCAGCGTTTTAACCCAATATGATTCATGCAGCTCACTCGTGCCAATTTGTGAAACATATGTTGCAAATCAAATGAAAATAGCCATCGCGGGATTTATCCTTGAATCGGTCAGTTTCCTGCTTTCAAGCGCAACGAATCGCGAGGAAGAAATGGTAGCTCGTCACCGCGGAACGGAAACCGTCCTCGGCGGCTTCATCGACATCTACCGCGAAGGCACCGAGATGGTGCCGATCGTCTGGACGTCAGGCGACGCGACCGCCCCCGCCGCAGATGACGCGTTCGACGAGCATGTCGGCCGGATGAATGATTCCACTCACGTGACGCGAGAGTTAATCCGCAAGGGAGCGAGCAACGCCGCTGTGCCCTTCCTCTGGGACTCCAAAGTGCAGCCGCTGCACGCGAGGCCGGCGTCGCAAAAACCATTCACCTGAAGTCTCGGTTGCCTCCTCGTCGCCAAGGTCGGGAGGGCCGATCCCCGTTGTGGCGAGAATTCTGCAAGTGGGCGAAAAGCGATATTCAGTGACCGGTCCGACGGGTCGCGGCGCCAAAGTCGACGGCGCGGCTGTCCTCGATTGCCAGTGCATGACGCAAACCGGTTTCAGAGGGGCTGCTTTTGGAATTCGGCGGCGACAGCGGGGTCGATAGGTGTGTCGCAAGTCCTCAAGATCACTTAATCCTCAAGATGAACCTAATATTTAGTAGAATTCGACTGTCAATATCAGATCGAACATAGCCTGTTGACCTACCGCTTCGGCAACGGCACCTTGTATCTCCGGAGGCAGATATCCCGTCCACAACATTCGTTACACTCGAGCCCACTATCGTAGGCGACCTTCATCACGATATCCACGTCTTCTTCGAACCGGATTTCGTTGATGCCTTCTTTCTATGCAGAAACTAGATTCAAGTTTGACCGGTCGATCGTTGATCACTGCTCAGCTACCACACATTGGCTTGTGGGAAAGTGCCGTCGTGGGTTGAGCTTGCTCCTCTGCGGAGGGCGCCCGCACATGACAGGCCACGACGCGCCCGTCGGGCATGGGCACCAAAGGCGGTAGCTCTTTGCGGCAGCGATTGACCGCGAGCGGGCAGCGCGGGTGGAACGCGCACCCGCTTGGCGGATTGATGGGGCTCGGCACCTCGCCCTCTACGGGCGCTTCCAGCCGAACCCGTGTGGGATCGGGCACCGGAGCTGCGGCGATCAGCACCTCGGTGTAGGGATGGACTGGGTTCGCGAAGAGCGCCTCGCAAGGCGCGAGCTCGACGATCCGCCCCAAATACATGACGGCAACGCGATGCGCGATATGCTCAACGACGCCAAGGTCATGTGAGATGAAGACGAAGGCGATGCCCATCTGCTGCTGGAGATCCAGAAGCAGATTCAGGATCTGAGCCTGCACGGAGACATCAAGGGCTGACACCGCCTCGTCGGCGATGATGAGAGTGGGGTTGAGCGACAGGGCGCGTGCAATGCCGAGCCGCTGGCGCTGACCGCCCGACAATTCGGACGGGAGCCTGTGCATCATCTCAGGCGACATTCCAACTTTTCGGAGAAGGTCTGCAGCGAGTGCCTGGCGCTGCTTCCGGCTGAGGCGCTCAAAATTCTCGACCGGTTCGATGATGATCTGTCCGGCAGTAAGGCGCGGGTTCAGCGACGAGTAAGGATCCTGAAAGATCATCTGCATGTGACGGCGCCAGGCGCGAAGCGCGTCCTTCTTGAGGCCGGCAATGTCGGTTCCCTCGATCAGTACGCGCCCGGCGGTCGGCTCCACGAGTCGCATCAGGAGCCGCGCGACGGTAGACTTGCCACAGCCGGATTCGCCGACGATGCAGAGCGTCTCGCCGACCTCGACGGTGAAGGATACATCCTGCACCGCCCGGATCACCGGGATGGGCTTCTTCAGGAATCCCGCACCGAGCGGATAATGCTTGGTTAGATACTCGACTTTCAGCAGAGGACCGTTCATGCGCCCATCACCTCTTCGGCGCGCCAGCAGGCCGCGGCGTGGCTCGACCCGACATCACGCAGGATGGGTGTGTTCTCGCGGCAAATGTCGATCGCGAATGGGCAGCGCGGCGCAAAGCTGCAGCCGACGATGGGCTCGCGCAGGCTTGGCACCATGCCAGGAATTTCCGGTAGGCGGCGCTGGCGGCCGCGCCGCCGGTCGGGCACCGATCGCATAAGCCCCTGGGTGTAGGGATGCGCCGGACGCGCAAACAGATCGATGACGTTGGCCTGTTCCACGATCCAACCGGCATACATCACGATCACTCGCTGGCATGTCTCGGCGACGACCCCCAGGTCATGCGTGATGAACATCACGGCCGTTCCCGTGCGCTCTTTCAGATCGACGATGAGCCGCAGGATCTGCGCCTGGATGGTGACGTCGAGCGCAGTGGTGGGCTCGTCAGCGATCAACAGTTGCGGTGAGCAGGCAAGAGCCATGGCGATCATGGCGCGCTGGCGCATGCCGCCCGACATTTCATGGGGGTAGTCGTTGACGCGACGCTCGTGGTCCGCGATGCGGACGAGACGGAGCATCTCTTCGGCTTTCTTCATGGCCGCCGGGCGGGAAGCCTTGGTGTGGATCTGCACCGCCTCGGCGATCTGGTGGCCGACCGTATAGACCGGATTGAGACTCGTCATCGGTTCCTGGAAGATCATGGCGATCTGATCGCCGCGAATCTTTCGCATCTCGCGATCGGACAGCTCAAGCAGGTCGCGACCCTGGAAGCGGACCTCGCCGCCGACGGTCCTGGCGCTCACCTTTGGCAGCAGGCGAAGGATCGACAGGGCAGTGACGCTCTTGCCGCACCCCGATTCGCCAACAATGCCGAGCGTCTCGCCTTTCTTGACCTGAAAGCTGATGCCGCTGAGCGCGCGGGTGACGCTCTCTTCGCCGTAAAAGTGTGTCTCAAGCTCTCGAACATCGAGAAGCACATCGTTACCTGCTCTTTGATGTATCTGCATCTAGCGCCTCCGTTTTGCGCGGGGATCGAACAGGTCGCGCAGGCCGTCCCCGAGCAGGTTTACGGCAAGAACGGTGACGGCAAGGCAGACACCGGGGGCAAAGATCGTCAACGGCGCGATGGAAAGATAGAGCCGCGAACTGGCAATCATGTTGCCCCAGCTTGGAATCTCGGGCGGCACGCCCACGCCGAGGAAGCTCAGCCCCGCCTCAGTCAGGATCGCGCTGGCGCACACGGTAGCGCTCTGGACCATCAGCGCAGGAATGGTGCTCGGCAGGATATGCCGCCACAGTACTTTCGGCAGGCGCGCCCCGCCGCAGAGCGCGGCCTCGACATATGGACGGTCGCGAACACCCAGAACCACCGAACGAACCAGCCGCGCGACGGCGGGCGTCTCGGGGATCGCGATGGCGACGATGAGGATGCCGATCCCCGGTCCTGTCAGAGAAATGAGGGCAATCGCCAGCAGAATCGTCGGGATTGACATCAGGCCATCCATGACCCGCATGACGATATTGTCGAAGCTGCGGCTGTAGCCGGCGATGACACCGATCAGGAGCCCGACCATGGCCGCAGTGGCTGCCGCCAGCAGGCCGACCAGAAGCGAGATGCGGGCACCGAAAATTGTTCGCGCAAACACGTCCCGGCCCAGATTGTCGCTTCCGAACCACATCTCGGCGGAAGGCTGCTGGAGGCGGTTGAATGGATCCATGTTCACTGGATCGCCAGCGTAAAGCGGTGCAGCGAGCGCCAGGATTATGAGAAGCGCCAAGATGGCACCACCTGCAATGACTGGCGGGTGCCGTCTTGCGAGACGGGGAAAGTCAGATAGTCGCAACCGACCAATCGGCGCGGCTTCAACTGGGGCAGAAAAGATGGACATATCAGTACCGGATCCGGGGATCGATCAGCGTATAGGCCAGATCGACCGCAAGATTGATAAGGACGTACAGACCCGAAGTCAGGATGAGCACGCTCTGGATGATGGGATAGTCGCGGTTGTTGATCGCATCCACGACCAGGCGACCGATACCGGGTATGTTGAACACCGTTTCCGTGAGCACGACCCCGCCGATCAGATAGGCGAAGCTTATGCCGATGACGGTCAGGATCGGCACGCCCGCATTCTTCAAGGCATGGTGAAAGAGCATGGCATAGGACGAGGCGCCCTTGGCAGCGGCCGTTCGCATATAATCTTCCGACAGCACCTCCAGCATGCTTGCACGTGTGACGCGGGCGATGAATGCAATGTAACCAAGACTAAGAGCCACCGTGGGAAGGATCAGGTGCACAAACCAACGCCAGAGGCCACCAGCTATTGGCACGTATCCCTGAACCGGAAGCCAATGCGTCTTGATCGCGAAGAAGTATACGAGGAAATAGCCAATAACGAAGACCGGGACCGAATAGCCAAATGCCGAAAAAGCCGCAAGGAGGCGGTCGACGAGCCCGCCAGTTCGCCACGCTGCAAGGATGCCGAAAGAGACGCCAACCGTCACCGAAAGCATCATTGTCAGGATCGACAAGGAAAGGGTCGGTTCAAGCCGCTGCGAGATCAGCTCGAGAACCGGCCGCCCAGAAAAAATTGAGATCCCGAAATCACCTCCGAGCATGTCGCGCACCCAACGTATGAACTGAATCGGCATCGGGTCGTTCAGCCCCAGTTGCTCGCGGATACCGGCGATCATCTCCGCCGTCGCCGACCTGCCGGCGATCATGGCCGCCGGGTCGCCGGGCGCCAGCCTCAGCAGCAGGAAGACAAAGATCCCGACCATCGCCATGACAGCGATGGTCGAAACCAATCTACGAAGAAAGTAGGCCGCCATTAAGAGGCCTTCGCCATGTTCCACATCGGCAGGTAGCCACCAGGCGTATCAAGGAGCCCAGTGAGCGTCTTACGATGCGCGATTGGTCGGACGCTTTGCCCTAAAAGAACGAAGCCTGTGAAGTCCCACCAACTCCGTTGCATCTCACGGGCCAAGGCCTTTCGTTCATCAAGCGTTGCGACATCCGCCCATCTGGCTCGCAGTGCTTCGTATTCATCGTTCTTCGGCCAGCCGTACCAGGCCTTGTCTCCATTCGCACTTAGCAGAACATTGCTGATCGGGTCTCCCATCGCGAATTCGGGCCAGTCCGAGATTAATATGCTCCAGCCGCCACTCTCAACAGGACCCTTGTTTGACCGACGCGTCACGAGCCCGCCCCAGTCGCTCGGGGCTAGCTCAGCATTGACCCCAATATTCCGCAACGTGGCCAGCAGCAGTTGACAGGCATTGCTTACCTCCCGCCAGTCCGTGGGCTGCAGAATAACGACCTTCTCGCCTGCATATCCGCCCTCCTTCAACAGTTGTTTGGCCTTTTCCGGATTGCCGCCCTCTCTGAACCAGTCCGTATTTTCCTTGTTGGAAACCGGCGTTTCGTTCCCGAACATCGAAGTGACAGAGCGGAAGTATTTTGGATCTCCATACATGGCGCGTAACATAGCTTCTTGGTCGATCAGGTGAAGCATCGCTTGCCGAGCCTTGACGTTGTCGAACGGCTTCTGCAGACAGTTCATCCGAAGAAAAGCAACATTGCCTGATTCATTAAGAACTTGGAGATCAAGGGTGGGATCACTTTCGACAATAGGAAAAAGATCCGGCGGTGGTCCGAAAAAATCGACCTCTCCAGCTTGCAAGGCTGCTAAAGCAGTCTGCTGATCGGCGATATTGTTCCAGATCACACGGTCTACCTTGACTGTCTTTCCGCCGGCGTATGCTCCCGGAGCTTCTTTGCGTGGCACATATTTTTCATTGCGGTCGTAAGTGACGCTACTGCCTGGTCTTGCAAGAGCCTCATTGAACTTGAACGGCCCCGACCCGATATTCGCGGTAACCTGCTCGGTTGCGGGACGATTTGCGTCCTGCTCGCGCATAATGAACAAGAACTGCCCCGATGCTGACGCTAGGATGTCAAGCAGAAGTCCTAGCGGCTCCTTAAGAGCGATGGTGAAGGTCCTGTCGTCCTTCTTTGAAATGTCCTTGGCCCGCCCCAGGATCAGTTGTCCGCCCGCATCCACTTGGCCCCAGCGACGGATCGAAGCCACACAATCCGCCGCAGTGACGGGGTTCCCGTCGTGCCAGCCTAAGCCGTCCCGGAGCTCGAACGTATATGTCTTCTTGTCGTCGGAGACCCCCCACTTCCCTACCATTTGTGACTGCGGTATCAGGTTCGAGTCTAAAGCAAAGAGCGTGTCGTAAATCGCTAAACCATGCTCTTGGGTGATGTTAGCCGTCGAAACGACCGGATCGAAGATGCGGAGGTCCTCCTTCACCATGCGCACCGTCCGTGCGTCAGCGGACGAGGTCTGCGCCCGAAGGATTGATGGGAACGACAAAGTCGTTCCAGCCGCCATACCTGCCTTGATTACGTCGCGTCGAGATATTGTCATTGTTCCATTCCTCTCATTTGTCTCATTTTCGAGAACGCTCAGGCGACGCCCGCTGTAGCGGTTCGGGCCCAAGGCAAGGTCTCTCCTTTGAGGAGACCTACTTGGGTCGACTAACCCGAGCCCAGCGAGGACCGGCGAACTCACCTTCAACCAGTCATCGCACCACAGGCGTAGGCAACCCCACCGTCCCAATACGTATCCGCACTCCCTGAAAGCCGACCAATCCGGTCGCGGGCAACATGCCTTCGCAGTTCTCTCCCGTATGCCGCGAAATGGAGCGGAGAGCGGACCGATCGCGGCCAGTCTCACCGATGGCGGTGTCGAGTTCAGTGCTGATCTGCACGACGCGGCCAGTAATCAACACGGTCGCTAGATCAACTACTGCAGCGCCGGCCGACATGTTTTGGTTGACGAGATTTATGATGGCACGCAGCACCGCGCCCACAATCTTTTCGGACCCGGTGGCGTCCGACGCCACACAGCCGCCCCGAGGTAATTCCAAAATAGAAGGCGTTTGATAAGTTACATGGCGATCCGTAAGATGGCGGCCATCAGCCAACTGATAGCTGTGCGCCATAAGATAGCCCCCTAGAGCGGCCACGAGGGAGCCGCACCATTCTCGATCGAAGTCGTATTGGAGGCCACCCTGCTGTCAACTGCCGAAATGTCACTGCTGTCGCCTTTGACAGCCCGTACCATCAGAGTGCGGACGGTACCGGCCTGAGCGAGTTGCCCGTTTTGGGGCATGGTACATCCCTCCATTTTCTCGTTGAAACAAACGTTGCACATCTTCAGTTATGAGTCAAACGTATTCGCGCGGCAACGAACATGGGCCAGTGATCCGGTCGGAAAACTTTTTGCAATCAGTGCCCTTGGAACCTGGCCGGGCGCTTAGCTAGGAAGGCTTCGACCGCCTCGAGGTGATCCAGCGTATTATGGCACATGCCTTGAAATGCCGCGCAGAGGTCAAGGTAGTCAGGCAGGTCCAATCGCTGCGCCGCGTTCAGTAATCGTTTTGCGAGCCGAAGTGCCTGCGGGGGTTTTCCAGCAATGCTTCCGGCAAGCTGCAGCGCTTGCGCCCGCAATTCGGAACCCGCCGCGATCTNGAGCACGATTCCCAACCGTAGAGCCTCCTCGGCGCGCACCAGACGCCCGGTGTACATCAGCTCTGCCGCCCTTTGCGGGCCGAGCAGGTCCTGCAGGAACCAAGCGCCGCCGTCTCCCGGAACGATCCCGAGATTGATGAACGTCGAGCCGAAGACGGCGTTATCATCCGCAATCCGGATGTCGCACATCGTCGCGAGATCGAAACCCG
>NZ_AZUV01000045.1:0-14413 GCF_000513875.1 Mesorhizobium sp. WSM1293 | reverse complement strand
TGCACGGGCGTGGTTCGCCGGGCCAGGGCTTCCAGGCCGCACGTCTCTTCGATCCCACCGAGATCACCGTCCTGAACGTGCTCATCGCCAAACTCGAAGGCAAGACCCAAAAGCAGAAGAACCCCCACCCCACGCACACGCTCGCCTGGGCCGCCTGGTGTATCGCCAGGCTCGGAGGCTGGAACGGCTACGAAAAGGAACGCCCGCCAGGACCCATCACCTTCACCCAAGGCCTCAGACGCTTCAACGCCATCGTCGACGGCTTCGTTCTCGCCTCACAAAAATGAACCCGAAGCAAATGTGTGCGCACGCTAGCCCCTGTGGGAGAAGGCAGAAACCTCACTCCGGCACAAACCTCACCGCGCCCTTGGCCGCGCTGGTGGCCATGGCGGCATAGGCGCGCAAGGCGGTCGTCACCTTGCGCTTGCGCTTTTCCTCCGGCTTCCAGGCCAGGGCGCCCTTGGCTTCCATCGCCGCCCGTCGCGCAACGAGTTCCGCCTCATCGACAGCCAGGCGGATGCTGCGGTTCGGGATGTCGATCTCGATCGTATCGCCCTCCTGCACCAGTCCGATCAAACCGCCTTCGGCAGCTTCCGGCGACGCATGGCCGATCGACAGACCCGAGGTGCCGCCGGAGAAGCGGCCGTCAGTAACCAGAGCGCAGGCCTTGCCGAGGCCCTTCGACTTCAGATAGCTGGTCGGATAGAGCATCTCCTGCATGCCGGGGCCGCCGCGCGGTCCTTCATAGCGGATGACGACGACATCGCCGGCCTTGATCTCATTGGACAGGATCGCCTTGACGCTCGAATCCTGGCTTTCGAACACGCGGGCCGGGCCGGTGAATTTCAGGATCGATTCATCGACGCCCGCCGTCTTCACGATGCAGCCGTCGAGCGCCAGATTGCCCTTCAGCACGGCAAGGCCGCCATCCTTGGAAAAGGGATGTTCGGTCGAGCGGATAACGCCTTTCTCGCGGTCGAGATCGAGCTCGTCCCAGCGGCGCTCCTGGCTGAAGGCGACCTGCGTCGGCACGCCGCCAGGGGCGGCGAGGAAGAAATCGCGCACGCTCTGGCTGGTCGTGCGGGAAATATCCCAATGGTCGAGCGCTTCGCCCAGGGTTGACGTATGCACCGTCGGCAGGTCGCGGTTGAGCAGGCCGGCATTGTCGAGCTGGCCGAGGATGGCCATGATGCCGCCGGCGCGGTGGACGTCTTCCATGTGGACGTCGGACTTGGCGGGCGCAACCTTGCACAGCACCGGCACCTTGCGCGACAGCGCGTCGATGTCGTCCTGATCGAAATCGATCTCGCCCTCATGCGCCGCAGCCAGGATATGCAACACGGTGTTGGTCGAACCGCCCATGGCGATGTCGAGCGTCATGGCGTTCTCGAAAGCGCCCTTCGAGGCGATGTTGCGCGGCAGTGCGGTTTCGTCGTCCTGCTCGTAATAGCGCTGGGCGAGATCGACGATCAGGTGGCCGGCCTCGACGAACAGACGCTTGCGGTCGGCATGCGTCGCCAATGTCGAGCCGTTGCCGGGCAGCGACAGGCCAAGCGCCTCGGTCAAACAATTCATCGAATTGGCGGTGAACATGCCCGAGCAGGAGCCGCAGGTCGGGCAGGCCGAGCGCTCGATGACCTTGACGTCCTCATCGGAGATCTTGTCGTCGGCGGCCGCGACCATGGCATCGACCAGGTCGAGCGCCTGCGTCTTGCCGGCGAGCACCACCTTGCCGGCTTCCATCGGACCGCCGGAGACGAAGACGGTCGGGATGTTGAGGCGCAACGAGGCCATCAGCATGCCGGGCGTGATCTTGTCGCAATTGGAGATGCAGACCATGGCGTCGGCGCAATGCGCGTTGACCATGTATTCGACGGAATCGGCGATCAACTCGCGCGACGGGAGCGAATAGAGCATGCCGTCATGGCCCATGGCGATGCCGTCATCGACGGCGATGGTGTTGAATTCCTTGGCAACGCCGCCGGCCTTTTCGATCTCGCGCGCGACCAATTGGCCGAGATCCTTCAGATGGACATGGCCCGGCACGAACTGGGTGAAGGAGTTGACCACCGCAATGATCGGCTTGCCGAAATCCGAGTCCTTCATGCCGGTGGCGCGCCAGAGGCCGCGAGCGCCGGCCATGTTGCGGCCATGGGTGGTGGTGCGGGAACGATAGGCAGGCATGTTTTTTCCTTGGTGGCTGGCCGCAGCCCAGGGGTTGGCGCGGCGGAGCTGAATTCGGACCGCAGGCGTTATAGACGCGCAAGTATGGTCTGGCCACAATTTTGCAATGCGCCAGATTCTCTCAAAAAAATGCGTGGCACTGTCGGATGGCGCGCTGCATGTCCGTCCTTGGGCAGACGGCAAGGAGATGGCACCATGTTCGGAGTCAGCCGTTTCACAGGAACAGCGACCGAAACAGCACGAGGAGCACGACATGCAAAAGATTACCACCTGCCTGTGGTTCGATGGCCAGGCCGAAGAGGCCATGAATTTCTACGTCTCCATCTTCAAGAATTCGAAGGTGCTGAGCGTGATGCGCTGGCCCAAAGGCCACGCCGATGAAGGCAAAGTGCTGGTGACCACGTTTGAACTCGACGGCGTGCAGTTCCAGGCGCTCAATGGTGGACCGCAGTTCAAGCACAGCGAAGCGATGTCGCAGTCGATCGACTGCAAGACGCAGGAAGAGGTGGATTACTTCTGGGACAAGCTCATCGAAGGTGGCGGCCAACCATCGCAATGCAGTTGGCTGAAGGATAAATTCGGCGTCTCCTGGCAGGTTGTGCCGGAGCAGCTGCCGCGCCTGCTCCTGGATCCGGACCGGGCCAAGGCCGGCCGCGTAATGTCGGCGATGATGCAGATGAGCAAGATCGACATCGCCAAGATAGAGGAAGCTGCCAGAGGATAGTCGAGGGTCGCGCCGCCCCTCATCCGCCCTTCGGGCACCTTCTCCCCGTGAACGGGGAGAAGGAAAAAGCGCGACTTACGCCGCTCTGTCGCGGACCTGATAGTCCTTGATCGTGGCAAACTTGATCGCCTTCCAGCGCTCCGCTTCGTAGTTCAGCGAGAAGGCGTGCTGGGCGAGGAACACCGGGTCGTTGTCGAGGTCGCGGGCGATGTCGCCGCGATGCGCCTCGATGAAACGCAGGACCTCGGCCTTGTCGTCGGCCGAGATCCAGCGGCACACGGAAAAGCGCGACATCTCGAATTCGACCGGCAGGGTGTATTCGAAGTTCAGCCGTTCCTTCAGGACGTCGAGTTGCAGCGCGCCGACGACACCGACGATGGCCGGTGAGCCGTCCTCGGGCGAAAACAGCTGCACGACGCCCTCCTCTGCCATCTGGTGTAGCGCTTCCTTCAGCTTTTTGGCCTTCATCGCGTCGCCGAGGCGGACACGGCGCAGGATTTCCGGGGCAAAATTCGGAACGCCGCGGAACAGGATTTCCTCGCCCTCGGTCAGCGTATCGCCAATACGCAGCGTGCCGTGGTTGGGAATGCCGACGACGTCGCCGGCAAAGGCCTCGTCGGCGGTGACGCGTGTGCGGGCAAAGAAGAACTGCGGCGCCGACAGCGACATCGGTTTTCCCGTGCGTACCAGCTTGGCCTTCATGCCGCGCTCGAGCTTGCCCGAACAGACGCGGACGAAGGCTATGCGGTCGCGGTGGTTGGGATCCATGTTGGCCTGGATCTTGAAGACGAAGGACGTCATCTTCTCTTCGGTCGCCTCGACCTTGCGGGTGTCGGCCTCTTGAGCACGCGGCGGCGGTCCAAAAGCGCCGAGCGCCTCGATCAGGTCGCGCACGCCATAATTGCGCAGCGCCGAGCCGAAATAGACCGGCGTCAGGTGACCCTCGCGGAAGGCTTCTATATCAAGGGGTCTGCACGCTTCCCGCGCCAGCTCCAGCTCCTCGATGAAGGCCTCGCGCTCGTTCTCCGGCAAAAGGCCGGCGACGCGGTTGGAATCAGGACCGTTGACCGGCGTGCGCTCCTTCTCGTCGTCGCCCCTGCGCACGGCGTTCAGCGCCAGATGGTAGGTGCCGGAAAAATTCTTGCCCCGGCCGATCGGCCAGGTGATCGGCGCCGTATCCAGCGCCAGCTTCTGCTCGATCTCATCGAGGATCTCGAACGGATCGCGGCTTTCGCGATCCATCTTGTTGACGAAGGTGATGATCGGGATGTCGCGTAGCCGGCAGACTTCGAAAAGCTTCAGCGTGCGCGGCTCGATGCCCTTGGCGGCATCGATGACCATGACGGCCGAGTCGACCGCCGATAGCGTGCGATAGGTGTCGTCTGCGAAATCCTCGTGGCCGGGCGTGTCGAGCAGGTTGAAGACATTGTCCTCATACTCGAAGGTCATCACCGAAGTGACGACCGAAATGCCGCGCTCACGCTCGATCTTCATCCAGTCCGACCGCGTCTGGATCTTGTCCTTCTTGGCCTTGACCTCGCCGGCAAGCTGGATGGCGCCGCCGAACAGCAGCAGCTTTTCGGTGAGCGTGGTCTTGCCGGCGTCCGGGTGCGCGATGATCGCGAAGGTGCGGCGGCGCGCCACTTCTTCTTCTATTGCTTCGGGCATTCTCTGGGATTTCCGTGTGACAGGCCGGGCTTCTAGCAGCGCAGTGCCGGCCTGTCGACCGGTCCGGCGGCTCGGACTCTGCTGATCGCCGCCTCACCATCCGAGCATACAGCTCAGCCGTGCTGTGGCTCCGGCCAGTGCATTGCCGCATATTTTGCGCTGCGCGATGTTGGCAAGCGGCTGCCGGGTGGCACTGGATGAACATCCCTCGGGATGACGAGGCAGAGGAGCAAGCATGACTGCGGCGAAACAAGTGATCGTCATCGGCGCCGGCATCATCGGCGCCTCCATCGCGTGGCATCTGAGCAGAGCGGGTGCGCAAGTGACGGTGATTGCCGACAGTGCTGCCGGAGGGGTGGCGACGCCGAACTCGTTCGCCTGGATCAATGCCAGCTGGGGCAATCCGGAGCCGTATTTCCGGCTGCGCACCCGCGCGATGGCAGAGTGGACGCGGCTGGCGCGGGACCTTCCCGGCCTACCGCTGAGCTGGTGCGGCGGCCTGTGCTGGGATTTGCCGGTGGCCGACATGGAAGCCTACGCCACGGAACATTCCGCCTGGGGCTATGGTATCAGCCAAGTCGACCGCGCCGGTGCTGCGCGCATCGAGCCCAATCTCACCGAGCTTCCGGATTTTGCCCTGTATGTGGCTGAGGAAGGCGTCGCCGAACCGGTGACTGCCACGCGCGCGCTGTTGGCGGACGCGGAGCGACATGGCGCGAAGATCATCTCCAGCACGGTGACGGCCCTGGTCCAGACCGGCGGCAGGATCACCGGTGTCGACACATCGCATGGATTGATTGCATCAGACGAGGTGGTGATCGCGGCTGGCGTCGGCTCGCCGGAGATCGCCGCGACCGCCGGGATCAACCTGCCGATCGAAACGCCGCCCGGCCTGATCGTCCATTCGCGGCCCACCGAAAAGCGGCTCAACGGGCTGGTGCTGGCCGAGCGGCTGCACATGCGCCAGACAACGGAAGGTCGCATCATCGCCGGCTCGGATTTTGGCGGCGCCGACCCGGGCATGGATGCCGAAGCCACCGCCCACGCGCTGTTTGCGGCCATGAAAGCCATGCTGCGCGACAGCGACGGGTTGGAACTCGATTTCCACACGGTCGGCTACCGGCCGACGCCGATCGATGGCTTTCCAATCGTCGGCCGCGCTGAGGGCATGGACGGTGTCTATGTCGCCGTCATGCATTCCGGCATCACGCTGGCGCCGGCCGTCGGCCTGTTCGCCACAAGGGAAATTCTCGACGGCGAGCGCGACCCCTTACTTGCCCCTTATGGATTGTCGCGCTTCGCTCAATAGGCAGGCGGACGGCGAAAGCCGCCGGTGAGTGGTTCGATTACCCTGGCGCTGCCGAGCAGTCGTGACTCCGACCAGCGTTTGCCGACCAGTTGCGGGCCGATCGGCAGGCCGGTGCTGTCCTGTCCTCAGGGGATGGAAATGGCTGGATGGCCGCTGTGGTTGAAGACAGCGCCATAGGCCGGCAGCATCCACGGCATACTTCAAGTGGAGTGGAGCATTCGAGGGTTGGCCGCGTTTGATTGAAATTGTGCCGATAGTCTTTGATGTCGGCACTCTACGGCGCCCCCCTCTGGCCTGCCGGCCATCTCTCCCACGAGTGGGGAGATCGGCAGGTTTGGCTCGTTCCAGCAACCTTGGCGATTGGCGAAGGCCACGCAAATAGCCAATCTCCCCACTTTGTGGGGGGAGATGTCCGGCAGGCCAGAGGGGGCGCTGTCCCGCGACGTTGCCGCAGTTTGCAGCTACCCCACCAGCGCGAACTTCGCCGCCGCCGGAGCAAACGGGCGAATTCTGATGTCATCGCCGCTGATCGTGACAAAACTCGCCGGCGGGATCGCCTGCCAGTCGCCGCCCTCGCGGTCGAACGGTTCGGACACGATGCAGCGGCCGCCGCCCTTGCGCAGGACAGACGTGTAGAGCGTCGGCGCGTGAGCGTCGGTGGCGTAGCGCACCGCGTGCAGCGCCTGGCCATCCGAGAAGGCGGCGGTGAGCTTCAGCGCCGGTTCGAGGCCGGCGCGGCGCGAGGCTTCGAGCACGCGGCTGGTGGCGCGGGAGACGGCGCCTTGCGGATCGCCGGTCAATCCCTCATCGATCATCAGCAGGAAGAACAGTTCGGAATCGGTGGTGCCTTCGCGCTGGTCGAAGACGGCGTCGGACAGCGAGTTCTCCAGCGCGCGGCGGATTTTCTCGAAGCCGCCGATCTGGCCGTTGTGCATGAACGACCAGCTGCCGGAGATGAATGGATGGCAGTTCATGCGGCTGGTGGCGCCGCCGGTCGACGCCCGCACATGGGCGAGGAACAGGCCGGATTTGATCTGTCGGCACAGGCTTTTCAGATTGGGATCGGACCAGGCCGGCAGGATATCGCGATAGAGACCCGGCTCCGGGCGGTCGCCATACCAGGCTAGGCCGAAGCCGTCGCCATTGGTCGGCGATTTCGCTTCCTGAGCACAATGGCTCTGGGCGATCAGCGAGTGACAGGGCGCCGTGAGGATGTCTTCGAGAAAGACCGCTTCACCCAGATAGGCCGCCCACCGGCACATCGTTTCTGTCGCCCTCTAGGCGCGATCCATAAGAGCCGCAGGCTCCTTGGTCGCGTGCGTGCCTCTGTTGTGCGTCCGCTCGTAAAGCTCGCGAACGATTCGGCTGGCGGTAGTTTCAAACAGAAATGGCAAGAAAGCATGAACGAGCGCGGCGCCCGCCGCCATCAACAGGCGCGACGAAAACCAGGCGGCAAAGCCCATGTGGCTGAAATAGGTTTCGCCGACCTTGGCCGGATGAGAGGTGAAAATCCTTGCGACCGACATGCTGGTTCCCCTTCAGCGCTTGAAGTTCCTGATATGAGTATCCTGACATGCTTCGCCGGTTCATCGGTCTCAAAATGTCCTTGTATTTCGGTGATCCATGGGACAAATATCCCACATGGCGCTGGAAATTGACGAAATCGACCGGAAATTGCTCGCCGAGTTGCAACGCGACGGCACGCTGTCGGTCGACCAGTTGTCGGAACGGGTGGCGCTGTCGCGCAATGCCTGCTGGCGCCGGGTGAAGCGGCTGGAGGAGGCCGGTGTCATCACCGGCAGGGTGGCGCTGGTCGATGCCGAAAAGCTCGGGCTTGGCCTTTCCGTCTTCATCCTGATCCGCACGTCCAACCACGATCCGGAGTGGCTGCAGAGATTCCGGGCGGCAGTGACCGGCTTTCCCGAGATCATCGGCGTCTACCGCATGTCCGGCGACCTCGACTACGTTCTGCGCGCCCGCGTCGCCGACGTGAAGGCCTATGACCGGCTCTACCAGCGGCTGATCGCCAAGGTGGCGCTGTCTGATGTTTCCGCCTCTTTCGTGATGGAGGAGATCAAGGAGACGACGGTGGTTCCGATGGAATTGCGCTAAGGTATGTCGATATTCAGGTGATGCCGGCCTGCAAACGACGGGTTTCGACTCGGCCTGACCTGAATCTCAACACACCTCAGGCCATACTGATGCCTGAAAGAAAGCCGTTGATAGGCTTGCGGGCGAGTTGACCGAATCGCCGTTCGCGCCGATAGGATCGATTTTATGCGCGCAGCCCTTCAAACTCCCTCCGTCATCGGTCCGACCGTCGGCTTCGTCAGGTTGCCGCATGCTGAAGGACTTCCCCTTCCTGCTTATGAAAGCACCGGTGCCGCCGGCATGGATCTGCGCGCCGCGGTGCCCGACGACAGGCCGCTGCTGATCCTGCCCGGAAAACGCGCTCTGGTGCCGACCGGGATGATCCTGGAAATTCCCGAAGGCATGGAAGGCCAGGTGCGGCCGCGCTCAGGCCTTGCCTTCAAACATGGGCTGACCGTCCTCAACACGCCCGGCACCATCGACAGCGACTATCGCGGCGAGGTCAAGGTGCTGCTGATCAATCTCGGCGACGAGGACTTTGCCGTGACGCGCGGCATGCGCATCGCCCAGATCGTTTTTGCCGCGGTGACGCAAGCCGCCGTGGAAGAGCGCAACCTGGCCGGCGGCACGGCGCGCGGCGCGGGCGGGTTCGGATCGACCGGCACCGCCTGATGCCTGAACTGCCTAAACTTGTCATCTTCGACTGCGACGGGATCCTGGTCGATACGGAGAACCTGGCCAATCGGCGCCTTGCCGAATGGCTGACCGCTGCCGGCTATCCGACAAGCTTCGAATATTGCCGCAAGAATTTCTCCGGTCGCAGCATGGCGTCGGTGCAGAAAGAGATCGAAGAAGAGACCAGCGTCAGGCTTGGCGCCGATTTTGTCGATCTCTGGAACGCCGGCCTGCCGGATTTGTTCGCCCACGGCGTCGAAGCAATCCCTTATGTCCGCGAATTCGTCGAGGCCGTGCGGTCAGCCGGGATCGCCTATTGCGTCGCCACCTCGGCCCGGGTGTCGAAGATGCACATCACACTTGGCCAGACCGGGCTGTTGCCGCTGTTCGAACACGCGATGTTTTCCTCGACGATGGTCGCGCGCGGCAAGCCGTTTCCGGACCTGTTCCTGCATGCTGCGAAAACCGTGGGCTTTGCACCTGCCGACTGCATCGTCATCGAGGACAGCGTCGCTGGCACGCAGGCCGGCATCGCGGCCGGCATGCGGGTGTTTTCCTATCACGCCGATCCCTATTCCGACCGCGACGGCCTTATCCAGGCCGGCGGCATCCTGTTCGACGACATGCGCGAACTGGCCGGGCTGGTGCCGATCCACTGAGCTGGCTGACGGACTGGACGGGTTGGGAGGCTGTGCTACGTTCCGCGCGCCCGACACCCTGAGGCGACCATGCCGACGAACCTGCTTCGCTTCATCCTCGCCGTGATGCTGCTGCCATTGCTGTGGACCGCAGCCGGCGCGCAAGACGCCAGCCTTCCGGAGCTCGGCAGCCCACTGCCCGGCCAAAAAGACATCACCTATCTCGACCTCGCCAGGATGATCATTCCAGACCTCGCCGCCGACAAGAATGGCTTTTACAGGGGCGGGCTGCCGATCGCTATGCGCCATATCGAGGGACCCGACAGCGGCGGCTCGCCGCCCGAAACCTCAGGCTTTTCCAATGCCTCCGTGCTTGCCATCAAGGCGGGAGGCAAGGACCGCCTGACCATGCTGTTCGATCTCGGCGATTCCTCAGACAGCGCAGAAGGCTATGCGGTGCTAGCGCTCTACGACATTACGGGCAAACCAAGGCTGCTCGACGCCACCAATGTCGCCCTCGACCGCAGCACCTATTTCCGCGAACCCGGCAAGCTCGGCATCGGCGCCAATGATGATATCCTCATGATCGAGAGTTCGCATTCCAATTCAAACCAGAACTATATGATCGTCCCGCTGATTATGGTCGCCAGGGACAAGTTGAAGCTGATCGACATCATCTATTTGTTCGACGAGCACGTGTGTGCCCATAGCCGGACGCAGGACGTTGCCTTTAAAGCCATCGCAGAGGGCCGACGCCATGCGGCGATCAAGGTAACGGTGACCGATGCCACCGTCGTGAACGACGAAAGCTGCGATGACCAGCCGCCCAAACCTGAATCTCACGACATCTCCGTCACCTATCATTGGGACAAGACAACGTCGCACTACGCCAAGGATTCCGACGCGCTGAACAATTTGGCAGGAGAGAACGCCAAACGCTTCTGAACCAACCGCATTCGTTTGCCCGGCCAGATGGAGCAGGATAAAATCCGCTCGGCCACACCGCATATGATGGGGGAACTACCATGGACAAGGGCAAGATCTTTCGCGACCTGCATGCCTCGACCTTCGTCGTGCCCAATCCCTGGGATATCGGCACGACCAAGCTGCTCGGCTCGTTCGGCTTCACGGCGCTGGCGACGACCAGCGCCGGCTTTGCCTTTTCGCGCGGCCTGCCGGACGGCGCGGTGACCTTCGACCAGATGATCCACCATTGCCGCGAAGTGACCGCGGCGACCAGCCTGCCGGTCTCGGCCGACCTCGAGAAAGGCAAGGGCGACAGCGCCGAGCAGGCCGCCGAAACCATCTTCGCGGCGGAAGCTGCCGGCCTTGCCGGCTGCTCGATCGAAGACCACACCGGCGATCCGGACAAGCCGATCTATGATTTTGCGCACGCCGTCGAACGCGTTGCGGCGGCCGTGGAAGCGGCGCGGGCCCTGAAACGCGATTTCGTCTTCACTGCGCGGGCCGAGAATTTCCTCTGGGGCAAGTCCGACCTCGACGACACGATCAAGCGGCTGCAGGCGTTCGAGAAGGCCGGCGCCGACGTACTCTATGCGCCAGGCATCGGCAACGTCGAGATGATCCGCACGCTCTGCTCTGCCGTCAGCAAGCCGGTCAATGTCATGGCGGTACCGGGTTTTACCATCGCCGATCTCGCCATGGCCGGCGTCAAGCGTATCTCGCTCGGGCCGTGGCTGACCAATTTCGCCTACGGCATGCTGGAAACGGCGGCACGCGAAATCCAGCAAGACGGCACCTTCGGCTTCACCCGCGCCGCCATGCCGTTAAGCAAATTGCAGGCCCTCTTCGGCAAATCTTCGGATTAATGGGGCCCGTCGCATGACGCTGACCGTGATCGACATGCATACTGGCGGCGAGCCGCTAAGGATCGTCACCGGCGGCTATCCCGGTATCCCCAAGGGCACGATCCTGGAAAAGCGCGCCTATGTGCGCGACCATCTCGATCATCTCAGGAAAATCCTGATGTTCGAGCCACGCGGCCATTACGACATGTATGGCGCCTTGCTGGTCGAGCCGGACCTGCCCGGCGCCGACCTCGCCGTGCTGTTCATGCACAATGAGGGCTATTCGACGATGTGCGGCCACGCCATCGTCGCGCTCGGCCGCTACGCCATCGATGAAGGGCTGGTGGCGAAACAGGAACCAGTCACGACAGTCAATATCGAGGCGCCGTGCGGGCTGGTCGTCGCCTCGGTCGAGGTCAGGGACGGCAAGGCCGGTGCGGTTTCGTTCGAAAGCGTGCCGGCCTTCCTGTTCGCCGGTGGACAGGCGATCGAATTGGCGGGCCACGGCACGATTGGCTTCGACGTCGCCTATGGCGGCGCCTTCTACGCGCTGGCCGATTGTCACCAATTCGGGCTCGAATTCGGCAGAAGCCGGATGCGCGATTTCGTCGATGCGGCAACGGGGCTGACGGACAGGCTCAAGGCTGAATTTCCGCTGTCGCATCCCGACCACGGCGACCTTGCCTTCCTATACGGTACCATCCTGACCGATGGCCGCGACACATTTTCCGGCGAGGTGACCAAAAACATCTGCGTCTTCGCCGAAGCCGAGGTCGACCGCTCGCCAACCGGTTCCGGCGTCACCGCAAGGCTGGCGGCCATGCATGCCAAGGGCGAGATCGCGATCGGACAGACGCGCACATTCGAGAGCATCGCAGGCTCGCGTTTTTCCGGAGCCGTGGCGCGGACGGCGAAGGCTGGACGGCATGAGGCGATCATCGCCCGCGTCGGCGGCCGCGCCTATTATTCCGGGCGGGCCGAATTCATCGTCGAGGCCGATGACGAGCTCGGACGCGGATTTCTGTTGCGCTGAAGAAAATGCCTAGCCGCGTGAGGGGCGAGCCACTTCCCGCACCGAGATCGCCTTGTGCAGATGCACCATCATGGCGGCGGCGAACAGCGGCGTCAGCAGGTTGAGCAACGGCACGGCGAGGAAAGCGGCGATGAGCAGCCCGGCGAGAAACACTGTGCCGGCATAGTGCCTGCGCAAGGCCCTGGCCTCGTCTTCGCCGCGAAAGCGCATGGCGGCGAATTCGAAGAACTCGCGCCCGAGCAGATAGCCGTTGACGATGAAGAAGGCGGCTATGTTGACGCCCGGCACCAAGAGAAGCAGCAGCGCGACGATGTTGCCAAGAATGACGACACCGAGGAATCGCGCCGACAGCACCAGCGAGCGCAGCGCCGGCATGGCGCGGCCGGTCGGATCGCCGGGGTAGTCGGTGCGCTCGACCACTTCGGCGATATCGTCGAGGAACAGGCCGGCGACAACAGCCGTCACCGGCGCGATGAGCAACGCCATGCCGAAGGCAAGCGCTATTGCCGCGATGATGCCGCCGAGCCACCCGGCCCAGGACGGCATGCCGGGCAACAGCGTCTGCAGCCACGGCAGCGCCAGCCACTCGACGAGGCTCGTCAGGCCGAACCACAGAGCCACCAGTGCCAGCACGGTCAAGCCCAGCGTCTTGACGAACACGGCCCGGAAGGGAGGCGAAATCAGCTCGAGGGCCGCAGCGCGGGCAGCGTCGAAAATCACCTTGTCACACCCCCGGTTAGCGGACGCCGCCTAAAAGGCGGATGCTTCCGAGATAGGCAGCGCAGGCCATGAGCACAAGCGGGCTGGCGTTTACCGCGCAAATGCCGGCTTTCGAACCGGGATGGTCATGGCAGCGACCCCGGCCACGACAAAACCCATGCCCAGCCATGCCGTCGAACCAAGACTTTCGCCGAGGAAGAGAGCGCCGATGCCGACGCCGATCGGCACGCGCAGATAGGCCTGCGAGGTGGTGCCGACCGAACCCAGCGTGTGGATGAGGCGGAAATAGATAACGAAGGCCAGCGCGGTGGAAAAGACCGACAGGCCGAGCAGGGCCAGGATCGACGCGGTCGATGGCGCCAGCGTCCACGGCTGGTCGAACACCAGACTGAGCGGCACGAGGATGACGGCGCCGCACAGCATGGAACCGGCGGCCGGTAGCATTGGGTCGAGGCCCTTGAAACCGCGGCCGAAAATGGCGGCCCCGGCATAGCAGACCGTCGCAGCGACGATTGCCAATTGCGCCCACAATTCATGACCGAGGCCACCCAGCGCCTGCGTGCCGATAATAAGGCAGATGCCGGCAATGCCGGCGCCCACACCGATCAGTTTGCGCAAGGTGACCGGCTCGTGGCGGGTGATGAGCGCGGTCAAGAGGAAGGTGAAGATCGGTGAGGTCGCGTTGAGGATGGTGGCGAGGCCGGCATCGACCGAGCGTTCGGCCGCGGCGATCAGGGTGAACGGAATAACGCTGTTGAGGCAGGCCTGGAAGGCGAAGCGGCGCCAGCTTGCAGCGTCGCCCGGCAAGGCGAGCCCGCGCCAGCGGATGATGGCCAACAGGATGCCGCCAGCGATCAGGGTGCGGGCGGCAATGAAGGTGACCGGCGGGATGGTTTCGACGCCGATCTTGATGAAGGTGTAGGAGGCGCCCCAGAGCACTGCCAGCACGACGAGCAGTACCAGGTCGGTGGTCAGATCGTTTTTTGCAGGCTCGTTCTTCGTCGACATGCTTTTTGTAGACATTGGGGGCTGGCTCGCCTTCGAAGCGGGATCGTCTGATCCAGGCTTATAGGCGGTGCGGCGATGAAATGCTTCGGCCACGGTCGAATTGTCATAGCGCCTCGCGGCTGATGCGCCTTTGCCTGTTCCGCCAAAGTTGCGTGTCACGCCCTAGGCAAACCGGTTTCAAATCGCTAGACCCGCGCCGGGCCGGCGTGGCAAGAAGCCGGCTCGGGTTTTTGGCGGAGATTTTGATGCCGGATTATGACGTGCTTTGCATCGGCAATGCCATTGTCGACATCATCGCCCAGTGCGACGAGGAATTCCTCGAGACCAACGGCATCATCAAGGGCGCGATGAACCTCATCGACACACAACGCGCCGAACTGCTCTACAGCCGCATGGGCCCGGCGATCGAGGCNTCCGGCGGCAGCGCCGGCAACACGGCGGCCGGCGTCGCCAGCTTNGGCGGCCGCGCCGCCTTCTTCGGCAAGGTCTCCAACGATGCGCTGGGCGAAATCTACGCGCACGACATCCATGCGCAGGGCGTCGCCTTCGACACCA
>NZ_AZUV01000044.1:0-21687 GCF_000513875.1 Mesorhizobium sp. WSM1293 | reverse complement strand
TTAGCTTCGACGAAATATGGGGCAGGAGGGAGGTTGGTTTGCACCAAAATACATAGTTTCTTGAACCGCCGACCGCGGAAAGTGATGCGGTTTGAGATACCTGTTGGATGTGCGCCGGACCAACTAATTAGATTCGGAAGCGGGCGCAGAGTCCAGGAACATCGCCGGATCAGTTGCTACACGTCTCTCTCGTGCTCTCAATGCATCAATGTTCGGCGACAATCACCTCTTATCTGGCGTTTTCTCCGGTTGCGGGGAGGTAAGGGGACGCAGATTGTTCCATTCGCCAAGGGTCGGGAATGGTGTGATCGACCAAGTGATCGAGTCGACGGCACTCTGAAGAATCGCCTTGCTCCGAGCAAGGGTGGGGGAAGTGGCGATGACATATCCGATACAGTCTCGGTGATCGCCTTTCCTGATGAACGTCGTCTTGGGTTCAACATAGAATTTGACCTCGGCGACACCTGGGATATCAGCCGCCCGACTGTCACCCCCGATCCAATCGAGCGTGCCATCTCGATCAGGAACCAGAAACCGCGCTGCCGCAGTCTGTGAACGACTTCTGTGCAAATCCCATTCGTCCCCGATCACAAGCTTGATGTGCTCGGTGACGAGATCGATGCCGTAAGCCAGCTGAGTCAGTTGGGGAGTGGGCGTACCATGAAGCCGCGGATTGACCTCAATGATAACTGGGCCACGCTTCGTCCACCGGAATTCAATGCCCGTTGGCCCCCAGCCAAGGCCCAGAGCTGCCAAACAGCTCAGCAAGACATCGTCGATACGCTCATGCTCGTCATCCGTCAGCAAGGCCGGAAAGGTGCTCTCCCCACCGACGAAATACGGTAAGGGTCCGGTGTCACCGGTGCCAATTCCAATGACCCGATCGCCCATTATGTCGGCCCAATAATAGGGGCCTTCTGCAAATTGTTCGACCAGTATTCTCGGCGGGGACCGCCATATGTGCTTCCCGCCCAACAGATAGTTCGTATGTTCGGCTACCTCGTCGAAGCTGCGGCACAATCGGACTCCTCTGCAGCCGAGGCCAACGGCTGGCTTAAGAACCACTGGCAGGCCGATCTCTCTGGCAGAGCTTTCTACGTCCGTCGCATTCTCTGCCATGCGATAAGCAGGAATTGGAACGCCGGCTTCCGCAAGGAGCTGACGTTGAGCGAATTTGTCACAGCATCGTTCAATGGATTCGGGGTTCGGTCCCGGTAGATTGAAAAGCCGGCAGAGCTTGCCAACTGTCGCATAGAACGACTCTGTGGCGGACGTAATGCCGGCAACGTCATACGTCGCACGTAGCCGGGAACATTCGTGGATCAGCGCATCGCGATCGTCTGTATCGACACGGATTGCCTCAATACTTTCCGCCGCAAGATAATGATACTGAGCAGAATCAGCCGACAGGGTAATTGGATGAAGACCAAGACGCTGGGCCGCTTGGACGTATAGCAGACCAAGACCCCTTGGATTGCCTTCAACCAGGATTAGCGCTCTTTTTGCCATCAACTTTTGACCCTCTTGCGTGCTGTGCTGACCTCAGACGTTTTGGTGAACGTATCATTGTCGGCGAATTGCGGCGTGAAGGTTCTGTAAATTCACTCGAAGGCTTTGTTGCAACGTCTTTGATTAGGGCGGTTTGGCACAGAGCATCTTGACGGCGTCATCACGTCAGCAGAATGGCGGGAAAGTTACTTTCACGCACGAGCGCGCCACAGAAAAGACGTCGTCAATTTCTCGAAGGCCCCGCTTCGCGCACTAAATGTTTAGTCATGCCCAGGAACAGCAGATTCAGCGGCTACGAGCCGCAGACTGGCCCGCCGGGAAGGCGGATATGGTTGCAAGTATCGGCGTTGAAACCGTTCGCTAGCCCGTATGGCTTTGGAACGAGTCGGCCATGCGTGGCTTTCGATCGTTTGTCGGGATGCCAGTTGTGCCAGCGTCGCCCTCTCGATGATGCAACCAGTATGAATCCTGCGCCGTGAAGCAGATGCGCAACACGAAGCTCGATCGCCCTGCGCCAAATCGCGGCTCTCTATGCAATCGAAGACGGCGTGCGCGGAATGCCACCCTTAGATCGGCTTGCTGCGCTCAAGGAGTATCCGACACCGATTATCGCAGCACTGCGGCCGTGGTTCGAAAACAGCTGTCCTTGATCTGGTCCGGTTCCACCTGGCTACTGACATCCGTTGTGCGCTGACCCACTAGAAACTCATCCGCTTCCTGGAGACGGAGGGCTTGAGCTCGACACCAACGGTCGAGAACGCCGGTCGCGCTTTTTGCCGGTCATGACGTCGGCATCGAAAATTGGGCGCTGCGGGCCTCCATCGTACAACGTGCGTCAAGCCCCAGCGAAGGGAGCCCGAAAAGCGCTTACTATCATCGGGCGCCGAGATCAAATTGTATGTTGAATCTAAGAGACCGATCGTCAGGAAAGGCGATACCCATAGGACAGGTCTTTTGCCGCTTCACCAGCCCAGCTCACACTGCGCGGCGATACGTTCGCATCCGTCGGCGACCTTTCAGAAGAGCCGCTTGCTGCCGCTTCTGCGACACGCCGCGAGCCCCGGCCGTAACCTCTCCGGGCCTGACGTACTCTTGAACAACGTATGGGTTGCAGGCGGCCCGGTCAATGTGATCTTCCCACACCTCTGAGGACGTGAGACGCCCAACCAAGACATGCTCTCCCGGATCGCGTTAGAGGGCTTCAGAACAAGATTGGCCTTGTTTTCCTGGATGTAGCCGATGAGCTCAATCTGGCGCGACCTCTGGCACTGTCGGGTCTGGATTTCGTGAAAAGCCCAGGCCTTTGAGCTTGTCGGACTTATGAAAAGCTGGAAACGGATGGCTGCCGCCCTTGCGCTGACTTGTGGGGCGTGAAAGGTTCTCCTGCGTAAAGTTTGATCACCATGTCAAGGATTAACGTGCCCAAGGCGTGCGTGAGCATGACTGAAATCATTCCTCCAGCCAGCCTGGGGATGACCTCGATGATGACGGGGCCTGACTCGGTCATCACGAACTCCACATGAGCCGTCCGAATTCCAGGCCCAGAGCCGACACCGCAACCGAGGCAAAAGAGGCCATTTCCCGTTGGCTCCGGTAGCGGGGCCGGGAAGGCCCATCGCCATCGCGGCACTTGGCGCTGCTTCCACGAAGTAATCCGACGACGAGTATATACCTGCCAGGCCTCTTAATTTGGCGGCGACCCCAACGAGTTCGCCCGGACTGCGCGTTTCAGCTTCGATCACTTGGGCGACCGAGTCCTTAAGAAACGAATAGCGATTGCGCGTAACGAGGTAGATCTCAAAGCCTAGGAGTCGGGCCCGCTTCATCAGTAGTTCGCCGGTGCCAGTCGTGTTGCTTTCCACGAAAAGGAAGCTACCTCTGTCCATCAAACTTCCTTCACGAGGTTCAGGACAGCTTCCGGCTTTTCCGCTTCCGAAGATATCGGTTCCATGGCGGGGGAGCGGTCGAAGGGGGATTTCGGTTGTTGTCGGCGCGTCCAACAGAAGACCTTTATGTAGACATCCGTTCTGCTTTGGCCACTTGTGGCCGTAAACGGCTTCGACGTAGCGGTGGCCCTCATCAGGACATATGACGACTACGCTTTCCCTGGGTACTGCCGAGCGCGCCAACGCCCGACGATGTAGCTCGCTCCGGAAGTCCGACCGACGAAAACGGAGTGCCGTTCGTGGAGGGTTCGCGCTGCAGCAAATACGAGCGGAGCCGAGATGAGGTGCACCTCGTCATAGAGTTCATGCTTCACGTTTTTGGACAAGACTGTTCCCCAGGCTCCGCAGTTTTCCGTTCGCCATCCCGTTGGCCAAAAATGACGCTGTTAAATGTGTCCACTCCAATCAGGCGCGCCAGGAGCTTTTTGGCGGAGGCGCTCTATCGTTCCGTAAGTAGAGCCGCCTGAGCCCACAGAACCGACCAATGTTACGTCCGCGTCCAACATCCCCGATACCTGATCAGCGAAGAGCTTATAGGCTGCGGGGTTGTCCGGCGTTTCGCATTACCGGGGCCAGAAACAGGAGTGGCCAACTGTTTTCATTCTAGCGTGCAATGCGTCCAGGCGGCTTCTTTGAAAGCCACCCTCCTTCGCCTTTTCAGTTATTATGAATCCTTCGGCTCCCAAGGACTTCAGCCTGTTTTCCATGCCTTTGTCCATCACTGGGTCTGTAAAGATTTCGAGCTGGAATCCATGTTCTCGGCAAACTAACCGCCAAACCCAGCGCGAAGGTTCGGCTGCGGATTCCGACGAAGCCGGCCATCAATTCCGATTTGAAGCCGGCCAGTCATTCCGATTTCATTCCGGCCGGTGTTCCGATTTGAAGCCGGCCATTTTTCGGACTGATCCTGGGTCTCGTTGATGTTTGGATTGGGTTTCGTTTCCGGTCAAGCTTGCGCTGTTTCAGACGCTCTTGGCGAGCGCTGTTTTCGCATGCTTTCGCCGGTGAGATCGATGCGATAGGCGTTGTGAACGAGGCGGTCCAGGATGGCATCGGCCAGAGTTGGGTTTGCAATGATCTCCTACCAGTGATCCAGGGGCAGCTGACTGGTGACGATTGTCGATCGGCGTTCGTAACGGTCTTAATGATTTCAAGCACATCACGCCGCTGGTCATCATTGAGTTTTTCCGGTCCCCAGTCATCGAGAATGAGAAGGTCGGTTTTGGCGAGTTGCTTGAGGATCCGGCCATAACGTCCGTCGCCTCTCGCGAGGGCAAGTGTTGCAAACAGCCGTGGAACGCGGTGATAGGCGACGGAGAAATCCTCTCGGCAAGCTTTGTGGCCTAGCGCACAGGCCAGCCAGCTCTTGCCGACGCCTGCCGGCCCGGTGATGAGAAGATTGTGATGCTTGCGAACCCAGTCGCAGCCGGCGAGCGCCATGAACAAATTGCGGTCAAGACCGCGTGCGGCACGAAAGTCGGCATTCTCGATCTGTGCGTCATGGCGAAGCTTTGCAGCCCTGGCGCGGGCTTCGAAACGCTTCTGGCGGCGCATGGTAGGCGCTCGAGCAGCATGGCAAGCCATTCGCCATGCTCGAGGCCGCGTGCTTCGGATTGTGCGTCGAGCTCCTGGAAGGCGGTGGCCATGCCATGAAGGCCGAGTTCGCGTAGCATGTCGATGGTGGGATGGATAAGCATTGGTGTGTCTCCTCAATGAAAGTAATCAGGGCCACGCAGATTGGCGTGATCGACGATGGCGCTCGGTTCGGTGGAATGCCTTGCGGCCTTGTGATTGGCGATGAGCGAGGCGATGCTCTTGCAGTTCAGCCCACCGATCTTGACGGCCCGGGCTGACACGGCTTCGGCGCGATCGCGTGTGACATCGCGAAACAGGCGCAGGACATCCAGGCATGTTCGAAAGCCTTGTTCAGGATGTGGGCGGCTGGCGAGGATTGCGACAATCAAGCCTTCCGTCTCGGGCCCGACGGATGCGGCCCATCGACGGAAACGATCCGGCGTCCATTCGGCATATCGCCGATGGGAGCTGGGCATATGATCCGGACCAGTTCCATGACGAGGGCCGCCATAGCGGCGCTGATGGACGGCAATGCGCTTGCCGCGGTGGAAGATCTCGATGATGCGTGCCGTTGCTCTCAGATCGACTTGCTGGCGAATGAGGCTGTGGGGCACGGAATAAAAGAAGGCTCTTGAACTCGACGTGGTAATCCGTCGAGACGCGGGCCAAACGCCATTCGGCAAACTCGTAATCCTCCAGTGGAAGACTGGCCAAAGCCGGGCGCTCGACTGTCTCGAAGAGCTGCCGGCGACTGACGCCCAGCCGGCGCATGACGTGGTCGTTGATGCGATCGAGCGCCTGGGCAATGGCGGCATTGGCCTCAGCCAGCGAGAAGAAAGTCTGGTTGCGCAGGCGCCCCAGAATGCAGGACTGGGCGAAACGCACTCCATTCTCCACTTTCGATTTGTCCTTCGGCCGTCGCGGCCGTGCCGGAAGAACGCCGACGCAGATGCCATCATGCCGTAGCTGGGGTTGATCTCGGGATCGTAGAAGCTGGCACGACTGACGCCCGACTTCAGATTGTCGGGAATGACGAGTCTGGGAACGCCGTGAAAAAAACGAAACATCCGGACATGGGAGCCAATCCAGTCGGGGAGCGTTTGCGTCCAGGTGGCCTCGGCAAAGGTGTAGCTGGACGCACCCAGCACCGCCACGAAGATCTCCGCCTCGCGGATCTCACCGGTCTTGCGATCGACAATCGGGATCTTCTTGCCGGAATAATCCACGAAGACCTAAGACCGTATGTCCGCTTCTGCCGGTGAGGTGGCTCGCCCTACACTGCGCGTCCGAGGGTTGCTCGGGCGGTCCGAGCCGATCCTCATCACAGGAGGACGAGCCGTGGCAGATTATAGGGAAGCATTTGTCGGAATCGATGTCGCTAAGCTGAGGAACGCCATCGCGATTGCGGAAGGCGGCCGGGAGGGAGAGGTTCGGTTCCGTGCGTCGCCGCGTGCCCTGTTTGACGCCATTGCGAGCGAAGAGTTTGTTCTCAAGCGCGTCATCGGTCAGCTCGCCTGGCAGGGGCCAACTCAATCCGATTGCCGCGGCACGCCGCAGTTTATCCTGCACCGTACTGCGCGCTATCTCCAATACGACCGCAATCTCGCGGGAGCTGGTCCCGCTTCCGGCAAGCCGAAGCATTTGTCCTGTCTCATGGTCAGCCTTCTCTTTGCCGGCATCAAAATGTCCTCGTTCATCGCGAGGTAATTGATGCCAAAGTTGCTGACCCAGGGTAATCTTCAGTGCCGAAAACCGGCCGGTCTTTGGTTGGAATGGTGGCCGGCTTCATACCGGAATGGTGGCCGGTGTTTGATCGGAATGGCGGCCGGCTTCACGTCGGAATCCGCAGGTTCCGCTCGAGGTCTCGATAACTTTCATGCCATGTGGTCGCCGTGCTCTCCGGCATTGGCCGGGCTGATCGGCGCGCGACCGCTGGCAGGCCGATCAATTCGATGAGCTGCGAGCTCGTGTTAGTAGCTGGCCACCCCTGCGACCTGCCCAATTGCGCCGAGCGCGCGGATTCGCAGGTGTCGCGTCACCCACCGAGGGGGAGCCAATGAGACGTATGGTTGGAATGGACATCCACCGCACCTTTGCGGAGGTGGTGGTTTGGGAAGATGGCCGGCTGCGCCATCGCGGACGGGTCGGGACTGGAAGGGTTCCGCCGCAGTTTGCGACGGACGGATGAGATTGTCGTCGAGGCCACGGGCAATGCCATGGCGGTGGTGCGGGTTCTATCGCCCTATGTCGGCCGGGCGATTGTCGCCGAACGATGTAGGTGAAGGCGATCGCCCGTGCCAGGATCAAGACCGACACGATCCATTCTGGCGCAGCTCCATGCCAGCGCCTTTCTGCCTGCGGTCTGGGTTCCCGATGAGCGAACTGAGCGGCTTCGCCGCCCCGTCGCGCGACGCAACGAGGTCGTAGGCATCGCGCGCGAGTGAAACGAGGTGCATGCTATCCTGCAGGCGCACCTCGTGCCGAAGTCCCCGCATGCCGATCTGTTCAACCGTCGGGGCGCGCCCTGAATGCCCTTGAGCGCCACGAGCGGCTTGCGGCCCTTCCAGAATACGACTTTTAAAAAAGCCTCCGCCAAGCTCAGCTTCACTGCCATCGCGATTCCCTCAGAGCGCGTCTCACACAATCACAATCGGCGAATTGCGTAACAGCACCACAGAGTGAAAAAGACCTTCTATTCGGGACCGCCAGCAAACACGGGCGGCCGTCTAGCTGCCCAGGGAATCGCCTCTTCGAGATCGCGGGCGATACGAACAAGCGTTGCTTCGTCACCGAAACGGCTCACGATCTGAACGCCGATCGGCAGCCCGTCGGCGCTTTGTGCCAAAGGCAGTGATACTGACGGCTGCCCGGTAATGTTGAATACTCTCAAATGTGAATAGATCCCAGCATAAGCTTTCATGAAATCCTCGGCCGAAGTGCTCGGATTAGTCGTGTTATGAATGCCACCTTGTGGAAAAGCTACAGTCGGCATAGTAGGCGTCACAACTATATCGAAAGAATGTAGCGCTTCGCCTACTCGCAGCCGCATCATTCGGAGGGCCTCATGAACCTCCCGAGAATAGGATAGCGGCAAATTCTTACCATAATTATTTAGTTTAAGCGTAAGTGGTTCCACAGTCTCCGCGTTGAGACTGCGGCCCATGGCTTGAGCCGAATTTTCGAGCGAACCACTGCTAAGAGCCGATAACCCGAACCATATGTTCAAGGCATCTTCGAACTCATAAGGTGCATCGATGTCAATTACGGTGTGTCCCATTTCTTCTAAAAGGCGAGCCGTGGAGTCGACTGCATTCATGACCTCTGGGTCCATATCAACCGGAGCCCACCTCGTCCTTGCAACGCCGACCCGCATAACGCCGGTCGGCTGGGATAATTCACTTACATATAAGCGGTCAGGCTGGACAATGATAAACGGATCGCCAGGATGCGGACCGGAAAACACATCCAGGGCCGCCGCCATGTCGCGAACGGTGCGGCACATTACGAAGTTGCGGCTCTGACCGAAGCCTCGGTCTTGCTGGTCAGGGCCGCCGGAGATGCGGCCGCGTGAGGGGTTCAGACCGACAAGGCCACAGAACGATGCGGGTGCACGGATCGAGCCACCGCCGTCGCCGCCGCTGGCGATCGGGACGATACCCGCAGCCACAGCGGCCGCGGAGCCCGCCGTCGAGCCCCCGGTCGTTCGGTCAAGATTCCAGGGATTGCGGGTGATCCCGCACAACGCGGACTCGCTACTCCCGATCCCCAGTTCGGGCGTGGTAGTCCGACCCAAGAGACGCAAGCCTGCCGCGCGCGCACGCTGAGTGAAGTAGCTGTCCACAGTCGGCCGATAGCCGACGAAGAGCCGACTTCCGAACTCCTGAAGTCGGCCGGCCTCGTAAGGCCCCATGTCCTTTCGCAGGAATGGAACGCCGGAAAATGGCCCCGTGTCTGCCCCAGGCACGGACTCAGCGTCGTCATAGAACTCGACTACGGCGTTGATGCTGGGGTTGATGCGCTCGTGAGCCTCACGCGCCAATTTGATAAGTTCGATGGCGCTGATCTCGCGTCGGTTTACCAGTTGCGCGAGCCCAGTAGCGTCGTGCGTGGCATATTCACGCAGTTTCATGTTTAGTTCTCCTTGTCATCAGTGATTCCTCCCTCGCATCTTCAGCCGCCAGTACGTCGCAGGATGGGCTAAAGCTGCGCCGACCGCATCACGGAACGGTCCTTGCCGTGCTCCACCCGTTCAGGACGCAGCGTGAGCAGAGTGTTAGTAAGTCTGCGGTGACAGCGGCCACAAAAAGTTCTGGGAGGCACAACAAAGGCGCTCCACACTTGTTGGGCATTAAATGACTCCCAATTCCCGGCCTACCGCCGTGAAGGCCTCGATCGCACGATCAACATCCGCAGTCGAATGTGCGGCGGAGATTTGCGTACGGATGCGCGCCTGGCCTTTCGGCACCACGGGGAAGGAGAATCCGATCACATAGATGCCGCGCCGGAGCAGCTTCTCAGCCATCTGTTGCGCGAGGCTGGCTTCGCCCAACACCACAGGAATGATTGGATGGTCCGCGCCTGCCAGTGTGAAGCCCGGTTTCGACATCTGTGAGCGAAAGCGGGCGGCATTGGCGTAAAGCCTTTCGCGCAGCACATCACCTTGTTCTATCAGATCGAAAACCTTCAGCGACGCCACTGCAATGGCGGGCATCAGTGTATTGGAGAAGAGGTAAGGCCGCGAGCACTGTCGAAGCCAGTCAACCACCTCGCACTTGCCCGCCGTGTAGCCGCCGGAGGCGCCGCCGAGCGCCTTGCCGAGCGTACCGGTGATGATGTCCACCCTGCCCTCGACTCCGCAATACTCTGCCGTGCCCCGCCCATACTTGCCGATGAAGCCGACCGCATGGCTGTCGTCGACCATGACCATCGCTCCATACTTTTCCGCAAGGTCGCAAACCCCGACAAGATTGGCGACAATGCCGTCCATCGAAAAGACGCCGTCTGTCGCGATCAATTTGAAGCGGGTGCCCTCAGCCCTCTTTAGCTCTTCTTCCAGCGCGGCCATGTCATTGTTGGCGTAGCGGAAGCGCTTGGCCTTCGAAAGCCGCACGCCGTCAATGATCGAGGCGTGGTTCAGCGCATCGGAGATGATGGCGTCTTCCTCGCCGAGCAGCGTCTCGAACAAACCAGCATTGGCGTCAAAACAGGATGAATACAGGATCGCATCTTCCATCTTGAGGAATGAGGATATGCGCTGCTCGAGTTGCTTGTGCCCTTCCTGAGTGCCGCAGATGAAGCGGACCGACGCCATGCCGTATCCATAACGGTCAAGCGCAGCGATGGCCGCCTTGCGCAGATCTTCATTGTCAGCCAGACCAAGATAGTTGTTGGCGCAGAAATTCAGGACTTTGCTGCCATCTGCGAGTTCGATCTCGGCCGACTGCGTCGAGGAAATGACGCGCTCGGATTTGTGGAGCCCAGCAGACTTCAACCCAGCAAGCTCCGCCCACAAATGGGAACTAAAAGCGTTCATCGGATACCCCCTAGGAGCGGCATGACGTAGGATCTGCGCGATGCGACCGTTGCGGACTGGACGCTCGTCACAGATGTAACCGCATTACACCTGCTCGACTTTCTGGACTGAGGCTCACGACGGTTCCTTGGGAACCGCCTCGAAGGAGGTCCGCATGCGCCGTCTGGTGCACTTCGATCGCGGTAGATGACGGCAGTCGAACATTACGGACCGGTACTTTGTCAGCGAAAATTCATGAGCCATCAATTCATGAGCCATCTAGGAACGGACCGACCCGCCTTCGCATGCCTTCGACTCATCGGATTTGCTCCATGCATTTGGCTACAGCTCAAGTGATAACCTCTGTGGGAAACCGGCTGCCCCGCAGCCACCTTCAAATCTATGTCGGACACCCACCAACGCACGCTCCACTCGCTGCCCGATCTGTTCGCAGTCGGCTAGGGTCACGGTCAATGGCGGTGCGACGATGAACCAGTCTCCATATTTTCCTGCGGACGTACGCCTTGAGTAAATTATGAGACCTTCCTTCAATGCCTCGGTCCGAGCGACTTCGGTCACATTAAAATCATTGGGAAATTGAGCTTTTGATTCCTTGTCTTGTACCAATTCAACCGCGTATAGCAGCCCAATCCCGCGCACATCGCCTACGATGGGTGATGTCTGTATGAGCTGCCGCAATATGCGTCCAAGATGCTCACCAGCCTGCGCGGCGTTGGCGATGAGATCGTGATCCTCGTATTCGTCCAGGACCGCCAGCGCGGCGGCGCACGAAATAGGGTTTGCGCCGTAGGTGTGTGAAAAGTTAAAACCGGTAAGCTTTGCCAATTCATCAACAGGCCCTGCAGGGAGAAGCACTGCGCCCAAAGGACTGTAACCTGCAGCAATTCCCTTTGCCATGACAATGACATCTGGAATGCAGCCGCTCAAATGGTGTGTTGCGAGGAACTTGCCGGTTCGGCCGGCGCCGCACAAAATCTCATCGAAAACGAGAAACACGCCGTATCGGTCGCACAACTCACGGATGCGTTGAAAATAAACAGCCGGCGGTACGAGGCATCCGGTTGCCACACCGCCCACTGGTTCAACCACGTACGCGAGGACGTTTTCTGGGCCTAGATTTACGATAGCCTTCTCAAGCGCTGCTATGCTTTGGTCAGCGATTTCTTCAGTCGAAAGTCCCGGTTCTCCTCGATAGGTGATTGGAGCAGGCACTTTCGCGCCTGCAATTGCGAAGCCAGATAGAAAAGGGGCTAGGGTTTCATCGCCCGAAATCGCTAGGGTGCCGATGGATGCGCCATGATACGACGGCATGTTGGAGATCAAAATGCGCTTGCTGGATAAGCCCTTTGCAAGCGCGTATTGCCGTAGGAACTTCAGCGCGAGATCCATAGCTTCGCTTCCGCCTGAAGCTAGACCGACCCGTTCGAATGGGGCGCCCGCTAGACTGCAAAGCCGGCTTGTTAGCGCCGCGTTGGGGGCATGACGCGCAACGCGCGGATAGGCATAATTAAGCGTCAATGCCTGCCGATACATCGCACGCGCAACGCGCCCATTGGCATGTCCGATATTGCAAGCGATAGGTCCCGACGACCCATCGATGTAGGCCTGCCCATGTTCGTCAAACATCCAGATCCCTTCCGCCTTGATCATAAGCGGAACGGTTGCAGATCCATCTTGACTAAAAAACGCATCCTGAAACATTCCAGAGCTTGCTGCAAAATTCTGGACCAAAGTAACGTCTCCTTCGGGGTAACTCTGCTTTTGAACGCTAGTAGCGCGGCTACTTTCCAGAAGATAATATCCATTTCGGCTGGACAAATAACATGCGCTGGCATGGACGAACTATTCCAAAGCTTATGACACCTGAGGTACAGGTTCGCGCCAAAAGAGGCCGGCGCCTGAAACGGCTATCGCATACCAAGGTGTGGCTTGAAATAAGCAGCGTACGTGGCGCCAAGCGTACTGCGGGAGAGGTCGGGATGACCGCCATTACATCAACTAATTGAGGGGTAAGGAAATGGCGATGTCAGGGCAAGCCCTTGTGAGGAGCCGTCACACGAGATGCGCTTGGATAACTCTTTGCCAGTTAGGGCGACATGCAAGGGATAATACTCATGGAGCCATAAGCTCGGTGGCGAGCAAATACCGCATTGGCGGCTAAGCCTCCACTATCAATGCGGCAGCCTTGTGATCGTTGGCCTGACTCTCGGTCAGGTAAGCGCCGCATCTGCTCCAGTGACATCAATGGTTGCAACCTAACTCTATTCCGAATTTGGGCAAACCGCCCCTGAAGCCGATCGCAACTCTCTCGAGAGTCGGCACCGGTGTTTTGCCTCGAGAGAGCTGGCAAATCTGAGAGCACCGAGCGCCCTTCACCTTGCCAGCCAGCACGCAGCCAAGTGCTTTGGTCCAACCTCGATTGGTTGTGGTTCCTCATGCCGGCAGCGGTCGAAGGCCAGTGGGCAACGCGGATGGAAACGGCAGCCTTTGGGCACGCGGGCGGCACTTGGAACCTCGCCTTGCAGGGCCGGCAGCTCGGCGCGACCTGCGTTGCCGCCAATCTGCGGGGTGGCGTTACGCAGAGCGACGGTATACGGATGGCGAGGGTTGAATGTGATCTCGTCGGCGCTACCGATCTCGACCAATTTCCCAAGATACAAGACAGCGATTCTGTCGGCGATCAACCAGGCAAGCGGCAGGTCGTGGGTGATGAACAGCAGCGCCATGTTGTGCTTGTCACGCAGGTCAACCAGAACCTGAAGGATCTGTGCGCGTATCGAGACATCGAGCATCGAGACAGGTTCGTCGGCGACGATGAGCTCCGGCCGCACGGCAAGGGCTCCGGCAATCACAACCCGCTGGCGCTGCCCGCCAGACAGCTCATGTGGGAAGCGGGTAAAGAAATCACCGGGAGGGTTGAGCCCGGCGGACGCAAGCGCTTCGCTCACACGGTCGCTGAGCTGTTTGCCGTTATCAACCAGCCGTAGTGACCGCAAAGGCTCCGCCACGATATCGAACACGGTGTGTCGCGGATTGAGCGCCTGATAGGCGTCCTGGAAGATCATTTGCACGCGATGCCGGTAAGGGCGCAAAGCCGACAAGCGTTGAACGGACGTCATGTCGCGGCCTTCGAACAACAGCTTGCCGCCTGTTGGCTGTGCAAGCTTGGTGATGAGGCGGCCCACCGTCGTCTTGCCGCTTCCCGATTCCCCGACCAGCGCGACAATCTCACCCCGTCCGATGTCGAGGTCGATCCCATCCACCGCGCGCACAGCGCCGGCAGGTCGGCCCAGGACACGGTCGAACAGCCCGCCCTGGACAGGAAAATGCACCTGCAGGCTCTCAAGATGCAGGAAGTCGGCGGTGTCAGGCATGAGCTGCGACCTTGTCTTCTTGCGAGGACCGGTGAAGGTGACAGGCGACGCCTCCCCGCCCGAACTTATCGAGGTTGGGAACTTCGGTCGCGCAAACCGCCATAGCCGAGGGGCAACGCGGATGGAAGGCGCAGCCTGATGGTCGATTCACCAAGTTGGGGGGATCACCAGGTATCGGCCGGATCATCTTTTTGCCGCTCGCTGGGTTCGGGATCGATTCGATCAGCAGTCGGGTGTAGGGATGTTTGGGCTTGGCGAAGATCTCAGCGACAGTGCCGTCCTCGACGATGCGACCTGAGTACATGATCATCACGCGATCACAACACTCGGCCACCACAGAAAGGTCGTGAGTGATCAAAATGAGGGCCAGGTTCAGCTGCGATCGCAGCTCTCCGAGCAGCTTCAGGATCTGAGCCTGTGTTATGACGTCGAGTGCCGTGGTGGGCTCGTCACCGATGACGATCGAGGGGCGACACGCGAGCGCCATGGCAATCATCACCCTTTGACGCATGCCGCCTGACAATTCGTGAGGATAGGCGGCGCCGCGATCCGCCGGAATTCCGACGAGTTCGAGCAGTTCCTTGGCTCGCGCCGACGCCTCGCCACGTGACATGCCGAGCTTCAGCATGCACGGCTCGGCAATCTGCTTGATGATGCGGTGAACTGGATTGAGCGCATTCATCGCGCCCTGGAAGACTACGGACGTTTCGCCCCAGCGATGTGGCCGCATCGCCGCATCCTCGTCGATCGGCAGTCGGTTACCGCGATAACGCACCTCGCCGCTGCTGACCCGCGCGTTGGGGGATAGCAGACCGGCAATTGCCATTGCAGTCGTGGTCTTCCCGCTGCCCGATTCTCCGACGAGGCCAACGGCCTCTCCGGCCCAAACCGCGAAGCTCACGTTGTCGATCGCACGCGAGGAAACGCCCTTAAGCCCGTAGTCGACAGCGAGCCCGTCAACCTCCAAAAGCGGTGCTCTGCCTTGAGGGGACTCTATCATGGGATCACCCGCCGCCGTGGATTGAACGTGTCGTCGAGGGCATTGCCAATCAGGACGAAGCTAAGTGAAACCGCGAGGATGCACACTCCGGGGGCTCCCAGATACCACCAGGCTCCGGCACTGGCCGCGCCGGCGCGCTGAGCGAGCGAAAGCAAAGTGCCCCATGAAGGCTGCAGCGGATCGCCAAGCCCAAGGAACGAGAGCGACGTCTCGACATAGATTGCGCCGGCGACGACCAGGGCACCGTTCGCTGCGATTTGCGATACGAGATTAGGCAGGATGTGCCGCACCATGATGCTGAAATTGCTGCTGCCAACAACGCGCGCACGATCGATGAATGTTCGTTCCTTAAGCGACAGTGTCTGACTGCGAACGATACGGGCCACGAACGCCCAGCTTGTCATGCCGATGACGACAAGGATCACGAAAAGAGAAGGACGGAAGCCGAGGATTTCTCTGCCGCGCCCCATCACCTCGAGAACCACCGGTGTGATGACCAGCGCTAGCACGAAGGACGGCATGACGAAAAAGAAATCCGTCAAGCGCATCAGCCAGACGTCAACCCTGCCACCATAGTATCCAGCAGTCATTCCGACCGTAGTGCCGACGATGAGGCTGATCACGGTCGCCAGCAGCGCGATCGTGAGCGAGATCCGGGCACCGTGGACGATCAAATTAAGCACGTCCCGCCCCACCTCGTCCGTCCCCAGCAGATGATCGCCTGATGGGGACGCGAGGAAATCGCCACTTGCATTGATCGCAGTCTGAAGCGGCCCCACCAGAATATTGGGGACGGCTGCCACAACAAGAAAGAATACCAGGCATACGAGGCCCACCTGAGCTCCGCCGTAACCAAGAAATTGGACTAGAAAGGCTTTGATAGCACGCGCCCGGCTACGCCCAGAATACCGAACTATAGTGTCACTCATTGTCGGACCCTCGGATCAAGCAGGCCGTAGGCAAGATCGGCTATGAGGTTTGCGACGACAATTGAAGCACCAAGCAACAGGAATATGCCTTGAAGGACAGGATAGTCCCGCGCGTTGAGCGCTTCGACCGTGAGGCCACCGATGCCCGGCCAGGCGAAAACGGCTTCGACGGTGATGGCACCCGCCACCACATACCCCAGATTGAGAGTAATCAAGGTGACGACCGGCAGCATTGCATTGCGAAATGCATGACGCATCAGCATCTGTCCGCCGGTAAGTCCCTTGGCCCGTGCGGTCACCATGTAGTCCTCGGTGACGACGTCGCTCATCGCGGCACGTGCGACCACAACGTATTGGCCGATTAGCCCAAGAGCCACCGCAGTGACCGGAAGCGCGAGATGCCGCAAGTAGTCAAGCAACCAATCAAGCGAACCCGTAACCGCGCCGGGCGAATGTGCACCATAACCCGGTAGCCAGCCTAATGCCGTACTGAAGATCACCACCAGGATCATGCCCACCCAGAAAGCCGGCGTAGAATAGAGCGCCAGGGAGGCTCCCGTCGCGATATGGTCGCCGGCTCCTCCTCTGCGCCAACCCGCATATAGGCCAAGCATAACCCCGCATAGGATGGCTATCAATTGGGCTAGACCGACCAGGACAATGGTGGCTGGTAACCGCTCCAAAATCAGGTCAGCAACATGCCTCCCCCTGAACTTGAAGCTATAGCCGAAATCGCCGCGGAGCGTTGACGACAGGTAGTCGAGCACCTGATCAGGGAACAGCGGCCGGTCAAGGCCCCAACTCTCGCGCTGCGCGTCGATCTGCTCAGCGGTCACGCTGACGCGTGCGCCACTAAGCAGTAGCGATGCAGGGTCACCAGGAATGACCCGGAACAGGACGAAGTTCAGCACCGCCACCATCAGGAGGGTTGTGATGGCCCTGATGAGAATGCTCCCGATGCGCCGGCTCATCTGGGCTCGCTCTCCATGAAGATCATCTCAAACCGGCTTCAGGCGATCAAACGGATAGTAACTCCACGTTGATAGGTCCTCCCCCCAGCCCTCGAAGCAATCCTTACGATAAGCTTCGAGCAACATGGGGTAACACAGCATGATGTAAGGCGCCTCCTTGTAGATGAGACGCGCCGCCTGATCGACCAGCTCGCGGCTCCTCTTGACATCTACGACGAGTTTGACTTGAGACACGATTTGATTGAACTTCTCGTTGCTCCAGTATGACCTGTTGGCACGGTCAGCACTTTTGCCCAGGGCGAGCACGTCGTCAGGCGAGGGCGACCCCCAGTTAGAGGCAACGACCAGATCCCAGCCGCCCCCGCCCTTGGTCGGCGCTGCCGTACGGGCATTGAGCGCCCCGGAGTCGAGCTGGGTGACGGATACGGGAATGCCGATTTGTGCTAACCAGCCAGCGATAAGCTGCACGGCTGCAATTGGGATTTCCAAATTTCCCGAAATATTTCCAGTGATCAGCTCCAGTTGGAACTTGTTTCCTTCCTTGTCTTCTCGGACATTGTCACCGTCGATGTCCCGATAGCCGGCGGCATCGAGCCGGCGGCCCGCCTCGGCGAGATTGAAGTTGCGCCTGATGTCGCTCAAGTCCGAAAAGTATTCAGTGGCCGCCGGCATGACCAGTCCCACGCCAGGGTCGGCATGCCCTCGGAAAGCTCGATCGACAAGGGTATTCTGGTCGATCGCGTAGCCGATCGCATCGCGAAACGCCGGATCCTGTAGTGCCTTGGTACTTCCCGCACCAAGTCCAGAGACAGTGTTGAACGCCAAGAAATTCCGTTGCTCAATACGCGCTTCTGCAGCCACGATTTTAGGATCTTTGGAGAGGTCATCCCACTGGGCAACTGTCATGCCGAAGCCAAAGTCGAGATTCCCGCTTTTCAGACCCTGCGCCAGGGGGTCGGCGGTACTGAAGAAATTGAAAATCATACCGTCCGTAGCCGGCTTTCCTGTGCGGAAGTACTCGTTCGGCGTCAGGCGGGCAAACTGCCCCTGCTGAAACTCCTGAATAATCATCGGCCCCGTGCCCACCAGCGGTGGATCATTGCGGAAGGTGCTGCGCGCATCGGCGTAGGAGACATCTTTCCAGATATGCTCGGGAACTATCATTACGCTGTTTTCGATTGGCCAGCGGGTGGGTGCCTTGGTCACGATTTGGAGCGTCTCGTCATCAAGTGCCGCGATGGACCCGACGTTCTGCATGCCACTAGTGTTGTTCGCGCCGACGTTCAGTTCGGCAGGCTTTCCCATGGAGCCAAGCAAATAGTTATAGGTGAATGCCGCGTCTCTGGCCGTCGCAGGCTGGCCATCAGACCACTTCATCCCAGGCCAGATCTTGAAGGTCCAGGTGCGCTTGTCATCAGCAACCGACCACTCTTTGGCAAAGCCCTTCCGATCGGGATGGCGCTGGGCGTCTACGCAGACCAGAAAGTCATATGTGTATATCGTCGGGTAGAACGAGCTCCAGGTGGCAAATGGGTTCATCGTGTCAGGGGCGACGACCGTGCCGACGCGCACGAGGTGATCTTCGCAGGAAGACGCGGCAAAGCTCTTTGAAGTCAAGACCCACGGGGCCGCCGATCCCAACAGCATCGCCTTGATTATTGCACGGCGATTGAGTTGCAACTTGTTCATTCTGTTCTCCCATCTGACTTATTCATTCATTTCTGCCGAATAGAATCGGGCTCCTTTCTCATAGCAATCACTGCCCGCGCCACGTTAAGGCACTACCAAGCTCTACTTGCTCTTGTTCCGAAAAATCGACGCCCTGCACTGGATTTGTATCTGCACGGTCGCTTGCAAAGAGCGCCGATTGCGATAAGCTACTGTTCGTTTTCCATCTACTGGCGCCCTGTCGCCAGACAGGACCTCGCCACAGTGCGGTCACAACGACGTATTTGTGCTTCAAAAGGGTAGGTCCGTTGAAACACATCGGTCATAATTCACAACTGCTCGATCCAATCGCATCTAGCGCACGTAGCTGGATCATGGCCGAGATTCAGGTGGGCGGATTGTTGGGTAAACCGAAGTCCGTGCTTTCGACCATCAAGCCGCGCACGAGAGCGGCTCATAGCCGCTGAGCCACACCATGTCTGGGACACGGCGGATGAGAGATATTTGGCTCCGCTTAAGACTCAGAGCGACGAAGTTAGCCATCGAAGAACACGCATTTGTTGGACGCTTGGTGGAAGCAGAACTCGGTCGCCTGTGCATTATCGCTCGCAAAGCTAGATTGCGGGCCGACGTAGCTCCAGAGAAAATGGATCGCTTCGTTGCCTCGCTGGTTGTCGAATCCTTGTAAGCTAGTCGCTGCGACTCATCCAGGCGGATGGAAAGGCGGCAAAGCAGCCACCCGCACACGCTCTCAGCGGGCGCGATCTGTCTCCGATCTAATTTCGAGTCGAGTCCGTTTCCGCCTAGGCAATGTGCTCGTCGGCGTACCTGTATTGCTTCCCCTCCTGTCCATTATGCGCGCCGCCGTTGCACGTGAAACTCAATCTACCAAACGGATCACGCCGATCACTTTCCCTCACCCTCCACCGAAGGCGCGCCGTACGGAAGTCGCGGCCGCGCAGCAACTGCATAGCGGTAGCAGCTAGAGGGCCCGGACGGACGCCCTCGTAATCTCTCTCACAACATTAGACGCCACTTAGGCCCTGCAACTCATCCAATCACGGTTAATCGGCCGTCAGCAGTCAACGCCCGCATGCCCGGGCCGCCCGCCCAGCCAAAATGGACATTTTTAGCCGAGAGGTTCCCGTCCGGCGCTTTTGGGCTGGACCAAATCGAACACTCGTTGCCTATCCGCACCTCAACCGCTACTTGCGTTCGCCACGTAGGATCGTCTCCGCGGCATCAGCCAGGACCTGGCAGCCGAGTACGAGATCAGCGTCGTTGGTGTTTTCAGTCCAATGGTGGCTAATACCGCTGATGCTCGGCACGAAAAGCATAGCGGACCTGACTTTACGTCCGATGACCTGTGCATCGTGACTTGCGCCACTTGGCATCCTCACGTAGGCGCCGGGTGAAAGGCGCGCCGCCGCACTCTCTATTGCTGTTTGGAATTCCGGATCCATATGCCACGGTTTGCCGGCGCTGGTCTGTTTAATCTCGGCGCTGCAACCGGTTTTCATCGCGGTCTCGTGAACCAGTTCCCTTAAACCCGCATGGAGGCGCTCAAGGACCAACATCTCTGAATCCCGGAACTGAAACAACATCTCTGCTCTCCCCGGAATTATGTTGAGGGCGCCCGGCTCCAGCGTGATGCGGCCCGTTGTCCAAACGGAACGCGGTCCGGCAATTTCAGGGAAGTGTTTGGCAATAGCCATGGCAAGTGTAGCTGCTGCGACGCCGGCATCCTTTCGGATAGCCATGCGCGTGGTACCGGCATGGTTCTGGATGCCGCGAAAAGCGATTGAGTACTGCCAGATTCCTACAATGCTGGTAACAACGCCGATCCGGTTGCCCGAGCCTTCCAGAACGTCGCCCTGTTCTATGTGTGCTTCCAGGTAGCCGACGTAGCGTTCCGGCTCCACCAGAGATCGAGGCACGCCTGCCAGGCCAGCCCCGCGGAGCGCATCTCTGAGTGGCAGCCCGTGATCGACGTTGACCGCACTGTCGATCTCCGCCTCTTCGACGTCGCCTACGAACGAACGACTTCCGAGCAATGGAATGTAGTGACTTTCTTCATCCGCCCAGGCGACAGGAGCTATGGGAAGGCCGGTGCAGCTCGGGGTTTCCCCAAAAGCCCGGGCGATCTCGAGGCCGTAGATTACGCCAAGCGCTCCGTCGAGCCATCCGGCATGGTTCTGCGACTCTGCGTGCGACCCGATTAGCAGTGACCGTCCTTCCGAACGGGGCATCCCAAACACATTGCCCACCCCATCGATGTGGGCTCGAAGCCCTAATGTTTCGTACTGCTGCGCGAGCCAGCGACGGCTGTCCATATCCTCTTTCGAGTATGTCGGACGATGGACGCCCGTTCGGTGCGCGCCGAATTGCGCCAAAACTCTAAGGTCCGAGAGCAGCCGCCCTGCGTTGATCTTTGGCATTGCTTTACCTCCTAAATTCACCTGACGAGAGTTTTGCTCTCTCGTCCCTCCACGTCATTTTTTGCTGTCGGAATTGAAAGCGATATTGGCCCGTGTCTCGCAGATCTCGTGGTAGGGCTTCTTTGGCGGTGAACTCCCTATTACTCAGCCCGATCGGACTCTGGATGCGGCGCTCACTTCGCTAGGCGCCGCGCCCAGGAAACTGCAACAGACCAAGCTCGTACAATACAGCGGCGCCCGTACGAATCCCGCGGTGGAAGCAGCCCAGGGTCAGATTTCATTCGGCATGGTTTGCATCATCGGCGTTTGCGTACGGCGTTTTGTGGCCGTAGAGCAGCACCGTCGGTTTACCAGGCGCGTTCTGCCAGCGCGCGAGCGCTATGGGGTGCCCTTCGGTCGGCACCAAACTTGTCTCAAGCCCGATCTCGGCGAGCATCTCGACCGGCAACTTTCCAACTTCGGCAATGCCTCGATTCTCGGCACTGATGCTAGGATGCTGGACGTAATCGATTAGTCGGTCGAGAAAGCTCATACGATTGGCGTCGATATGCTCGAAAACCGCGCTCAATCGTTCAGATGAGGTCATTATCTTTGCTCGTATTCATGAGAAATAACAGTCGGCTGTTGCAAGTGGAGCAGACCTCGACGAAGCACTGGCTCCTCCTCCAGAACTGATCGGATGGCGTTTGCGGTCGCATCGACGTCTTCATCGCTGACCAGATAGTGAAGGACGGCGCGAACGAC
>NZ_AZUV01000043.1:0-22710 GCF_000513875.1 Mesorhizobium sp. WSM1293 | reverse complement strand
TTGGTGATCGCCGCCGTCAGCGACGTCTTGCCATGGTCGACGTGGCCAATCGTGCCGATGTTCACGTGAGGCTTGTTACGCTCGAATTTACCTTTGGCCATAATCGTTCTCCGTCTATTCTACCCGCTTGGGGGAAATTGTTATTCGCTCTTCAGATCCGGCACCGCGCAAGAGACGCGACGTCGGTGGCTAAGGAACCCTTACGCGTATTTCTTCTGGACTTCCTGGGCCACTGCGGTCGGGACCGGCTCGTAGTGATCGAACTGCATCGTGTAGGCCGCACGGCCCTGGCTCATCGAGCGCAGGTTGTCGACATACTTGAACATGTTGGCGAGCGGCACCATCGCGTTGATGACCACGGCGACACCACGTGCTTCCTGACCCTGGATCTGGCCACGACGACCGTTCAGATCGCCGATGACGCTGCCGACGTAGTCTTCCGGCGTCACGACTTCGACCTTCATGATCGGCTCGAGCAGCTGCACGCCAAGCTTGGGTGCTGCTTCACGGAAGCAGGCGCGGCCGGCGATTTCGAAGGCCAGAACGCTTGAGTCGACATCGTGGTAAGCGCCGTCGATGAGGGTCGCCTTGACGCCGATCATCGGGAAGCCCGCGAACGGACCCGAGGTCATGACGCTGTTGATGCCCTTTTCGACACCAGGGATGTATTCCTTCGGCACGGCGCCGCCGACGATCTTGGTATCGAACTCGAACTCGCTGCTGTCCGGGTTCGGCTCGAAGAGGATCTTGACGCGAGCGAACTGACCGGTACCGCCAGTCTGCTTCTTGTGCGTGTAGTCCTGCTCGTGCTTGCGGGTGATCGTCTCGCGATAGGCCACCTGCGGTGCGCCGACATTGGCCTCGACCTTGAACTCGCGACGCATGCGGTCGACGATGATGTCGAGGTGGAGTTCGCCCATGCCGGAAATGATGGTCTGGCCACTTTCCTCGTCGGTCTTGACGCGGAAGGACGGATCCTCGGCGGCCAGGCGGTGAAGGGCGAGGCCCATCTTTTCCTGGTCGTTCTTGGTCTTCGGCTCGATGGCAATCTGGATGACCGGATCGGGGAATTCCATGCGCTCGAGAATGACCGGATGCAGCGGATCGCTCAGCGTGTCGCCGGTGGTCGTGTCCTTGAGACCGGCAAGAGCAACGATATCGCCGGCAAAAGCCTCTTCGACGTCGGCGCGCGAGTTCGCATGCATCTGCAGCATGCGGCCGATGCGCTCTTTCTTGCCCTTCACGGTGTTGTCGACCGAGATGCCCTTGGTGAGCCTGCCCGAATAGATGCGCGCAAAGGTCAGCGAACCGACGAACGGGTCGTTCATGATCTTGAAGGCGAGCATCGACAGCGGCTCGTTGTCGTCGGCATGACGCTCGATCTCGGCGTCGGTCTTGGCATCGACGCCCTTGATGGCGGGAACATCGGCCGGCGAAGGCAGATATTCGACGACGGCGTCGAGCAGCGGCTGCACGCCCTTGTTCTTGAAGGCCGAGCCACAGAACATCGGGTAGAACTTGACCGCGATGGTGCCCTTGCGGATCAGCGCGCGAATCTCGTCATTCGACGGCATCTTGCCTTCGAGGTAATTCTCAAGCGCCGTCTCGTCCATTTCGACGGCAGCCTCGATCATCTTCTCGCGGTATTCTTCGGCACGAGCCTTGAGGTCGTCCGGGATCTCGACGATATCCCAGGCAGCGCCCAGCGTCTCGTCGCGCCAGACCAGCGCGTTCATCTCGACGAGGTCGACAACGCCCTTGAACTCGGTCTCGGCACCAATCGGCAGCTGCATGACAACAGCATGCGCACCGAGGCGCGAGCCGATCATCTCGACCGAGCGATAGAAGTCGGCGCCGATCTTGTCCATCTTGTTGCAGAAGATCATGCGCGGAACGCGATACTTGTCGGCCTGGCGCCAGACGGTCTCGGTCTGCGGCTCAACACCGGCATTGGCATCGAGCAGTGCGATGGCGCCGTCGAGCACGCGCAGCGAACGCTCGACTTCGATGGTGAAGTCGACGTGGCCGGGGGTGTCGATGATGTTGAAGCGGTGCATCTTGCCGTCACGAGCCTTCCAGAAGGTCGTGGTCGCGGCGGACGTGATGGTGATGCCGCGCTCCTGCTCCTGCTCCATCCAATCCATGGTGGCAGCGCCGTCGTGGACTTCGCCGATCTTGTGCGACTTGCCCGTGTAGTAGAGGACGCGCTCGGTGGTCGTCGTCTTGCCGGCGTCAATATGCGCCATGATACCGAAATTGCGGTAGTCTTCGATTTTGTATTCGCGGGCCATCGTAGCTGCCTCTCAGTCTCGTTCGCGCTTTACCAGCGGTAGTGCGCGAAAGCGCGGTTGGCTTCAGCCATCTTGTGGGTGTCTTCACGCTTCTTGACAGCGGTGCCGCGGTTGTTGGCCGCGTCCATCAGCTCGCCGGAGAGGCGGTCGACCATCGTGGTCTCGTTGCGGTTGCGGGCCGCAGCAATCAGCCAGCGAATGGCCAATGCCTGGCGGCGCTCGGGGCGCACGTCGACCGGAACCTGGTAGGTGGCGCCGCCGACACGGCGCGAACGCACTTCCACATGCGGCGCGACATTGTCGAGCGCCTGATGGAAGACGGTGACCGGCTCCTGCTTGGTCTTCGACTGAACCTGGTCGAGCGCGCCGTAGACGATGGTCTCGGCGACCGACTTCTTACCGTCATACATGACGGCGTTCATGAACTTGGTGACGATCAGATCGCCGAACTTCGGGTCCGGATTGATCTCACGCTTTTCTGCACTGTGACGACGCGACATGGCTTTTGTCTCTCAATCTCATAGCCCGACGCACTCAAGGAGCGCCAAGGCCGGAAAATCTTATTTCGGACGCCCCTTACTTCGGACGCTTGGCGCCGTACTTCGAACGGCGCTGCTTGCGGTTCTTCACACCCTGCGTGTCGAGCACGCCGCGGATGATGTGGTAGCGAACGCCCGGAAGATCCTTGACGCGGCCGCCGCGGATCATCACCACGGAGTGTTCCTGAAGGTTGTGGCCTTCGCCGGGGATGTACCCGATCACTTCAAAACCATTGGTCAGGCGGATCTTGGCCACCTTGCGCAGCGCCGAGTTCGGCTTCTTCGGCGTCGTTGTATAGACGCGCGTGCAGACGCCCCGCTTCTGCGGGTTCTGCTGCATGGCCGGGACCTTGTTGCGCTTCACCGGCGCAATGCGCGGCTTGCGGATCAGCTGGTTGACGGTAGGCATTAAACCCTCTTGTCTCTCAATTCCGTGTCTCGCCCGGTCAGGGCCGCTCAAAGCGTCATTTCCATACGCAAATTCGGGCCATAAACCGCGCCTCGCGGTCTTGCCCGAACAAAAGGCAGAGGAAGCGGAAGCCGCTTCGTGCACGCCGGAAATGTCTTTTCGCTCGTAAAACGAACCCTGTTTGAGGCAAACTCCAAAGCGTGTCGCTTCGGAAGGGAGAGCCTCACATCGGTTCTGACTGGGCGGCTTCTACCCGTAAGACCGCGGACCGTCAAGCCCGGAGCACCAAATATTGCGCGCCGACCAAGGCTTGGCAGCCATGCGAAAACCGCATGTAATTTTCTTTCGCATTTTTGCAAGAGCGAGGAAGAAAGTGACAAGCCTTCAGGCAAAGTGAATGGGTTTGCGCTGTTGCGCGGCCTTGCTTCATGCGAAAAGGCCGCATGAGCAGTCAAAACCCCCTCGCCCGCCCACCCGCTGCCAAGAGGAATCGGCCCGTGAACGACAACGAAGAACGCCCGGTCACCATCATCACCGGCCGGGTGTGGAAGAAAAAAGGCGGCAAACCGGAAGGCGTCCACGTCATGCTGGTTGCGCCCGACGACGATTCGGCGGTGCGCCGGGCGCTCGAATCGCTTGCCGCCGAAGGTTACGCCGAGGCCGAGCTCGACCAGATCGGCGACATGGACGGCATCCCCGACGAAGAGCCGCATATTTCCGCCTTCCAGGGCGCGCTCGAAGGCGAAGTGTCGATCGTTACCTTCGACGTGCCTATCTGACCCCGGTCCAGCTTTCGAATCGACTGCCGAACCGAATCGGCGACCGAGGCCTTCCCAGCCGACAAATGTGCTGCCGCCAAGGGAAGGCTGAGCTTGGCTGCCCGGCTTCGGCTTGCCCGGGGCAAGTGTTCTGATAAGAAGCCATCACCATCATCAAACAGACGGAGCGGCCGTGTCCCAGCCCATCAAGATAGGCATCGTCGGCGTCGGCAAGATCGTCCGCGACCAGCACCTGCCGGCCCTGGCGAAAGACCAGGACTATCGCCTCGTCGCGGCCGCCAGCCGTCACGGCAAGGTGGATGACATCCCGAATTTCCCCACCATCGAAGCCATGCTCGACGCCGTAGCCGAGCTCGAGGCCGTCTCGCTCTGCATGCCGCCGCAATTCCGCTATGACGCGGCGCGGACGGCGCTGACGGCAAGGAAGCATGTCTTCCTGGAGAAGCCGCCGGGCGCTACTGTCAGCGAGGTCGAAGACCTCAAGACATTGGCTGCGCACAACGGCGTCTCGCTGTTTGCCAGCTGGCACTCGCGCTATGCGCCGGCCGTCGAGGCCGCACGTGCTTTTCTAAGTTCAGCCCGCATCCGCTCGGCTGCCATCAACTGGAAAGAGGATGTGCGCCGCTGGCACCCGAACCAGGAATGGATCTGGGCTCCCGGCGGTTTTGGCGTCTTCGATCCCGGCATCAACGCGCTGTCGATTGCCACCCATATCCTGCCGGCCATGTTCATCACCTCGGCGGTGCTCGACTTTCCCGAAAACCGCGCCTCCCCGGTTGCCGCGCGCGTCACCTTCCGCACCTCGAATGGCCTGCCGGTGACGATGGACCTCGACTGGCTGCAGACAGGCCCGCAAAGCTGGGACATCCTGGCCGACACCGACAAGGGCGCCATGGTGCTGTCGGGCGGCGGCTCGAAGCTCGCCATCGATGGCAAGCTCATTCACGAAGAGCCGGAAGCGGAATATCCGATGCTCTACAAGCGCTTCGCCGAGATCGTGCGCGCCGGCGTTTCCGATGTCGATCTGGCCCCGCTCCAGCATGTCGCTGACGCCTTCATGCTCGGCAAGCGCAACGTAGTCGAGGCGTTTTTCGATTGAGCTGTGCACGCGACGGGATCGCGGACCTGGCGTGAATGCACGCTGGTGCCAGGTCGACCCCCACTCCGTCTCGGCTACGCCGAGCCACCTCTCCCCCGATCGACGGGGTAGAGGAAGGGCGCGAACCTATTGACGCCAACGCTCGTTCAGCAACGCTCCTTTCCTTTCCCTCCGGAGGGGGGAAAGGTGCCGCTGCGAAGCAGCAACGGATTGGGGGAAGCCGGTCGACAAACGAACAGCCGCCGAGTTGGTCTGATATCAGCGTCATTCAGACAATCATGGCGCGATCTCACTCCACGATCGCAATCGCAAAGCCATCATAGCCCTTGGCGCCGACGGTCTGGATGGCGGTGCCGTCCAGACGCTTCTCGCTGCCGATGAATGAGAATGCGGCGCGCGCGCCTTCGACATTGGCGTCGCGGCCATCTTCGTTCACCACATCACCATCTCGAATGACGTTGTCGCAGACGATGGCCGTTCCGGGCCGCGACAACCGCATGGCCCAGGATAGGTAGTGCGGATTGTTCGGCTTGTCGGCATCGATGAAGATGAAGTCGAATGGCCCGGCATTCTCGGTGCCAAGTGCTGCGAGCGACTGAAGCGCCGGACCGACCCGCAGTTCCACCCGCTCCGATACCCCTGCCCGCTCGAAATTCGATCGCGCGACATGAGCATGGTGCTGATCGAGTTCAAGCGTCACGATCTTGCCGTCGGCAGGCAGTGCGCGCGCCATCCAGATGGTCGAATAGCCGCCCAGCGTGCCTATTTCGAGGACCTTCTTCGCTCCCTGCATGCGCGCAAGAAGTGAAAGCAGCTTGCCCTGCGCCGGCGACACGTCGATCGCCGGAAGGCCATGATCGTGGTTGGCCGCCAGAACGGCATCAAGCACGGGGTCCGCCTCAAAGAGGGAACCGACGATGTAGTCGTCGACTGCCGCCCAATTGTTCCTGCTCATCGTAAGTGCTGCCCTTTCCGGAGACGTCCGCGGGTCGACGTTCGACCCACTCAAAGAGCCTCTGGCTTCAAGATAATATACCGGCCGTTCTCGTCCAGTTCGTCCGAGGCAACCGACACGACCGACTGCCCACCCGTCCTGGACACAAGAATGAACGAGTAGGGATCCGCCGTGGCATCGTTGGCGAGAAGCAATGACCTGTCGAGCAGCCGCGCCAGCCGCGCGCCGCTCTCGACGGCATCCGGTTGCTGAAACATATCCGAGAGATAGATGGTCACGAGTTGCGAATAGGCGTCTTCCGACGCGCCATCTACGACGCAGGTGGCGGGCGCATCCCCGAGTTCGGCGACGCTGTGAACAACATCCACACTCTGCGCGCTCAGCTCGAGAACCGCCGCAACGCAGTGCCTTAGCAAATCATCATCCGCGGGATGTTCCAGGGCCGCGTCGAACCAGATCATCGCTTGCGCGCCCGGCTCGAAATGCTTGTCGGCAGCCCGCAGGGCGCCTTCCGGGTCGAGTTCCTGCCGGAGCTTGCTCTTGATTTCCGCCACGATCGCCCTGTAGCCGGGGTCGAAGATGAAGTCGATTTCCGGCTCGACCGCCGCCTCGATTTCCCTCAGCACGAACTCCTCTTCCGGAGACAGGCCGAAGTCGCCGATCCTGGCGCAGATATCTATCAGGACGGCCATCTTGGCCTGCGACAATGTGATGGTGACCGCTTTGTCGAGGTCGTATTCTTCGCTCATCAAGGCTCCCCCGCATCTGGACGCAAGCCATCATCTTCGCTGATCCGATGCGCAAGCCAAAACGCGAAAAAGGGGCCACCGGCCCCTTTTCCTCTTCACGTTCCGTCCGCGCTTACTGCGCGGCGGTGGTCATGTCGGCCAGCATCGGCTCGGCGACTTCCGCACCCGAGGCCTTGCGGCGCTCGTCGATGATCAGTTCGTCGCGCGAGGTGGCGATGCGCCGGATCTGGCTCATCGTGCCGCCGGTACCGGCCGGGATCAACCGGCCGACGATGACGTTTTCCTTCAAGCCCTGCAGCATGTCGGTCTTGCCGGCAACGGCAGCTTCCGTCAGCACTCGCGTCGTCTCCTGGAAGGAGGCGGCCGAGATGAAGGACGGCGTCTGCAGCGATGCCTTGGTGATACCGAGCAGCACCGGCAGGCCTTCGGCCGGCTTCTTGCCGTCCTCGACCAGACGCTCGTTGACCTCTTCCAGTTCGATCACGTCGACATGATCGCCCGGGATGTAGGTCGAGTCGCCCTGCACCGTGATCTCGACCTTCTGCAGCATCTGGCGAACGATCACCTCGATGTGCTTGTCGTTGATCGACACGCCCTGCAGACGGTAGACTTCCTGGATCTCGTTGACGAGGTAGGAAGCAAGTGCCTCCACGCCCTTGATCGCCAGGATGTCGTGCGGCGCCGGGTTGCCGTCGAGGATGTAGTCGCCCTTCTCGATGACGTCGCCGTCCTGGAGATGGAACGGCTTGCCCTTCGGGATCAGGTATTCGACCGGCTCAAGCGTCGAGTCATGCGGCTCGATGATGATGCGACGCTTGTTCTTGTAGTCGCGGCCGAAGCGGATCGTGCCGTCGATCTCGGCGATGATGGCGTGATCCTTCGGACGACGTGCCTCGAACAGTTCGGCAACACGCGGCAGACCGCCGGTGATGTCCTTGGTCTTGGCACTTTCCATCGGAATACGCGCCAAAACGTCGCCGGGGCGAACCTGCGAACCCGGCTCGACCGAAAGAATGGCCTCGACCGAGAGCAGGAAGCGGGCGTCGCCGCCCTTGGACAGCTTGCCGACCTTGCCCTTGGCGTCCTGGATCGCAATCGCCGGCTTCAGGTCGTTGCCACGTGGCGTCGAGCGCCAGTCGATGACCTCACGCTTGGTGATGCCGGTCGACTCGTCGGCCGTTTCCTGAACGGAAATGCCGTCGACCAGATCCTCGTACGACACCCTGCCCTCGATTTCGGTGAGGACCGGACGCGTGTAGGGATCCCACTCGGCGATACGCTGGCCGCGCTTCACCTTGTCACCATCGTCCACGAAGATACGCGAACCATAGGTGAGACGGTGCGAGGCGCGCTCCTTGCCGGCTTCGTCGAGGATCAGCACCGCCATGTTGCGGCCCATGACCATCTGCTGGCCGTCGGAGTTGCGCACCACGTTGCGGTTGCGGATCTCGACCTTGCCCTCATACGAGGCTTCAAGGAACGAGCTGTCCACCACCTGCGCGGTACCGCCCATGTGGAAGGTACGCATGGTGAGCTGGGTGCCCGGCTCGCCGATCGACTGCGCCGCGATGACGCCGACGGCTTCGCCCTGGTTGACCGGGGTGCCGCGGGCCAGATCGCGACCGTAGCAGACCGCGCAGACGCCAACCCTGACTTCGCAAGTCAGTGCCGAGCGGATGCGGACCGACTGGACGCCGGCCTTTTCGATCTGTTCCACGTCACGCTCGTCCATCAGCGTTCCGGCCTTGACCAGGATCTCGCCCGACACCGGATGGGTGATGTCGTCGAGCGACGTACGGCCCAGCACGCGCTGGCCGACCGAAGCAACGACCTGACCGGCATCGACGATCGGCTGCATGGTGAGGCCCTTGTCGGTGCCGCAGTCGACGGAGTTGACGATGCAGTCCTGCGCCACGTCGACCAGACGACGGGTGAGGTAACCCGAGTTCGCCGTCTTCAAGGCGGTGTCGGCCAGACCCTTGCGGGCGCCGTGGGTCGAGTTGAAGTACTCGAGCACGGTGAGGCCTTCCTTGAAGTTCGAGATGATCGGCGTCTCGATGATTTCACCCGACGGCTTGGCCATAAGGCCGCGCATGCCGGCAAGCTGGCGCATCTGGGTGGGCGAGCCACGCGCACCGGAGTGCGACATCATGTAGATCGAGTTCATCGGCTTCTGACGGCCATTGTCCTCGAACTCGACCGCCTTGATGCGGGCCATCATCTCGTCGGCGACCTTTTCCGAGCACTTGGCCCAGGCGTCGACGACCTTGTTGTACTTCTCGCCCTGCGTGATCAGACCGTCATTGTACTGCTGCTCGTATTCCTTGGCCAAAGCCTCGGTGTCGGAGACCAGCTTGATCTTGGCATCCGGGATCAGCATGTCGTCCTTGCCGAACGAAATGCCGGCACGGCAGGCATGGCTGAAGCCGAGCGCCATGATGCGATCGCAGAAAATGACCGTCTCCTTCTGACCGCAATGGCGGTAGACGGTGTCGATCATCTTGGAGATGTTCTTCTTGGTCATCTCCTGGTTGGCGGTCTCGTAAGGCACGTTGACGTTCTTCGGCAGAAGCTCGCCGATGATCATGCGGCCAGGCGTGGTGTCATGGATCTTCGACACGACCTTGCCTTCGGCGTCGACCGTGCGGAAACGACCCTTGATCTTGGAGTGCAGCGTCACCGCCTTGGTCTCGAGCGCGTGCTGGAGTTCGCCCATATCGGCAAACACCATGCCCTCGCCCGGCTCGTTCTGGTTGACGATCGAGAGATAGTAGAGACCCAGAACCATGTCCTGCGACGGCACGATGATCGGCGCGCCCGAAGCCGGGTGCAGGATGTTGTTGGTCGACATCATCAGCACGCGGGCTTCAAGCTGCGCTTCCAGCGACAGCGGCACGTGAACGGCCATCTGATCGCCGTCGAAGTCGGCGTTGAAGGCCGTGCAGACCAGCGGGTGCAGCTGGATCGCCTTGCCTTCGATCAGGATCGGCTCGAACGCCTGGATGCCGAGACGGTGCAGCGTCGGCGCACGGTTCAGCAGCACCGGATGCTCGCGGATGACCTCGTCGAGGATATCCCAGACTTCCGGACGCTCCTTTTCGACCAGCTTCTTCGCCTGCTTGACGGTCGAGGAGTAACCCTTGGCGTCGAGACGGGCGTAGATGAAGGGCTTGAACAGTTCGAGCGCCATCTTCTTGGGCAGGCCGCACTGGTGCAGCTTGAGCTCCGGACCGGTCACGATGACCGAGCGGCCGGAATAGTCGACGCGCTTGCCGAGCAGGTTCTGACGGAATCGGCCCTGCTTGCCCTTGAGCATGTCGGACAGCGACTTCAGCGGGCGCTTGTTGGCGCCGGTGATGACGCGGCCGCGACGGCCGTTGTCGAACAGCGCATCGACGGCTTCCTGCAGCATGCGCTTTTCATTGCGCACGATGATGCCGGGGGCGCGCAGCTCGATCAGCCGCTTCAGACGGTTGTTGCGGTTGATGACGCGGCGATAGAGATCGTTCAGATCCGACGTGGCGAAACGGCCGCCGTCCAGCGGGACGAGCGGACGCAGGTCCGGCGGGATCACCGGAACCACCTTCATGATCATCCATTCCGGACGATTGCCGGATTCCATGAAGTTCTCGACGACCTTGAGCCGCTTCAGATACTTCTTCTGCTTCAGCTCGGAGGTGGTCGACGCCAGTTCCGAACGCAGGTCGCCGGCGATCTTCTCCAGGTCCATGCCGGCCAGAAGGTCATGAATGGCCTCGGCGCCGATCATGGCGGTGAACGAATCCTCGCCATACTCGTCGACGGCGATCATGTACTCTTCCTCGCTGAGCAGCTGGTGCTCCTTCAGCGCGGTGAGGCCAGGTTCGGTGACGATGTAGTTCTCGAAGTAGAGGACGCGCTCGATGTCCTTCAGGGTCATGTCGAGCAGCGTGCCGATGCGCGACGGCAGCGACTTCAGGAACCAGATATGGGCGACCGGTGCCGCCAGCTCGATATGGCCCATGCGCTCGCGGCGAACGCGCGACAGCGTGACTTCGACGCCGCACTTCTCGCAGATGACGCCCTTGTACTTCATGCGCTTGTACTTGCCGCACAGGCACTCATAGTCCTTGATCGGGCCAAAAATGCGCGCGCAGAACAGACCGTCACGCTCCGGCTTGAAGGTGCGGTAGTTGATGGTCTCCGGCTTCTTGATCTCGCCGAAAGACCAGGACAGAATCTTCTCAGGGCTGGCAAGCGATATCCGGATGGAATCGAACACCTGCGCAGGCGCCTGCGGATTGAAGAGATTCATGACCTCTTGGTTCATGCCGTTCTCCTTTTCGGGATCCTCGAAGATCCCTTGCATCTAGTCGCGAGCCAAACGCCCGCCGTCTTTGTCGGCCACTGGCCGTCGAATTCTTCCTGGTTGAGCATGATCCTGTCCGAAAACCGGTAGCCACTTTTCGGGATCATGCTCGAGGCGCGCCGCGGACAGCCGTGGCGCGCCATTGCCTTACTCGGCCGCGTCGGGCAGCCGGACAGGGTTGTCGTCGAGCTTGGTGTTCTCCAGCTCGACATTGAGGCCGAGAGACCGCATTTCCTTGACGAGAACGTTGAAGCTCTCCGGGATGCCGGCCTCGAAGGTGTCGTCGCCACGCACGATCGCCTCGTAGACCTTGGTACGGCCGGCGACGTCGTCGGACTTCACCGTCAGCATTTCCTGCAGCGTGTAGGCGGCGCCGTACGCTTCCAGCGCCCAGACCTCCATCTCGCCGAAGCGCTGGCCACCGAACTGCGCCTTGCCGCCCAGCGGCTGCTGGGTGACGAGCGAGTACGGACCGATCGAACGCGCGTGGATCTTGTCGTCCACGAGATGGTGAAGCTTGAGCATGTAGATGTAGCCCATCGTCACCTTGCGATCGAACGGCTCGCCCGTGCGTCCGTCATAGAGCTGCGACTGACCGCTGCTGTGCAGGCCCGCCTGCTCCAGCATGATGTTGATGTCAGCCTCATGCGCGCCGTCGAACACCGGGGTCGCGATCGAGACGCCGCGGCGCATCTGCTCGCTGAGGCGAACGATGCTCTCGTCGTCATAGTCGCGAACCGGCTCGTTGCGGTCGTTGGCCGGGATGAAGCTCTCGAGCGTCTTGCGCAGCGGCTTGATGTCGCCGGCTGCCTTGTACGTGTCGATCAGCTCGCCGATCTTCCTGCCCATGCCCGCACATGCCCAGCCCAGATGCGTTTCCAGGATCTGGCCGACATTCATGCGGCTCGGCACACCCAGCGGGTTGAGCACGATATCGGCATGCGTGCCGTCCTCGAGGAAAGGCATGTCCTCGACCGGAACGATCCGCGACACGACACCCTTGTTGCCGTGACGGCCGGCCATCTTGTCGCCGGGCTGCATCTTGCGCTTCACGGCCACGAAGACCTTGACCATCTTCATGACGCCCGGAGGCATTTCGTCGCCGCGCTGGACCTTCTCGACCTTGTCCATGAAACGCTGCTCGAGCGCCTTCTTGGAATCGTCATACTGGCCACGCAGCGCTTCCAGCTCGCTCTGGAGCTTTTCGTTCTCCACGGCAAACTGCCACCACTGCGAACGCGGATACTCGTCGAGCGTATCCTTGGACAGCGTCGAGCCCTTCTTGAAGCCCTTCGGTCCAGCGATCGCTTCCTTGCCGACGAGCACGTCGGAAAGACGCGCGTAGACGTTACGGTCCAGAATGGCCTGCTCGTCGTCGCGGTCCTTGGCGAGGCGTTCGATCTCCTCGCGCTCGATCGCCATGGCGCGCTCGTCCTTCTCCACACCGTGGCGATTGAAGACGCGCACCTCGACGACGGTGCCGAAAGTGCCAGGAGGCATGCGCATCGAGGTGTCGCGCACATCGGATGCCTTTTCGCCGAAGATGGCGCGCAGAAGCTTCTCTTCCGGCGTCATCGGGCTTTCGCCCTTCGGCGTGATCTTGCCGACCAGGATGTCGCCCGGCTGAACTTCCGCACCGATGTAGACGATGCCGGCTTCGTCGAGGTTCTTCAGCGCTTCTTCCGAGACGTTCGGGATATCGCGCGTGATTTCCTCCGGTCCAAGCTTGGTATCGCGCGCCATGACCTCGAACTCCTCGATGTGGATCGAGGTGAAGACGTCGTCGGCGACGATGCGTTCGGACAGGAGGATCGAGTCCTCGTAGTTGTAGCCGTTCCACGGCATGAACGCGACCAGCACGTTGCGGCCGAGCGCCAGATCACCGAGCTCGGTCGACGGACCGTCGGCGATGATGTCGCCCTTGTTGACCCGGTCGCCCATGCGAACCAGCGGGCGCTGGTTGATGCAGGTGTTCTGGTTCGAACGCTGGAACTTCATCAACCGGTAGATGTCGACGCCGGACTTGCCCGGATCGAGATCCTCGGTGGCGCGGATAACGATACGCGTCGCGTCCACCTGGTCGACGATGCCGCCGCGGCGGGCGCCGATGGCGGCGCCCGAGTCACGGGCGACGATCGGCTCCATGCCGGTGCCGACGAACGGCGCCTCGGCGCGCACCAGCGGCACGGCCTGACGCTGCATGTTCGAGCCCATCAGAGCGCGGTTGGCGTCGTCGTTTTCCAGGAACGGGATCAGGGCCGCGGCCACCGACACCATCTGCTTGGGCGACACGTCCATCAGATCGACGTTTTCGCGCGGCGCCATCATCACTTCGCCGGCACTGCGGCAAATGACGAATTCGTCGACGAAACCACCGTTCTTGTCGAGCTCGGCGTTGGCCTGCGCGACATGGTGCTTGGCCTCTTCCATCGCCGAGAGATAGACGACGTCATTGGTCAGCTTGCCGTCGACGATCTTGCGGTACGGGCTCTCGATGAAGCCGTACTTGTTGACGCGTGCGAAGGTGGCCAGCGAGTTGATCAGACCGATATTCGGGCCTTCCGGCGTCTCGATCGGGCAGATGCGGCCGTAATGCGTCGGGTGCACGTCGCGCACTTCGAAGCCGGCGCGCTCGCGGGTCAGACCGCCCGGTCCAAGCGCCGAGAGGCGGCGCTTGTGGGTGATCTCCGACAGCGGGTTGGTCTGGTCCATGAACTGCGACAGCTGCGAGGAACCGAAGAACTCGCGTACGGCGGCAGCCGCCGGCTTGGCGTTGATCAGATCCTGCGGCATGACCGTGTCGATCTCGATCGAGGACATACGCTCCTTGATCGCGCGCTCCATGCGCAGCAGGCCGACGCGGTACTGGTTTTCCATCAGCTCGCCGACCGAACGCACACGGCGGTTGCCGAGATTGTCGATGTCGTCGATCTCGCCCTTGCCGTCGCGCAGTTCGACCAGCGTCCTGACCACGGCCAGGATGTCGTCCTTGCGCAGCACGCGCACGGTGTCCTCGGCCTTCAGCTCGAGGCGCATGTTCATCTTGACGCGGCCGACGGCCGACAGATCGTAGCGCTCGCTATCGAAGAACAGCGAGTTGAACATGGCTTCGGCGGTTTCAAGCGTCGGCGGCTCGCCGGGGCGCATGACACGATAGATGTCGAACAGCGCGTCCTGGCGGCTCTCGTTCTTGTCGACGTTGAGCGTGTTGCGGATATAGGCGCCGACATTGACGTGGTCGATGTCGAGAACCTTGATCTCCTCTTCGCCGGTGCCGAGCAGCACCTTCAGCGTCTTCTCGTCGATCTCGTCACCGGCCTCGAGGAAGATCTCGCCGGTGGCGTAGTTGACGATGTCCTCGGCCAGATAGTTGCCGAGCAGGTCCTCGTCGGTCGCCTTGATCGCCTTCAGACCCTTTTCGCCAAGCGCCCGTGCCTGGCGTGCGGTAATCTTCTTGCCGGCCTCGACGACGACTTCGCCGGTATCGGCATCGACCAGGTCGCCGACAGCCTTGAGGCCGCGGAAACGCTCGACGTTGAACGGAATGCGCCAATGGTCGCCGGCACGCTTGTAGGTGATCTTGTTGTAGAAGGTCGACAGGATCTCTTCGCCGTCCATGCCGAGCGCCATCAGCAGCGACGTCACCGGAATCTTGCGGCGGCGATCGATGCGGGCGTGCACGACGTCCTTGGAATCGAACTCGATGTCGAGCCACGAACCGCGATACGGGATGACGCGCGCGGCAAACAGAAGCTTGCCCGACGAGTGCGACTTGCCCTTGTCATGGTCAAAGAAGACGCCCGGCGAACGGTGCATCTGCGAAACGATGACGCGCTCGGTGCCGTTGACGATAAAGGTGCCGTTCAAGGTCATGAGCGGCATGTCGCCCATGTAGACGTCCTGCTCCTTGATGTCCTTGATGGACTTGGCGCCGGTGTCCTCGTCGATATCGAACACGATGAGGCGCAGCGTCACCTTGAGCGGCGCGGCATAGGTGAGGTCGCGCTGACGGCATTCGTCAACGTCGAATTTCGGTCCTTCGAACTCGTACTTCACGAACTCCAGCATGGAGGAGCCGGAAAAATCGGAGATCGGGAAGACCGACTTGAAAACGGCCTGCAGCCCCTCGTCCGGACGCCCACCCTTGGGCTCCGCCACCATCAGGAACTGGTCATAGGATGCCTTCTGAACCTCGATCAGGTTCGGCATCTCCGCAACTTCCGGAATCTTTCCGAAGAACTTGCGTACGCGTCTGCGGCCATTGAAAGTCTGGGTCTGGGCCATCGTCGCTCCTTAGCTCTAAACTCGGGACGAGCCTCGCCGCGGCTCGCCTTGCATACTGGGCCACCTTGGCGGCAACCCTCTGTCTGTTTTCCCGGCGCCTGTCGGCGGCCGGCTAGAACGGGAGAAAACCCGTTTCCTGAAGGCCGGTTTTCGGCCCTCAGGAAAGAGGTTCTCGCAGATCTCGCGTTACGCGCTCTCCCTTCGGGCGAAGGGAGTGGCGGACGGCGCGAGGCCGCCCGCCGCTTTTACGCTTACTTCAGTTCGACCTTGGCGCCGGCTGCTTCCAGCTGGGCCTTGAACTTGTCAGCGTCGGCCTTGGAAACGGCTTCCTTGACCGGCTTCGGAGCCGCTTCAACCAGATCCTTGGCTTCCTTGAGGCCAAGACCGGTGATGGCGCGGACTTCCTTGATGACGTTGATCTTCTGAGCGCCTGCGTCGGTGAGGACGACATCGAATTCCGTCTTTTCCTCGGCCGGAGCAGCAGCGGCCGCAGCGCCGCCAGCAGCGGCAACCGCCACCGGAGCAGCAGCCGAAACGCCCCACTTTTCTTCCAGAAGCTTCGACAGCTCGGCCGCCTCGAGGACGGTCAGCTTCGAAAGGTCGTCTACGATCTTTGCGAGATCAGCCATTGTTGTGTTCCTTCATAAGGTTCGAACGTGTGTTTGTGATAGCGAGGAACGGCCTCATGCCGCCTCGTCCTTCCGGGCGTAAGCGCCGATGACGCGCGCGACCGAGGCCGCTGGCGCATTGACGATCTGGGCGATCCGGGTTGCCGGCGTGGCGATCATGCCAACCAGCCTGGCGCGCAGCTCATCGAGCGACGGAAGTGTGGCGAGTGCCTTCACACCGTCGGCATTGAGCGAGGTGGTGCCCATTGCGCCGCCGAGAATGACGAGCTTGTCATTTCCCTTGGCGAAATCGGACGCGACCTTCGGCGCCGCAATCGGATCCTCCGAATAAGCAATCAGCGTCTGTCCCTTGAACAGCTCGATGATCGATGCGGAGTCCGTGCCCTGAAGAGCGATTTTGGCGAGACGGTTCTTCGCGACTTTGACGGTGCCACCGGCAGCGCGCATTTTCGACCGAAGGTCGTTCATTTGCGCGACGGTGATACCGGCGTAGTGGGCCACGACCACTGAACCTGCGTTCGAGAACGCACCGTTCAGGCCCGTGACGAGTTCGCGTTTTTCCGCTCTGTCCACTGCCTATCTCCAGTTGACCCCAATCCTGTTAACGGGAACATCCCATTGACGAGGACAGGCGTCGGGTTGCCTTTTGTCGGCCGGGCCATCCAGTAACGGATCTCCCGAACGACGCTCGAGGATCCTGCCCCCTTTCGCCACATCGACAGTCAAGCCGGCGATGCGCAGACAAAAGGCAAACACGGTTCGAACCTTTCATTGGAGCAATCGCTCCGTTGTCCGGTCTTCACCCGTCTCATGCAGGCCCAAATCGAATTAAGGCTTCTGGGCCGCCTGCAATCTCGGACAGGATGTCCGGAAACCTTTCGGCTTCCGGTACCGGGCCGCCGACAAGTCGGAGGTCCGGAATTCACTTGCGGATCAGCCGCTTGCCGGCCGATCCAAATGTTCGTATCAGGACGCGTTAAGCGTCGCGACGTCGAGCTTGAGGCCCGGGCCCATCGTCGAGGTGACCGACACCTTCTTGACGTAGTTGCCCTTGGCGCCAGTCGGCTTTGCCTTGGTCACCGCATCGGCGAAGGCGCGGATGTTCTCTTCCAGGGCCTTGACGTCGAACGAGACCTTGCCGACGCCGGCATGGACGATGCCAGCCTTCTCGACACGGAACTCGACGGCGCCGCCCTTGGACGCCTTGACGGCGGCGGCAACGTCGGTGGTGACGGTTCCGACCTTCGGGTTCGGCATCATGCCGCGCGGGCCGAGCACCTTGCCCAGACGGCCGACCAGCGGCATCATGTCCGGCGTGGCGATGCAGCGATCGAAATCGATCGTGCCCTTCTGGACGATGTCGACCAGATCCTCGGCACCAACGATGTCGGCGCCGGCAGCGCGCGCTTCGTCGGCCTTGTCGCCACGGGCGAACACGGCGACACGTACCGAGCGGCCGGTGCCGTTCGGCAGGTTGACCACGCCGCGGACCATCTGGTCGGCATGGCGCGGGTCGACGCCGAGGTTCATGGCGACTTCGATGGTCTCATCGAACTTCACCGAGGAACGGTCCTTGAGCAGCTTCAGCGCATCACCCAGGGCATAAGCCTTGTTGGGATCGATGCCTTCGCGGGTCTTCGATACACGCTTTGCAATCTTTGCCATGATCTTAGCCCACCACTTCCAGACCCATCGAGCGGGCGGAGCCCTCGACCATGCGCATGGCCGCTTCGACGTCGTTTGCGTTCAGGTCTTTCATCTTCGCGGTGGCAATCTCGCGGACCTTGTCACGCGAAACCGTACCGGCCTTGACCTTGCCCGGCTCCTTGGAACCAGAGGTCAGGTTCGCCGCCTTCTTCAGGAAGTAGCTCACCGGCGCCGTCTTCATGACGAAGGTGAAGGACTTGTCCTGATAGTAGGTGATGACAACCGGAACCGGCGATCCCTTTTCCATTTCCTGGGTCTGCGCGTTGAACGCCTTGCAGAACTCCATGATGTTGATGCCACGCTGACCAAGCGCCGGGCCGATCGGGGGAGACGGCGTAGCCGATCCCGCTTTCACCTGGAGCTTGAGCTGGCCTGCAATTTTCTTAGCCATCTCTTTTCCTGCCTTTGTCTATGCCGGTCATGCCGGCGGTTGCAGTCTGGTGGTGCGATCCATGCGGCCGGCTAAAGCCGCATTCGTCTCCCACCGTTCTCAGGCCGCGCTTCCGCGCCGCCTCCCCTGATCGCCAAACCGGCTTCAGGGATTTCGGATCAGCCCTTTTCGACCTGCCCGAATTCCAGATCGACAGGCACGGCGCGCCCGAAGATCGAAACTTCCACCTTGAGCCGCGCCCGCTCCTCGTCCACTTCCTGGACGAAACCGTTGAACGACGCGAAGGGACCATCCGAAACGCGGATCGCTTCGCCGATCTCGAACGTGACCGAGGGCTTGGGCCGCTCGACGCCTTCCTGGACCTGGTTCAGGATGCGCTGCGCTTCCGCCTCGGTGATCGGCACCGGCTTGGAGTCACCCAGGAAGCCGGTGACCTTCGGCGTGTTCTTGACCAGCGAGAACACGGCGTCGGTCAGATTGGCCTTCAGCAGCACATAGCCCGGGAAGAACTTGCGCTCGGCATCGACCTTGCGGCCGCGGCGAACTTCGACGACCTTCTCGGTCGGAACCACGATCTGGTGGATGTCGGCAGACAGGCCCTTCTGCTTGGCCTTGTTCTCGATATCCTCGGCGACCTTCTTTTCAAAGTTCGAATAGGCGTGGACGATGTACCAGCGCGCGGTCATTTCAAGACTTCTCCGTAATCGCCGGACTTAGCGTCCGATGCCCAGAATCTGTTCGACCGCGAGGCCCATGAGCTGATCAGCGGTGAAGAAAAAGATCATCGCGATCACTGCGAAGGCCAGAACCATCACCGTCGAGATCATCGTTTCGCGCCGCGACGGCCAAGTCACCTTGGCGGTCTCCGCGCGAACCTGCTGGAGAAAGACGAAAGGATTTGTGGTTTTCGAAGCCATATGCCGCTCTGTCTTCAAGACCCGTTGGCCGGGTCTCCTGGATGATCCCGCTGGCCGGGACGTGCCGCCTGAGCGAATTTCGCGCCGAATCAGCGCAATCATTTCGCCCATGCAAATCAGACGCGTAAAGCCGGTTTCCCAGCTCCACGCGTCGCGTGTCTGTTTCGTCTACATAAAACCGATTCTTGATCCACGCAAGTGGCAAGTCTCCGCTTTATGACCAAACACCGCCTCGGAACCATCCAGTCGTTCCGTCCCGGCTATGGCGCTCTTATGCCCCAATCGACCCTATATGGCAAGCGGGTCGCCGATTTTCAAAGGCCGGACCATGGAAATATCGTTTTGAACGCCATTCCGAAACGGCGAGACATTGGGTTGAATGCCATTCAGGGAATGGCACGGGCAGCAGGGCTCGAACCTACGACCTGCGGTTTTGGAGACCGCCGCTCTACCAACTGAGCTATGCCCGTACGTGCGCATGTCGGCGCAGCAGGCGCTTCCTAAAAGCTTCCGCACGCTCTGTAAAGAGCGGTTTGCATGCAAACACGCCTTAACCTCTGCGCCAGAAATCGGGATAGTCGACAACCAGCCCGTTGCGGTCGATTTCAAGTTCCCGCCTGAAGTCGCTGGCGCGCGATTCATAGAGATATCGCCTGCCCTCTTCGAGGCATGTGTAGCGTTGCGGGTTGGCGACGACCGTGAGGGCGGGGAAGTCGATGAAGGCAGTGGTTATCTCGGCACTCTGCCCGGCGGAAAGCTGCAATCGCCGGATCGGCAGCGTGTTGGTGAACGGCGTGATGGTCAGGTCGGGATCGAAAATGCCGTCGAGTTCCGGCATCGGCAGGCCGTCCCTGGTCCAGCGACCATCGCCATCGGCGGCAAGAACAAGCGTGCGGCCGCTACCGATCATATCGACAACGACACGCCTGGCGTGCCAGCCGACATCGCAAGCGATGCGGTAACGGACGGCGAAAGGCGTTTGCCCGGAGCAGACTGCGACAGAGTCGGCCGAGACCTCCCCTGCCCGCTCCTGCAGCACCAAATGTTCGAGACCCGGTCCGTCCCACTCGCGCCAACGTATGATCTTCACATCTTCCGACATCAGCCCAACACCTCCATGGCGAACTGGACGCTAGTTTGTACCCGGTGGCTGATAGGGGCCGCCCGGCACACCCCAGCCCCAGGCCGGCATCGGTTCCGTCTGCGGATCGCAGGTTTCGCCGAGATTGGAGTTCATCTTGGCCAGGCGCGATCCCCATTCGACATAGCCCATGAAGGCCGAACGGAATTCCGGATCGTCAGGCAGGCCGACCGCGTCGGCGGCATCGGCCAGGAGGCTGATCCAGCGGCGGCGCTGCTCTTCGCTCAGATGCTTGCCCAGATGGTGCATGACCATCTCGCGGTGCCCGCCGAACTGCTCGCTGTAGGTCTTCGGTCCGCCGAAAACCTCGCCGATGAAGGCCGCGACATGGGCGGGGTGATCCGGCGACATGGTCTTGAACACCGGCCCGACGATCGGGTCCTGCGCCACCTTGTCATAGAAGGTCTGGGTGAGCCGGTTCAAGGCCTCGCTGCCGCCGGCCCATTCGTAGAGTGTCGGGATATCCTGGCCCATTCTCGATCCTCCGCTTGCCTGAAGCCGCCAGCAGCGACGATAGCGGAAAAATCGAAAGCGGCTCAACCTGCCTCGATGGCCAGTTTCGGGCTCCGTCGCCCACTACAATTTGGCCGGCGCGTCAGCCTCGGCATTGGCGGAAGGCCGGATCCGGCAATTCTCGGGTCTTGGCACCGCCTCGCAAATGGTCGCACCGGTCAGCGCGTCGACCGATTGCAGGCTCGTCGTCAGGCCAACCTTCAGCATCATGTCGGGTTCCAGCCGGCGCTCGACCGAGCGCCGCTCGATCGCCGCGAACAGGGCGGAACTGATCGCCATCTCCTCCAGGTAGGCCTTGACCATCAGCTTTTGCCCCATCGGGTAGAGGCTAAGTCGCGCCTGGGGACCGACAAGCCGCCTGATGCCGCCGGCAAGCATGAACGCGCAGGCCGAATCGCACTCCACGCCCGCATCGATGCTCAGCCCGGCATAGGCGCCCTCCTTGGCCAGGCAATTCCACGCTCCTGGGTCACAGCCGACGAAATCGGTGCGGCCAACGGCGACGTCGAGATTCTTTTCATGGATAAGCCGTCCCGCCGCCAGGGCGCTGAACAGGTCGCCTCCCTTCGAGCTGATCACGACAGGCAGTTGCCGTTTGCCGATCGTGGCGAGCAGCTGGCGCAGCTTCTGCGGGGTCTGGGGGGTGATCGCGCCTTCCGCCGAGATCCATTCCGGGCAGTCTGGATTGCAGAGCGGATTGGTGCCGCGAACGACAACGAAGCGCATGTCTTCATCGCGCCGCGCCGCCTCGGGTTCGATCGCTGGCGGAGTAGGCCTGGCCGCGGTCGCCATCAGGCCATCAGGCTTGTTCCCCGGCACCTCCCGGCAATTCGTGGCCAGGCGGCCGGGTTCGCACAGGCTCGCCGCGGTCAACAGGCCCACGGCGTCCGTGCTGGTGACCAGCTTCATCGCCAGCATGTCATCGAGGGCGATCTGGTGGATTTCGCTGGCCGGGGTGCCCTTCATCGTTTCGAGCATGCTTTGTTCGATGCCCATCTGATCCAGGTAGGCCGCCAGCTTTTTCTCCACCGACTTGCTCATTTCGTAGGTCTTGTAGCTGCCGGCGTTCTTGCGGCTGACGATCTTCGTGTTGAGGATCTTCTTCTTGCCCCCGACGATCCGGTAGGTGGTCCGGTATTGCAATTTCGTGCGGATGTAGGTCGTGGTGATCTGATGGACCCCGAGATAGGCCCATTCGCCGGCCACTCGCCTGATGCCGCCGGCAAACATCAGAGGACAGGCGGAATTGCACATGGCGCCATAGTCGATGACATCGCCGAAGTAGCGGGCGTCACGGTCCTGGCACCCCTTCGCGTCGGGCTGGCAGCTGGAAAACACCGTCTTGCCGATGGCGATATCGAGCTTGTTCTTGCGGATCAGCCGGCCAAGCGTCAGCGCCGCCTCGACATTGCCGCCGGGAGAATCCACGACAACAGGCAGTTTCCGCCCGCCAAGCGTCTTCAGCATGCGTTTGAAGAGCGCCGGAGTTCCGGCTTCTATGGAGCCCTCGGCCGATATCCATTCCGGGCAGATCGGCTCGCACCCCGCTGCGTTGCTGCGGACAATGCCGAACCGCATCGTCGGTCCAAGATCCGGCGCCGCATCCGCCGCGAAGGCTGCCGGGCCTGTGGCAAGCAACGCAATCAGCCAGGTCAGAGCCAGCGGCCACAATGCCCGACGATGAAAATACCGCCTTGGAACCATTTGGAAAAAGCCCCTTGATGCAACCTATACTAGACGAGGTCCAGAGCCTTGCAACAGGCTTCGGCCGACGGGGCGGCAGCCGATAGCCCGGCAAACAAAAAGGGCGGCCCGAAGACCGCCCTTTCTTGTCGATCCGGCGAATGCCGGGCTCGGTTATTCCTTGATGGTGACGACGATGCCGGCACCGACGGTGCGGCCGCCTTCACGGATAGCGAAGCGCAGCTTCTCTTCCATGGCGATCGGCACGATCAGCTC
>NZ_KI911320.1:205767-407418 GCF_000513875.1 Mesorhizobium sp. WSM1293 | reverse complement strand
GTCGACCGCTACCGCGACGAATTCCTCGAGCTGATGCGTTCGGGCACGGTCGACATCGTCTTTGCCAACAGCCACGAGATCAAATCGCTCTACCAGACATCCTCGTTCGACGAGGCGCTGGCGCAGATCCGCAAGGATTGCCGGATCGCCGCCGTGACCCGCTCGGAAAAAGGCTCCGTGATCGTGNGCGGCGACGAGACGGTGGTGATCAAGGCGACCGCCATCAAGGAACTGGTCGACACGACGGGCGCCGGCGATCTCTATGCCGCCGGCTTCCTGCATGGCTACACGCAAGGCCGCGACCTGCANACCTGCGGCGACCTTGGCTCACTGGCGGCCGGATTGGTGATCCAGCAGATCGGCCCCAGGCCCCGGCAGAATCTGCGCCGCGAGGCTGAGCAGGCGGGATTGCTTTAACAACCGTCAAGCTGCCGCCCCTCACCGTCGCGCAGTTGTCATACATCGCACCTACACGCAATCTGGGCGTCCCGCGACTGACATTTCGGTGCGCCCTCAGTCAGTTGGGGTGTCAAGAAATGCTGGACAGCATGCTGTCGGGCGGCAGGATTCGTTGCCGCCGCGATTTCCGTTTTCCGCACTAGAAGTTCAACAATCGGCCGCAGCTGAGGGGGAGCGCGCGGCCAGAAGACAGATGCATGAACAGATTTCAAATCCAGGGCCTCAAGCAGGACGACTTCGCGGAGATGGTCGCGGAAGACGTCGAACGTGCACTTGCCCACTATGACGAGGCCATCAACAAGCCCACCATGGTCTCGGTCGGCAAGATCGCCGGCAGCATAGCGTCCGCCGTCACCTTGCTGTCACCGAAGCACCGGCGCGCCATCGACGCCATCCATGCCGACCTGCCCGGCCTGGCGTCGAAATTCGTGCGCGCGCTGGCGGCGGAAGCCGCGCGCCGCAGCGAAGCCGGTATTGCCGGCGTGACAAATCCGCCGACGACCCCGTTGGCCGATGTCGAGCCTCCTTCGCTGCCAAAGTCCGACGATCTCGAATCGATGCTGATCGAGGACTGGGCCGGCCGCGTCGCCGGTTCGACCTATCTGGAAGAGCATCTGCGCATCGCCCGCTCGACCCTGCACCGCTGGCAGCGGCGGGGTGAGGTCATCGCCTTGCGCAAGGGCGGCCGCAAACATGTCTTCCCGCTGGCGCAGTTCGTCGACGGCCGGCCGGTTGCAGGCATTCGCGACGTGCTATCCCTGATCACCAATCCGAGGCTCGCATGGCTGTGGCTGACGCGGCCCTCGGCGCAGCTCGACGGCCGCGTCCCGATCGACTTGCTGCGGCAGGATCAGGTGGACGAGGTCGTCGAGGCCGCTCGCATATTCGCGCCGGGCTGAACGCCTCGCCGACTCACCGCTGAGGCCAGCCCCTCAAGTCCCCGCCGTGTACGCCGCGATCGCCGCCATGTTGACGATATCGCTGTCCTTGGCATTCAGCGACACGATCTGAACCGGCTTGTTCAGGCCGACCAGCAGCGGCCCGATCACCGTCGAGCCGCCGAGTTCCTGCAACATCTTGGTCGAAATCGAGGCCGAGTGGAACGCCGGCATGATCAGCACATTGGCCGGGCCGGTCAGGCGGATGAACGGATATTGCGCCATGGCGCGGGCGTTGAGGGCGACGTCGGCGGCCATTTCGCCGTCATATTCGAAATCGACGCGGCGCTTGTCGAGGATGCGCACGGCTTCCTGGACGCGCTCGGAGCGTTCGCCCTGCGGATGGCCAAAGGTGGAATAGGCGAGCATGGCGAGCCTCGGCTCATAACCCATGCGGCGGGCAAAGCCTGCCGCCTCCTCGGCGATGTCGGCGATCTGCTCGGCGTTCGGCATATCGTGCACGGCGGTGTCGGCGACCAGCACGGTCTTGCCCCGCGCCAGCACGATCGAGACGCCGATGACGCGGTGGCCGGGCTTGGCATCGATGACGCGGCGGATGTCGTCGAGCGCTGTCGAATAGTTGCGGGTGACGCCGGTGACGATGCCGTCGGCGTCGCCCAGCGCCACCATGCAGGCGGCAAAGTGGTTGCGATCGTTGTTGATCAGCCGCTGGCAGTCGCGAAACAGGAAGCCTTTGCGCTGCATGCGCTCGTAGAGGTAGTCGGTGTAGATGCCGTTGCGGCGCGACAGCCTTGCATTGATGATCTCGATGCCTTGTTTGTTGAGATCGATGCCGGCGTGCCTGGCGTTTTCCTTGATGACGTCGTCGCGGCCGAGCAGGATGGCGGTGCCGAGCTTCTGGTTCACATAGGAGACGGCGGCGCGCATGACCTGTTCCTCCTCGCCCTCGGCGAAGACGATGCGCTTGGGCTGGCGGCGCACGCGGTCGTAGATGCGCTGCAGGGTCGAGGCGATCGGGTCGCGGCGGGCCGACAGTTCCTGCGCGTAACGGTCGAGGTCAAGGATCGGCTTGCGGGCGACGCCTGAATCCATCGCCGCCTTGGCGACCGCAATCGGAATGGCCGAGATCAGGCGCGGGTCGAACGGCACCGGGATGATGTAGTTGGGGCCGAATTTCGGCCGATTACCCTGATAGGCGGCGGCGACGTCGTCGGGCACGTCCTGGCGCGCCAGTGCCGCCAGCGCCTGGGCGGCGGCGATCTTCATGTCGTCATTGATGGTGGTTGCCCTGACATCCAGCGCGCCGCGGAAAATGTAGGGGAAGCCGAGCACGTTGTTGACCTGATTGGGGTAATCGGAACGCCCTGTGGCCATGATGGCGTCTGTGCGGATCTCGGCCACTTCCTCCGGCGTGATTTCCGGATCGGGATTGGCCATGGCGAAGATGATCGGGTTCTTGGCCATCGACTGCACCATGGCGGTGGTCAGCGCGCCCTTGGCGGAGAGGCCGAGGAAGACGTCGGCGCCGTCGAGCGCCTCGGCGAGGCTGCGCGCCTCGGTCTTGACCGCATGCGCCGACTTCCACTGGTTCATGCCTTCGGTGCGGCCCTGGAAAACCACGCCCTTGGTGTCACACAGGATGATGTTTTCGGGCGCAAAGCCCATCGCCTTCATCAGCTCGATGCAGGCGATGCCGGCCGCACCGGCGCCGTTGCAGACCATTTTCGTGGTCTTCATGTCGCGACCGGTGATCTCCAGCGCGTTGATCAGGCCGGCGGCCGAGATGATCGCGGTGCCGTGCTGGTCGTCATGGAAGACCGGAATGTCCATCAACTCGCGCAGGCGCTGCTCGATGATGAAGCATTCCGGCGCCTTGATGTCCTCGAGGTTGATGCCACCGAAAGAAGGCCCGAGGAACCGCACGCAGTTGATGAACTCGTCGGCGTCCTCGGTGTCGACCTCGAGGTCGATGGAATCGACATCGGCGAAGCGCTTGAACAGCACCGCCTTGCCCTCCATCACCGGCTTGGAGGCCAGCGCGCCGAGATTGCCTAGACCGAGGATGGCCGTGCCGTTGGAGATGACGGCGACCATGTTGCCGCGCGTCGTGTAGTCGAAGGCACGGCTGGGGTCTTCGGCGATGGCCAGGACCGGAACCGCGACACCAGGCGAATAGGCGAGGCTGAGGTCGCGTTGCGTCGCCATCGGCTTGGTGGCGACGACCTCCAGCTTGCCCGGCCGACCCATGGCGTGGAATTCGAGCGCTTCCTGCGCACTGACGGACGGACCGCTGTTCTCGGTTTTCCTGGCCATGATGTACTTGATTTCCTCACCGGTGCAGCACCTCGTTGAAGCGGGTGCTTTGTGTCAGACCGAATTAAGACCACGCGCCGCCGCGTGTAAACCGCCAGCGTGCGGAATCGCGGTTGGTACGCGCGATTGCGGGCATCCTGCCGTCCCGGTCGTCCCCTGTTTTTCGAAGCCCCGGCATTAAACCGCGCGATCACATCTGCTAGCGTGCGGCGCATGAACATGCACAGCCCGAACGAGCCAGACGCCCCCGAGGCGATGACGCCGGTGCCGACCGCCCACGCCGGCGCCACGCCGATGATCGAGCAATTCATCGAGATCAAGGCGGCAAACCCGGATTCGCTGCTGTTCTACCGCATGGGCGATTTCTACGAGCTGTTCTTCGACGATGCCGAGAAGGCGAGCCGGGCGCTGGGCATCGTCTTGACCAAGCGCGGCAAGTATCAAGGGCTCGACATTCCGATGTGCGGCGTGCCGGTGCATGCTGCTGACGACTATCTGCAGAAGCTGATCGGCCAGGGTTTCCGCGTTGCCGTCTGCGAACAGATCGAGGATCCGGCCGAGGCGAAGAAACGCGGCGGCAAATCGGTGGTGCGCCGCGATGTGGTGCGGCTGGTGACACCAGGCACCATCACCGAGGACAAATTGCTGGCGCCGTCGGAATCGAGCTTCCTGATGGCGCTGGGGCGGGTGAAAGGCGGAGCGGACCACTCCTTTGCGCTGGCCTGGATCGACATCTCGACCGGCGCCTTCCGGGTCACCGACACCACCGCCGACCGGCTTTTGGCTGACATCTTCCGTGTTGATCCGCGTGAGTTGATCGTTGCCGAGCCAGTGTTCCACGATCCGGAGCTGAAGCCGGTGTTCGACGTGCTCGGCCGCGTCGCCAGCCCGCAACCACCGTCACTGTTCGATTCGGCGTCGGCGACAGGGCGCATCGCCCGCTTCTTCGATGTGGCGACGCCGGACAGTTTTGGCGCCTTTTCGCGCGCCGAACTATCGGCGATCTCGGGCGCCATTGCCTATGTCGAGAAGACGCAGAAAGCGGAGCGCCCGCCGCTGTCGCGGCCCGAACGCGAGGAGCAGGGTTCGACCCTGTTCATCGATCCGGCGACACGCGGCAATCTGGAACTGCTGCGCACGTTGTCGGGCAGCCGCGAAGGCTCGCTGTTCAAGGCGATCGACCGCACGGTGACCGGCGGCGGCGCAAGGCTGCTCGCCGACCGGCTGATGGCGCCGCTGACCGACCCGGCGGCGATCGGCGCCAGGCTGGACTCAGTGTCGTTCTTCCGTTCCGAAACGCGACTTTGCCAGGCGGTGCGGTCGAGCCTGAAGAGCGTTGCCGACATGCCCCGCGCGCTGTCCAGGCTGGCGCTCAACCGGGGTGGGCCGCGCGACCTCGGCGCGCTGCGCGCCGGCTTCGAGGCTGCAGGCGCGATCGCCGAAATCTTTGCCGCCACCGCCCTGCCCCCGGAACTTGCGGCGGCATTGGCCGCCATCCATGCACTGCCCCAAGCGCTTTCGCAGCATCTGATGCAGGCACTTGGCGACGAACTGCCGCTGCTCAAGCGCGACGGCGGCTTCGTTCGTGGCGGCTACCATGCCGATCTCGACGAGATGCGGGCGCTGCGCGACGAATCGCGAAAGGTGATCGCCGGGCTGGAACGCTCGCTGATCGACGAGACCGGCATCCGCTCGCTGAAAATCAGGCACAACAATGTGCTCGGCTACTATATCGAGGTGACCGCCAACCACCATGCTGTGATGACCGGCAGCGATGGCGCCAAGGCGCGCTTCATCCACCGCCAGACCATGGCCAATGCCATGCGCTTTACCACGACCGAGCTTGCCGAGCTCGAGACCAAGATCGCCAATGCCGCCGACCGGGCGCTCAACATCGAACTGGCCGCCTTCGAGGCGCTGACGACGGAAGCGGTCGGCGAAGCGGAGAAGATCCGTGCCGGCGCCGATGCGCTGGCCGTGCTCGATGTCTCCGCGGCGCTCGCGCTTCTGTCGGAAAGCGAAGCCTGGTGCCGGCCGGTGGTGGATTCGAGCCTTGCCTTCGAGATTACGGGCGGGCGACATCCGGTGGTCGAACAGGCCTTGCGCCGCTCCGGCGAAGGCCCGTTCGTCGCCAATGATTGCGACCTGTCGCCGGAGGGAGCTGCCCGGAACGGCGCGATCTGGCTTTTGACCGGCCCGAACATGGGCGGTAAATCGACATTCCTGCGGCAAAACGCGCTGATCGCCATCCTGGCCCAGACCGGCTCGTTCGTACCGGCGACATCGGCCCATATCGGCGTCGTCGACCGGCTGTTCTCGCGCGTCGGCGCCTCGGACGATCTGGCGCGCGGCCGCTCGACGTTCATGGTCGAGATGGTCGAGACGGCGGCGATCCTCAACCAGGCCGGTGAGCGCGCACTGGTGATCCTCGACGAGATCGGCCGCGGCACCGCCACTTTCGATGGCCTGTCGATCGCCTGGGCGGCGGTCGAATATCTGCATGAGAAGAACCGCTGCCGGGCAATCTTCGCCACCCATTTCCACGAAATGACCTCGCTGGCCGGCAAGCTGGCGCGGCTCCACAATGTCACCATGCGGGTCAAGGAATGGGAAAACGACGTCGTCTTCCTGCACGAGGTCGGCAAGGGTGCCGCCGACCGCTCCTACGGCGTGCAGGTGGCGCGGCTGGCCGGCCTGCCGGAAGCGGTGGTCGACCGGGCCAAGGAAGTGCTGCACCAACTGGAAGAGGGCGAAGTTTCGGGCAAGACCAACCGGCTGGTCGACGATCTTCCATTGTTTTCGGTGGCGGTGAAGCGAGAAGCGCCGAAGCCGATCAAGAGCGACGCGCTGGGCGCGGCACTCGGCGACATCAACCCGGACGAAATGACGCCACGCGAGGCGCTGGAAGCGCTCTACCGGCTGAAGGGGTTGGCGGGGACATAGTCAGATCATCTCCAACCCGCGCTTGCGCGCTGGTGGCGGGAAGGCGCGGTCGAGATCGGCGATGTCCTGCGGCGCAAGCTTGATGTCGAGCGCAGCGACATTCTGGCGGACATGCTCCTCGCTGCTGGCCTTCGGGATGGCGATGACGCCCTCCTGATGCATCACCCAGGCCAGGGCGATTTGCGCTGGGGTCGCATTGTGGCGGACGGCGATGGCTTCGAGCCTGGCATTGCGCGCCAACGCACCCTGCTCGACCGGAGAATAGGCCATCAAGGGGATGCCGCGCTGCCGGCTCCAGGGCGCCAGATCGAATTCGAGGCCACGCCGGACCAAATTGTAGAGCACCTGGTTGGTCTGGACATTGCCGCCATCGGGCAGGCCGATCAGCTCTTCCATCTCGTCGGTGTCGAAATTGCTGACGCCCCAGTGGCGGATCTTGCCGGCCTTTTTCAGGGCCTCGAAGGCAGCGACGGTTTCCGTCAATGGCACGCTGCCGGGCCAATGCAAGAGATAGAGATCGATGCGGTCGGTGCGCAGGCGTTTCAGGCTGTTTTCGCAGGCGCGCTGCACGCCCGCGCGCGAGGCGTTCGACGGTAGCACTTTCGAGACCAGGAAGGTCTCGTCGCGGCGCCCGGCAATGGCTTCGGCCACCACCTCCTCGGCAGCGCCGCTGGCATACATTTCGGCGGTGTCGATCAACGTGATGCCGAGGTCGAGGCCGAGCTTGAGGGCATTGACCTCATCGGCGCGGCGACGGGAATCTTCGCCCAACTTCCATGTGCCCTGGCCAAGCACCTGAACGGCTTCGCCGGAGGGCAGTTTGGTGGTTCTGATGGTCGGTGGCATGGCGGGCTCCAGTTAGGGCCGGATCGCATCGCAGGCTGGGCGATAAATCCAGAGGCGTTCTCGCCGCGCTGGCGATGGCTGAAGACTTACTTCACCGGATGGGCGGCGAGCCAGGCCTGCATCTGCTTGATCTCTGCTCCCTGCGCGGCGATGACGCCTTCGGCCAGCTTGCGGATTTCCGGGTCCTTGCCATTGGCAAGTTCAACCTTGGCCATGTCGATCGCACCCTGATGGTGCGGGATCATGCCTCTGACGAAATCGACGTCGGCATTGCCGGTATAGTCGGACGCCATCATGTCGGCATGCATCTTGTCCATCGCCGCCTTGTAGCCTTCCGTCGAAGGACTGGTCGCGTCCGTCGCCATGGCGCCCATGTCGTGTTTCATCTCTTCGCTCTGCGCCGGAACGCTTTCGAGGAAGACGGCAACCAGCATTCCGGCCGCCATCAGCAGCAGCACGAGTTTTTTGGCGAAGGTCATACATGGTCTCCTGTGGATGGGTTTCGTATTTGGGGGCTTGGATCAGAGTTTCAATGTTCTCAGCCGCAATGCGTTTGCGATCACCGACACCGAGGACAGGCTCATCGCCGCCGCTGCCAGCATCGGCGACAGAAGCGTGCCGGTGAGCGGATAGAGCACGCCGGCGGCGACCGGCACGCCAAGCACGTTGTAGAGGAAGGCAAAGAACAGGTTCTGGCGGATGTTGCGGATCGTCGCCTGAGCCAGCGTGCGCGCCCGCACGATGCCGTTGAGGTCGCCTTTGACCAAGGTGATGCCGGCGCTTTCGACGGCGACATCGGCGCCGGTGCCCATGGCGATGCCGACATCGGCGGCGGCAAGGGCCGGTGCATCGTTGACGCCGTCGCCGGCCATGGCAACGCCGGTGCCTTTTGCGCGCAGTTCCTCGACAAGGGCTGCCTTCTGTTCCGGCAGCAGGCCGGCGCGGACCTCGTCGATGCCGAGGCTTCTGGCGATCGCGTTGGCCGTGCGTTCATTGTCGCCGGTCGCCATGACGATCCGCAAGCCGCTTTCATGCAGCGCCTTGATCGCCTCGGCCGTCGTTGTCTTGATAGGGTCGGCGACGGCGACGATGCCGGCCGGTTTTTTGTCGACAGCAACGAACATCGCCGTCTTGCCTTCGAGTTGCAGCGCCTCGGCCTTGGCCGAGATGGATGCGATGTCGACGCCAAGGTCGACCATCATCGCGGCGTTCCCGAGTGCGACCGTCTTTCCCGAGACCGAACCGGACACACCCTTCCCGGTGACCGCCTCGAAACCGCTGGCCTCTGCAACGGTCACGCCGCGCGTAGCGGCGCCGTCGACGATGGCTTCAGCCAGCGGATGCTCCGAGCCTTTCTCCAGGCCCGCGGCAAGCGCCAGCAATTCATCTTCGGAGAAGCTGTTTGCCGCGACGACATCGGTCAGCTTCGGCCGGCCTTCGGTCAGCGTCCCCGTCTTGTCGACGATCAGCGTGTCGACGGAAGCGAAGCGTTCGAGTGCTGCGGCTTCCTTGGTCAGCACGCCGGCATGCGCCCCGCGCCCGGTGGCGGTCATGATCGACATCGGCGTGGCGAGGCCGAGCGCACAGGGACAAGCGATGATCAGCACCGACACCGCCGAGACGATGGCAAAGATCAGGCTGGGCTCGGGTCCAAACACGGCCCAGGCGATGAAGGCGACAATCGCGACAAGGACGACGGCCGGGACAAAGTAGAAAGAAACGCGATCAGCCAACCCTTGGATCGGGGCGCGCGAGCGCTGCGCCTTGGCGACGAGCTCGACGATGCGCGCCAGCGTCGTCTCGGCGCCGACCTTCTCAGCGCGCATGATCAGCGCACCATTCTTGTTGAGCGTGCCGCCGGTCAGCGCATCGCCCTCGACCTTCTCGACCGGCAACGGCTCGCCCGTGATCATCGATTCGTCGAGCGAGGACCGTCCTTCCAGCACCGTGCCATCGACCGGCACGGCGTCACCGGGGCGTATGCGCAGGCGATCGCCGGCCTTGACCGCATCGAGCGGCACATCGCTTTCGGAACCATCGGCGGCGATCAGCCGCGCTGTCTTCGGTGCGAGATCGAGCAAGGCGCGGATCGCCGAACCGGTCTTTTCACGGGCGCGCAGCTCCAGCACCTGGCCAAGGAAGACCAGCGCGACGATGACGGCGGCAGCCTCGAAATAAACCGGCACCGCACCGCCATGGCCGCGGAACTGATGCGGAAAGATATCCGGAAACAGCGTGGCGACGACGCTGTAGAGATAGGCAGCGCCGACGCCGAGCGAGATCAGCGTCCACATGTTGGGGCTGCGGTTGACGAGCGAATCCCAGCCGCGGTGGAAGAAAGGCAGTGCCGCCCACAACACGACGGGGCTGGCCAATGCCAGCTCAAGCCAGACCTTCGTCCGCTCGTCGACAAAAGCCTGGAAGGTCAGGCCGAGCATCGGCGCCATGGCGACGACCAGCAAAGGGACGGATAGAGCGGCACTGACCCAGAACCGCCTGGTGAAATCGACCAGTTCCGGATTGGGACCTTCATCACCCGTTGGTACGCCCATCGGCTCCAGCGCCATGCCGCATTTCGGGCAGGATCCGGGCTTGTCGCGGACGATCTCCGGGTGCATCGGGCAGGTGTATTGCGTGCCCTTGGGCATCGGCTGCGGTGCCGGCCTGTCGCCGAGATATTTTTGCGGCTCCGCTTCGAATTTCGCCTGGCAGGCGGCGGAGCAGAAATAGAAGCCCTGACCTTCGTGGCGGGCAAAGTGCCTGGCTGTCGCGCGATCGACACTCATGCCGCAAACCGGATCGGTGGCCGTCAGGAATTTTTCCGGCTCGGCGACGAATTTCGTGCGGCAGCCCTGGCTGCAGAAATGATAGAGATGCCCATCATGCTCGGCCGTCGGCTTGCCAGCGACCGGATCGACAGTCATGCCGCAGACCGGGTCGCGGACGACGCTCGTCGTGGTGGGCACGGCGCCTTTTGTCGAGCAGCAGCTACCGTGCGCGTGATGATCGTGATCGGAATGCGTCATTCGAAAATGCCTCGATGGATCGGTGTGTGACGTGGAGATAGGGCTTCCAGTAACTGGAAGGTCAAGGGCTGTTTCGACTTTTCTTCTCCGGTTCTCACGCGCCTATCCTCCCCAGAAAAAGTCACACGCGGCAACATCACGCCTGCTAGAGAGCGAGCGTCCCGGGGGGAGATTTTCTTTGGCAATGAAGCGTCTGGTCATCAATCTCGATCGGTCTCCCGATCGCCTTGCCCGTGTGACGGCGGAGTTTGCCCGCATCGGCGTCCCATTCGAACGCGTTCAGGGCATAGACGCACGGGATCGGCCGGATCTGGACCAGATGCCGCAATATGTCGGATATCGGAATAGGCTGCCCCTGGCCGACGGCGAGATCGCCTGCCTGCTCAGCCACCGGGCCTGCTGGGCTATCATTGCCCAAGGCGAGGCGGGCTACGGCGCGATCTTCGAGGACGACATCGTCTTTTCCGCAAAAGCCGGCGCATTGCTTCGCGACAGCGCCTGGATTCCAGTCGGCGTCGAAGTCGTCAAGCTCGAAAGCTATTTTTCCAAGACCGTGATCCGACGCAAGCGCATTGCCATCGGTCACGGCTTTTCAGCATCCGTGCTCTGCACGGGACATATGGGAGCCGCCGGCTACATCATCTCCAGGCAAGCCGCGCTCGACCTGATCAGGGCCACCGAGGAGATCGGCGTTGCTGTCGACGACGTTGTCTTCAACCCGGAATTTTCGGTTTTGCGGGCCGGGAATATCTATCAGCTTGTTCCTGCGCTTTGTGCACAAGATCAATTTCTTGGCGACAGGGCACTGCAATTGCCAAGCCTGCTCAGCGAAAAGCGGGATATACAGTGCGCCGCCGGGACCGGGAGACGCAGAAAGACAGCCATAGCGAAGGTAAAGGCCGAGGCTCGCCGAATAAGCAAGCGCATTGCCGATTTCTGTCGCCTGAAGCGGAGAATGGTCATTCCATTTATCTATCCGAGCCAGAGCTCAGCCGGGTCTTGAACCGGCTTTCAACGCCCCATACCCAGCGCCGCGAAAACGCGCTATAGACGCCGCCGAAACGGCAAGGCCGGCGGGGTATATGGCAAGAATCTCCCTGAAGCTCGACGAATTGATCGACGGCGAAGCCTTGCGCCGCGAAATGACCGCGCTGACCGCGGCCACGGCGGGCGACGGCTCAGGGCAGGCCGCGCGCAACGGCGTGCTCCAACTGCTCAAGGGACGGCTGGCGGAAGGGCGCGCCATTGCCGAACGCATGCTGATGGACGATGGCGGCGGCAGCGCCTGCGCGGCGCGGCTGTCGCATCTCATGGACGAGATCATCCGGGCGCTTTACGATTTCGCCGTCACCCACGTCTACCGGGTCAAGAACCCGTCCTCGGCGGAGCGCATGGCCGTCGTCGCTGTCGGCGGCTACGGCCGCGGCACGCTGGCGCCGGGCTCCGACATCGACCTGTTGTTCCTGCTACCTTACAAGCAGACGCCGTGGGGCGAACAGACAGTCGAATACATGCTCTACATGCTGTGGGACCTGGGGCTGAAGGTCGGCCACGCCACCCGTAATATCGACGAATGCCTGCGCCTGTCGCGCACCGATGTCACCATCCGCACCTCGATCCTCGAAGCACGTTTCCTGTGGGGCGAGGAAAAGCTCTATGATGAACTGATGCTGCGCTTCGACCATGAGGTGGTGCGCACGACCGGCCCCGAATATGTCCAGGCCAAGCTTGCCGAACGCGATGACCGCCATGCAAAGGCCGGCGAAAGCCGCTATCTGGTCGAGCCCAACGTCAAGGACGGCAAGGGTGGCCTGCGCGATCTGCAGACGCTGTTCTGGATCGGCAAATATTTCTACCGGGTGCGCACCGGCGAGGAACTGGTCGATAAAGGCGTCTTCACCGAGGGCGAGTACCGCGAGTTCCAGAAAGCCGAGGATTTCCTATGGGCGGTACGCTGTCACATGCATTTCCTCACCGGCAAGGCCGAGGAGCGGCTGCATTTCGACATCCAGCGCGAGATCGCCGAACGGCTCGGCTACACCACGCACCCCGGCCTGTCGGCGGTCGAGCGCTTCATGAAGCACTACTTCCTCGTTGCCAAGGACGTCGGCGACCTGACCCGCATCTTCTGTGCCGCGCTCGAGGAGGAGCAGGCCAAGCACGTGCCGGGCTTCAACCGCATCTTCCTGACTTTCTCGCGGCGCAAGCGCAAGCTGGCCGGCACGTCGGACTTCATTGTCGACAACCACCGCATCAACATCGCCGACGACCAGGTGTTCGAGCGCGATCCGGTCAATCTGCTCAGGCTGTTCTGGTTCGCCGACAAGCACGGTCTGGAATTCCACCCCGATGCGCTGAAGCTGCTGACCCGTTCGCTCGGCCTGGTCAACAAGTCGCTGCGGCGCGACGAGGAGGCCAACCGGCTGTTCCTCGACATATTGACCTCGGATCGCAATGCCGAACTCAATCTGCGCCGCATGAACGAGGCCGGGCTGCTCGGCAGGCTGATCCCGGATTTCGGCAAGATCGTCGCCATGATGCAGTTCTCGATGTACCACCACTACACGGTGGACGAGCACCTCATCCGCTGCATCGGCGTGCTGGCCGAGATCGAACGCGGCGACGGCGAAAAGGTCCATCCCCTGTCGCACACGCTGATGCCGGGGCTGAAGAAGAGCCGCGAGGCGCTCTATGTCGCAGTACTGCTGCACGACATCGCCAAGGGCAGGCCGGAGGACCATTCCGAGGCGGGGGCCAGGATCGCACGCCGCATCTGTCCGCATATGGGGCTGTCGCCTGCCGATACTGAAACCGTTGCCTGGCTGGTCGAGAACCATCTCGTGATGTCGATGACAGCCCAGACCCGCGATCTCAACGACCGCAAGACCATCGAGGATTTCGCCGCGATCGTGCAGTCGGTCGAGCGGCTGAAGCTGCTTTTGATCCTCACCGTCTGCGACATCAGGGGCGTCGGACCGGGTGTCTGGAACGGCTGGAAGGGCCAGTTGCTGCGCACGCTCTACTACGAGACCGAATTGCTGTTGACCGGCGGGTTTTCGGAAGTGTCGCGCGCGCAACGCACGGCGGCGGCGCGCGAGCGTCTGGCCGAGGCGCTTGCCGACTGGCCGGACAAGACCCGCAAGCGCTATGTCGGCCAGCACTACGAGAATTACCTTTTGACCGTCGATCTCGCAGACCAGCTGCGCCATGCCGAATTCATTCGTGAGGCTGACGCGTCAGGCAACAAGCTTGCCACCATGGTCAAGACCCACCAGTTCGAGGCGGTGACCGAAATCACCGTGCTGGCGCAGGACCATCCCCGCCTGCTCTCGGTCATCGCCGGGGCGTGCGCCGGGGCCGGCGGCAACATTGTCGACGCGCAGATCTTCACGACGTCGGACGGCCGTGCGCTCGACACGATCCTGATCAGCAGAGAATTCGACCGCGACGAGGACGAGCGCCGGCGTGCCGAGCGTGTCGGCCGGCTGATCGAGGACGTGCTGTCGGGCAAGAGCTGGCTGCCGGAAATGATCGAGAAGCGCACCAAGCCGCGGCGCGGCTCCAAGGTGTTCAAGATCCCGCCGCGTGCCGAAATCCGCAACACGCTGTCGAATCGTTTTTCGGTCATCGAGGTCGAGGGCCTCGACCGGCCTGGGCTGCTGTCGGAGATCACCGGAACGCTTTCCGACCTGTCGCTTGACATCGCATCGGCCCATATCACCACCTTCGGCGAAAAGGTCATCGACACTTTCTATGTCACCGATCTCACTGGCCAGAAGATAGATAGCCCGGCCCGCATCGCCACCATCCGCAATCGGCTGATGGCAACGCTCGAAGGCATCGTGCCCGAACGCGGCGGCAAGTCCAGGGCGGCGGCCGAGTGACAACGACCATCACTTTGTCCCAATTCCGCAGGCAGTTCCCAAAAGCATGAGCCTCGTCAAGAAATTCGCAACGGTCGCTTCCGGCACGCTGATGAGCCGCGCGCTCGGTTTCGGCCGCGAGATGCTGATGGCCGCCGCACTCGGCACCGGACCGGTCGCCGATGCCTTCAACGCCGCCTTCCAGTTTCCCAACACCTTTCGCCGGCTGTTTGCCGAGGGCGCCTTCAACGCCGCCTTCGTGCCGCTGTTCGCCAAGGAGATCGAGACCCACGGCACCGAAGGCGCCAAGCGCTTTTCCGAGGAAGTGTTCGGCGTGCTGTTCACGGCGCTGCTGGCGCTGACCATCATCATGGAACTGTCGATGCCGCTGATCGTGCGCTATCTGGTGGCGCCGGGTTTTGCCGGCACGCCGGGGAAGTTCGACACCACGGTGACGCTGGCGACGATCATGTTCCCTTATCTGATCTGCATGTCGCTGGGCGCGATGATGGCGGGGATGCTGAATTCGCTGCGCCGCTATTTCGCCGCCGCCGTAGCGCCGGTGTTCCTCAACATCATCCTGATCGGCGTGCTCGCCTATGCCTGGTACAAGGGCTCGGATGCCCTCACAGTCGGCTACGGGCTGTCCTGGGGCGTGCTTGCCGCCGGACTGGTGCAGCTGGCGATTGTCTGGGTGGCAGTGCGCCATGCCGGCATCTCGATAGGCTTTCGCCGTCCCAGAATGACGCCTGCGGTCAAGCGGCTGCTGATCCTGGCGCTGCCGGCGGCCATCACCGGCGGCATCACCCAGATCAACCAGCTGATCGGCACGGCGATCGCCTCGGCGCAGAACAGCGCGGTGTCCTCGCTCGCCTATGCCGACCGCATCTACCAGTTGCCGCTCGGCGTGGTCGGTGTCGCGGTCGCCATCGTGCTGTTGCCCGAACTGTCGCGCGCGCTGAAGTCGGGCAATTTGATCGAGGCGGCCAATCTGCAAAACCGGTCGGTCGAGTTCACGCTGTTCCTGACGCTGCCGGCAGCCGCCGCACTCTGGGTGATGTCGGAGCCGATCGTACGGCTGGTCTACGAGCGCGGCGCGTTCGCCGCCAACGGCTCGACGCCGACGGTGGCGGCGATCCTGGCGATCTTCGGCCTCGGCCTGCCGGCCTTCGTGCTGATCAAGGCATTCACGCCGGGCTATTTCGCCCGAGAGGACACGCGTACACCGATGATCTTTGCCGCCATCTCGGTGGCGGTGAACGTCACCACGGCGCTGACGCTGTTTCCACGGATGGGCGCGCCCGGCATCGCGGTGGCCTCAGCCGTCGCCGGCTGGGTCAACGCGGTGATGCTGCTCGGCGTCCTGATCCGGCGCGGCCACTGGGGCCGCGACGTGCCGCTGATGAAGCGCATTCCACGTCTGGTGCTGTCGGCTATCGTGATGGGGGCAGCGCTCTATTTTGCCGAGCATTGGTTCGCCGTCAGGCTCGGGCCCGGCTCGCCGCTGGTGGTCAAGGCGACGACGCTGCTGTCGCTGGTTGCGGGTGGGGCGCTGCTGTACTTCATCACGGCGTTTGCCACCGGGGGCGCCGATTTCGGCATGATCCGTCGCAACGTCAAGCGGGGATCTGGCAAGTCGGCGCCACCGATCGCAAAGACCGAACTGGACGAGTAGCGCACGACACGCTCGCAGCGCCGTCTTGATCGCAGCGCCGTCTTCGTCCATAAGCGCGCCGTCGCAAGACTTTCGCCGCGCGCGGTTTCCAGCCGCGTGATTGGCTCCGAAAAGTCTGCAACTTTTCGGAATCACGCTTATACGGCCCTCCACAAGCCATGAGGACAATCATGACCGCCTTCAAGCCACTCGTCTTTTCCGGTGTCCAGCCGACCGGCAATCTGCACCTCGGCAATTATCTCGGCGCCATCAAGAAATTCGTTGCCCTGCAGGACACCTCCGATTGCATCTATTGCGTCGTCGACCTGCATTCGCTGACAGCCCAACTCGTCTATGAAGACCTGGCCGACCAGACGCGGTCTATCACCGCTGCGTTCCTGGCCTCGGGCATCGATCCGAAGAAGCACATCGTCTTCAACCAGTCGCGGGTCATGCAGCACGCCGAGCTTGCCTGGATCTTCAATTGCGTGGCGCGCATCGGCTGGATGAACCGCATGACGCAGTTCAAGGACAAGGCCGGCAAGGACCGCGAGAATGCCTCGCTCGGCCTGCTCGCCTATCCCTCGCTGATGGCTGCCGACATCCTGCTCTACCGTGCCACCCACGTCCCTGTCGGTGAGGACCAGAAACAACATCTGGAGCTCACCCGCGACATCGCGCAGAAATTCAACAACGACTTCTCCGACCGTATCGCAGCGCTCGGCGTCGGCGTCGAGATGCAGGTCGGCGAAGAGACCGTGAACGGCTATTTCCCGCTGACCGAGCCGGTCATCGGCGGGCCGGCGGCGCGCATCATGTCGCTGCGCGACGGCTCCAAGAAGATGTCCAAATCGGACCCGTCTGATCTGTCGCGCATCAACCTGACCGACGACGCCGATGACATCTCGAAAAAGATCCGCAAGGCCAAGACCGATCCGGAAGCGTTGCCGAGCGAGCTGGACGGCCTGGCCGGCCGGCCCGAGGCAGAAAACCTGGTCGGCATCTATGCGGGTCTCGCCGAGATGTCGAAGGCGGATGTGCTCAAGCAATTCGCCGGCCAGCAGTTTTCCGTGTTCAAGCCGGCCTTGGCCGATCTTGCTGTGGAAAAACTGGCGCCGATCGCCAGCGAGATGCGCCGCATTTCGGATGACCGCGCCTATGTCGACGCGGTGCTCAAGGACGGCGGCGAGCGCGCCGGCGTGCTGGCCGAAGCGACGATGAAGACGGTGCGCGACATTATCGGCCTGCTGCAGGGCTGATCGCGACATCGGGTGCACTGGCACAAGGCCGGCGGCTTGCCGCCGGTCCGCCGCAGTGGCAGATTGCGCCGCAAGACACCGAGTAGATAGACATGGTCTCCAAACGCCTCAGCCGCGAAGCCGGCCATCGCAGGAAATTCCTGACGATCATCGACGACACGCCGGAATGCGAGCGTGCCGTAGCCTATGCCTCGAAACGGGCGCAGAGCACCAGCGGCACGCTGGTGCTGCTCTATGTCATCGTGCCGGACGACTTCCAGCATTGGCTGGGTGTCGAGAAGATCATGCGCGAGGAAGCCAACGCTACGGCGCGCGCCGCACTCGACAGCTATGCCAACAAGGTGCGCCAGAAGCTCGGCATCGAGCCCGAGATGGTGGTGCGCGAAGGCAAGCCGACGGAAGAGATTCACAAATTGATCGAGGAAGACCAGGACATCGCCATCCTGGTGCTGGCCGCCGGTGCGGGCAAGGAAGGCCCGGGACCGCTGGTCGGCGCCGTGGCCGGCAAGGGTGCCGCCTTCCCGATCCCGGTGACTGTCGTGCCGCAGAACCTTTCGGACGAGGAAATAGACAGCCTGGCCTGAGGTGTGCTGATTTTCAGGTGATGCCGGCCTGACCTGAATCTCAACACACCTTCGGGCGCGTCCCAGGGGCGCGCAAAAACATTCCGCCAGCCAGCCATTCCGGCGATGCGTTTCGCTTGAATGTCCAGCCAATTGAGCCTATTTAGAATTGTTCCAAACTAGATGCCCAAACGGGCACGGAGACGGCCATGTTCATCCAGACCGAATCGACGCCAAACCCGGCGACGCTGAAATTCCTGCCCGGCAAGGAAGTGCTTGTGGAAGGCACCGCCGATTTCCGCGATGCCGACAGCGCCGCCGTCGCCTCGCCGCTGGCCGGCCGGCTGTTCGAAATTCCTGGCGTCACCGGCGTTTTCTTCGGCTATGACTTCATCACCGTGACCAAGGATGGCCCCGACTGGCAGCATTTGAAGCCGGCGATCCTCGGCGCCATCATGGAGCATTTCATGTCCGGCGCGCCCGTCATGGCCAAGGCTGGCCCGGCCGCCGAGACCAGCCAAACCGGCGAGTTCTACGACAAGGCCGACGAGGAGCTGGTCATCACCATCAAGGAGCTGCTCGACACGCGGGTGCGCCCGGCGGTCGCCCAGGATGGCGGCGACATCACCTTCCGCGGCTTCGAGAATGGCACGGTGTTCCTGCACATGAAGGGTGCCTGCGCCGGCTGCCCGTCATCGACGGCGACGCTGAAGCACGGCATCCAGAACCTTCTGCGCCATTTCGTGCCGGAAGTGCAGCAGGTCGAGCAGGTCTCCTGACGCCCGTTTTGACAATTCTACCCTGCTGACCGTCTGGTCCGATTTCTTCGCTTCCGGCGCATCGGTCAGAAGGAATTCCAAAATGATCTACGAACTTCGGGTTTACCGGGCTTTGCCGGGACGCTTGCCGGCGCTTCTTGATCGCTTCGACAAGATCACGCTCAAATTATGGGAAAAGCACGGTATCCGCCAAGCGGGTTTCTTTACCACGCTGATCGGAGCTTCGAACAACGAACTGACCTACATGCTGGCATGGGAATCGCTAGCCGAACGCGAAGAGCGTTGGACGGCGTTCGTGAAGGACCCTGCCTGGACGCAGGCGCGGGAAGATTCCGAGCGTGATGGCCAGATCACCGAGACAATCATCAACCAAATTTTGGTTCCCACCGCGTTCTCGGCGGTGTCCTGACCGCCGAGCAGGCGTCGCATCGCGCAAACAACAAAAAACCGGGCCGAATTGCCCGGTTTTCTGCTTGGGACGTCCGTTGTTGCCTAGACGGTCCGCGTACGAAAACTGCCTCTAGAGAACGATGACCTTGGCGCCGACCGAGGCGCGGTCATAGAGGTCGATGATATCCTGATTCATCAGCCGGATGCAGCCAGACGACATCGCCTTGCCGATCGAATTCCATTCCGGGCTGCCATGCAGGCGATAGCCTGAATCACCGCCCTTGTTGAACAGGTACATGGCGCGCGCGCCGAGCGGGTTCTTCAGGCCCGGCTCCATGCCGCCGGCAAACTTTTCCAATTCCGGCTGGCGCTGGATCATCTGCCTCGGCGGCGTCCAGGTCGGCCATTCGCGCTTGAGCGCAATGTGGGCGGTGCCATGCCACTCGAAGCCCTCGCGGCCGACGCCGATGCCGTAGCGAATGGCCCTTCCGTCGCCCTCGATGAAATAAAGGAACTTGTTCTGCGTATCGACGATGATCGTGCCCGGCTTTTCCGGGCTATCGTAGTTCACTTCCTGCCGATGGTACTTCATCGGCACTTTCTCGATCGGGATGCGCGGCAGCTGATAACCGGCGTCGGTGACCGCGCCGTAGTCGTTGGAGAAGATCTGCGAGCCGATGGTGCTGCAACCGGCGATAGCAGTGGAGAGCGCCAGTGCGGCGATGATTGCAAACGACTTCATGCGCATCAGGTGATCCGGTGCCCCGCCCAAACTCGGCGGCACGAGTCGGCCGCTCTCTCATCATCATTCATGCTGGCATTTGCTTTGCTTGCCAAGCGCGCGATGCCTATATGCCTGCCTTGACGTACCGGTAAGCGTATCACTATGGCATTTTGGCAACAGGACTCACAGGATTGTGAAGCAAATTCAAGGGGCCTGCTCCATGGGTTCCTGGAAATCGAGGAGAACCGTCATGAATGTCGGTGACGCCGCCCACCGCTCCGGCCTGCCGGCCAAGACCATCCGTTACTATGAAGAGATCGGCCTGATCGCCCCGGCACGCGCCGCCAACGGCTACCGCGATTATTCCGGAGACGACATCCATCGGCTGGCCTTCCTGCGCCGCGCGCGCAATCTCGGCTTTTCCATCGACGATTGCCGCCAGCTGATGGCGCTTTACCAGGATCGCAGCCGCGCCAGCCAAAACGTGCGCGAAATCGCCGCCGCCCATGTCACGGCGATCGAGGAGAAAGTGCGCGAGTTGCAGTCAATGCGCTCGACGCTGCAGAAACTGATTCATGCCTGTCACGGCGACGAAAGGCCGGATTGTCCGATCCTTGATGACATGGCGGGCGCGGCATTGCCCAGCGACAAGGGCGCCTCTGCGCCTGCATAATGACCGTATGTCGACGACGCCCGAAGCCTGGTCGACTCCTGCCGGGAGGACATCCGCAATGGTCTCGATGACCGTCGAACTGCGCAATGTGGAGGACACGCGAGCCGCCATGGGCTGGGCCGGCGGCCACACGATCATCGTCGACCGGCCCGAAGGCAAGGCCGGCGGCATGGGCCTGGGCTTCAATGGCGGCCAGTTGCTTGCCCTGGCGATCGGCGGCTGCTTCTGCAACGATCTTCGCTACGTCGCCGAGGAAATGGGCGTAACGCTCGACAAGATCGCCGTGACCGTGACGCTGAACCTCGAAGGCAAGCCTTTGCTCGCGACCTCGTCAACCATGGCGGTTTCATGCACGACGCTGGACGGCTCCGACCCGGCCGAGATCATTACAAGGGCCGCGGCGATTTCCACGGTCAGCAACTCCCTGCGCCAGGGCGTGTCGGTGAGCATTGAAACGGCCGCAACGACGGCCGGCTTGTCGGAGGAATGATCCCCGGAACAGGCGCATTGGCCGCGTGGATTGTCAGAGATCGCCCAAAAAGGCCCGCCGCCGGCACGACAAAGCGATTGACCCAATTTTCTTCGGCATCTGGGCGCGTCAATCAGCCGCTCTATGTCTTCCCTTGTCGCAATGATCAACGATGGAGGTTGGCATGGATCGGCGATTGTTTCTGACTGGAATGCTTGGGCTGGCAGGGGCTGCGACCGTCGTCGCAATCGCGCGTCCTGCCACCGCCTTGGCCGGCATCCCGAATACGGGGCCCGGCATTCTCGACGAGCTCGACAAACCGTCCGACGATATTCTCGACCCGGATGGTCCCGGTGTCCAGGATGGCGTCGAGTTGGTGCGGCACCGCAGATGGCACCGCCGCCGTCGCCGACGCGGGTGGAGGCGGGTCTGCCGTCGCTATTGGCGCAATGGCTATTGGCGCCGCAGATGTTTCCGCAGATCCTTCTGGATCCACTTCTGACGAGACCAGCAACGCGAAGGTCCCGGCGCCCGCCGGGGCCTTCGCTATCGCTGCGGGCTTCAATCAATCGGCAAAAAAGGCCCGCCGCCCCTCGGCAGCGGGCAGGTCCTGGAGTGCCGGGGGATCAACCCGGCATGGGATCAACGAGCGGATCACCGGTTGGTTGCAGGGATCGGCCCGGTAGCCTTCCTTTGGGTGGACCGCCACCGGGCCTGACCGGAGCGGGGTGTATTGGGGGAGCCCCGGCTGCTTCCAAAATATCACTTTTCTCTTATATTCGCTTTAGCTAATTTATATAAAGCCATGCATCACCCGCAGATGGGGTGCGCACTTCACGAAAGTGTCGAAGTGACGTCTCCCTGCTTATGCCATTCGGCATTCGCGGAACTAAAGCGGTTGCATCTGACTTGGGTTGGTGACGCGCAAAGATTTTTTCGCTGCTATCTTAAAGTTACCAAATGGAAATTGACCGGCGCAGCATATCAAGTCGATTTGCGCTGACGATCTCTTTGTTTTTCCAGGAACTGCTTGGCGTGCTCCGCCCAATCAGCCGTCGTGACTTTATGCTCCTGAACGGACTTTCTGAAAGCCTTGCGCAGAGCATCAAGGTCAAAGGCCCACAGTTGTTCACCATCAGTGCTGTTCAATTTTGTGCCGCCCGTCCCCATGAGAACGATGGTGTGCACCACAAGCTCAATCTTTCAAGGATCAATGCCTGACTTCTTTTGGGTATATCCGGGTATATCGAATATATAATCGCCTGCATAAAACAGGTTCGAACCGTGAACAGAATCTGGCATGGTGCCTGGCATGCCGATCATCTCGCCCATCCCAATCAACCCTCTCATCGACGGTCGCCAGTCCGAACGCGCCATGCTGGTGCGGCGCGGTGTGCAGCGGCTGCTCATGGATATGGGCGCGCATGTGTTGCCCGAACTGTCGCTGGCCACCGGCCGCCGTGCCGACCTCGTCGCGCTGACCCGGCAGGGCGATATCTGGATCATCGAGATCAAATCCTCGATCGAGGATTTCAGGGTCGACCGCAAATGGCCCGACTACCGGCTGCATTCCGACCGCTTCTTCTTCGCCACCCATCCCGGCGTACCCTCGGAGATCTTCCCGCACGAATGCGGCTTCATCCTTTCCGACGGCTATGGCGCCGAGATCCTGCGCGATGCGCCCGAGCACCGCATGGCAGCGGCAACGCGCAAGGCGCTGATGCTGCGGATCGCGCGGGCCGGCGCTTCGCGGCTGCTGGCGGCGGAGCTTGCCGGCGTGTCGGTGCCGGCGCTGGAGGGTGAGAGCGAGTAGCGGCGTCCTTCACTCTATGACCGGCTCTCCTCTTCGCCGTCCTCCACGCCACCCCTAGCGGGCGCCATGAGCAGCACGGCAGCGCCCAGGATGGCGGCGATGAAGGAGCCGGCGAGGATGCCGACCTTGACCGCGTCCTGCAGCGCCACGTCGCCGGCGAAGGCGAGCAGGCCGATGAACAGGCTCATGGTGAAGCCGATGCCGCACAGCAGCGATATGCCGATCATGTGCGTCCAGCCGGCATTGGCGGGTAGGTCGGCAAGACCGAGCCTGATGGCAAGTGCCGAGGAGCCGAACACGCCGACCAGCTTGCCGACCACCAGGCCGGCGGCGACACCCAGCGTCAACGGCTCGATCAGCGCGCCAAAGCTCAGGCCGGCGAGCGAAACGCCGGCATTGGCAAAGCCGAAGATCGGGATGACGACGAAAGCCACAATCTTGTGCAGGCCGTGCTCGAGCCGGTGCAGCGGCGAACGGTCCAGATCGTGACCGATCCCGGCGGAGCGCTCAAGCGGGATGGTCAGCGCCAGCGCCACGCCGGCAAGCGTTGCATGGACGCCAGATTTCAGCACCAGAACCCACAGGACGACGCCCAGAACGAGATAGGGCACAAGCGTCATCACCCGCATGCGGTTGAGCACGACAAGCGCGGCAATGATTGCGAAGGCGGCACCCAGATAAGCCAGCGACAAGCCGCTGGTGTAGAAGATGGCGATGATGATGACGGCACCGAGGTCGTCGATGATGGCCAATGCTGTGAGGAACACCTTCAGCGAAGCCGGCACGCGGCTGCCGAGCAGCGACAGCACGCCGAGCGCAAAAGCTATGTCGGTGGCGGTCGGGATCGCCCAGCCGGACAGGGCGGCCGCATTGTTGCGGTTGACGGCGACATAGACGAGTGCCGGAACCAGCATGCCGCCGGCGGCGGCGATGCCGGGCAGCACGCGCCGAGGCCAGGTGGAGAGCTGGCCGTCCAGCATCTCGCGCTTGATCTCCAGCCCGACGAGCAGGAAGAACACCGCCATCAGCCCGTCATTGACCCAGTGCGAGACGCTGAGCGGGCCGAGATAGGCGTGGAGCACGGAGAAATAGGTTTCGGCGAGCGGCGAGTTGGCGACGATCAACGCAAGTGCCGCCGCCGCCATCAGGATGATGCCGCCGGCCGCTTCGCTATCGAGAAATTCGCGGAAGACGGAAATCGGCCGCTGCTTCAGATCCTGCATGTCGCCTCCGTCATGCCGCCTGTTTCGGCGGGTTTCAATCGGCAAGATGGCAAACGGTGGCCTTAACGCGGCGCGCGCTTTGCCAGTATGCGCTGCAAGGTGCGACGGTGCATGTTGAGCCGGCGCGCTGTCTCGGAGACGTTGCGCTCGCACATCTCATAGACGCGCTGGATATGCTCCCATCGGACGCGGTCGGCCGACATCGGGTTTTCCGGCGGCGCCGCGCGCTCGCCGGCGGTGCGGGTGAGTGCGGCGAAGATATCATCGGCGTCGGCGGGCTTGGAGAGATAATCGACCGCACCGAGCTTCACCGCGGTCACCGCGGTGGCGATGTTGCCATAGCCGGTCAGGATGATGGTGCGGGAATCCTCGCGCTTTTCGCGGATGGCCGCGACCACGTCGAGGCCGTTGCCGTCGCCGAGCCGCATGTCGACCACGGCGTAGGCGGGCGGATTGGCGCGCGCCTTGGCAACCGCCTCCTCGACGCTCTCGGCCGTCTCGACCACGAAGCCCCTGGCTTCCATGGCGCGGGCCAGACGCGTGAGGAACGGCTTGTCGTCATCGACGACAAGCAGCGAGGTGTCCTCGCCTTCAACCATTGCGCCAATATTCTCGTCGCCTGTCATAGTCTCAAAATTCCTGCTGCCTTAATTTTACGCAAATATAGTTCCTGAGCCTCCTTGTCCAATTTTTAGAGGCCCATCAAGGCTCTCAGGCAGTGTCGAACATGCTGGCCGAAGTGATTTCCGGATTGAGGAACACACCACGCGGCCACGATATCTGGACCATGGCGCCCTCGCCCAAGCCACTCGAATTGCGGAAATCGAGCACGGCACCAGAGCGTTCGAGCAAGGTCTTGGCGATGAACAGGCCGAGGCCCAGACCACCGCCGGTTTCATCGCCCTGGCGCGTCGACATATAGGGCTCGCCGATGCGGTCGATGATCTCGGCCGGAAAACCGGGGCCGTCATCGACGATCGAGAAGGTGACGGTGGCCTCGTCCCAGCTCCAGCGCACGGTGACGCTTTTGCGAGCGAAATCGACCGCGTTCTCGACCAGATTGCCGAGGCCGTAGATGACGCCCGGATTGCGCTGCCCGACCGGCTCGGGGCCGATGCGTTCGCCGGGCCGAAGCTTGATCGAGATGCCGAAGTCCCGGTGCGGCGCGGTGACCTCCTCGACCAGCGATGTCAATGGCAGCCGCGAAAGATGCGCCTCACCCTCCGAGGACAGGCTGGTCAGCCGCTTGAGAATCTCGCGGCAACGCTCGCTCTGCGAACGCAACAGCGTCACGTCTTCCCCGTATTTCGGATCCTTGCCGAGCGCCTTTTCCATCTCCTTGGCGACAAGCGCGATGGTGGCGAGCGGCGTGCCGAGCTCGTGCGCGGCCGCGGCGGCCAGCCCGTCGAGCGCCGAAAGGTGCTGCTCGCGCTGCAGCACCAGCTCTGTTGCGGCGAGCGCATTGGCCAGAAGCCGGGCTTCGGCGGCCACCCGGAAGGCATATATGGCGGTGAAGGCGATCGAGGACAGCACCGCCATCCACATGCCGGCGACATAGAGAAAAGGCATGGCCAGCGGCGCATCCTCATGCCAGGGCAGCGGCAGATGGACAAAGACCAGAAAGGTCGCCGCCGACATGACCAGCCCGCCGAGGATGGCGGTCAGGCGCAGGGGCAGCGATGTCGCCGAAATGACGACAGGCACGGTCATCAGCAGCGAGAACGGATTGGTGAGGCCGCCGGTCATGTAGAGCAGGCCGGCAAGCTGCAGGCTGTCGAAGATGAGGATGCCGAAGGCCGCAAGCGGCGTGAGCCGGTGCGCCGCCGGAAAGCGAAAGGCGAGAAACAGGTTCATCCAGGCCGAACAGGCGATCAGGGCAAAGCAGAGGCTGACCGGCAGCGGAAACTTCAGCCCATAGGCGACGACGAGCACCGCCAGGCTCTGACCGACAATGGCAAGCCATCGCAACCGGATTAGCGTGTTGAGGCGCAGTCTCTGGCTCTGCTGGAAATCGGGCGAACGCAAAACGTTGATCATGGCCATGAATTACAGCCGCGAAGCTCCAAAGGCTAGGTCCCGCGCGGCTTGGCCCGGGCGGTGGCGGCGGCGAGCAGCGGGTTTTCCGGCCAGACATGCTTGGGATAGCGGCCGCGCATGTCGGCGCGTACGTCGGCCCAGGAGCCGCGCCAGAAGCCGGGCAGGTCGCGCGTCGTCTGGATCGGCCGGTGCGCCGGCGACAGGAGTTCGAGCGTCAGCGGCACAGTGCCATTGGCGATGGCGGGATGCCGGTCGAGCCCGAACAGTTCCTGCACGCGAACCGCCAGCACCGGCCATTCGCTGTCATAGCGGATAGGCACATGGCTGCCGGACGGAGCGTCGAAATGGGTTGGCGCCAGCGTATCGATCCTGCGCTGCAGATCATGCGGCACGAGGCTGGCCAGTCCGGCCGAGACAACACCTGCATCGATGGCGGCAAACGATGCCGCGCCGGCGAGGTAAGGCAGCAGCCAGTCGTCGAGGCGCTCGACGAGCGCGTCATCCGCCATATCGGGCCATGGCGCGCCCAGGCCGCGATGCAGCCAGCCAAGCCGCTGGCGCAGCGTTTGCGCCTCCTTGCTCCAGGTCAGCAGCGACAGCCCGTGCTGGCGCACGGCATCGAGGACGGCGCGGTCGGCGTCGGCCCCCGTTGGCGGCGGCAGCATGCGCTCGGCGAGCGTGATGGCGCCAAGGCGCACGGTTTCACGTACACGCACGGCGCGCTTGTCCCGATCGAAGCTCGTTTCACGGCGCGCCTCGATCCTGTCCGCCAACGCGACACGGACATCGTCCTCGCCGATCGCCGCTGCCGCCGTGATGCGCGCATTCTGTGCCTTGCCCTGCAGGTCGGCGACGACCAGAAACGGCTCGCCCGCCAGCGGATCGGCGGCGTCGAGCATGGCGCCGGAGCCGTTGGCCAGCACGAAACGGCCACGCTCGCCACGCGCCTTCGCCACCCGATCCGGCCAGGCGTGGACGAGCAGGGGACCGCCCGCCGCAGCTTCGCTGCCCTTCGCCCCGCCTGCCTGCCTTGCCAGCCTTTCGGCGAGTTGCTTGGCGGCGGCAGCGCGCGGAGATCTTTCCCCGCGAAAACGCATCAGCCGCCGCTCCAGATCGGCGCCGTCGCCACCGAGGCCGCGTTCGGTGAGGAGCACTGCGAACATTGCCGCCTCGAAGGCATGGCCGCTCCGGGATGCCTCGGCAACCATATGCGCCAACCGCACCGGCAGAGCGAGCTTGCGCATCGCTGCACCCGCCTCCGTCAGGCGCCCCGTGTGGTCGATGGCATCCAGCGCGCGCAGTAGCCCCCTTGCCTCATTGAGGGCCGGAACAGGTGGCGGATCGAGAAAAGCAAGCGCTGACGGATCGGCAACGCCGAAGGCAGCACAATCGAGCAGCAGTCCGGACAGATCGGCCTCAAGGATTTCCGGCGGCGTGAAAGCGGGAAGTGCAGCCGTTTGCTCGGCCCGCCACAGCCGGATGGCGACGCCTGGCTGCGTGCGCCCGGCACGGCCGGCGCGCTGGTCGGCGGAAGCCTTGCTGACACGCACGGTCTCCAGTCGGGTCAAGCCACTGGCCGGCTCATAGCGCGGCAGCCGCGACAGGCCGGAATCGATGACGACGCGCACGCCGTCGATGGTGATCGAGGTTTCGGCTATCGAGGTGGCCAGCACCACCTTGCGGCGGCCCGATGTTGCCGGCTTGATCGCCGCGTCCTGCGCCTTGCCGTCCAGCATGCCGTAGAGCGGGACGATGTCGGTATCGGTGCCGACCTTGCCGGCCAGCCGTTCGGCGGTGCGCTCGATCTCGCGCTGGCCGGGCAGGAAGGCAAGGACGCTGCCGCTCTCGTCGGCAAGGGCGGCGCGGATCGCCTTGGCCATCGCGTCCTCGATGGCGATGCCGGCCGGCCGTTCGTCATAACGGATATCGACGGGAAAGGCGCGACCCTCGCTTTCGACGACTCGCGCGCCCGACATGAGTTTGGCGACGCGCGCGCCGTCGAGCGTCGCCGACATCACAGCCAAGCGCAGATCCGGCCTGAGCGCCCCCTGCACGTCGAGCGCCAGAGCGAGACCGAAATCGCCGTCGAGCGAACGCTCGTGGAATTCGTCGAAAATGACAGCCGAAACACCGGGCAGTTCGGGATCGTCGAGGATCATGCGCGCCAGCACGCCTTCGGTGACGACCACGATCCTGGTCTTTGCCGAAATGCGGTTTTCCATGCGCATGGCGTAGCCGACGGTGGCGCCGGGTTCCTCACCAAGCAACTCAGCCATCCGGCGAGCGGCGGCGCGAGCGGCGAGGCGGCGCGGTTCAAGCAGGATGATCTTGCCGACGCCGAGCCAAGGCGCGTCAAGCAGCGCCAGCGGCACCAGCGTGGTCTTGCCAGCGCCGGGCGGCGCCACCAGCACGGCGCTGTTGCCATCGCCAAGCGCTTCCCTCAGCGCCGGCAGCACGACGGACACCGGAAGCTCCGGCAGGGGTTTTGTGGTCATGGCGCCCGCATATCAGCGGTTACGGCCACGGCGCAACCAGGGTCGGTTCAAAGCCGGGTGCGTGAAAACGGGTTCCAGCGCACGGTGCCCAGCCGCGCTTCCTCACGCACCATGGTCAACAGGCCGGCGCCGCCAACGACTGCCAGGCCAACCAGCGACAGCCCGTCCGGATATTCCTGGAAAAACAACGCGCCGAGGATCACCGCCCAGGCGATCTGCGAATAATGCGTCGGCGCGACCCCGTTGGCAGGCGCGTATTTCATGGCCAGCAGTTGAAGGAATTGTCCACCTGCTGTGAAGGCACCGGCCGCCACCAACCACAGCAACTGCTTGGCGTCGGGAACGGTGAACGAGGTGGCGGCGGCACCGGTGCCGTTGAACAGCAGGCCGTAGCCGACCAGCACGCCGAGCATGGTGGTGCGCTTTTCCTGCTGCGCCAGCGAGCGCATCAGGATGACGCTGGTGGCGGCGAGGAAGGCAACACCGAAGGCGGCAAGGTGGCCGAGATTGAGCTCGCGAAAGCCCGGCCGCACCACCAGCATGACACCGGCGAAACCGGCGACCACCGCCAGCCAGCGCCAGGGGCCGACCTTCTCCTTGAGGATCACCGTGGAGAGGATGGTGACGCAGAGCGGCGCCAGGAAGATCAGCGCATAGGACTCGGCCAGCGGAATGGTGGTGAAGGCGTAGACGCTGAGCACGCCGGAAGCGATGCCCGCCCAGGCACGCGCCTGCACCGCCCATGGCCTTCTGGTGCGCCAGAAATCGCGCCAGCGTTCGCCCGCGGGCCGCGTGAAGAACAGGAAGAAGCCCGCGAACAAGGTTATGAAAAAGCCGATCTCGAAGATCGTGAGCTGACCGCCCAGGCTTTTGACAACGGCATCGCTACCCGAATAGCTTGCGTAGGCGATCAGGGCGAGCAGGATTCCGTTCGTCACGTTGTTCCAATTCCGGGGAGAGAGTCGTTTGAAAATCCTGGCGCTCGGTGCGCATCCGGACGACATCGAGATCTTCATGTTCGGTACGATGGCCGCCTATGCCGCGCAAGGCGCAGAACTCACTTTTGCCATGGCCACGGATGGTGCCAGGGGCGGCTCGAGCGATCCCGCTGTTCTCGCTCGTGTCCGTCGCGACGAAGCAACGGCCGCGGCCGCGCTGGTAGGCGCAGTGCCACGCTTCCTCGACTTCCCGGACGGCGAGCTGGTGGCCGATGCAGCGCTGATCGGAGCTCTGAAAGCACTGATCGGTCAAATCGGCCCGGATCTGGTGATCACGCATGCGCCCAACGATTATCATGCAGACCATCGCGCGCTGTCGGACGGCGTTCGTATCGCGGCGTCTTTCGCCGTCCCAGTGCTGCATGCCGACACGATGGGCGGCACCGGTTTTTCGCCGACGCACTATGTCGACATTTCGGCCCATGCCGACGTCAAGGCCGAGGCGATCCGCATGCATCAATCGCAGGATCCCGACCGCTTCGTCGACATTGCGCGGACACAGAACGCCTTTCGCGCCGGCCAGTGCAACGGCGCGCAAGGCTCATCGGCCGAAGCCTTCCGTTTCGAACCGTCGTTCCCGTTCGCCGATATCCGCGCGCTGCTGCCGCCGGCGCCGGCGATCCGCAAGGTGATGGTGAGCACCAGAAGGGTCGATTGAAGCCGAGGTTGCCCCACGTCCCGGTCAGAATCGGCCTGAACAGCTTCGGTAAGCCGGCCAGCGACCCGCGCTTTTCCCAACGTTTTCAGCCATCGCCATAAGCATGCTGCGGCGCAGCAACGAATTCGCTTGCCTTGTTTAGTAAAAATTGCATCACTAAACAAATTACTAAACATCTGCAGTGTAACCGCGCAGCCATGTTTGGGCCCCTGAGGAGAGGGGTTGAGGGCTTTTTGAAACCGTCATCCGGGCGCGTTTCGCAAATGGGAGGAAGTCATGAAATCGAGCTTGAAACTGGCGTTGGGACTGACCTCGGCAATCACAGCGTCGACAGCCGTCGCGAACGTCGCGCACGCTGAAGACCTGACCCTGTGCTGGGCCGCCTGGGACCCGGCCAACGCGCTTGTCGAACTGTCCAAGGATTTTACCAAGGAAACCGGTATCGGCATGAAATTCGAGTTCGTGCCGTGGACCAACTATGCCGACCGTTTTCTCAACGAACTGAACTCGCACGGCAAATTGTGCGACCTGATCATCGGCGACAGCCAGTGGATCGGAGGCGCTGCCGAGAACGGCCATTACGTCAAGCTGAACGACTTCTTCGATAAGGAGAAGATCAGCATGGACGATTTCGTGCCGGCAACCGTCGTCGGCTATTCGGAATGGCCGAAGAACACGCCGAACTACTGGGCGCTGCCGGCCATGGGCGACGTCGTCGGCTGGACCTACCGCAAGGACTGGTTCTCCAAGCCGGAGCTGCAGAAGGAATTCAAGGAAAAGTACGGTTGGGACCTCGGCCCGCCAACCACTTTCGACCAGTTGAAGCAGGTCGCCGAGTTCTTCCAGAAGCGCGAGATCGACGGCAAGACCGTCTATGGCGCCTCGATCTACACCGAGCGCGGCTCCGAAGGCATCACCATGGGCGCCATGGACGTGCTCTACAGCTATGGCTTCCAATACGAAAACCCCAAGAAGCCCTACGAGATGGAAGGCTTCGTCAACTCCGACAAGTCGGTGAAGGGGCTGGAATTCTACAAGGCGCTCTATGATTGCTGCACGCCGCCCGGTGCCTCGAACAGCTACATGGGCGAAGGCGTCGATGCCTTCAAATCCGGCCAGGTGGCGATGCACATGAACTTCGCCTTCACATGGCCGGGCCTGCAGAAGGACGAGAATGTCGGCGGCGACAAGATCGGTTACTTCGTCAACCCGAAGGGTCCCGACGGCGAGCAGTTCGCCCAGCTCGGCGGCCAGGGTATCTCCGTGGTGTCCTATTCCGACAAGCAGGAGGCGGCGCTGAAATACATCAAGTGGTTCGCCAACAAGGACGTGCAGGCCAAATGGTGGTCGCTCGGCGGCTATTCGTGCCTCAACGCGGTGGTCAAGGATCCGAAGTTCCCGGCCAGCCAGCCCTATGCGCAGACCTTCCTCGACTCGATGGCAATCGTGAAGGACTTCTGGGCCGAGCCGAGCTACGCCCCGCTGCTGCAGGCCTCGCAGAAGCGCTTCCACGACTATGTCGTCGCCGGCCAGGGTTCGGCCAAGGATGCGCTCGACGGCCTGGTCAAGGACTGGACCCAGGTCTTCCAGGACGATGGCAAGATGTAACCAGCTCCTCCCGAGCTAAGCCAAGCATCCCGTGCCGCCCCTTGGCACGGGATGCAGTTCAGATAAATTCCATGACAGAGACGACCAAGTGACCGAAGCAGGACTCACCATGCTCAATCGGACCGCGGAGAACGTTGCCCGGGCGACCCCGGAACCGTTGGCCCGCAAGGTCCGGGGCATCAGCGACAAGGGCCTCGCCTGGCTGTTCATCTCGCCGACGATCCTGTTGCTGCTGGCCATCAACATCTTCCCGCTGTTCTGGGCGATCTATCTGTCGTTCACCAACTACCGGGCCAACCGCCCGAACGAGGTGGTGAAAAATCTCGGCCTTGCCAACTACCAGCGCATCCTCGGCGACAAGGACATCTGGATCGCCATGCAGACGACCGCGCATTTCGTGTTCTGGACGATCCTTTTGCAGACGCTGATCGGCTTCACGCTGGCCTGGCTGATCGACAGGAAGTTCCGCGGCCACGCTTTCTGGACGACGCTGATCCTGGTGCCGATGATGCTGTCGCCGGCGGTGGTCGGCAATTTCTGGCGCTTCCTCTACGAGCCGCAGATCGGCCTGTTCGCCTATGCGATCTCCTTTGTCACGAGGATCCCGCCGACCGATATCCAGATGCTCTCCAACGTGTCGCTGGCGCCCTGGTCGATCATCATCGTCGATACCTGGATGTGGACGCCCTACGTGATGCTGATCTGCCTCGCGGGCCTCCGCTCCATCCCCGAATACATCTACGAGGCGGCCGAGGTCGACCGCGCCTCCAACTGGCGGCAGTTCTGGTCGATCACGCTGCCGATGGCGCTGCCCTTCATCATGCTGGCTGTGCTGTTTCGCGGCATCGAGAACTTCAAGATGTTCGACATGGTCAATCTGTTGACCGGCGGCGGGCCGGGCTCGACGACCGAGGTCGCCTCGATAACGCTGAAGCGGCAGGCTTTCGAAAGCTGGCGCACCGGTTATTCCTCGGCCTTCGCCATCATCCTTTTCGTGGCGGTGTTCGGCCTGGCCAACATCTACGTCAAGGCGCTCAACAAGGTGAAGCAGAGATGAGCCTGACCACAGCCCATTCGGTCGTCGCACCGAGCAGCAACTCGAAACGGATCGCCGGCACGATCATCGTGCTTTACGCACTGATCTCGATCGTGCCGCTGCTGTGGATCTTCGCCACCAGCTTCAAGACGCCGCCGGATTCAATCGCGTATCCGCCCAAGATCCTGTTCCAGCCCAGCCTCGAGGGCTACTGCAATTTGTTCACGACGCGGACCCGGCAGACGCCGGAATACATCAACTCGCTGGGCCCGGCGACAGGCTTCTGCGACGAGACCACGCGCAAGCGCAACATGGTGATCGCCGGTCCGTCCAATTTCCTGCCGCGCTTCGTCAATTCGCTGATCATCGCCTTCGGTTCGACCTTCTGCGCCGTGTTCCTAGGCACGCTGTCGGCCTACGGCTTCTCGCGCTTCAAGGTGCCGCTCGCCGACGACCTCCTGTTCTTCATCCTGTCGACCCGCTTCATGCCGCCGATCGCCGTCGCCATTCCGATCTACCTGATGTACCGCGAGCTTGGCCTGTCGGACACCGCGCTCGGCATGATCCTGCTCTATACGGCGGTCAATGTGTCGCTGGCTGTCTGGCTGCTGAAGGGCTTCATCGACGAGATCCCGCGCGAATATGAAGAAGCGGCGATGATCGACGGCTATACGCGGCTGCAAGCCTTCTGGCGCACTGTTTTACCACAAGCCACCACCGGCATTGCCGCGACCGCGATCTTCTGCCTGATCTTCGCCTGGAACGAGTATGCGTTCGCAGCGCTCCTGACCTCCGGCACGGCGCAGACCGCGCCGCCCTTCATCCCGACCATCATCGGCGAAGGCGGCCAGGACTGGCCGGCGGTCGCGGCCGGCACGACGATCTTCCTGGTGCCGATCCTGGTTTTCACCATCCTGCTTCGCAAGCAATTGCTGCGCGGCATCACCTTCGGCGCGGTGCGCAAATGAGCTTGACCAAGCCTGGGAACCGCAAATCGCGCTGGCCGGCCTGGGCACGGCGCGGGCTGATGGAAAACATCGCGACAGCGCTGATCGCCATCGGCTTCCTGATGCTGTTCCAGCCCTTCGCGCTGTCGCTCTACACCTACTCCTTCATCACCATGCTCGCCGGCACCGTGATGTTCATCATCGTCTCCAAGTTCCCGGAATAATCATGGCCGAAATCCGTGTCCAGCACCTGAGAAAGGCTTTCGGCAATTTCGTCGCCGTGCAGGATTCCAACTTCGTCGTCGAGGATGGCGAGTTCTTCGTCATGCTCGGCCCGTCCGGCTGCGGCAAGACGACGACCTTGCGCATGATCGCGGGGCTTGAGCTGCCGACCGGCGGCCAGATCCTGCTCGGCGGCGACGACGTCACCATGCTGCGGGCCCGCGAGCGCGACATCGCCTTCGTCTTCCAGCTGTTCGCGCTCTACCCGCACATGAATGTGCGCAAGAACATCGGCTTCCCGCTGCTGGCGCAAGGCATGCCTTCGGCCGAAATCCGCACGCGGGTCGAAGAAACGGCGAAGCTGCTGCGCATCGACCATCTGCTCAACAAATCCGTCTCCGGACTTGCCGGCGGCGACCGCCAGCGCGTCGCGCTCGGCCGCGCCATCGTGCGGCGGCCAAAATGCTTCCTGATGGATGAGCCGCTGGGAACCCTTGACACCGAATTCCGCGATTTGATGGTCCACGAGCTGCGCGAGCTGCACAACCGCATCCATGCCACGACGGTCTATGTCACGCACGACCAGATGGAAGCGATGTCGATGGCCGACAAGATCGCGGTGATGAACCATGGCGTCATCGAGCAGTTCGGAAGCCCGCGCGAAATCTATGACCGCCCGGCGACCATGTTCGTCGCCGACTTCATCGGCTCGCCACCGATGAACTTTTTGGGATTTGGCGGCGGGCTCGCCAAGGGCGCCAGGGAGATCATCGTGCAAGGCGCGAAGGTCGCGGTGCCGGAGGTGCGCGAGGACATCGCACCTGGCGACATGGCGCTCGGCATCCGCCCTGAACACATCCGCTTCGACGACGCCTCAAAATTGCGCGGCGCCATCTACGGCACCGAATATCTCGGCACCACGCAGATCGTCGCGGTGGAGACGGCGGATGGCATCATCAAGGCACGCGTACCGGCCGAAATCAGGCTCGCCACCGGCGACCATGTCGGCCTGACGCTGAGCAGCGCGCGGCTGTCGCTGTTCGAGAAGGGATCGGGCCGCGCGGTGAGAACCGCGATCCACGATGTCGCCTCGGAACGGAGGGCCCAGCATGGCTGAGGTGCACATCAAGAACGTGACCAAGAGTTTCGGCGACCATGTCGCCGTCGACGGCCTCGACCTGCACATAGCAGATGGTGAATTCGTCGTGCTGCTCGGGCCAACCGGGGCCGGCAAGACGACGACGCTGCGGCTCATCGCCGGGTTGGAACGGCCGGACAGCGGCACGATCGAGATCGGCGGACACAATGCCACGACGCTGTCGCCGGCCGAGCGCGACACCGCCTTCGTCTTCCAGCAATATTCGCTCTATCCGCATCTGTCGGTGTTCGACAATCTCGCCTTTCCGCTGCGCTCGCCGGCGCGGAAAATGCCGGAAGACCAGATCCGCCGCCGGGTCGAGGAGGTGGCGAAGATGGTGCGCATCCATCACAAGCTCGCCAACCGCTCGACCAAGCTTTCGGGCGGCGAAATGCAGCGCGTCGCCATCGGCCGCGCGCTGGTGCGCAAGCCTTCGATCTATCTGATGGACGAGCCGCTGTCATCGCTCGACGCCAAGCTGCGGGCGGATCTGCGGCTCGAGCTGAAGCGCATCCAGACCGAGCTCGGCGCCACCATGCTCTACGTCACCCACGACCAGATCGAGGCGATGACGATGGCAGACCGCATCGGCATCCTCACCGAGGGCGTGCTGGCGCAGATCGGCTCGCCGCGCACCATCTATTCAGAGCCGGCAAACCTGCATGTCGCGGCGAGGCTCGGCCAGCCGGCGATCAATCTTCTGCCGACCGGGCTGCTGCCTGACGGCGGCGCACCGGCCGGCACCAAGACGATCGGCGCGCGCACCGAGCATCTGACGATCGCGAAGGCCGCGAATGGCCATGCTGACGGCGTTGTCGACTGGGTCGAGCATCTCGGTGACCAGAACCATTTGCATGTGACGGTAGGCACCAAGAAACTGGTGACGCTGACCGATCCCGACACGGATCTGGCGCAGGGCGACAAAGTGGTGATCCGCTACCGGGCGCCGCTGTATTTCGGCGCCGATGGACAGCGATTGATGTGAGCGGTTTTCGGTGATTCAGCACCGGTTTTGATTTTTCGAGTACGGGACGAATTCGATGAAGCACTTTTTCAACCGCAGGGAAACGATCGTCACCGAGGCGCTGGACGGCCTGCTACGAACCATTGGCTCCGGCGAACTCGCGCGCCTCGACGGCTATCCCGAGATCAAGGTCGTCCTGCGCGCCGACTGGGACAAGACGAAAGTCAGTGTCGTCTCCGGCGGCGGGGCCGGGCACGAGCCTTCACATGCCGGCTTCGTCGGCAGGGGCATGCTGACGGCGGCGGTTTCGGGCGAGATCTTTGCCTCGCCAAGCGTCGAAGCGGTGCTGGCCGCCATTCGCGCGGTCACCGGCCCGGCCGGCTGCCTGCTGATCGTCAAGAACTACACCGGCGACCGTCTCAATTTCGGCCTGGCGGCAGAGAAGGCGCGCGCCGAAGGGTTTCGTGTCGAGATGGTCATTGTCGCCGACGATATCGCTTTGCCTGACATCACCCAGCCGCGCGGCGTTGCTGGCACCTTGTTCGTGCACAAGATATCAGGCCACCTGTCGGAAGCCGGCCACGATCTGGCTGAAATCGCGGCAGCGGCGCGGGCGGCGGCCAAGGACATCGTTTCGCTCGGCATGTCGCTGTCGTCCTGCTCGATCCCGGGCCAGCCGCACGAAGACAGATTTGGCGAGAACGATGGCGAACTCGGCCTTGGCATTCACGGCGAGCCGGGCGTCGAGCGGATTGCGGTGCAGAGCGCCGACAGGCTGGTGGCGATCATGGCGGAGCGCCTTGCGAAGCGGCTTGATCCCAAGGCCACCTACGCCTTGCTGATCAACAATCTCGGCTCCGTGCCGCCGCTCGAAATGTCCGTTATCGCCAATGCGGTGCTTGCCTCGCCGTTGGCTAAAACCATCAAACTGACGATCGGCCCGGGCCCGCTGATGACGGCGCTCAACATGAACGGCTTCTCGCTGTCGCTGATCCGGCTGGATGCGGCGCGCGAAACCGCCTTGCAGGCGCCGGTCGGCCCGCATGCCTGGATACCGGCAAAGCCGGCTGTTTCACCTGCCGTCGTGCCGATGGCGAAAGCGGCCGGACAAAGCGTGGCACGCAAGCCCAGCCAGGATGCGCGGACCCGGCCTCTTCTCGTTACCATCTGCGAAAGGCTGATCGCGCTCGAAGCGACTTTGAACGGACTGGACGCCAAAACAGGCGACGGCGACACCGGTTCGACGGTGGCGACCGGCGCGCGCAGTGTTCTCGAGCGGCTTGATATGCTGCCGCTTGCCGAGCCTGCAGCCACCCTTGGCGCGATAGGCGACATTCTGAGCGCGTCGATGGGCGGCTCCAGCGGCGTGCTGCTGTCGATCTTCTTCACGGCGGCGGCGCAGGCTCTGGGCGGCGGCGCGAGCCTGCCCAGAGCGCTGCTTGCCGGCCTTGAACGGATGACCTTTTACGGCGGCGCCAGAATTGGCGATAGAACCATGGTCGATGCGCTTGAGCCGGCGCTCAAAGCGCTCGACGCGAACGGCCTTGAGGAGGCGGCAACAGCAGCCTGCCATGGTGCCGAGGCCACGGCGGCCATGGACAAGGCAAAAGCCGGGCGGTCGGCCTATGTCGGCAGCAAGCTGCAAGGTGTGGTCGACCCCGGCGCTCACGCGGTGGCCGAAGTCTTCGCGGCGGCCGCGGCATTGCATGAAGCGGCCTGACGTATGCTCCAGTTGTCGAATGACCGTTCTTTCGATACTGCCGGCAAGATGGAAACCGGGAATGCGGGTGACATGGCGGCGTTGAACCTTGCCCGGCTGATCGCGGCCGCCGCGGATACGATCGCCGCGAACGCCGAGGAATTGACGGCGCTCGACCAGGCGATCGGCGACGGCGACCACGGGCTGAACATGAAGCGCGGCTTCGAGGCCGTGCGCGCCGAAGCCGAAGCATTTTCGGCCAAACCGCTGCCCGATGCCCTGAAGGCGATCGGCACCAAGCTGGTGATGACGGTCGGCGGCGCCTCCGGCCCGCTGTTCGGCACCCTGTTCCTGGCACTCGGCAAGGAGATTTCGGCGAAACCCGATCGCGCCAATCTGACGGCGGCGTTCGGCAAGGCGATCGAAGCTGTGGCAGCACGCGGCAAATCGCAGATCGGACAAAAAACCATGCTCGACGTGCTGCAGCCGGTGCATGACGCGCTGCTGCAGGGAAAGACAGCTCTTGAAATCGCCGATATCGCCGACGCCGGGGCCGACGCGACCGTGCCTATGAAAGCCTTGCGTGGCCGCGCCTCGTTCCTGGGCGACCGATCGATCGGTCATATGGACGCCGGCGCGCGCTCAACCGCGCTGCTGGTGCGCACAGTGGCGCACAGCCTCGGGGAAAGCGCATGAGCAATGTCGGCATCGTCATCGTCTCGCATTCGCCGCTGGTTGCCGAGGGCACGGCCGACATGGTGCGGCAGATGGTGGGCGACGAAGTGCCGCTTGCATGGTGCGGCGGAAACGGCCATGGCGGGCTCGGCACCAATGTCGAGGCGATCATGGGTGCCATCGACAAGGCCTGGTCGGAAGCCGGTGTCGCCATTCTGGTCGATCTCGGCGGCGCCGAGACCAACTCGGAAATGGCGGTGGAGATGATCGGCGAGCCACGGTCGCACAAGATCATAGTCTGCAACGCGCCGATCGTCGAAGGCGCGGTGATGGCAGCGACCGAGGCCTCCGGCGGCGCTACGCTCAGGGAAGTGGTGGCGACGGCGCATGAATTGTCGCCGCCGTGAACGAACGGGAAGCTTGAAAGACATGTCCGCATCCGCCGAAGCGACCGTTGTGATCACCCACGAGGTGGGCCTGCACGCGCGTCCTTCGGTGAAGTTCACCAAGCTGGCCAAGAGTTTTGCCGCCGAGGTGGAGATCGCGCTCGCCGCCAACGGGCCATGGTTCGACGCCAAGAGCATCGTCAAGGTGATGGCGGCCAAGGCGCCGAAGGGCACCGTGCTGCACATCAGGGCCAGCGGTGACGGCGCCAATGATGCCGTCGACGCGTTGGTCGAACTGGTGCGGCGCGATTTCGACGAAGGCGCGGACCATGTCCGAACCGCTTAGACTGCAAGGCATTTCGGCCTCGGCCGGCTATGCCGAGGGGCCACTGTTCGACCTCGACCAGACTGTCGTATCCTATGTCGGCAAAGAAACAGCCGACGACGAGAAGGCCGCGCTCGAAGCCGCAATCGCCGTCGCGACAAGCCGTCTCACGGCATTGAGCGAGATGGCCGAGGGCGATGCCGCCGACATTCTCGAGTTTCAGATCGCCATGCTGCAAGACGATGCGCTGAGCAGCCCGGCCTTTGCCGCGATCCGCACCGGCCTGCCAGCCGACAAAGCCTGGCGGCAAGCGCTTGATACCGAGATTGCCGGCTACGACGCTTCAGACCAGGATTATTTCCGCGCACGGGCCGCCGACATACGCGATATCAGGGACCAGGTGCTGCGGGCGCTGTCCGAGGATGGCGACGTCCAGGCGCCAACCGGCGCCATCCTCTACGGCTGGGATATCGCGCCGACGCGTTTTCTCGAAACCGACTGGAGCAGCGGCGGCGGCATCGCACTGAAGGCGGGCAGCACCGCCAGCCACGTCGCCATGCTGGCGCGTTCACGCGGCGTGCCGATGGTTGTCGGGTTGGGCACTTCGCTGGCTCGTCTAACCGGCACAGCGCTGCTCGACGCCGAACATGGCGGCATTGTGTTGTCACCCTCCAAGACTGAAATCGCTGCTTTTCGCCAATCGTCCTCATCATTCCGGGCGCGCAGCGACCGGGCCGGGACGTTCCTGGCGCGACCGGCGGTGACCAAGGCCGGCACGGCGGTGCGCGTGCAGGTCAACATCGCCGACCCGTCCGATGTCGACCTCATCGACATTACGACCTGCGACGGAGTCGGGTTGATGCGCACCGAATTCCTGTTCGGCAAGACGCTGCCGGATGAGGAGACGCAGTATCGCGCCTATCGCAAGGTGCTGGAGTGGGCCGGTGAAAAACCGGTGACGATCCGCACCGTTGACGCCGGCGGCGACAAGCCGGTGCCCGGCTTTACGATCGAGGAGAGCAATCCGTTTCTCGGCCTGCGCGGGATCAGGCTGTCGCTGGCAAGACCCGAGGTGTTTCGTGTACAGATCCGGGCGCTGCTGCGCGCCGCTGTCCATGGCAGCCTGAAAGTGATGTTCCCTATGATCGCCATTGTGGAGGAATACCGACAGGCAGCGGCGATGTTCGCCGAAGAGCAGACTGCACTTGCCGCACGCGGCGTCGCACACAACATGCCGCCGCTCGGCATCATGGTCGAAGTGCCGTCGGTGGCGATCGTACCGGAAGCCTTTACCGATGCCGCCTTCTTCTCGATCGGCTCCAATGATCTCACCCAGTATGTCATGGCGGCCGCCCGCGACAACGCTGCCGTGGCGCATCTCAATTCGGTCCGTCATCCGGCCGTGCTGCGGCTGATCGCTGCCGTGACCGCGTTTGGCCAGCGGGAAGAGATCCCGGTCAGCCTGTGCGGCGATGCAGCCGGCGATCCAGCCTCGATCCCGTCACTGATCGAGGCCGGCCTGCGCGATCTTTCCGTCGCGCCGGCGCAACTCGCCATGGCCAAGGCGGCCATCGCGGACGTTTCTGTCTAGGCGCGGCCGGCATGGTCGACAGGACACCCGAACCCGGTTCCGAAGAGGCGATCCGCGCCTACAAGACGATCCTGTCGCAGGTTATCGACCAGCGCCCGTCCGGTATGCGCCAGCGCCTGGCCGATGCGCTCGGCAAGCACCGCAGCTTCGTCACGCAGATTTCCAGTCCTGCCTATTCGATCCCGATTCCGTCAAAACATTTGCCGGCTATATTTTCCGTCTGCCATTTCAGCCCGGCCGAGCGCGACCAGTTTCTCGCCGCCTATCACCAGGCGCATCCAGGCAAGATGTCGATCGCATCAGGCATGCGCAAGACGCGGCATGTCTCGCTGATCGTGCCGGATTTCGGCGACGACAAGCAGAACGCCGCGCTCGATAAAGCGGTGAACGATTTTATCCAAAAGATCACCAGCATCACCGGCAAGAGTGGCTGATCACTTGCTATCTGGCCTATTTCGGGAGGAGACGGCCGTGAAGAAGTTTATCAATTCGGTGGACACGGTGCTGACCGAAAGCCTCGACGGCTTCGTCGCCGCCCATGCCGACATCCTCGTGCTCGGCGACGAGCACAAATTCATCCGCCGAAAGACCTTGCGGCCGGGCAAGGTGGCGCTGATCTCCGGCGGCGGTTCCGGTCACGAGCCGCTGCATGGCGGCTTTGTCGGTCACGGCATGCTGGACGCCGCCTGCCCCGGCCAGGTATTCACCTCGCCGACACCGGACCAGATGCTGGCGGCGGCAGAGGCCGTCGACACCGGCGCCGGCTGCCTGTTCATCGTCAAGAACTACGAGGGCGACGTCATGAATTTCGAGATGGCGGCCGAAATGTCGGAAGGCGTCCAGCAGATCGTGACCAATGACGATGTCGCGGTCGAGAATTCTTCCTATACGACGGGCCGGCGTGGCGTCGCCGGCACGCTGGTGGTGGAGAAGATCGTCGGCGCGGCGGCCGAACACGGCCTGGCTCTGGCGTCGCTGAAGGCGCTTGGCGACCGCGTCAACGCTGCTACCCGCTCGATGGGCGTGGCGCTGACCAGTTGCACCGTGCCGGCGGCGGGCAAGCCGACTTTCGATATCGGCGACGGCGAGATGGAGTTCGGCGTCGGCATCCATGGCGAGCCCGGCCGCCGGCGCGATGCGCTGAAAAGCGCCGATGCGATCGCGCAGGAGATTTGCGCCGCGATCCTCGGCGATCTCGGCGACAAAGCGAAAGGCCCGGCGCTGCTGTTCGTCAACGGCTTCGGCGGCACGCCGCTGATGGAACTCTATCTGATGTACAACAGCGCACGGCTAATCTTCGAGAAGCATGGCGTGACGGTGACCCGTTCGCTGGTCGGCTCCTACGTCACCTCGCTCGATATGGCCGGCTGCTCGATCACGCTGACCATGCTCGACGACGAGACGACCGCATTCTGGGACGCGCCGGTACACACTGCGGCGCTGCGCTGGGGCATGTAAAAGCTGGCTTACATTAGGCTTTTCTGCAACCATTCCTGACTTGCTCGCAATGCTAGCTGGGTTGATGCTGCCACCGCTTACTTCCGCCGAAGAAAGACTCTTGCTGCGCTTCGCTGACCCCGAGGCGGCGGCAGGCGGCGAAGATTTGTCGGCAAAGACGCTGACGGCGCTGCTCGACAATGCCGAGTTTCACGGCGTGCTGCCGATCATGTTGCGCAAGCTCAGCGGGGACGCGCGGCTGCCAGCGGATGCCGACCTGCACGGCAAGCTGGAGGATCTGCGCCAGAAGGCAACGATCGCCACCGGCCAGTCGATGCTGTTGAAGTATCATGGGGACCGCATCATGAAGGGACTGGCGGCGGACAATATTCCGGCGCGGATCGTCAAGGGACCCGTCTTCGCGCGAAAGCTCTACCGCAACGTCGCCGACAGGCCCTTCACCGACATCGACATCCTGGTCGAACCCGCCAATCTGGCCAGGGCAAACCAGGTGATCGCGGCATGCAGCTTCGAGCTTGGCAGCAACGAGGCCGAATCCTACGAATTGCAGGAATTCAAATGGCTGGAAAAAGAGAATTCCAGCCTGCTGGTCGAACTGCATGGCGACCTCGTGCATGACACCGGCATGCGGCGACGCCTGTCGCTGGGTTTCCCTGAATTGCGCGCCATCGACGGCGAAGCCACGGACACGCCGGCGGCTCTTCTAACGATCGCCATCGTGCACGCCGCGGGCGGCCACAAATTCCACCGATTGCAGCTTTGCGTGGACGTGCTGCAAGGGGTGCGGGCGCTGCAATCACCCGAAGCGGAAGCACGCCTGTTCGACGCTGCCCGTATGACCGGCATCGAACTGGAGTTGGCAATCGTGCTCAATGTGACCGGCCAGCTGTTCGACGAGAGCCGCGCGCTCGAACTCGCCGGCCGCATCAAGCCCGATCTCTCCATACGGCTGGCCAGGCGGCTGATCACAACGAATACGCTGCTTGGCGTCAATTCCAGGGACAGACTGGGCTCGCGCCTGCGCCGCGACGCCTTCCGGTGGATCCAGAGATTGGCCAAGGCCAGGCCGCAAGTAGCCTGACTTGACGTCAATCCAGGGTAGCGCGGATCAGCGCCGCAGCGTCAGCGGGGCGCCCGCCTACTTCGAGCTGGAAGGTCGGCACCGCATTGACCAGCCCGGCGATGGTCGCCAGCCTGCGCTTCTGCATCGGCAGCAGCCCGGTCATACCGGTGCGGACATTGTCCACTGCCAGGGCCACCATCGCGTCGGTCCTGGCCATGGCGACGAGCCGGGTCTGGCCGTCGGCGGAACGCGCCAGATGCAGAAGCGCCGCCACCGGCCGGGCGGATGCGTTTTCCACCCGGATGATACCCCCCAACCGTTCTAACGAGACCGGCTGTTCGCCGTTGCGATCCCACGTCTGGCCAAGGCATGGCGCCACCTGCGGGATCATTTCGGCAGCCTTCCGGTGGATTTTGACGGCGCGCGGCAAGCCCCAGGCCACGACCTTGCCCGAAGCGACATTCAGGATCATGGCGTCGTCGGAGCAGAGGCCAAAGCCCTGTGTTGCCAGCGCCAGCGACGTCGTGGTCTTGCCGGTGCCGCTCGGGGCGTGGACCAGCACCACCGCATCGCGGTCAGGCAAGGTCAGCCCGGCCGTATGCAGCATATGCTGGCCACCGGCGTCGAGCGCGGCATCCAGGACCAACATCGACGGCGTCCAGGCGGCTTTCGTACCGGTGCTAATCCGGAGTTCGGCCCAACCTTCCCCACCATTGATCGCAACGGTTTGGCGCCCGGGAAAGACCAGATGGACAATGCCGCCATCCTCGATCATCCGGCAGGGACCATCCTCCGGCACCTCGCCATCGAAGACCAGGGATCCATTGGGTGTCTCGTCCAGCGTGTCTGTTTCGGTGATCTCAAGACGAAAGTCCGGCGCGACGGGTTCCTCTATGCGCAGGCTGCCCAGCATCCGGTCGAAATCCTGCCACAGCTCGGAGCGCTCGGTCGATATGCCAAGGATCAGGCCGTTGAGGCCATAGCAGGCTGAAGGTCTGGTCAAGCGGGACGCGCCTTTACGGCATCGGCATGATGACGATAGATCTCGACCATGCCGGGAAGCTTGTCGCTGACCACCGGCTTGCCGTCGAGGCAGACCCAGCAATGCGCCGATAGACGCTGCGCTTGCATCGACTGCGGTTCGACGCCGAAGCGCAGGTCCGGATCGAAGCCGGCTAGTCGCAGGAAACGATGACCGAGCAGACCTTCCCTCAAGCACCTGCGGTCACGCATCAGCCAGGGATGGCGGACCGTGCGGTTGACGCTCGCGACGATGTAGGCGGACGGCAGACCGCGATAGGGCGTCGACGAGGCGAGCGGCGCCCATCTGAGCACCTCCTCGAAGCTCCGGTTGGTGACAAGGACCGGCATCAGCCGCGCGCTCGCCCAGAGATGGCAGCGAAAAAGAGCGCGCAGGAGCGGGCCGTCAGCCATCAAGCACCTAGCGCGGCGAGGATACCTTCCGAGATCAGATCCGTGGCCAGTGCCGCCATGTCCTGATCGAGCGTCCCCTTGTCGACCTCGAACTCCTCGCAAAGCAGGTCGACGATCTGGTCGAGGTTGCGCGCGCCGTCCACCTTGTCGAGAAAGGCTTCGGTCGTGCCGTTGCATGTATAGAGCTGGCCGCTGCGCGCCAAAAGCACGACTGCGCCATCGCCCACATGCTGCACCGAGGCATCCTCGGCCAGCCGCAGAACGGTTCCAGAGACTATTTCCACCACGCCCCCTCCAAGCCATGCTCATCCCGGAAATCAGATAGCGCGGAGGTGGAGCGCTGTCTATCAGCCGATCACGGGAGCCCGGTGCACGGACCAACGGCCTTGCTGACAGATTTTCCGCGCCAGTCGCGTTAGAACCTGCTCGGTTGCGTCTTCCCGGCCGCATTCGGCCCAGAAATAGTCATCGATGAAACGTGACAAACAGCGGGCTGCCGGCAGCGGACGTTGCATTTCTTCCCCTAAGTAAGGTAAAACCTGCCTGGGTATTGGGGAGATAGCGTATGCGTTACAATTGGGAGCGAGCTCCGACGAGCTTCGAACGTCACAGAAAAGCGCTGGCGACAGCCATTTTGATCGCTGGCGGCATTGGCCTTATGCTTGTGGCCCTGCCGATCTAGAAACAACCTTCAGACAGAGCGGCTGCCGGCGCCTGGGGCTGACCTCTCAGCGTGGCTGCCCGGTCACTGCGAGGAAGCGGCGATCGCGCCCCTCGAAACCCTGGCTAAAACGCTGCACCAGCACGACAATTACCGGCAGCTTGCCGGCCGGGGTAAGTTCGTAGGATTCCGACAGGCTGTAGGAGGTCGGGCAGTTTCTTGAGCCCGGCACGGTCTTGTCCTCGTGCAGGATCTTGACCGGCTTGCCGTCCTGGCCTTGCAGCGTCAGCCGGAAGCCGAGTGCCTTGCCAGATGTGTCGCGCCGCTCCGTCGTTGCGAAACTCGCCGAACAATCGCCCGTGCTGGCTGCCAGGATCTCGTCGAGCTGGATGGTCGAAACGCCCGTTTCGCCATGGAGCGGCGACAGCCATTTCTGCGACACCTGTTCGAGGCGGGAGATGTCGTTGTAGGCAACCATTTCACCCGGAAAGGTGAATTTGTCGGACGCTGTCTGCTCGGCTGGGGATGTGATTGCATAATGGGCGAGAATGGGCGCCGCCTGAGCGGCGGCCTGCGCCCTCGCCTGCTCCAGCGTCAGTGTCGCCTCCTCCGTCTCATCGACGACGAGGATCGGCTTACCGCCAACGAACCGATCCGTACGGGTATCGATGATGTCGATCTCAGACCAGCCGGAGTCCGAGGCGCCGGCGTCGAGCGTTCCATATTGCTCGAAGGCGAAATAAGCGCCATCCGGCGAAAAGCCGATGATGTGCCGTGCCGCGGCATCGCCGGCTTCAGCGGTTCCGGTGGACATAGCAAGTACGGCGCCCATGACCGACGATAGCGAAAAGCGCCCGATGATCCGAACAGCAGCAGACATCACCACCCCAGTCCCGTCTCGCAGTTCATAGCTGCTTGCCCCCAAGCGCCAGGTCGATGCCGTCGTCACAATGGCGTGGATTTGCGGCCAAGGGTAGAGCGCGCTATCTGGAAGGAAGAAAAACATTTCCCGGGGAGGTATGGATGGCTTCACGCTATCACGAGGTCTATGAAGGCTGGAAACGCGATCCGGAACAATTCTGGGCGGATGCGGCCGGCGCCATCGACTGGTATTCGCCCTGGGACAAGGTGTTCGACGCCAATGCCGGTGTCTATGGCCGCTGGTTCACCGGCGCCACCTGCAACACCTGCTACAATGCCATCGACCGCCACGTCGCCGGCGGCCGCGCCGACCAGATCGCGCTGATCCACGACAGTGCGATTGCCGGAACCGTGAAAAAGTTCACTTATGCCGAGCTGAAGCGCGAGGTCGTCGCGCTGACCTCGGTGCTGAAGAACCGCGGCATCGGCAAGGGTGACCGCGTCATCATCTACATGCCGATGGTGGCCGAGGCGGCCATCGCCATGCTCGCCTGCGCCCGCATCGGCGCGGTGCATTCGGTGGTCTTCGGTGGCTTCGCCTCGCATGAGCTTGCCACCCGCATCGACGATGCCAGGCCGAAGCTGATCATTTCGGCATCCTGTGGCCTGGAGCCAGGCCGCGTCGTTGCCTACAAGCCGTTGCTCGACAAGGCGATCGAGATCTCCCGCCACAAGCCGGACGCCTGCCTGATCCTGCAGCGCGACCAGTTGCGATGCGAGTTGAAGGAGCATTTCGACATCGACTACGCCGATGCGGTCGCCCGCGAACGGGCAGCGGGCGCCAATGTCGACTGCGTTCCGGTGCTTGCCACCGATCCGCTCTACATCATCTACACATCGGGCACGACCGGTCAGCCCAAGGGCATCGTGCGCGACAATGGCGGCCATATGGTCGCGCTGAAATGGACGATGGAAAACGAGTTCGGCGTCAAGCCGGGCGAGGTGTTCTGGGCGGCATCCGATGTCGGCTGGGTGGTCGGCCATTCCTACATCGTCTACGGACCGCTGCTGCATGGCTGCACCAGCATCCTGTTCGAGGGCAAGCCTGTCGGCACGCCCGATGCCGGCACCTACTGGCGGGTGATAGCGGAGCATGGCGTGGTCGCGCTGTTCACCGCGCCGACCGCATTCCGCGCCATCAAGGGGCAGGACCCGAAGGGCGAGTTCATTGCCAAACACGACCTCTCGAAGTTCCGCACGCTGTTTCTTGCCGGCGAGCGCGCCGACCCGGAAACCATCAAATGGGCGGAGCAGAAGCTGAATGTGCCTGTGGTCGACCATTGGTGGCAGACAGAGACCGGCTCGCCGATGACGATCAATCCCGCCGGCCTTGGCCTGCTGCCGGTGAAATACGGCTCGCCCGGCGTGCCGATGCCCGGCTACGACATCCGCGTTCTCGACGATGCTGGCCATGAGGTGCAGCGCGGCACGCTGGGCAATGTGGTGATCAAACTGCCGCTGCCGGCCGGCTGCCTGCCAACGCTGTGGAATGCCGATCAACGGTTCCGCCAAGCCTATCTCGACGAGTTCCCCGGCTTCTACAAGACGGCGGATGCCGGCATGGTCGACGAGGACGGCTATCTCTACGTCATGGCCCGCACCGATGACATCATCAATGTCGCCGGCCACCGCCTGTCGACCGGCGCCATGGAAGAGGTGCTTTCGGCCCATCCCGATGTCGCCGAATGCGCGGTCATCGGCATTGCCGACGCCATGAAGGGCCAGGTTCCGCTGGGCTTCGTGGTGCTGAATGCGGGTGTGACCCGCGATATCGGCTCCATCGAGAACGAGGTGGTCGGCCTGGTGCGCGAACGCATCGGCCCGGTCGCCGCCTTCAAGACGGTGGTGACGATCAAGCGCCTGCCCAAGACGCGATCGGGCAAGATCCTGCGCGGCACCATGCAGAAGATCGCCGACAAGGAGGAATGGGCCATGCCGGCAACCATCGACGATCCGGTCATCCTCGACGAGATCACTGCGGCGCTGAAGGAGCGCGGAATCGGACTTTGAGCCACTGAAGGGTGGGCCGCGGACGACCTTTTCGATCGGCAAGCAATACTTTTATTGTGCGACGCAGCAATGCACCCTAAAGTCGTTCGCGGGGGGCCATCGACAAAGGTCGCATGGCTCAGCAGAAGATTACATTTGGCGGCGTCGACATCCTGCGCTTTCTCGCCGCCGTCATGGTCATGGTCTACCACTATGGCTTCTGGGTGTGGGCGTATCCTGACGGTGTTTCGGCGCGCGCCACGGGCGGCGTTCCCCCGCAGCCGGCAATAGGCGCCTGGGTCGAATCCGGCTGGGTCGGCGTCCAGATCTTCTTCGTCATCAGCGGCTTCGTCATCGCCTTCAGCGCCGAAAGGTCGACACCCCTGCGGTTTTTCGAAGCCAGGGTGAAACGGCTGGCGCCGGCCGTGTGGATCTGTGCGCCGGTCACTGCGGCGGTGCTTTTGATCGTCGGCCTCAGCTGGCCGACCGATGCCGTCGTCAGGCTCGTCCGCACCGGCCTGTTCGCCCCTTACGCGCCATGGGTGGACAGCGTCTACTGGACGCTCGGCATCGAGATCGCCTTCTATGCCGTCGTCTGGACCTTGCTGCGGCTCGGCCGCTTCCATCTAATGGAAATTGTGGCGCTCGCCATCGGCCTGGTCAGCGCGCTGTTCTGGTGCCTCTACTACCCGCTCGACTGGGCCGACCTTGCCGAAACACGCACGCTCGACCTGCTTCTGGTGCATCACGGCGTGTTCTTCGCCACCGGCGTCATGCTGTGGCTGATGCGCTTCAAGGCGGTGACAGCCGCCCGCCTAGCCTTCTGCGCCCTGTTCCTGGCCGGTGGTGTGCTGCAGATCGCCAGTTCGGTCGACGTTCATATCCTGAAGGTCGGGCGTGATATGCCCTTCGCCCCGCCGATCCTCATCTTCCTCATAGGCATCGCGCTGATGGCGTGGTCGCTGCGGCTCGACCTCTCCTGGAGCGGCTGGCGTCGGATCGGGCTGATGACCTATCCGCTCTACCTGCTGCACGATGTCGTCGGCGCGGCCCTGCTCGGCATCCTGGTCCGCGCCGGTCTGCCGCATCTGTTCTCGATGGCGGTCGTCGGCGCGACAATGATCGCGGCAAGCTGGCTAGTGGCGACCGAGGCCGAACCACGCATCCGGCTGCTGCTCGACCATACCGTTTTCCGTTATCGGCTCAAGGCAGCCTGACGACGGTCCGGCAGACCGGGCCGGCCGCCGACCTAAAGCATGTCGCGCCTGAGCGGATTCAGGCCCACTCCAGGCCTTTGTTCCACGGATCGCTCTCCCAAAACGGAGCTCACTTCCGAGCGACATGCATTGGCGGTGCCGACCCGGCGCAGCTGCATTTTCCACGATTGCGGAATTCTTCGTTTCGGGCATGATAACAGGCACTTATGCCTTCGGCATGAGAGCTTGCCTCGAGACGCCCGGCACGTGACCCTGTTCCAGCGAAAACCCCGCATCGCGGCGCGTCCGCGCCTCGATATCGACATGCAGGACGCCGTCGTCTATGCGATCGGCGACGTGCATGGCTGCTACAAGGAACTCCGCGCGCTGGAGCAGAAGATCCTGCTCGATTCGCTGCGCTTCCAGAGCCGCAAGATCATCGTCATGCTTGGCGACTACATCGACCGGGGATTTCAGTCGGCGCGGGTGCTCGATCACCTCCTGGCGCCGCCGCCGAAAGGATTTCAGCGCATTTGTCTTGCGGGCAACCACGAAGTGGCAATGCTGAACTATCTCGACGGAAATCTGTCCCGCGAACCCTGGCTGGCGACGGGCGGCCTGCAAACCCTGTTTTCCTATGGCATCGATCCGGCGCGCCTCACCAGCCTCTACGGGAGCAGCGCGCAGATCGACCGGCGCATAAGGGAGATCATTCCGGACGATCACGTCAGCTTCCTGCGCGGGCTGCCGATCATGGTCCGTTCGCGTAAGTTCGTGTTTGTCCACGCTGGCATCAGGCCCGGCGTCGACCTTGCGGCGCAAACCGACCATGACCTGATCAACATCCGTTCGGACTTCTTCGAGGCAACGCACCTGCTCGACCGCTGGGTGGTGCACGGGCATACGCCGGTGGATGTCCCGAAGCTCGAAGGGCGCCGGCTCGGCATCGACACGGCCGCCTTCCAGAGCGGACGCCTGACCGCCGTCAGGATCGCCGACAAGCAAGGCAGGCTGATCTTCTCCTGACGCGCAACGATATTCAGGTGTGCTGGCCTGAAGATCGATACACTTCAGAGTGGACCCACTCGCGCAACGGTCGACGTCAGACCGGCGCCTTGCCGCGCACTTCCGACTTTTCCAGATAGTAGCTCGAATATTTGTCGAAGAATTTTTCCGAACCGCCGAACGAGCCGTATTTGGCCAGTTTCTTCAAATCGACCTTGTTCAGCACCGCGCCGACGATCTTGTTGGCGACATAGGGTTCGGATTCCAGCATCGACCTGACCATCGCGCGCGGGGTGCGCCCCCACTCGGTGACCAGTACAAAACCGTCGACCAATGGCGCGAAGGCCTTGGCGTCGACCACCGGTCCGAGCGGCGGCAGATCGACGACGATGTATTCGAAGGTCTCCTTGGCGTTCTCGATGAAGCGCCGCATGCCGGCCGAGGAGAGAAGTTCGCTGGTATGCGAGAAGTGACCGCGCAGCACCGCCGGGATGATCGCCAGCTTCGTCTGCCTGTCGATCTTGCCGACGGACTGCCAGGTCTGGCCGCCGACCACCGCTTCCATCAAGCCCTGCTCGGTTTCCATGCCAAGGCCTCGGCTGAGGCCGGGATTGCGCAAGTCGCCGTCGATCAGCAGCGTCTTGGAGCCATTGGCGGCAAGCAAGCCGGCGAGATTTGCCGCGACCGTCGACTTGCCCTCGCCGGGAAGCACCGAGATGATGCCGATGACGCGGCTGCCTTGCCCTTCCATCACGACGTCGAAGGCGATCTTGGCGCTGCGCAGCGTTTCGGAGAACATCGAGGCTGGAGAATCGATGCTGACCCGCATGCGCGCCCGCTTTTCGGCTGAAGACAGCGATTGGGTGGTCTTGGCGTCCACCTGGGTCTCGCCCGGCTTTTCTTCCTTGCCGAGCTTGCCGCCGATCGTCGGCAGGTAGCCGAGGAATTTCAGGTTGACGCGGTCGCGCACGTCCTCGCCGGTCCTGAAGAAGCGTTCGTTAAACTCGTTCAGGCCACCAAAGCCGGCGCCCATCAGCAGGCCAAGCACCAGCGAAAGTCCGAGCACGACGATGGTGCGCGGGCTTGAGGCCGTCATCGGCATCGACGCGTCGGAGATGATGCGGATCTTGCCGACCGGGAAGGACTGCTGCTGCGCGGCTTCCTCGTAACGACCCAGGAATGTCTGATAGAGCGTGGTGAGCGCCGTCGCCTGCTGATCGAGTTCACGCAGCTTGACTTGCGTCTGGTTGTCGACGGAACTCTTGCCTTGCGCGGCCGCGACGTTGGCCCTGAGCGCGGTCTCGCGTGCCTGCGCCACCTCATATTCGTTGCGATAGCTTTCGGTCAGCTGCTTCAGCTCGCCGAAAATCTGCGTCGATATGTCGGCCTTCTCCTTGGAGAGAGCCACCGCCTGCGGGTGCTCGGGGCCGAAATTCGCCTCGACGTCCTGCAGCCGCTTGGCCACCGTGAGGTAGCGGGTCTTGAGCGCCGATATGACCGAGCTGCTTGGCTGGTCGCTCGATATGGCGGCATCCTTGAAAGCGTTTTCGGAGCCGCTGTCGACGATGGCCTTGTACTGCTGGTAGCGGGCGCTGGCGCGTGCGGTGTCGGCCTGCGCCACGATAAGCTGGGCGTTGAGGTCGGAAAGCTGCTTGTCGCTCATCAGCTGGCCATCGCTGTTGGCCGCCAGCCCATGTTCAGCCCTGAATTTCTCAACCGCGAGCGAAGCTGCCTGCGAGCTCTGGCGCAGCTCCGTCAACCGGCCCTGCAGCCAGACCGCAGCCCGCTCGGTGGCATCGAAGCTGGCATCGAGCTGATCGGCGAGATAGGCATCGGCATAGGCCTTGGTGATGGCGTTTGCCAAGGCCGGATCCGTCGCCTGATAGCCGAGCGCGATGACGTAGCTTCGGCCGACGCGTTCCGCCCGGATCTCGTTCTGCAGCTTGAGGATCGCGTAGTCGCGGCGCGACGTGGCGATCAGCGCATCGCGGGCGGCCGGGTCGAGCTTGCTGAAGTCAGCGCCACCCGGCATGGAAGAGCTGGGGCGGACATACTGGATCAGGCTGCGGATGAGGCCTATGCCTTGGGCAAGCGCCGACTGGGGCGGATTCATGAACGTGTCGTTCTGGTCGAGCTTCAGCTTGTCGACGACCACGGCGGCAAGCCGCGTCGAGGTCAGGATCTCGATCTGGCTCAGGATGGCGGAATCGGTCTGCATGGTTGTCGACGTCGCCGAAATGTCGTCGACGATCTTGTTCAAGCCCTCGTCGATCAGCACGCTGGCGATCGACTGATATTTGGGCGGCGTTGTCTGCAAATAGAGCAGGCCCAGGAAGAGACCGATGACGGCACACACGGCAACCACCTTGGCCTGCCGTGCGGCCATGCCAAGCAGCCGCTCGATATCGATGAAGTCTTCGCCGTCTCCTGCGTCCGAATTCGGCAATGGCATCCTCTTGTCGAGAGGAAAGTTGGCATAATTCATCTTCGGTCCAATTCTAGAGCCGGTCCTATTCCGATTGATCGCAATTGGCTCTATCTTACTGTTTCAACATGATCTTTTCCGGAAACCGGGACCCACTTTCAGGGATCATGCCTTGGCTTGCAGGCGCCTCGAAGATCGGGAGCATCGCCAGAGCAATGCAAGCGTCGTGCCAGACGGAGAGAACCTGCCGGCCCCTCTTCGCCGGCCATCTGACGATACTCCCGAAAGATGGGCATTATGCGGCTTCTTCCTGGCGTTCATGCGACCGGACGAACTCCTGAAGCATCTCGAAAACCGGACCCTTCATGTCGTCGCGCGCCAGCGCGAAGGCGATGTTGGCCTGGATGAACCCTTCCTTGGAACCACAGTCGAACATGCGGCCGAGGAAAGGCTGGGCGAAGAACGGCTGATCCTTCGACAGACGAACCATGGCATCCGTCAGTTGAATCTCGTTGCCGGCGCCGCGCTGCTGATTGCCCAGGAGCGCGAAAATCTCCGGCTGCAGGATGTAGCGGCCGTTGATGTAGAAATTCGAAGGCGCATTGGCCGGCGCCGGCTTCTCGACCATGGCCGTCACCTCGAAACCGCCGCCGATCTCGGCGCCACGGCCAACGATGCCATATTTGTTGGTCTCGCTGGGTTCGCAACGCTCGACGGCGATTACGTTGCCGCCCGTGCGCTCATAAAGCTCGACGGTTTCGGCGAGGCATCCGCGACCGCCGAAGGACACCATGTCCGGCAGCAGCAAGGCGAAGGGCTCGTTGCCGATAACCTCGCGCGCGCACCAGACGGCATGGCCGAGGCCTTGCGGGGATTGCTGGCGGATGAAGCTGGTGGCGCCGGCCACAGGCAGCATGCTTTCGAGCGCCTCCAGCTGGGTCTTCTTGCCGGTCTGCTCCAGGGTGCCGATCAATTCCGGATGCAGGTCGAAATAGTCCTCGATCACCGCCTTGTTGCGACCGGTCACGAAGACGATGTGCTCGATGCCCGCCTCGAAGGCCTCGTCCACCGCATATTGGACGACAGGCCTGTCGACGACGGGAAGCATTTCCTTCGGCATCGACTTGGTCGCCGGCAGGAACCGCGTTCCAAGCCCCGCCACCGGTATCACGGCCTTCCTGATTTTCTTCATCGCAAATTCCTTCTGAGGAGATCGACTTCAATCCGTTCACAGGCCACGAAAATTCCCTCCATGTGCCTGCATCTTCACCTCCCCGCCCCGACGGCAAATTGTGCCGCCATTCTTCGCAACCGCACGGCGATCGGCATGCCCATATGCCTGACCGCCGCCGGGTCGCTGAGCGCAGTCCGGATCGCCTTGAGCGGGGACCGCGCCTTGATGTGCTGTACCAGTGACAGAAACGATGCCGCCTTGCGCAGGCTGCGGCCACGCCGCGCGAACGCGGCCTGCGCGGCCTCATCCATCCGATGGGTTTGAGCGAACACGGCATCCGCCCTGCGCATGGCTTCGACGTGGTGAAGCTCGAGCACGCGCGAAATGGAGACGCTGCGAATATGGTAGGCATAGCCGATATCGGGCTCGACGACGCATTTTCCGCCGTTGGCCAGGGCGGCGGCAAAGAGGATGTAGTCTTCGCCGATCCTCAGCTTCTCGTCATAGCGAAGCCGGTTTTCGTTCAGGAACTCGCGCTGGAAGATCGGCTTGAGGTAGCCGAGGTTGAACTTGGATTCGAAGACGACGTTGCCGGCGATGTAGGTGGCCAGCGAAATCTCGCGCAAGCCTTCCAGATATTGCCGCGGAAACATCGCGTCCTCGATAACGCCGTCCTCGCGAACGACCTGCAGATTGTCGACGGCGATCTGGGCATCCGCGCTTTCGGCACGCGCGATCATCCTGGCGAGCCGGCCGGGAAAGACCGCGTCGTCGGAATCGAGAACCGCGATCCATCTGCCGCGGGCGGCATCGAGGCCGGCATTCCTGGCGCCGCCCGGGCCGCGATTGCTTGGCAGGGCGATGACACGGACGATATCCCCGGGATAGGCCCGCGCAACATCGAGCGTCGCATCGCGCGACTTGTCGTCGACGACGATGATTTCGACGCTGACACCCTTCTGGGCGATGGCGCTGGCGATCGCCCGATCAAGGGTCGTCTCGGCATTGTAGGCGGCAATAACGAAGGAAACATCGGGGATAGAGCTGACGTCAGGCTGCACGCTTGCCTCCCTGCTGTGGCGACGGCTGGCCATAGAGGCGGATTTCGCGGATGCCGACGAGGCCGCTGACGACACCAACATGCATAATGCCGCGCAGCACGCTGCGGTTCCTGCGTACCGGACTGACGACGACCGGAAGTGCCGAGGCGAAGCAATAGATGGCCTTTGCCGAGGCCAGGCCGACCTGCTTGGCCAGGCCGATTCCGCTGGCGCTGCTGCCCAGGAGATGGCCATGCGTCTGGCCGACGCGGAAGCGGCGGCGGCCGAGCCAATCGAATGCCGCCCTGGAGCGCGGCACCACCTCCTCGACCCACGCCTCGGGCGAGAAGGCGATGCGGCCGCCTGCCTTGTGCATCTGGTCGAAGAATTCGGTGTCCTCGCCGCCGGTCTGGCCACGCGCCAGGCTGAAGCGGCGGCCGCGCAGGCTGTCCGAGCCCATCCGCAGCAGAACGTTGCAGGTGTAGCCGGTCTGGATCTCGCCGCGCACCCAGACGGGCAAGGTCGAATGGAAATCGCCGCGCCGCATCCAGTCCGGCGCGTCCGGGCGATAGCGCGCCCTGACCGGGCCGAGCACGGCGGCGGCACCGCTTTGCTGCGCCATCGCGACCAGTTCGGCAAGCCATGGCGTCGTGGCCGTCTCGTCGTCGTCGATGAAGGCGACGAAATCCGCGGTGCTCGCATCGAGGCAGGCGTTACGGGCGATCGAGATGTTGCGCGCCGGGGCGTGCTGATAGTGGATCGGCACCGTCAATTCCCGCGACAGCGCCGCCACCAGGTCACGGGCCGATGGGGTGTCGTCATTGTCGGCGACGACGATGCGGACATCGAATCCCACCGGCATCTCCATGGCGTCGAGCGAGCGCAGCGTGTCGGCCAGTTCCGGCCGGCGGAACGTGCAGACGCCGATGTCGATGCTGCGGTCCTTTGCCGACACCGCCATCAGGCCACTCCTCGTCGCGAGCCGAGGCCGAGAAGCTGCAGCCAGAAGCCGACCGACCAGCCAAGATGCATGACCATGGCCGAGACACCGGCCAGCGCAACGTCGGCCTTGCGCTGGCGGATAGCCGTCACCAGCCCGTAGCCCAGGCACACCGACGCCCACAGCAGCAGCGGCACCGCCGCCAGCCAGTGCACGAAGGAGAAGGCCGCCAGCAGCACCACCGGGAACACCAGCAGCGGCACCATCTGCCTCACCTTCGGGATGACGCGATGCTTCAGTACATTCTTGGCACGCCCGCGACCGTAGCCGAGATACTGGAAATAGAGGCCTGAGAGCGAGGCACGCGGGTAGTAGACCATCTGCGTCTTGCCGCTCATCCAGATCTTGTAGCCGGCCTTGCGCAAGCGATAATCGAGCTCGGCGTCCTCGTTGTGGCTGAACGTTTCGTCATAGCCGCCGACGGCACCGAACGCCGATATCCGCATCAGTGCATGATGGCCGTGATCGATCCACTGTCCCTGCGAAAGATGCCTATGCTTCGAGCCGCCGGTGCCGAGCTTGGAGTTCTGCGCCGCGGCCGCCGCCTTCTGCACGGCACCGCTGCCGCTGGTGAGCATCGAAACGACAACCGAATCCGCTGATGTAGCCAGGGCTTCCTCGACCAGCCGGTCGCAATAATCGTCGGGATAACCGCCATGCGCATCGATGCGGATGAGATAGTCGGCACCATCGCCGAAAGTACCGACGGCGAGATTGATCGCCGCGCTCTGGATACGCCGCTTGTTGTGGAGCAGGATAACGCGCGGGTCCCTGGCAATGACGTCCTCTAGGATGGAAAGCGTGCCGTCGGTGCTGCCGCCGTCGGCGACGATGATCCGGGCGCCAAGCCGGGCGGCCGCGGGCCGCAATTGATCGAGCAGCGCACCGATATGGGCGGCTTCGTTCAGGCATGGGATAACGATCAGGCTGGATGAGGGTTTTTCCGTCTGCGTCATCAACCTCTGTCCATCTTGCCCCTGTCCATCCCCTGCCATCCTATGCCAATGCCTCGGCGGCAAACGAACCGGGCACGGCCGTCAGGCTGCGCAGCCGCTCGACAAGCGCACGGCAATCGCTGCGATCGTAGCTCCAGGTCCTCGGGTTGCGCGCCAGAACACGCCCCTTCAGCCTGGCGAAGCGATGCTCCTCCATCTTGCCTAGCGCGGCTTCGAGCGCTTCGGGCGACGCCTGCGGCAACAGCACGCCGATATCCTGCTGCTTGAGGAACCGCCCGGTCTCGGTATTGCCCATCGAGATCGGCACCGCGCCGAAACGGCAACCCTCATAGAGCCGGTTGGGCAGAAGCCATTCGGAGTTCTTCCCCGCTTCGAAGAAATCGATCGCCCAGGAAAAATGGACATCGTTGTAGATCGCCGCCATGTCTTCCGGATTGCGGTAGGGCCCGAGAAACGACAGCCATGGCTCGGCCTCGACAAAGCCGTGAAAGTCAGGGAATTCCGACAAAGCCGGACGGCCGCGCAGCACGATCTCGAAGCGGCCCTCCATGCGGCGGGAGAAATCAGCCAGCAGCTCGAGCGAGCGGCGGCAGCGCAGCGCGCCGAACCAGCCGATCCGCCATGGCGGGCCGACCGGGCTCTCTTCAGCCTCCGGAGCGCCGGGCACAATCGTCGCGGCCTCGAAATATTTGTTTTCGACCAGCTCGATGGGTGCCGCGACCTGGCCGAACGGCTTGAAATAATTGGCGATGAAGGCAGGCGAACTGGTCACCAGCAGCTTCACATCCCTGGCCAGAAATCGTTCGGTGGCACGCAGCGCCTTGCCCAGGACATCGTTGCGCAGCACAAGCCGATGAATGTCGAGGCACTCGTATACGATCGGAACCGATGCACCGAAGGCTGACCTGGCGCGGCGGGCAAGCGCCAGCATTTCCAGGTTGCGCGCGACGATGACATCCGGCTTTGGCATGCCGCCCAGCTTCGGGCCTATCGAAACGGCTGCTTTGGCTACGGCCGCGAGGCGTTGGCCGAATCGCCCGTCACGCGTCCCGCCGAGGTCGATCGGGCGCAGTCCCTCGATATCCGCAATCGGATTCGCGGTGCGACGGAAGCCGGCCAAGGTGACCTGGGCCCCACCTGCCCTGAGCATCGTGATCCGCCGGCGCACCGCCGGGTCGGAAACGTCGTGCACTAGGTACAAGACATGCAGCATAAAAACTCGACCGCTGTTGGCCCACCCAAGGGAATGCTAGTACAGCTCTTGCTGCATCGCAACATTTTTGCTGCACCAATCGACGTTTTCTGTTGCACTGCAAAATTATTGCCGTAGTTTGTGGTCGGCGGCGGTCGTGGATTTTCGGGCTCGAAAATCCACGTAAAAAATCAGGAATCCTGAATTTGGAAGCCAATGCATTCGATCCGCCAGAAGGCTCCTTGCGCAAATCGGTTGGGCGCGGTGCGGTTGTCACGGCCATGGCGCAATCGGTGCGGGTCGCGACACAGATTCTGTCGGTTGTCGTGCTGTCGCGGTTGTTGTCGCCACAGGATTTCGGTGTCGTGGCGATGTGCGCGCCGGTGCTTGCCTTTATCGCACTGTTCCAGGATTTCGGCCTGACCCAGGCAACGATCCAGAAATCAGGCATCCGGCATGAGGAGGTGAACTACCTCTTCTGGATCAATGTCGCCGTCAGCGCGATCCTGGCTTGCGTGCTTGCGGGTGCGGCGCCGCTGGTTGCTGCCTTCTACGGCGAGCCGCGCGTGACAGGTCTGGTGGCTGCGTTCGGGCTGCAGATCATGGCCTATGGGCTTGGCGCCCAGCATCTGGCGCTCTTGACGCGCCGTATGCAGTTCGGCCGGCTGGCCGTCATCGACGTCGCCAGTGCCATCGCCGGGCTTGCCGTGTCGATCGCCTGGACCTTCATCGATCGCTCCTATTGGGCCCTGTTTGCCGGCACGCTGACCGGTGCCGTGCTGCCGACGCTCTGCTACTGGGCGAGTTCGCGCTGGCGTCCGGGCCTGCCGCGCAAGGTCGCCGGCATCGGCGAGCTGATCAATTTCGGCGCCGGCATCACCGGCTTCAACTTCGCCAATTTCTTTGCCCGCAACCTCGACAACGTGCTGATCGGCAAATATTGGGGCGAGGCGCAGCTCGGCCTCTATGACCGCGCCTACAAGCTGCTTCTGTTTCCGCTGAGCCAGATCACCAACCCCTTGTCGAAGGTGATGGTTCCAGCACTTTCCAGGCTGAAGGACGAGCCGGATCGCTACCGCAGCGCCTATCTGCGCGTCATGCCGCTGATCCTGCTGGTGGCGCTTCCCGGTGTCGCCTTCGCCACCGCGATGTCGGATGTGCTGATCCCCTTCGTGCTCGGCGAGCAATGGCGCGCAAGCGCCTCGATTTTCCTGGCGCTCGGCTTTGCCGGGCTGCTGCAGCCGCTCAACAATCCGGCGGGGTGGCTTTTCGTCAGCCAGGGCCGCTCCGGCGATTTCATGCGCTGGGGCATCATAACGGCCGTGACGTCGGTGCTGGCTTTCATGCTCGGCCTGCCCTATGGCGCGCTGGGCGTGGCGATCGCCTATGCGATCAGCGAATATCTGCGGACGCCTTTCCTATGGCTCTATGTCGGCAAGAGCGGACCGCTGCAGGCGCATCATGTGCTGCGCGCGGCAACGCCGTTCGTGCTTGGCGCCCATCTGGCGCTGGCCGCGATCTGGTTCGTCAAGCCAGCGCTGCCGCAGCAGCATGTCGTCGCCCTGGCCAGCAGCGCCGTGCTCGCCTACCTCATCACGATCATCATCGCACTGGCATTCGCCTCCGGCCGCGAAGCCTTGCGCGAGGCGCTCAGGATGCTGCCGGCAAGGCTGCCTGCGGCAGCGCCGCGCGAAGCGCAATAATTTGGGCGTCTTCGACTGCTACGGACATCTCCTCCAGGACCAGGTCTGAACCATGCACTACCGATCGATCTCCGATATGAACGACGCCATCGTCAGGGGCCTGCACCGGCTGCCGCGCGACATCGACCTGGTCGTCGGTGTGCCGAGAAGCGGCGTTTTGGCAGCGACGCTGGTCAGCCTTGCCGCGAACATCCCGATGACCGATCTCGACAGCTTCCTGGCTGGGCGAATCTACACATCAGGCGTCACCAAGCGCCGGGCCGCTCTCGACCGCAAGGTTTCCGAGATGCGCAAGGTGCTGGTGATCGACGACAGCGTCGCCGGCGGCAACGCCATGCGCGACGCACGCGCCCGCATCCAGGCTGCGGGCATCGAGGCGGACTTCACCTTTGCCGCCGTGTTCGGCCTTGAGCCCCTGCACCAGGAAACCGACCTCGTCTTCGAGGTCGTGCCGCATCCGCGCATGTTCCAGTGGAACTTCATGCATCACAAATTCCTGGCGCAATGCTGCGTCGACATTGACGGCGTGCTGTGCCTCGACCCGACAGAGGCGGAAAACGACGACGGCCCGGCCTATGAGAAATTCCTCAGCGAAGCGCGGCCGCTCCATGTCGCGACTCACAGGATCGGCTGGCTGGTCACCAGCCGGCTGGAGAAATACCGCGCGCTCACCGAGGCATGGCTCGCCAAGCATGAGATCAAATACGACCAGCTGATCATGCTCGATCTGCCGAGCAAGGCGGAACGGCAACGACTCGGCGCGCATGGCAGTTTCAAGGCCGATTTCTACCGCAAGTCCGATGCCATCCTGTTCATCGAGAGCGAGCACGAACAGGCGCTGAAGATCACCGAACTGTCAGGCAAGCCGGTGCTGTGCGTCGAAACGCATATGGTCAGCTTCCCCGACGCGCTGTCGCTGCCGGCACTTGGCCAGGCGGCCCGCAACCTGCCGGCAAGGCTGCGGCAGATCAAGTCGCAAGAGGGCCGCAAGAGCGCCGCCAAGACCATTGCCCGCGCACTGCTTGGCGCCCGCGGCTACGAGACGCTGAAAAGCCGGGTCAAGCGTCCGGCCTGACCTGCTCAGGCGGCGTCGTCAGGCCGCCTGTCGCGCGCGCTGCTGCATGGCCCTGTCCAGTATCGAGAAGAAGGTGATGAACTGGCGATCGGGATCGAGTTCCGGGCGCCCGGCGAAGCTGCGAGCTAGACTGGAAAGCCGGTCATATTCCTGGTTGTCGTTCCACAGCCGCCTGACGGCCGCGACCCAATCGGCCAGCGGAGCATCGTAATCCAGCACCACGCCACCGGAGCCGACAGCCTCGGGCAGACCGCCGCGCCGCGAACCGATAACGGGGATTCCGCTGCAATGGGCCTCCGAAGCGACGCGGCCCCACGCCTCTTCCCACTTGCTGGGAGCAAGCAGGATCTTCGTGCGACCATAGACCGTCTTCATGTCGCTGGTGCGGCTCTCCAGGACGACATTGCCCAAGGGAGCGATCGTCTGTTCGATCCGCGCCCGGTGATCGTCGTCGAGCTTCCAGCTTTCGACGAACAGGAATGGAATTTCGCGGCAGGCGCCGGCAATCCGCACCGCGAGCTCAAATCCCTTTTCCTCATAGGGGTTGATCAGCGTGACGAACTGGCCCGTCGTCGGCGTCGAGTAATGCGCCGGGTTGATGGTTGGCGGGATCACCGCTGCCTCGATGCCGAATTCTTTTTTGTAGGTTCGCGCGGTGAAGTCCGAATTGGCAATGTAGAGCGCCGAATGCAATTCGCGCAGATCGCCGCCCAGTTCATGGAACTCGACATTGCGGAGATAAACGACCAAAGGCACGCCCTCCGCCTGCAGCGCCTTGCCGATCGGAACCGATTTGTGACACTGGACCACGGCGACATCGGGCTTCAGCCTGTCGACGGCATAACCCGCCGCTTCCCAGGGAAACCAGGCCCGCACCACCGGATAGCCGGGATAGCTGTCGACAACCGCCGGCTGCCGCAACAGCTTCATCTTGGCGCGCGCCTTGAAGCCGAAGACACCGTCACCGAACAGGGCGGCGAGCACAGCGGCTTCATGACCGTGCTCGATCAGCTGTTCGGCCAGATGATGCGTGCTCGACTGAACGCCGCCACTGAACTCGGGCGGGTAGCCGTTGCCGCCTGCAAAGAGAACTTTCATGATCGGGCTCCTTGTCGCATCTCGTATTCCTTGCTCGAAGGCAACAGGCAAAGGCCGCCGCCTCGCTTTCGACGTCAGGCAAGTTTCGGCGGCTCCAGATTGGCGAAGGGATTGGTACAGGATTGCCAGCCGGTAAACCGGATCGGGTCGTTGGGCGAACTGCGCCAGGCGTAGTCCGTCAGCATATGGAATTCGGCGACGACCCAGCGGTCGAAATGCAGCAGATCTTCCCGCTTCCGCCGGGGCAGCAAGCGACGCGCGGCGCCCAGTTTGAGCTCCTCCACCAGGGTGACGGCATCACTCAGTTTTTCGCTTGGGAAATTCCATGGATTCCGGTCGCGGAACGCCAGCACGAACTGCTGCAGATGCTCGATGCGGATGTTCAACTTGCCAAGATATTTTTCCAGCGTGACGCGCACCAGATCCTCGTCCGAGAAGGAGGAAACGGTGGCGTAGGCGACCCCCGTCGAAACCACTCCGCCAGCCAAGACGGCCAGGGCCGAGCGTCTGGAAATCTCGATCATGCGATACCTCCTTTCACGCGATCCGGCTCGCCGCCCGCAAGGACAGCGCTGCCGCGGTCAGGCTCGGGTTGGCGCAGGAGCAGCTCGGATAGGTGCTGGTGCCGACGACGACCAGGTTTCTGAGCTGATGGTGGATCATGCCGCTGTCGACCACAGAATCGGCCGGGCCGGTGCCCATCCTCAGCGTGCCCTGGACGTGCGATTCGGTCGGCCGAATGCCGCGGTCGAAGAGCTTTTCGACCGGCAGCGGCGCCAGAAGGTCAGGCAATTTCTCCAGAGCGCGCGCCATGCCCTTCACCGCGTAGTCCGATGGCGCCTTGAAGCTGACGAAGGCATTGTCATCCGCGTCAAGCGTGACGTAGTTCTCGGGGTCGAGCAGGTTCTCGGTGACCACGACCAACGGCAGCGCCTGGCGTAGCCGCCCCTTTTCGGCACGCATTCCGTGCTGCCAGCGGTTCTCGAAATAGACCAATGCCGCCGCATGCTCCGATCGGTGAGGACCATCATAGAGGCCGAAATTCAGGCCTGTTGTGATGGTGCTGCCGTCGAAATTGTCGACGCCGTCGAGATAGACCTCGAAATTCCAGCCGTAGGATTCATGCAGGCCGCTGCCGACAAACTCGCCGCCCAGGCCGGATCGCAGCATGATCGCCGCGCTCTGGATGGCATTGGCGCCGAGAATGAAGAGATCGCCGCTGACCTGGTATTCCTTGCCGTCATGGCTGAACGTGACCGAACGGACAGCGCCGCCGACGTGATCGAGCCGGCGCACCTCCGCACCGAGGCAGACCGAGATGTCGGGATGCTCGAAGACGTGCATCAACCCGTTGTTGACGGTGAATTTGGCGTCGACCGGGCACAGCCAGCAACGCAGATTGGCACAGCACGAGCTGCGCTGCGCGGTCGGCACGCGAGCCCGCGCGGTTGGCATGACGAAGTGCTGGTCGGGCTGCGCCGCCTTCATCATCCTGTCCGGTGTCGACATGCGATGCGGCGGTTGCGGAAACGGCTTCGAGCGGGGCAGCATCGCCGCCATGTCGGGGTCGCCGGAGATCGACATGATGTCTTCCGCGTCGCAGTAGAACGGCTCGACGTCGTCATAACTGATCGGCCAGTCATTACCGATGCCGTAGGTGCTTTTCAGCCGGAAATCATTGGGATGAAATCTTGGCGTCTGCGCGAACCAGCAGTTCGTCCCGCCACCCAGTCCGATCGTGTAGTTCCACGGCTTGTCGGAATTGGTCTTGTAGGTCGTCTCGTCTTCGATGTCGGTGTTGACGTTCTGTTCGAGCTGCCATTCATGGGTGTTGTGGCGTCCCCACTCCAGCACCAGAATGCGCGCCTTTCGGCGCCTGGCGAACTCATGCAGGAAGAAGGCCGAACCGAAGCCGGAACCGATCGCGACGAGATCGAAATGATTCTTGGTGATTTGCTCCGGCTTTACGTCCAGCACCATCAGCTACAACTCCACACAGAAATACGCGCTCAACCCCAGCGCCCGCAGGCCGTGTGCGGACCGGTCTTGCATCCGGCTGCCAGGGCCCGGTCTCATGCCGCCATTCTGCCGATCGAGTGATATTCGATGCCGTGGCGGGCGATGACCTTGGGGTCATAGAGGTTGCGGCCGTCGAAGATGACCGGCGTGGTCAGCGCGTCCTTCACCGCGTCGAAGGACGGCGCGCGAAAGCTCTTCCATTCTGTGGCGATCAGCAGCGCATCGGCGCCGCGAAGCGCCGCCTCCTTGGTGCCGCACAGAAGCAGGTCGTCGCGCAGCCCGTAGATGGCCTGGCATTCCTGCATCGCCTCGGGATCATAGGCCTGCACATTGGCGCCGGCCTTCCAGAGCGCCTCCATCAGGACGCGCGCCGGCGCCTCACGCATGTCGTCGGTGTTGGGCTTGAAGGCCAGACCCCAGAGCGCAAAGGTCCTGCCTTTGAGGTTGCCCTTGAAATAGCGGTCCACCTTGTCGAAGAGAACCGATTTCTGTGCGTTGTTGCGCTCCTCAACGGCGCGCAGCAGCTTGGCGTCGAACTTGACGCCTTCGGCGGTCTTGATCAGCGCCCGCACATCCTTCGGGAAGCACGAGCCGCCATAGCCGAGGCCCGGATAGATGAAATGGTAGCCGATGCGCGGATCGCTGCCGATGCCCTTGCGGACCTCCTCGATGTCGGCGCCGAGTTGTTCGGCCAGATTGGCCATCTCGTTCATGAAGCTGATCTTGGTCGCCAGCATGCAGTTGGCGGCATATTTGGTGAATTCTGCGCTGCGCACGTCCATCACGATCATCTTCTCGTGGTTGCGATTGAACGGCGCGTAGAGTTCGCGCATCACAGCCTCGGTGTCCTCGCTGTCGGTGCCGACGATGATGCGGTCCGGCTTCATGCAGTCGGCAACCGCGGACCCTTCCTTGAGGAATTCCGGATTTGAAGCGACATCGAAAGCCAGGTCCTCGCGGCCTCTTTTCTTCAGCGTGTCGGCGATCCTGGCCTTCACCTTTTCGCAGGTGCCGACCGGCACCGTCGACTTGCCGACGACGATCTTGGGTTTGTCCATTTCGCGGCCGATGGTCTCGGCGACTGCCAGCACATATTTGAGGTCGGCCGAGCCGTCCTCGCCCGGCGGCGTGCCGACCGCGATCATCTGGATCTCGCCGTGCCTGACAGCGGCGGCGGCATCCGTTGTGAACTTGATGCGGCCGGCGGCATGGTTCTCCTTGACGAGGTTTTCCAAACCGGGTTCGAAAATGGGAACCAGGCCCTGGTTGAGCCGCTCGACCTTGGCGGCGTCGATGTCGACGCACACCACCTGGTGCCCGACTTCGGCAAGCACCGCCGCCTGCACGAGGCCGACATAGCCAATTCCAAACACCGTCAAATTCATTCGGTTTCATTCCCATGCAAGGCAGCGGACCGTTTTCGGCCCCGCCGGTTCAAATCGACTTTCCCAACTACTTTACACTGCATGCCAGCGATTCCGGAAATTGACAGGGTTCGCCGAGCGCCGTGAAGGCGACCCGCTCGACCTGCAGGGAAAGCTTGCGGCCCGGATCCGCGAACGCTCCCATCCAGCCCTTCATCGTATCGCTGCCCCAAAAGCTGAAGAATATCTTCTGTGCATGGCTGGGCAGCTTCGCCGGGTCAGTAATCGTGTTCACCAGTTGGCCGTTGACGTACCATCGCAAGCTGTCCTTCTGCCAGACGAAGGCGTAGTCGTTGAAGGCCTTCTCCGTGCCGCCCGGCACGTCGACCAGTTTCTCGTTCTTGCCCTTGCCCGCGATATAGGCGTTGACCTGCACCTTGGAGGTGTCCTTGGTCAGGACCTCGAAGTCGATCTCGTCCCAGGGCTGCTTGTCGCTGGGACCGATATAGGTGAAGAACGCGGCGTTGAGGCCGGAGCCGGTATCGGTCTTCAGCCGTGCCTCATAGGTGCCATAGCCGAAGCGCTGCTTGGTCTGGATCTCGCCGCAGACGTAGTCGCGATCCTTCAGCGTCTGCTTTTCGAAGCCGAGCGACAGCACACCATTCGACAGTTCGACCATATTTTTCGACCAGGTGCAATTCTGATGGCTGCCGTTGTTCCAGCCGTCGGAAACATACCAGCGCGTGCGGTCGAAGCTTTTGAAATCATCGACAAAGGACGGCGATGTCGGAATGTCCTGGGCATGGGAAGGGGTTGCCAGGAAACCGCCAAGAGCAGCCAGCAGCAACGCACCGAGCGACCCCAGCCGCCGGGCGGCTTGTCCGGTCCGATATGCGAGAGGCGGTGCGTCAATTGCCGTCGTAGGTTTCGGATTCCAATTCATACCAAACTCACCTTTGCGCTGTGTGTCCCCAACCCAAAGTCGACGTTCGAACCGCTCCTGCACGGGCCAACCTTGACCTTCCTTGTGACCCTCTCGATTGCTTCTGCTTCCCGCCTTGCATCAAATCTGTTGCAACAGTTCCGAGCCTTCACGTTCAACCTCTGCCGGCGCCTGCCGGCCAGGCGAATTCCGCCGCGGTGGCCGAGGAGGCATCCTCGTCAAAGACCGTATCCAGCGAATGACGGAGCTCTTTCATCATGCCGTCCTGGCGCGACAGCGCCGCGATGCGGCGCTCGCAATTCAGGATCGACTGTGTCAGTGCGCTGACTTCCGAAGACCGCTTGTCGGAAGCAGAGCCGTTTTCCATCGCTTCGACCAGAAAGGCGGCGTTGGTCGACGTCGTCCGGTAGCGATTCTCAAGCCCGGTTCTCTCGGCCTCGATCTCGGCCGCAATCTGCTCGAACAGCTTTGCCAGACGATCAAGACGTGAAACATCGGCCTGACGGTCGCGGGCCGGATCCCTTGATCTGAAACCGAATATCGAGGCCATGAACTCAGGTTCCCGTCATCGCCGGCTTGTGGGCCGGGCTTCTGGCCGATCCCCGCAGCCGGGGCTCAAAAACTCGTGTTGCGTTGTCGTGCTCCTTTTGAGGGAGAGACATCAGACCAATCCGATCGGGGGCCAAGTTCGGCTGGTCGTCCACTATGCTGCACCGCAACATAGACTGCCATCGTCGGAGCCGCGAGGCAACCACCCAATTCGTAAACTCATAAATCCGACCGAAATGGTTTGCGTGATGACATGCCGCGAGTGGACAAATCGCTGCATCGGGACCGCTCTCAGCGTTCCTTGCCCGTGCTGGTTCCGGCCATCAGAAAGCGCAGCGGCGGCACAGACTTTTGGCTGGACACAAGGCCGACACGACGAAACAGCGCCTCGAGCTTGTCGGAAGCCACGCCCTGGACGATGGGGACGAGGTTGGACAGGCTGGCGAAGGCGTAAGCCGCAGCCGAGCCCAGCCCCCGCTCGGCCTTGACGTCAAGGAAATTACGCAGCCGATATTTGTCGCGCACGTGCCGTTCATGCCGCCGCAGCACCGCCTTCGAGCCTTCCGGCAGGCTGTCGATCGCCAGCAGCGCCAGATCCGCATCGGCCAAACGCTTCAGGTCCTGGGTCTTGTGGCGGCCGCTCAGGGAATCGGCGCGGACGATGGCGCCGTAGCCGCAGGAGCGAATGACCTTGAACCGCGCTCCGCATGCGACCGCGCGGGCGTAGAGTTCATAGTCCTCGCCCAGCCGCAGGCTCTCGTCGTAGCTCAACCCATGGCGGTCGAGGAAGGCACGGCTGATCACCGGCTTCAAAAAGCCCAATTCGCCCCTCTGCACGCGGCGCCTGGAGATGTTGCCTTCGACGAAACGCTCGAAATCGAGGAATTCCGGATCGGCGGCAAATTGCGGCGCGACGATTTTCGTCGCGTCGCCCGTCGCATCATCCCTGATCAGCATGATGTTGTCGGCGGCGAAATCCCAATCGGCGCCGGCAAACAGGTTGCGAAACCGGCCTTCGAGGAAGAAATCGTCGGCATCGAGAATGCTGATGAACGGCGATTTCGAGCCGGCGATGGCTGCGTTGCGGGCAAAGGAGGGGCCGCGATTGACATCGAGGCGCATCACGGAGAGCCGCCCGCTGCCATCATCGGCGGATCGTGCGACACCGGCGGTGTCGTCGGTGGAGGCATCGTCGACGACCACGACCTCCGCCACTTCCGGTTCGCGCAATGCGGATGCGATGGCGACGGCGATTGTCGCTGCGGCGTTTTTTGCCGCGATGATCACGCAGACCTCGGATTTCGTCATCGACATGGATTTGCCTCTCGTACAGGTAATATCGATTTGCCCTCGCCCCGTACTCGTTCGATGCACTACAGAATTGCCATCAGCATCCAATTTACCTTCAGCGACTCGCCGGCCGCTCGAAGATGCGGCGGCTGATATCGGCGGACGCCGCCCAGCCTGCTTCGGCCAGATAGCGGACCGGCGCGCGGCCGCACAGTTCCCAAAGCACCGTTCGCCGCTGCGGCCACCGCAGCGACGGCAGCCACGGCGCGATGACCATGCTGAGCAGATCCTCATTGCCGATGCGCGGCAGGATCCTGGTCGCGCGCTGCGACAGCAGCGTGCCGGCACCGCCGAGTAGCACGTCGGCGGCGCGCAGGCCAAGCAGCAGCGTGTCGTCCAGACCTTGCGCGGTAGCGGCATCGAGCAAACGCTGCTGATCCGCCTCGTCGAGGCGGCCGGCGCTGGCGCCGATATCACAGACGTATCCGGCGCAGGGTTCCCGGTTGAAAAGTGCCTTGGCGACGCTGATGCAGGACAAAAGCAATGTATCGGCCACCGAGGTGAACGGCACCGTCGCACCGGCGATTTCGACCTGTCGCTTGCGCCGCAGGAACCCGTCCGCGTCGCGCGGGCTTGGCGAGCCGGGCTGCTGGAGGCGGTAGTGGAGATCGACGGTGGACGACCTCGGCCCGTCGTCCCGGGTCATGTGCTGTTCGCCGAGGAAGCGGACCCACCAGACGGAGCTCGACTTGCCTGATACCTCATAGCCGATCTTGCGAAGCGCATCACGCGCCCTGAAAAATCCGAGCGGCGAAACCAGGATGTCGACATCGCCCGAGGGCTTCATAAAATGGTCGTCGTAGAGAAGTTGCTGCTGGAACGGACCCTTCAGAAAAACGAAATCGATCTCGCTGGCGCGCAGCACGTCCTGGATCGCCATCGAATCCATGATGCAGGACGCGTTCATCGAAACCGTTTTCCTGCGGTAGGTGTCGAGCCATTGGAAAAGCTTAGTTGGCCTCTGAAGCGCGGGTGCGCGCGAAAGCGCCTTGAGGACAAAGACGGCGACCTTGTTCAGCCTGGCAATCTCGGCAATTTTTTCACCGTCAAGATGGCGCATCGAAACGTCGCCCGCGCCCGGGCCGGCGAAAAACAATCGCAGGCAAGCCTGCACATAGGCCACCTCGCCGGCACAGCCGGCGGCGCGCAATCGTTCGTATGAGCCATCCGGCAAGGCCATTTAGCGCACAGTCTCCCAAGAAAGCGTTTCGCGCCGACACTTATGCTGCAAGTGCGAAGCAAGCATCACCAAAAACCTCGATGCCGTAAAGCCTTTCCTTCTGCAGTGCGAATTTTTGCCACCAAAGCGTCTATCGAGGTGGCATCGGAAAGCAGTGAAAACCGCGGTTGAAATGTCCCTTGCCACGTCGGCTTAGGCAATCTCCGGACGATTTCTCAAATGGAAATTCTTTTCAGAGAGGCCTAAATATAGGCACAACGCAAACAGCTTATGCAAGCAAAATCAAATGCTTAAAGAATCAGCACGGGAGCGATCGTCGTGCACAAGGAATCGGCTAAAAAAGTGACAAGTTTTAGGCATGCCGCTCATGTGACGACGCCAGCAACCGTAATTGATTAACAGAAAGTAAAACAGTCTTGACTCATAAATGCTGCCGTGCAGCTATTGCATTGCAGCATAAAAGTGCTGACGGCACTCGACAGGCCGTTTCCAGTCCTAAATCGGAGAGTAAAATGGAACAGAATGTTGAAAAGCATGAATATGAAACGCCAAGCCTGACGGTCCATGGTTCGATTGAGACCATCACCCAGGGCGGCGGCGGCAGCACGGCGATCGACGCATCGTTCCCCGCGCATACGCCGATTGGCGACCTGACGTTCTCCTGAGACCTACAGCCGATTCCAGAGTGACATGTTGGGACTCTGGATTCAAAAGCAGACGTAAGAGGGGTCGGGGGGCCAGCCTCCCGATTTCTCCTGCGCCGCCTGGAGATGTCGCAGCGTTTTGTCAGCGAGGTTTGGGGATGAACGGGGAGCTATCCGACCGTGATCTGGGCGACCACGATAGCGTGTGCGCGACCAAGGATGCCGTGGCTTGCGAGTTCGGCGATGGCTTGGCGCTGCTCAATCTCAAATCCAATGTCTACTACAGCCTGAATGGCGTCGGCGCCTTCATCTGGGATTTAATCCAGGAACCCCGGTCGATCGGCGACATCCGCAGCGCCGTGCTTGCGCGCTACAATGTCGACCCGGTGCGCTGCCAGGCCGATGTCGACGCATTGCTGAAGGGCCTGGCCGATAATGGGCTTGCGAGACGGCATCATGAGGCACTTGTCTAAGCCGGTCCAGCACAAGTCCCTGGTTTCACGGGCCCTGGTTTCGCCGGCCTTGTCTTCGCGGGCCACGGCTTTACGGCAGGAACCGGCGAGAGAAACAAACGTCAAGCAGACGAAGCGCGGGGGAAGCCGGCGCGGGCTGGTCAGGATTTTCTCCCTGACTGGCTCGGAAATGATCTTCCTTGGCCATTGCCTGCTGGTGGTGGCGACAGTTCGGCTGGGGCTGACGCTGTTGTCCTACAATCGTGTACGCAGCCTGGTGACGCGCCTCGACGCGCGGCAGTGCGCCTCAATGGGCGAACTGCGGCGCGTCGCCTGGGGCGTTGCCGCCGCGGCCCGTTTCGTCCCTTACGCCACGTGCCTGACCCAGGCGCTCTCCGGCCAGTATATTCTCGCCCGCCAAGGCAATGAATCGACGATACGCATCGGCATCGAACGTGGCACAGGCGAGCAGTTGAAAGCACATGCCTGGCTGGTCAGCGACAACCATATCGTGCTTGGCGGATCGATCGACGGCTTCGCCCATCTCGTCGACCACGGCAGCCGATGAGCGGCGTCGCCGGAATCCTGTTGCGCGGAGCAAACGCACCGGCGGTCGCGGCGGCCGACATTCAGCAAATGCTGGCGCGCATGCGCCATCGTGGTCCTGACGGCAGTTCTTGGTGGCTGGACACCAGCATCGCCCTTGGCCACGCCTGGCTCAACACATCGGATGAAGTCGGTCCGGGCCCTTTGACGATGGCTGGGGGCCGGCTCGCCATCACCGCCGATTGCCGGCTGGACAACCGTGACGAGTTGCTGGCCAGGCTCGGTATCCGCGACCAGTCGGTAGCCGACGCGATCGTGCTGATGCGGGCCTATCTGCGCTGGGGCGAAGCCTGCCCGGAGCATCTGCAAGGCGATTTCGCCTTCGCCATCTGGGATGACGAGCGGCAATCGCTGTTTTGCGCGCGCGATCATTTTGGCGTCAAGCCGTTCTACTACCACGCGGCGGACCGGCGTTTTGCCTTTGCGTCGGAGATCGGTCCGATCCTGGGCGTCGAGGGTATCCGCGCACGTGTCAGCGAGCGCCAGATCTCCGGCTTCCTGGCCGGGCTTCCCGACGACCCGCAGTCGACCCCCTACAGCGATATATTCAGCCTGCCGGCCCGCCACAGCCTAACCGTCACCGCGCAACAAGTGATGCTGCGCCGATACTGGCAGATCGAGCCGTCGGCGCGGCCCTTGCGGTCGGATGCATCGGAGGAATTCGCCCATCTGTTCTCGCAATCGGTGCGCAACCGCATGCGTGGGACCTCGGCGGTCGGGGCAATGCTGAGCGGCGGCCTCGATTCCTCGTCTATCGCCTGTGTCGCCAGCCTGCAGAATGCCGCCGCGCGCAAGCCGAGGCTGCCAACGTTCTCGCTGATTTTCGAGAAGGGCTCGCCGATGGACGAGCGGCCCTTCATCGATGCCGTTCTCGACCAGCAGAAGGTCGACGCGACGCTGATCCCGGTCGGCAACTATGCCCCATTTGCCGAATTCGAGCGCGTGCTGGAAGAACAGGAAGGAACGTTCCTGGCGCCGGGCCTGACGCTCACCCGCGGCATCTACCGGACTGCCGGCGCCAAGGGCATCAAGGTGCTGCTGGACGGCCATGGTGGCGACGAGGTCGTTTCACAAGGCCACGGCCACCTGCACGAGCTTGCGAATGGCGGCCGATGGATGGATCTGTGGCGCGAGGTCCGCAGCGCATCCAACACCTATGGCGACAGCACGCTTGGCCTTTATCTCCAGTTCCTGACCCTCTACGGGCCGGCCTGGCGCATCGCCAGGCTGAGGCATATGGCCAACCGTGCCCTGAACAAGATCCGCAAGCCCGCGCAAGTGTCGCGCGCACGAAGCTGGCGCGACCTGATCAATCCGGACCTGGCCAAGCGCACCGAGCTTGTCGACCGGTTTCACCGGGCCGGCTACATGCCGCCCGGCGTCCAGGCCAGCGACGCCTTGAGCCATCGTTGGATCCTGTCGAACGGCTATGTCCCGCATGCTTTCGAAGTTCTCGACAAAGCCGCCGCCAATTTCGGGGTCGAGCCGCGCTACCCCTTCTGGGACAAGCCGCTGGTCGAGTTCTGCCTGGCGCTGCCGGGCGAGGAGAAGCTGAGCCACGGTTTTGGCCGCTATGTGCTGCGCCGCGCCATGCAAGGCGTATTGCCGGAGGCGGTGCAGTGGCGGCGCGACAAGATCGACTTCACTGCCAATCTCGTCAACGGCATGCTGCGCAACCATCGCGACCTCCTGGAACAGCTGCTGGTCTCGGATGCGAAACGCATCGCGCCTTACGTCAATCTGCCGCAAGTGAGTGCCGCCTATGCGCGGCTGCTGCGCCAGCCCGATCAGGCAGCCCCCCTGGATGTCCAGTATGTCTGGCGCTCGGCCTCGCTGTCGCTCTGGCTGCGGCAGCTCCAGCATGGCGGGAGCCCCGCATGATGCCGCGCAACGAGCCGCTCGCTCTATGCAATGATGATGCCTTTTCGCATGGCCGGGCCAAGCGAGAACGCCGCTTCTACCGGGCCTACGGCCTGACCATCGCGTCGGAGGTGACGTTGCCCGAACTGCAGCCGGCGGCGCCGGGGGCGGCGGATGTCGTGATTGCCGTCGGCGCGATCGACCTGCCAAAGCCCTCGCCCGAAGCCGCGACCGACTTTCGCTTCGAGCCGGACCGGCAATATCTGGCGTGGCATGCCGTGGGCGCGTTCCTGATCACCGATTCCAGCCGTATCGACATCGAACCGGCGCCCGGCGTCGACGACGCGCTGCTCGCGTTTCCGCTGCTTGGTCCGATCATGGCGCTGCTCTTGCACCGGCGCGGCCTGCTTGTCCTGCATGCCAGTGCCATCGCCGCCGCCGGCACGAGCGCCATCTTCATGGGTGACAAGGGAGCCGGCAAGTCGACGACCGCAAGTGCGATGATCCGGGCCGGGCATCGACTGCTTACCGATGACGTGGTGGCGCTGGACCTCGCCAATCCGAGTGAGCCAATGACCGTTCCGGGCTTTCCGCAGATCAAGCTGGCGGCCGACGCCGCGGCGGCGATCTCGCTTGGGGAAGCGGAAGTGCGGCCGCAAGTGCATGCGGCGATCGACAAGATGCAGCATCGCCTGAACGGTGGCTTTTCGGGCGACGAGGTGCCGGCGACCAGGATCTATATCCTCGAGCGCGGCGAAAGGGCTGACATCACGCCCTTGCCCGCCATTGCCGCCCTGCCGGCCATCATCAAATTCTCCTATGTGACGCGCTTCGGCCGCGCGGCCCTGCCCGGCGACTTCGCGACGGCGCATCTTCGGCAATGTTCATGGATTGCCAACCATATCGGCGTGTACCGGCTGGAAGTCCCGACGGGCCTGGACAGGATCGGCGAAGCCGTGGAACTGATCGAAAAGGATCTGTCGGCTGGCAGCCGGCGGTTGTGAGCGCAACCATGTCGAAGCCCCCAATCCTTCGCCTGTCGCTGTTTCGAGAAATTGCCGCCTTCGGCGCCACCATTGCCCGGATCGGCGGCCGGCGAACGTGGACGGCGCTGTTCTTCCTCATCCTCGGCAGCCTGACCGAGGGCATTTCGATCCTGCTGCTCGTCCCGCTGCTGCATCTGGTCGGACGTGCCGACCAGGATTTCGCTGTTCGGCTGCCCAATGATGATTTCGTGCGCTGGCTGGTGCCTGATGGCACGCTGCAACTGACGACCGTGCTTTGCGCGCTGGTCGGGCTTGTTGCGGCGCAGGCGGCGTTCAATCGCTTCAAGTCGGTCTACATGGCCAAATTGCTGTTCGATTTCATCAATCGCGTTCGCATGAACCTGTTCGAAAGCATCGGCAAGGCGCGCTGGGGCGTTTTTACACGCATGCGCAGTTCCGACCTCGATCATGCCCTGACCGGCGACATCGACCGCGTCCAGGGCGCGGCTTTCTCACTGCTGATGCTGGTGCAAATCGCCGTTCTTCTGGCCGGCTATCTCCTGGTTTCCGTGTTTATCTCGCCGGTCATGACGCTGTTTGCCGTGGTCGTCGGCATCCTGATGTTCGTGGCGCTGCGGCCCTTCCGGGCACGGGCCACTGCCTTCGGCCGTGTGCTGACCGCCAATCGCCAGGACCAGTACCGGACGGTCTCGGAATTTCTCGGCGGCATCAAGGTGGCCAAGAGCCTGAACGTCGAGGACAGCTATTTCGCGCAGCTGCGGTCGACGCTTGAGAGGATGAAGGCCGACAACATCGACTATGTGCGCAACAGCACCATCGGCACTGCTGTATTCCAGGTGGCGAGCGTCGTGGGCCTGAGCCTGTTCATCTATGTGGCTTTGGTCCGCTTCAACCTGTCGCTGGCCGAGATCGTCGTCCTGCTCCTGGTCTTCATGCGTATCGCGCCGCGCTTCATGGACATGCAGACGCAGGCCCAGCAAGTGCTGATCAACCTGCCCGCCTTTACGGCAATGCGCAGCCTGCAGGCACGTTTCGACGCCGAACGCGAACCCGGCCATACCGAGTTCGCCGACGCCGGGACACTCTCCCTCAATACGGGATTGAATATTCGCGGCGTGTCCTTCGCCTACGGAGATGCTGTCGACAAGGCGGTGGTGAGCGGCATCACCTTCGGCCTGCCGGCCGGCAAGGTCACCGCCCTGATCGGGCCGTCCGGATCGGGCAAGAGCACGATCGCCGACATGCTGCTTGGCCTGCTGGAGCCCACCACTGGCAAGATGCTTGTCGATGGCGTCGAGATCGATGCCAGCAATCGCCGTCGCTGGCGCGACCAGGTGGCCTATGTGCCGCAGGACGTGTTCCTCCTGCACGACACGATCGCGGCGAACCTGCGCCTCGCCGCGCCACGGGCCAGCGATGGCGATCTGTGGGCCGCGCTGCGTCAGGCGCACGCCGGCGAGTTTGTCGAACGGCTCGACCTCAGGCTCGAGACGGTGGTCGGCGATCGCGGCGTGCGGCTCTCGGGCGGCGAACGTCAGCGCATCGCGCTCGCGCGCGCGCTGCTGCGCAAGCCGTCGCTGCTCATCCTCGACGAGGCGACCAGCGCGCTCGACTGGCAGAACCAGTCGCTGATCGCCAGGTCGATCGACGGATTACGCGGTACGATGACGATCCTGACCATCGCGCACCGGCCGTCGATGATCGCCTTCGCCGACTGGGTGGTGGCGATGGAAAACGGCCGTATCGTCGAGGTCGGCCAATATCAGCGGCTGAAGGAAAAAACCGGCAGCCGGTTGTCGAGGATGCTGTTGGGGGAACAGTCGGAGAGCGAACCCGCTGATGTGGCGTGAGCCGGCGGCCAGGACGCGTCGCGCCGAGACGGATTCACGCGGCGCTTTGGTCCCTTTGTCTCGAAGCATGTCGTTGCCGCCAAACCGGCCACGTTTGAGCAGTCTGCATCAATGCAGGCCGCGCCTGGCACCGCCGAGCTTCTCGCTTTCGGCGACCTCGGGTGCGTTCAGTTTGCGCTCGGCGTCACGAGCTATGTCGGCAGGCGTCGGCGCGCTCCTGGCGATCATGGTGTAGATGAGCACGAAATAGCCGGCCTGAATGGTCACGGCGCAGATGATGACACGCACCAATATCGTGCCTATCGACGCACCGCCCAGCCAGGACCAGCCGACGACGATCGCCAGAGCGAAAATCATCCCGAGGATGAATTTTGGAAGTGCCATACCCAACAGCCCATAAACCGGCTCGGGTATTATCGCGATTGCCCCACCCGAGCGCCGTCCCTTGTCATGTGGGCTTGTTAAGGTCGCCCACTCTCGACCGGTTGCTTCCGGCCTTTTCCACCTGTCGTCACCGTGACAGGTATAATTTGCAATTCTATTAAGGCGAGCAATAGGCGGCAAGGGCAACTTCGGTTATTTTTGATCGAGCTTTTGCGATCGACTCTGCCATGTTGCAATGCACGCAACGGGAGCTAGGCCGATATCCTCTCGTCGATATTTTTCAGTAAAATGGCCAATATTAAGTAGTATTTTATATGGTTTTGACCAAGCATCACGGCATGATGAAGCACTAGTTTGTACCTCGCCTTGGCAAATAGGTAGGTCCGCCTAAAAACCGCCCCACAAAGGCCTCTATTTTTTCGTCTGTGCCCATTTATTGTCACAAATGTGCTAAATATGCCGAAATTTGTGCATGGCAAGCTTATTATTTAGTCATTTCATGACGTGACTATTTCAACGGGGTGGTAAATTGTGTGTTGCGCTGCAACATTTTTTTGGTATCGTGTGGTGAACCATTCGTTCAACGCATGGAGTTTACGGCATGAGGGACGTTGCCAAGTCAGCCACCGCGAGCTTTTCGCAGGCTGACATCGATTTTCCGCCGCCGATCGGCGGCCTGCTCAAACGCAGCTTCGATATCACCGGTTCACTGATTGGCTTGATCGCCCTCAGCCCGCTATTTGTCATGATAGCGCTGCTCGTCAAGTTTTCCGACGGCGGCTCGATTTTCTACGGCCACAGGCGAATCGGGCGGGGCGGACGGATTTTTCCGTGCCTGAAGTTCCGCACCATGGTTCCGGACGGCGACAAGGTGCTAGCAGCCTATCTCGCCACCAACCCGGACGCCAACGCGGAATGGATCGCGACCCGCAAGCTGAAGAACGACCCGCGCGTCACCCGCGTTGGAGCAGTGCTGAGGAAACTCAGCCTCGATGAGTTGCCGCAGATCATCAACATCCTGCAGGGCGATATGAGCCTTGTCGGTCCGCGTCCGGTTGTGCGCGACGAACTAGAGATCTATGGCACATCCGCCGTCTACTATCTGAAATCGCGTCCGGGCCTGACCGGCCTGTGGCAGGTCAGCGGCCGCAACGATGTGTCCTATGACAGCCGCGTCGCCTTCGACCGTCACTATGTTGAGAACTGGTCGCTGTTCGAGGACGTTCGCATCATCATCAAGACCGTCCCGGCCGTCTGGATGTCGCGCGGTTCTTACTGACCGGCCGGTGGCCAATGCCAGACATTGGCGTCGGCCATTCGACGCAAGCTCATCGGGCGATGGGGCTATAGCGGATCGGAACGTTGAGTTGAAAACAGATTTGTTCGAAGCCTTTCGCGGCGGCCCGGTTTCCGGCCGCCTGCGGCGGGCGCGTTTGCTGGCCACATGCCTTGCCATGGCCCTCGTCGTCCCGCACATCGCCGCCGCCGGCGACTATCGCCTCGGCTCGCAGGACAAGCTCACCATCCGCGTCGCCGAATGGCAGACCGTGGAAGGCACATTCCGTGACTGGTCGGCGGTGAATGGCGAGTACACGGTCGGTCCATCCGGCACGCTGTCGGTGCCGTTCGCCGGCGAACTGCCGGCCTCCGGCAAGACCACGTCCGAAATCGCAACGGCGATCGGCGAGGCTTTGCAGAAAAAACTCGCTTTGTCAGACAGACCGGAAGCCTCGGTCGAGATGGCGCAGTTCCGGCCATTCTACATTTCGGGCGAAGTCCAGAACCCCGGCCAGTTTCCATATGTGCCTGACCTGACAGTGTTGAAGGCCATCAGCGTCGCCGGAGGCATCCGGCGAAACGCCGACTACGGACCTCAACTCGGCAAGGACTTGGTTACCGCCAAGGGCAATTTCGATGTCTCCGACGACCAGCGCATTCGGCTGATCGTCAGGCGCGCCCGCATCGACGCGGATATGGCCGGCAAGGCCAGTTTCGACGTGCCTAAGGAGGTCGAGGGCGATCCGAGACTGCCAGCCATCGTCGCGGACGAAATGACTATCCTGACAGCGGACCAAAAGGCGCTGAAGCTGAAGCTTGAAGCGCTCGACGATCTCAAAGGGGTTTTGGAATCCGAGATCGAATCGCTGCAGAAGAAGATCGTCAACCAGCAGCAGCAGGTCGACTTGGCGCAGCAGCAGCTCGCCAGCATCGGCCAGCTAGCGCAGAAAGGCCTGATCGCCAACGCCCGACTGCTGGATTCGCGCCAGTCGGTTGCCGACCTGCAGGGCAAGATCCTGGACTACGAAACCGCCATCCTCACCGCCAAGCAGTCGATCAGCAAGGCGAAGCAGGACGCCATCGATGCCCAGAACACCTTGAGTTCAAACCTCGCTACCGCCCGGCAGCAGACCGAAGCCGACCTGAACGAAGCCGCGCTGAAGGCGAATATGCAGAAAGGCCTGATAGCCCAGGCTACCGATCCCGCGACTGTGGCCGCCATGACAAATGATGAGCAGCCCGCCCTGCTTTATTCACTGGTGCGCAATATCGACGGCAAGACCAGCGAAATCGCCGCCAAGGAAGACACACTCGTGCTGCCTGGCGATGTGATCAAGGTCAAGCTGGCGCCGCTGGCCAGCCAGTAGCCCACAGCCCGATACCATCCAGCATCTCAATCCGTCCCGTGAGGGGCGGATTTTTGCTGAGCACCATGCTTGCCAGGCGAAGGCTTCCCGCTGCCCTGACTTCAACCCGCGAGTTGATTGCTTATGACGACCCAGCGGCCGCCGGACGGCCGGCATGCCGGGGCCAATCAGCTTCACCCGTGGCCGCATCCGCCGGCGCCTGCGACCGCCGCGTGCGGGTAGTAACGGGCAGCCGCGCCAGCTTGAAGAAACTGTAGTACATCAAGAAGGAACCCGTAAAATAGGGGTTGAGTATCTCGACCTCGACGAAGGAACGAATCAGCAGCAGCACCATCACGCCGGCGAGGATCACCGGCTCGGCCCGCCATGTCTTGAAGACCACCGCCGACACGTGGCCGTAGAGCGTGCGCAGCACGATCAGCGATACCAGCGTCGCTCCGACGAAGCCGAGTTCGACAAGAGCCTCGATATAGGTGTTGTGGAAGTGGAAGCCGGTGCGGGTGGTGATGTAGAACTCGTTCCACAGCCGCTCGGCTTCGGCGAAGCCCTGCACCCAATAGGCGGCATAGCCGACGCCGAGAATCGGCGATTTCTGCACGGCATTCCAGCCCTGCTCCCACAGATAGGTCCGTCCGGTGAGCGTCGAATCCTTGCCGAAGAGGCCGAGGACGAAGTCCATCAGCCCGAGATTCAAGGCGACAAAGGCAGTCACGACCAGCAGACCGGCGCCGATCAGGAAAATCACCCGGCGGTAGCGCCGTGACAAAATTTTGCTCATCGCAAGAAGCGTCACCAGCGCCAGAACCGCCGGTATCGAGGCCATCGAGGTGGCGGAATGCGAGACGAATAGCAGATAGGCCGACAGCAGAATGAGAGGCGCTGTAAGCATGAGGCTCAGCCGGCCGCGCCTGTAAAAGGCAAGGAACACCACGCTGAAATATATGCCGAGCGAGGCGACAAAACCGAGCTGGTTCTTGGAGGCAAACGCGCCGACGAAATTGTAGGTGCCGTCGAGAACATCGTCGGAATAATTGCCGACCCGCAACGAATACAGCAGGATGAAGAAAATCCCGACCAGGGCGCCTATCGTCAATGCGCGCACGCTGACGGTGCGCGCCGCGATATAGGCACAAGCGATATGAGAGAGATATTGGAACGCCGTCCTTGCCGTGATGCCCGGCGCAACCGACCAGAAAATCGAGAAGCAGACATAGGCGGCAAACAGCAGCGGCAGCCAGGCGCTGGACAGATGCCGCAGAAACCGCCGGTAGTCGACCAGGACGAGTGGAAGCCAGACCGCGTAGTAGGCCAGGATCAGCACCTGGCCGAAAATGAACGAATAGGAAAACGCCCAGATCGAGACGGCTACGGCAAAGGCGCCATAGACCGAGTTCTTCTCGGGATCGACCAGCAGGGACTTTGGAATCTTCATCTCAGAGTCCCGCCGACACGACCCAGTGCCGGCAAGCCATGAGCCGGCCGGATTTTTCGCAGACATGGGCGTGCAATAAACGGCTTCTCCATTGTGCAGTGCAATATAACCTATCGCGCCCGGCGCTCAATGGCAAATCCGGTCAACTTATCTTACGCGAATTGGCCAAGCGGCGGATACCGAGTCGTCGCACCTTGGAACAGGGGCGATCCGTCACAAATCCAGAGGCAGTGGGCGGCCTGTTCCCATCGCGAGTCAGATATGATTTTCGGTTTTCCTGAGCGTCGAGGAGGCTTGCCTACGGGCTGCCAAGCCATTGAAGAGAGCCTGCGCGGGTCGCTCGATCATTGTATAAAGGACAATGGATACCGCTATGGACAGCGCGCATGCCACGATGCCGGCCAGCCCCTGCGCCATCAGCCCCGACTGATGCGGTAGCAGTTTGCTCGCCAGCTGGATCACATAGGGGTGCGAGAGGTAGAGCGAGTATGATGCATCTCCGAGCAAAACCAGAAATGTTATCGCGCGCGTCCGGGGGGGCGACCAAGACAAAGCGGCGGCGGTTAAAACCACGGCAGGGACGCCGTTCGCCAGAAGCCAGGGCAAATCAGGTATCATTTGCCGAATGGCTATTGTCGCCACGAAAATCGCAAGCATAAGCCACGTACGTCCCACGAAAAGCTTCGCACTATGCACATATGCCAGGTAAAGTAAGATGCCAAAAACAAATTCCAGCATCAGCGGATTTGTATAAAAGCGCCAAGCGACGTTTTCACTCTGGATGAATTGACCCATCGCCACGAGAACTACTATGAACATGGATGGCGACAGTGGGCCGCGCAGGCCGCAAGCTATGCACGCAGCATATATTGCATAGAAGAACATCTCATAATTGAGGCTCCAGCCGAGAAAGAGCAGCGGCTGAATCGAACCGTCGACCTTTTCGAACGGGATGAAGAACAGTGATTTCAGGATCGTTTCGCCGCTCACGACGGTCGAATTCAGCAGACCGGGTTTCATCAGCGCAATCAACACGATACCTGCCGTCAGCGTCCAATAGAGCGGAACGATACGAACTATGCGGCGGCGACAGAATTGCCAGGCGCCTTTGGCCTCATCGGTGGTGTAAGCGATTATAAATCCACTGATTACGAAGAATATATCAACGCCTGACGCTCCGAACCCAAAGATATTTTCCTTAAGACCAAACTCTATTTGAAAACCGCTTCCAATATGGAACAATACCACCGCAAAAGCGGCGACGAACCTTAGAACTTGGAGCCCGAGCAGCTTGCGACGAACATTGGTGCTGTCCGGCAGCACCGTTGGTGATTCTACGCCAACCGTCGAAGCTACAGTCATTTTGTCTCTTCCCAGCCAAGGTCCGCTTTCACACGGGCCTCAAGTTCATCGGCCATATGACCCTGGCCGATTTCATTTGGATGCGAGTCGCAGCCGCGTGAAGCAACTCCTCCTGGACTGTCGAATCGTATCAGAGCAATTTTTCTTTCACCCGCGGCACGACGGACCGCCACGGCCTTGTTCACGGCCGACACCGCGGCATCGAGGTCGGCGCCCCAAAGCATCGGGCCGATACCGGCATAGATCATTGCGCCAGGCGCGTTGGCGCGCAATTGGGCAAGCAAGTCCGCGTAGCGTGCGACAAAATCCGGCGGCCGCGCGCCACCACTGAAATCGTTGCTGCCGAGATGCACGACAATGACATTGGTATCAGGCAGTTGCTCCCGGTCAGGACGTGACGGCATCAGTCGCGTGTAGAGGTCGCGCATCGTTGCGTTGGTGCTGCCATCATAATTGCGGACAAGGCCCTTCCCGGATGCTGCAAGCGTCGTAACGTCTGCTCCAAAGCGGCGCGCCACGACTGCGGCAAAGGTCAAGTACTGGTTCTCGGTATCGGCGCTAAACCGGCATTTGGCGTCCTTGCCCTCGACGCCGTAACCCGCCGAGATGGAGTCGCCGATGACTAAAAAGCTGCGGGTTTTCGGCTGCGGCGGCAGAAAAGATCCGTCGGTCCGGATATCCTTGAGAACAGTCGCGCCGAATGACGCTTCGGTTCGGCGGACAAGACGCACGGCGTGCCGGGCGGCCACCGTATCCGATACGACTCTGTAGGTGTGTTCGCCCTTCTTCAAGTCAAGGCGGGATACAGCACCGTCAACATCAACGACCATGCTGTTGCGGCCTGTGTCGTCAAGCACTACGTCGAGCCATGCCCCTTGGAATTCAACCTCGATGGCAGTTCCCGGCCATTCAAATGTGGCTTGGGTTCCGGTCGCCAAAAAGCGACCAACCAGCCGCGCGCTGTGCAACTCCGATTCCCCGGCAAGCGCACAGCGATCAGTGAGCCCATTTAACCCAGCTGCCGCCAACACTGCTATCAGGAATGGCCGAAGACCGGCTACTTTCATCTAGAGTCAGCCTGTGAGAATGGCGAGTGCTACAAGAGCAGTAAACACCTTTTCTCGCAGATGCGAAAGAACTTTTCGCACATGCGAGATGCAGGGCGCGTGCGAAAAATCCGTCCTAAGGCGGTCGTCGCAAGCGGAAGCGCCCCGCCTGATGCCGGCGCCTTTTTAGACACTGGTCCTTTTCAGTCCCCGTCAGTTGGACTTTCGCAAGCACCCCGCTGGAGCGCTACCAAAGCGCTCCGCCGGTGATCTGGATGTTTTCCATGGTGATGCCCTTGGCGAGATCCGAGCACAGGAAGACGGCCAGTGCGGCGATCTCCTGCGGCTGCAGCAGGCGCTGCTGCGGGTTGCCCCTGGCGATCTCGGCCATCGCTTCCTCTGGCGTGCGCCCCTTGCCTTCGCGCTCCACGACCTGCGCCACATTGCGGCGCATCAGTTCGGTCTCGACCCAGGTCGGGCTGATCATGACGCAGGTGACGCCATGCGCCGCCCCTTCCAGCGCCACGCAGCGAGTGAGACCCAGCAGGCCGGCCTTGGACGCGCAGTAGGCCGGGTTGTCCTTCCACCCGACCAAGGCGGCCGTCGAGCCAATGTTGACGATGCGGCCCCAGCCGCGCTCGATCATACCCGGCAGCACGGCACGCGTGACGCGGAAGGCGCCGGTCAGGTTGGTGTCGACGATCTTGTCCCAAAGCGCGTCGGAATGGCCGCAGACCGGCTGCTCGGCGGTGGTGCCGGCGGCGTTGACCAGAATGTCGGCGGGGCCGATGGCCGTCTCGGCGTCAGCCGCGAAACGGTTGGTGACGTCGCTGTCGCGAACGTCAAGGTGTGCGGCGTGAACTTTCGTTCCATGAGCGGCAAGGGCCGAGCGCACGCGCTCGATCTCGTCGGCGGCCGGATAGTAGGCGGCATCGGATCTGTCGGCGCCGGCAGGCGCGATGTAGGAGCCGACGGCGACATTGGCCCCAGCCTCGGCCAAAGCCGTGGCAATGGCGAAGCCCATGCCCGAGAAACCGCCGGTCACGATGGCGCTACGGCCGGAAAGGTTGTTCATGGCGCACGGTCTCCGCTTCGTTTGGGCAGGCAATCAGTCCTGACCGGATTTGGCAATCACAGCGGCGCGGCCCTCCATCGACGAGCGTTCAGGACCCCTGAAGCGGTCTGCCCAGCCATTCGCGATAAAAGCCTTCGAGGTCGGGTTCGAAATCATGCACGATGGGATAACCGGGTGCCGCCGCCTCGACCTCATGCAGCGTCCCGCACTCCGGGCAGATGAACTCCCGGATTTCCATCCATTCGGGATCAGGGAGATCGCTGTTGGGATAGATCTCGCGCAAAGCCTCCTCGGTGTTGCGCACGTTAATCGCGGCGTTGAGCTTCCAGTTCTTCCGATAGTCGCCGAAGGAGTGGCCGCATTCGCAGCGGGTAATGCGCTCATCGCCGCTCTGGCAGATGAACAGATGGTCCGAGACCGGCAGCAGGATCGGGTCCTTCCAGGCGACACGATCCTGATAGACGGCAACCATCTTGAAGAAACGGTCGTCATCCTTGTAGGCACTCATGATGCGCCTTGTCTGCGGCCAGGGCAGCTTGCCGGCGGCCAGATCGCCCAGGACTTCCTTGCTGTATGACGTCATGGCTTGGCTCCCGGCGTGAAGATCGATTTGGCGTCGACGTTCCAGAAATCGCTGAATTCCTTGGTGAAGCGCGACGACAGCTTGATCGCGCTGGCGTACATTTTCTTCACTTCGGGCGCGAAGTCGGCCTTTCCGACGCGGCCACGCTCCTTGGCGATCCAATCCGCCACCGGAATCGCCTTAGCCAGGCGCTCTTTGCGCATGGCGGCGCGGCGTTCGACCGTGGCGTCGATATCGGCGACGGGATAACCGTCTTCATCGTCCTTCAGCACAATGCCGAAAACCTGGTCCGCCGCTTCACGGGTGAGAAAGCCGTTCTCGACATCCCATGCCGTCTTGATCGGATCGCGCTCCAGCACGTCGCCATAGCCGCCGCCGCCATTGTAGGAATGGCTGAAGATGTCGCCGGATTTGTGCGGCGAGGTGATGTAGGGGCCTTCGACCACGACATGGTCGCCGCCGATGTTCTTCTCGTAGTCGGAGACGTCAGGGTCGATGCCGGGCGAATGCGCCAGCGGTTCGCCTTTTGCCGCCAGTTCGTGAATGTCTGAGTTGCGCACCGCGCGATGCTTCTGGCAGGTCGGCGCCGGATAACCACCGCACATGCCGCCATTGTCGAACACGCGCGAGGAGTGCTCGGAGGTGTGGAGCCGCAGATGTGAGGTCTTGTTGATCAGCCAGGTCGAGACGAAGGAACAGCCACCGCGATATTTGCCGGCGCCGCCGGAATTCGGCACGATCGAACGGCCGATATAGACCATCGGCATCGACTGTTCCCAGACCTCGATGTTGCCCATGTCGGATTCCGGGTTCCAGCCGACATAGGCGGTGTCGAGACCGTCCTTGATGGCGAGCGCCCCGGACCCGGCGGCAGCGCACTCGAAATGCGCCATGCCGAACGGCGTGCCGTATTGGCTTTCGCCGCCCATCTCGATCATCGGGCTGTTGACCTGGCCGACAAAGGCCTCCTCGACGAAGCCGCGCGCGACAAAACTGCGCGACAAAAGCCGCTGGAAAACGCCGTAGGCCGGCAGCAGCAGCGCCCATGAGGTGGCGGTGGCCACCATCTCGTTGTCGGGATTGGTCCAGGTGCCGTGCGGCAGTTTCAGTTCGGTCGCCATCCAGGCACCGTCATTGACCAGGCCTTCGAAATTCATGTGCTGGGTCAGCGTCACGAACATGCCGCCATCCATGCCGGCCGGCGTGCAGTTCATCGAATGGTAGCCCCAGGGCTGCGTGCCCTCGAAGTCCATGGTGATCTTGCCGTCTGACGTGATCTCCATCTCGATCGGGATGTTGTAGAGCCAGTCGGGATCGCCGAGCAGCTGGAAGCCGGGCTTTCCCGCCGTGACATGGCCGTAGAACGTGTGGCCGCGGTAGATGCCGGGCACGGTGAGCTGGCGGGTGCGGGCGAGCTGGGCGCGACGGCCTTCCTCGATGAACTCCTTCGACACCTTCATCCAGTAGTCGAGGCCGATCTCGGAGATCAGCTGCTTGACGCTTTCGCGCATGTCGATGCAGGAGGCGACCTTGGCCTTCTCGTCGAGCACCCAGTAGATCGGCATGCGCAGATTGCGCTCGCAGCGTATGACGTAGTCGCGCCGGATCTCGTCATTCTCGCCGATCTTCTCGGCGCAGACGAACAGGCCTTCGGTGAAGCGCTCCTGCGCCAGGCAGACATCGCCGCCCGGCGTGATGCCGCCGGCTTCCAGTTCGTGGCAGACGGCACCGGCCCAGCCGACCAGCGTGCCTTCATGGAAGATCGGCACCACATCCATGACATCAGGCACCTGCACGGTGCCGATGAAGGCGTCGTTGTTGGCGAAGATATCGCCTTCGCGGATTTTCGGGTTTTCCTCGTAATTGTTCTTGATCATCCATTTGATGAAGCGGCTCATCGTATGGACATGCACCATGATGCCGTTGGAGAGCGCGATGGCGTCGCCTTCGGGCGTATAGATGGCGACCACCATCTCGCCGACTTCGCGCACGCCGGGCGAGGCCGAGATGCGGCGGGCCATTTCGCGAGCCGAGACGCAATAGGCGCGCAGCTTGGTGTGCAGCGTCTCGAACTTCAGCGGATCCTGGTTGCGCAGCGTGAGTTCCGTGATGCCGTCATAGCAGCCGGTCTCTTCCATCAGCCGCTCGGAATCGAGCAGTCTTTCGCGAAGGCGCAGGGCCGAAGCAGGTTTGTCCAACATGGCGGTGCCCTCTCAAGCGTGGGTGTAGTGCAGCAGCGTCCATTCATCGACATGGACGCGGTCCTGCGGATGAACGACGAGCGTGGTGGCGGGGTGTTCGATGATGGCCGGACCGATGACTTCGTGACCGGGCTGCAGCAGGTCCATCTCGTAGAGATTGGCCTTGTGCCAGCGTCCGCCGATATAGGCCTCGCGCACGCCCTTGTGCGCGGAAGCCGGATCCGACTTGCCGAGCGGACGCTTGAGCAGCACCGGTTTGACCTTGTCGGCGGTGGCGATCAGCCCGAGTTCGGTGATGGTGAAGCCGGCCTCGCCATAGCGCGACACGCGATGATTGACCTTGGCGTAGACCGCCTCGAACTCGTCGATAACCCTGCGCATGTCGTCGGCCGAGTTGACCTCAGCCAGCGGCGCCATGACTTCGACATCCTCGAGCTGGCCGGTGTAGCGCATCATCAGGAACGGCACGGTCCTGATCTTCTCGCGCGCATGGCCGTCGGCGATCATCTCGTCGACCGCGGCCTTGGTCAGGTCGTTCCAGACCGTGGTGACCTTGACGCCGAAGGCGGCCAGCGTCGCCTCATCGGCGCGTGACGGGATGTCGTGCTGCGTCGACACCGAATGCCGGCGCATGAAATCAGCCGTGGTGCAGCCGAAGGCGGAGAAGGCGGCCGCAAACTGGAAGGTGATGATGTCCTTGAAGCCGATGCCCCTGGAACAGCCGGCCAGGTGCAGCGGACCGGAGCCGCCATAGGACAGCAGCGTGAACTCGGAGGGATGGATGCCCTGGCCCGAAATGACGCGGCGCAGCGCGTTGTTGGCGTCGGCCTCCAGCATGTCGATCATGCCCTCTGCCGCCTCCTCAACACCGACACCGAGCACGTTGGCGCATTTTTCCTCGAAGGCACGGCGGGCCTTTTCGACCTGCAGCACGACCTTGCCGCCGAGGAAATAGTGCGGGTTGAGCCGGCCGAGAATCGCATCGCAATCGGCAATGGTCGGTTCGGTGCCGCCCCTGGCGAAGCAAATCGGACCTGGATCGGAGCCGGCGCTTTCCGGTCCAAGCGAGACTTTCTTGGTCAGCGGATCGACCTTGAGGATCATGCCGGCGCCGGCACCGATCGTATCGAGGTGCAGCGTCGGCACGTTGAGCTTGAAGCGATCCATCAGCGGCTCGTTCTCGATCCGCGTCTGGCCGCGCGTGATAACGCCCATGTCGAAGGAGGTGCCGCCCATGTCCGAGCAGATCAGCGAATCATTGCCGATCAGCTTGCCGACATAGGCAGCACCGAGGATGCCGCCGATCGGGCCGGAGATCATGGTTTCATGCAGGCGCGGATGGTTGATCGAGGTCAGGCCGCCGAAGGAGAGCAGCGTCTGCACGCCATATTTGAAGCCGTATTTCTTCGAGACGTCCTCGATACCCCTAAGCTGCTTGCGGCCGCGCGAGGTGGCGTAGGCCTCGATCAGGACCGAGTTCAGCCGCGACTGCTCGCGGATGACCGGGCGGACCTCGTGGCTGGTGTAGACGATGATGTCGGCGCCGGCCTTGTCGACCTCTTCGCGGCAGATTTCCGCGATGCGCTTCTCGTGCACCGGATTGACGTGCGAGAAGATGGTCATGATGCAGATCGCTTCGACCTTGTCGGCGATCAGTTTTTTTGCGGCTGCAGAAACCTCGTGCTCATAGAGCGGCAGCACGATGTCGCCGAACTGGTCGATGCGCTCGGTGACCCCATGGGTGCGGCGGCGCGGCACCAGCGGATCGGGATGATGGTGGGTGACCGCATGCAGCCGGTCGGCATAGGAATAGTCGGCCCAGGCCTGCAGACCGCGGCCCATCAGGATCATGTCCTCGAGGCCCTTGGTGGTAATCAGGCCGAGCCGGCGACCGGTGCGCGACAACAGCGTGTTCAGCATGCCGGTGCCGGAATAGAGCACGACGTTGACGCCTGAAAACAATGATTCCAGCGAGATGCCCCAGGCATCCGCCGCGTCCTCGGCCGAGGCCAGAAAACCCTCGGCTTCGTTCTTCGGCGTGGTCGCCGACTTGCCGATCTTGAAGTGGCCGTCCTGATCGACAAGGATCGTGTCGGTCATGGTGCCGCCGGCGTCGATGCCGATCACGATTGGGTTGCCGACGATGGGGGCGGTGAGATTGGGTTGGGTCACGGTCGCCTCGGGATCTGGTCTAGGTTGACGCAAGGCTAGATTCATTCGATGGCCTCGCGCCATATGCCTAAAGACACAATGACGGTTGGGCTGACATCGCCGAGAAAAGGGCATGCGCATGGGCAATATCTGGGCGCCGCTCGCCAAAGCGATCGCCGCCATCGGCACGGACAGGCATGTCGACTGCCTGATCGACCTGATCGGCGCCGACATCGACCACGACCTCGTCACGGTGACGCGCTATTCGGCGACGCAGACACCCGAATTCATCAAGCACCGGCGCTTCTCGGATGAGATGGTCCGGCGCTATCTCCAAAATTACTACGTGTTCGACCCGTTCTATGCCTCGTGGCGGCGCGAGCGCAGGTTGGGCATCATGCCGCTGAAACGGCTCGCCGACGACGAGGCCAAGCGCGGCCAGTACATTGCCGGCTTCCTGGCGCAGTCGGAGATCTGCGACGAGGTCGGCATCATGCTTGCCGATGGCGGCGACTGGTGCCTCGGCATCTTCCTCGACCGCTCGACCACGTCGTTCAAGGACAGCGAGATCGCTTTGCTGGACGAGCGGTTGCCTGTATTCGAGGCGCTGCATGCGCTCGACATCAAGGCGCGCGGAACCAAATTCTCCCGCACGTCGGCGCCGACAGGCCCCGGCGCCTCGCCCCGGCAGGAGCCGACGATCCCGGCCAGCCTGTGGCCGGAGCTGTCGCTGCGCGAGCGGGAATTGGTTCAGTTGATCCTCGCCGGCCACCCGACGGCCAACATCGCCGAGCGCCTCGGCATCACCGTCGGCACGGTCAAGAACCATCGCCGGCGCATCTACGAGAAGCTCGACATCACCACCGAGCGGGAATTGTTTTTGCAGTTTTTTCAGCATCAGGCCGATCGCTAGCCGCTCGCTTACCCAGCCGATCCGCCAGCCGAATGCCTGATTTGCAGAGCCGCTCCCTCCGTGAATTGGTGCAGGGCTTGTCGCCGGAATGGCTCGAAAACTGGCTTCAAAATTCCTCTTGCGGAACGCCGCCGTCCCGGCTTAGTCTCGGCTTCGCACAGAAAATGAAATTTAATTCCATTCGTGCGGTGCCCGCAAGCCAGTGCAGTGCCCAGGAAAAGTGCCCGGACGCAATCGACTGAGAAAATATTTGATATATCATCTACCAGAACGGAAATAGCTGACATGGTCCAGCAGACATCGATCCAGCCATCGGCGCCCTGGTTGCGGCTCGACGTCGACGATTCGGACTGGAACGACGCCGAGGTTTCGAGCCTGGTGCGCTGGTATCAGCAGATGCTGCTCATCCGCCGTTTCGAGGAAAAAGTGCTCGATCTCGCCAATGCCGGGCTGGTGCATGGTCCGGCGCATGCCAGCATCGGACAAGAGGCGACGGCGGTCGGCGCCATGTCCGTGCTCGGTACGGGCGACCGCATCAACGGCACCCACCGCGCCCATCACCAGGTCTTGGCCAAGCTTGTCAACGCACAGACGCCCGGCGGATTCGACCCGTTGCATGACGCTTTCAACCCGGACATGCAGGGCTCGGTGCGCGGCTTGATGGCCGAGATCATGGGCCTCAAGTCAGGCTATTGCGGCGGCCGTGGCGGCTCGATGCATATGCGCGACGATGCCTCCGGCATCCCTGGCACCAGCGCGATCATTGGCGGCAACCTGCCGCATGCGGCCGGCTATGCGCTGGCCGACAAGCTGCTCGGTACCGGCAACATCTCGGTCGCCTTTTTCGGCGACGGCACGATGATGGCGGGGCCGGCCTATGAGGCGATGAACATCGCCGCGCTCTACCGGCTGCCGGTGATCTTTTTCGCCGAAAACAATCTCTATGCCGTCTCGACGCACATCAACGAACAGACGCGCGAGACGCGGCTGGCCTCGCGCGGACCTATGCTCGGCTTTCGCGGCATCGAATGCGACGGCATGGATGTGGTGGCGGTCCACCATGCCATGCGCGAGGCGCGCCGGGCGATCGAGGAAGACGGTGGCCCGGTGCTGGTCGAGGCGCTTTGCTACCGCTTCCTGCATCAGAGCGGCGCGCGCCCGGGTAGCGAATTCGGCTACCGCACGCGGGCCGAGGAAGACGCCTGGAAAGCGCGCGATCCGCTGGTCACGATGGCGGCTCGCCTGAAGTCGATGGGCATTTTGAACGCTTCCGACCTCGGCACACTCGACCAGCGCGTCATGGAGGTGGTCAACACCGCCGCCGATTCGCTCACCGAGATGAGCGGCAACGCGCTGCGCATTCCCGACCATCTGTGGCCGGACCCAGGCGGCGTCGACAATCAGATACGAGGCGATCTTTCCGAACTCAAGGACGAGCGCTTCCTCGAGATCGAGGACGTGCCGCCTGCCGATACCAGGCCGGTCAAGTTCATGGTTGCCGCCTCCGAGGTCATCGCGCGCGCCATGGAAAAGGATTCGCGCATCATTATCATGGGCGAGGATGTGCACCGGCTGCGCGGCGGCGTTTCGGGCGCCACAAAGGGTGCGCTGGAACGCTGGCCGGAGCGTGTACTGGCAATGCCCATCGCCGAGAACGGTTTTGTCGGCGTGGCGCTGGGTGCAGCGCTTTGCGGGCTGCGGCCGATCGTCGAGATCATGTTCGGCGATTTCTGCCTGGTTGCCGCCGACCAGCTGTTCAACGCGGTCAGCAAGGTGCGCCACATGTTCGGCGGCGGCTTCGCGGTGCCGATCGTGGTCAGGGTGCGCGTCTCGCCGCACACCGGCTACGGCTCGCAGCATTCGGGCGATCCGTCCGGCCTGTTCGCGCTGTTTCCCGGCTGGCGCATCGTCGCCCCGACGACGCCCTTCGACTATATCGGCCTGATGAATTCGGCGCTGAAATGCGACGATCCGGTCGTCGTCATCGAGCATGTCGAACTGTTCCCGAGCGAAGGGCCTGTGCCTGCGGATGACCGCGATTATTGCGTGCGACTCGGCAAGGCGAAAACCGTCAGGCCGGGCAGTGCCTGCACCTTGCTCACCAGTGCCAGCATGGTCGCCGTCGCCAAGCAGGTGGTCGAGGAGACCGGCGTCGATGCCGAGATCATCGACCTGCGCAGCCTCGACCCGACCGGGCTCGACTGGCCGCTGGTGGAGGCCTCGATCCGCAAGACCAACCGGGTGGCCGTCGTCGAGCAGGTGCAGCGTGGACTGTCGCTTGGCGGACGGCTGACACAAGAGATTCAGGATCGCGTGTTCGACTATCTCGATCACGAGATCCTGCATGTGACGGGAAGCCTCTCGGCTCCCGTCGTATCGGCCCCGCTCAACCGCGCCGCACTGGGCGGCGCTGATAAGCTCAAGGCCGCGCTTCAATCCCTCATTGCCGTGGGTGGATAGAGCAACGCATTGCCACAAAGATCTGACAAGAAAATGGGAGAATGAAATGGACATGACGATCCTACCAAGAGCCAAGACCAGGGCGACGATGCTGGCGGCCGTGCTGCTGGCCACCAGCGCCTTCTGGGCGCCTGCCACCTTCGCGCAGGACAGCAAGCCGCTGGTCATCGCGCGTAACATCGACCTCAATTCGCTCGATCCGCACCGCGCCTTCTGCGACACCTGCCAGATCTACAATTCCAGCGTCTACGAATCGCTGCTGACGCTGGACAAGGACAACAAGCTGATCCCGCTGCTCGCCTCGAAGTGGGAAGGCAATGCCGACCAGAGCAGCTTCACCTTCACGCTCGACCCGGCCGCCAAATTCTCGGACGGTTCGCCTGTCGAAGCCAAGGACGTCAAATGGTCCTGGGAGCGGCTGAAGAACCTCAAGGGCAGCGCCTCGTTCCTGATGGACAATGTCGCCTCGATCGAGACTCCGGACGCGCATACGGTCGTCGTCAAGATGGTCGCGCCGAGCTCCGAATTCCTCAACATCGCGGCGGCGCCCTACGCAGCGGTCGTCAACAGCAAGGTTGCTTCCGAAGCCGGCGCCAAGGCCGATGCGGACGCCTCGACGACAGACAATGCCGAGGCCTGGTTCCTGGCCCATTCGGCCGGCAGCGCGCCGTTCGTGCTGAAATCCTATGAGCCCAATTCGGAACTGCGGCTGGCGCGCAACGACAAGTACTGGCGCACGGCGCCGGCGCTGAGCGAAGTCGTCATACGCCAGACCAAGGATGCGGTGGCGCAGGCGCAGATGCTGCAGAGCGGCACCGCCGATATCGCCATGCAGATCGACCCGGACACGGCCAAGACGATGACCGGCAGCGACGTCAAGATCGAGACCGTGCCGTCCTACAACTTCATCTATGTGGCGCTGTCGCCCGGCGCCAAGGCCAACAAGGTGCCGCTGACGCCCGAAGTGCGCGAGGCCATTTCGCTCGGTCTCGACCGTCCTGCTATCCTCGACTTCACCATCGGCTCCGAGGGTCAGCTGATCAGCGCGCCGATCCCGCTCGGCTTCCCCGGCGGTTCGGGCTTCGAGGCGCAGCCCTATGACGTTGCCAAGGCAAAGGAACTTCTGGCCAAGGCCGGACACGCCGACGGCTTCGAGATGGAGGCGGCGTTCCCCGGCATGAACGTCTACGGCGTCGATCTCTCGCTCTTGATGCAGAAGGTCCAGCAGGATCTGGCCAAGATCAACATCAAGCTCGACCTGCAGCCGATCCCCTTCGCCAATTGGCGCGAGCGCGTCAATGGCGACGGCATCCCGATGACGGCGGTGTTCTACGCGCCGGACTATTACGGCACCTCGCAATACATCGACTATTTCGCCATGACGAAGGGCAGCCCTTGGTCGCGCCGTGCCGGCGCGGAGCGCGACCCGTCGGTGCTCAACCCGAAGGAAGCGGATATCTACAAGGCAGCCCTTGCGGCAAGCGGCGACGAGGCCTCCAAGCTGTGGCACCAGGCCGGCGAGGAGATGATCAAGGACAGGATCATCCTGCCGCTGATCAGCCCGAACCTGATCCTGGCCTACAAGTCGGACGTCAAGGGCGTGCGCTACAGCGCCTGCTGCAACCTGCCGCTGGCAGAACTCAGCCACTGAGCAAAACAATACGGGGAGGCGACAGTCGCCTCCCTGTTCTCCATCCCGGAAGGCCAGCAAATCCTGTTCTTCCAACATCACATTCAATATATGATATATCAATGAGCGGAGACCTCGTCATGCCTTCCCTGATCAACTCCAAGGACCAGTTGCTGCGCGAGCGTGCGGCCTCGGTGATTCCGGGCGGCATGTGGGGACACATGGCGACGCGCTATCTCGGCTCCGCCTATCCACAATTCTTCGAACGCGCCGACGGCTGCCGGGTCTGGGACATCGACGGGCACGAATACATCGACCTGATGTGCAGTTGGGGGCCCAACATTCTCGGCCACCATCATCAAGCAGTCGAAGAGGCTGCCGCCCGGCAGCGTCGCCTCGGTGATGCAATGAACGGCCCCGGCGAGGTATTGGTCGAACTGGCCGAGCTGCTGGTCAAGACGGTCGCGCATGCCGACTGGGCAATGCTGCAGAAGAACGGCACCGACGCCACCACGGCCTGCGTGACGATCGCGCGCGCCGGCACCGGCCGACGCAAGGTGCTGGTCGCGCGCGGCTCCTATCACGGCGCCGTGCCGTGGTGCACGCCATCGCTGGCCGGCGTCACCGCCGAGGACCGCGCCCATCTGATCCATTTCGACTACAATGACGTCGCCAGCCTCGAAGCGGCCGTCGAGCAGGCCGGCAACGATCTCGCTGCTGTCGTCGTCACTGCCTTCCGGCACGACATCGCCCGCGACCAGGAACTGCCGACCGCCGCCTTCGCCAAACGGGCGCGCGAACTCACCACCGCTGCCGATGCGGCATTGATCGTCGACGATGTGCGCGCCGGCTTCCGCATCGACCTCGCCGGTAGCTGGGAGCCGCTCGGCGTACGGCCGGACCTGTCCGCCTTCTCGAAGGCGATCGCCAATGGCTATCCGCTGGCCGCCATCACAGGCACCGACCGGTTTCGCGAAGCCGCGACAAAGGTCTATGTGACGGGTTCTTTCTGGTACGGCGCCGTCGCAATGGCCGCGGCGATCGCCACCATCAGCACGCTGCGCGATACCGACGCCGTCACCCACATGACACAGGCCGGCGACAGGCTGCGCTCAGGCCTCGATGCTGCAGCGAAGAAGCATGGTCTTTCGCTGCGACAGACAGGTCCGGTGTCGATGCCGATGGTGCTGTTCGACGGCGATGCCGAATTCAAGCTGGCCAACGCCTTCTGCTCGGCCGCCTTGCGCGAAGGCGCCTATTTCCATCCCCGGCACAACATGTTCCTGAGTGCTGCGCACACCGCAAAAGATATAGATCTCGCCCTGCAGGCTGCCGATGCGGGCATGGCCGCCGCGGCGCAGGTGGCGTGACCGGCGCCAATGCGGTGGAAAGGAACAAACTGTTCAGCCGGTGGCCGACACCAGTCGGCCGTTCTGCGCAGCGCGGCGCAGTTCCTCCGGCGTGACCGCGCCGTCGTTCAGCCGTTCGAGAACCTTGACCAGCAGGCGGCCGCCTTCGATCATGTCCTGCTGAATGCCCTTGCGCACACCGTTCTCGTCGCGCGCCCGCAGCGCTTCAAGAATGTCGAGATGCCGGTGGCGGCCGTCATAGGTCGGCCGGGCGTGCGGGTACTGGTAGTTCACCAGCGGTCCGTTGCGCAGCCAGATTCCCTCGATGATGGCCAGCAGCTCCGGCATTTGCGCCGCCTGGTAGATCGAGTGATGGAATTCCCAATTGTCGCGGACGGCTTCGAACCAGCGGCCATTGTCCTCGTTGGCAATGAGTTTCTCATGCACCGCCGCCAGACGGTCGATCTCGCGCGGCTCGATGCGCGTCGTTGCCGCGGCACCCGCCATGCCTTCGAGATGCAACCTGATGCTGCGCAGTTCCAGATACTGAGCCAGCGACAGCTGGGCGACGGTGATCGAACGGCCGGCCTCCATCTCCAGGCCTTTTTCGCGCACCAACTGCATCAGCGCCTCGCGCACCGGCGTCTCAGACACCTGAAGGCTGGCGGCAAGGTCGCGGATCTTGAAGCGATGGCCCGGCCAGAAACGGCCTTCCATCATGGCACGGCGAAGCTCCTCATAGACACGCGTCGTCAGATTGTCGCGCGCGATCGGCGCGATAGAAGCAGTCACATCCGCTCTCCGTTCTTGCAACAGCGCAGGCGTCGCCTGCGTCGCGTGGCTTGTGTATATGATACCACGAATGGCCTGACCACCGACATGAGACAAGCCGCCCCGAAACCGGCAGACATGAGACGGGCCGCATGACCGCGTCGATGCCTTCCTTGCTGTTCGGCGCCATTGCCGACGATCTGACCGGCGGCACCGAGCTGGCGTCGATGCTGGTCGCGCGCGGCATTCCGACGGGATGCACGGTCGGGCTGGACGCGCCGATCCCATCAGGCAATCTTGCCCATGTGATCCTGCTGAAGACCCGCGTCATCGCAGCCAGCGATGCGGTGCGCCAGGTGCTGGAGGCCGCGGACCGGCTGGTCGAAGCTGGCGCGCGGCAGATCTTCTTCAAATATTGCGCCACCTTCGATTCGACGCCCGCGGGCAATATCGGTCCTTGCGCCGAAGCGCTGCTCGAGCGCCTTGGCGGCGGCGTCACACTGTTCGCCCCCGCGCTGTGTGAGACTGGGCGCACCGTCTATCAGGGGCATATGTTCGGCGGTCCCCAGCTGCTTGCTGAGTCGCCCAAGCGCTTCGATCCGCTGACGCCGATGACCGATTCCAATCTGGTTCGCGTGCTGCAGGCGCAGAGCAGGGGCAAGGTCGGGCTGGTGCCCTATCTCGTCGTCGATGCCGGCGCTGGAGCCATCCGAAGCGCTATACGAGCACACAGCGCGCGTGGCGAGACGCTGCTGGTCACCGACACCATCCGCGAGCGCGATCTGGCGGCGATCGCGGAAGCCACCTTCGACCTGCCGCTGATGACCGGCAATTCCTCAGTCGCCGCGCATCTGCCACCGGCCTGGCTCACGCATGGGCTGCTGGATTCAGGCGATCTCGTTGCCGCCAGCCTGCCGGCCGTCGAAGGGCCGGCAGCGGTGCTGGCCGGCAGCGTCGCCGACCGCACCATCGAACAGCTCGAGCGTTTTGCGCAAAACAATCCACTGCTGACGATTGACCTTGCCAGCGCCTTTGCCGGCGCCGATGTCATGGCCGAAGCGCGTACCTTCGCCCAACGGCATTTGCCCGGCGCGATGATCGCCATTGCTACGACAGCGCCGCAAGCGACCGTCGAAGCGCTGCAGCAGGCGCACGGCCGCGATATGGTGGCGGCAAGGGCGGAAGAGATCCTGGCCGGGATTGCCCAGATTCTGGTGCGCGAACTCGGCGTCCGCCGGCTCGTCGTCGCCGGCGGCGAGACCGCCGGTTCGGTGGTGAAGGCGCTCGGCATCGACCGGATCGCCATGGGCGCCTATGAGGGCCCCGGACTGTCGCGCGCCATCGCTCACCTCCCCGGCCGGCCCTCCGATCCGCTGGCGCTGATGCTGAAATCGGGAAAGCTCGGCGGCCCCGATATCTTCACCGACGTTCTGCAAGACATGACACGGCCGAGCACTATTGCGCCGGCGATCGACACATGGCCACCGGCAAGGAGAGCATCGTGATGGAACTCGAAATCGAACGCACGAGCCTGATCACCGCGACGCAGACGCTGGACGCCAGCGGGATGAATGTCGGCACCACCGGAAACATCAGCGTGCGCACGACAGGCGGCATGCTGATCACGCCGACGGGAATAGCCACAAGCGCCTTGCGGCCGGAGCAGATGGTGGCGATGCAGCTCGATGGATCCTGGGACGGTGCGTTCCGGCCGTCGAGCGAATGGGAGATGCACGCCGAGATCTACAAGGCGTTTCCCGAGGCCGGCGCCGTCGTGCATGCCCATCCCGACCATTGCGTGGCGCTGTCGTGCCTGCGTGAACCGCTGCCGCTGTTCCACTACATGGTGGCGGGCTTCGGCGGCGATGATGTGCGCTGCTCGGACTATGCGCTTTTCGCGTCAAGCGAACTGGCCAAGGTTGCCGTCGTCGCGCTCAAGGACCGCACGGCTTGCCTGCTCGCCAATCATGGCATGATCGCCTTCGGCGGCGATCTCGACACGGCCCTCATCCGCACCATCAAGCTGGAAACCCTGGCGCGGCAGTACCTTTTGGCGCGCAGCGCCGGCACGCCGGTGCTCATCGAGGGCAGCGAGATCCCCGCCATTCGCGGGCGCTACAAGAATTACGGCCAGCAGAAGTAGCCGGCCGAGCAATTCCAGAAAAGGTGAAGCGGTTTCCCGGGAAAAGCGCATAGCGCTTTCCCCAGGGGATTGCGCCAAAACAAGGAACGGCTCTTCGCCCTCTTGAAGAACCATTCAGTCGACCTGCAATGTGAGACGAAGGCCCGTCAGGCTCCATGAAGATCAGGCGGGGATCGGTTCGGCGGCCGGCGTATAGACGCCGACGGCGCCGGTGCCGATCAGCTGGTCGATGATCTCGGCGCTATAGCCGAGCACGTCGGCCAGCACGGCAGCTGTGTCTTGGCCCAGCATCGGCGGCGCGGTGAAGTCCGCGGTCAGCTGCGCGGCAAGTCCCTGCGCCGGGCGCACCATGGCGACGGAGCCGAGATGCGGATGCGGCAAGGTCTGGACGAGGCCACGCTCGCGCACATTGGAACTGTCGAAGACTTCCGGTATCGATTTTACCGTGCCGGCCGGCACGCTGGCGGCGGCACAGGTGGCCATCCAGTGGTCACGTGGCTTGGTCTTGAAGACGGCGGCTAGTTGCGGGATCAGCGCCTCACGGTTGGTGGCGCGCGCCCCTGCTTTGATGAAGCGCGCATCCCCAGCCAGATGTGGCAGATCAACGACCTTCTCGCACAGCGCCGCGAACTGGCGGTCATTGCCGACCGCCAGCGCAAAGCTGCCATCGGAGGCTTCGAATATCTGATAGGGAACGACCGTCGGATGGGCATTGCCGTAGCGGGCGACCTCTTGGCCGGTGTTAAGGTAACCGCTGCCGACATTGATCAGCAGGCTGAGCGCACAGTCGATCAGTGACAGGTCTAGGAATTGGCCCTTGCCAGTTGTCGCGCGCTCGAAAAGCGCTGCCAGGATGGACTGAGTGGCGACCATGCCGCAGACGATGTCGGTGATGGCGACGCCGACGCGCATCGGCTCGCCATTGCTCTCGCCGGTGATGGCCATCAGGCCGCTTTCGGCCTGCATGACGAAATCATAGCCGGGCCGTCCGGCATCGGGTCCGGTCTGGCCGTAGCCGGAGATCGAACAGTAGATCAGGCGCGGGTTTGACGCGCTCAGCTCCTTGAACCCGACGCCGAGCCTATCGGCGGTACCTGAGCGGAAATTCTCGACGACGATGTCGGCCTTCGCCGCCAGCTCGCGCACGATCGCCAGCCCCTGCGGGCTTTTCATGTCGAGCGCGATGCTCTGCTTGCCGCGATTGGCGCAGAGATAGTAGGTCGAGACACCCTTGTAGCTCGGCACCGACCACGCCCTGGTGTCGTCGCCGCCGTCGATGTTCTCGATCTTCCAGATCTCGGCGCCGAGATCGGCAAGGCTCATCGTTGCCCAGGGACCCGCCAGCACACGCGAGAGGTCGAGAACCTTGATGCCTTCGAGCGGCAAGCGCGCGGGTTCTGCCGTACCGGCATTCGCGGAATGGTCCTCAGTCACGATCAAAATTCCCTCGGGTGAATTCGACAGGCCACTCAGACAGCCCTGAAAGTGTTGACCGGCTCCGGGAAATGGCAGGCGACGCGATGCGAACCACCGGCCGGATCGAGCGGCGGTTCGACGGCAGCGCAGATCGCCTGCGCCTTGAAGCAGCGCGTGCGGAAGCGGCAGCCGGATGGCGGGTTGAGCGGGCTCGGCACATCGCCGCTCAGCACGATGCGCTCGCGCTTGCGCTCCTTCTCGGGATTGGCGAGCGGCACCGCCGACAGCAGCGCCTGGGTGTAGGGATGCAGCGCCCTCGAATAGAGTTCGGCCGCCGGCGCGATCTCGACGATCTTGCCGAGATACATCACCGCCACCTGATGCGAGATGTGGCGCACGACGGACAGATCATGCGCGATGAACAGATAGGAGGTGCCGAAGGATTGCTGGATGTCCTTGAGCAAATTGAGCACGCCGGCCTGCACCGAAACGTCGAGGGCCGAAACCGGCTCGTCGAGGATCACCACTTGCGGATTGAGTGCCAGCGCGCGGGCAATGACGACGCGCTGGCGCTGGCCGCCGGACAGTTCGTGCGGATAGCGCTTGCCATGCTCGGGATTGAGCCGCACCAGTTCGAGCAATTCGGCGACGCGCGCGCGGCGGTCGGCCGCCGACATGTCGCTCATGCGCAGCGGCTCGGCGATGTTGTCGGCAATGCGCATGCGCGGATGCAGCGACCCGTAGGGATCCTGGAAGACGAGCTGGATGTAGCGCCGCATCAGGCGCATGTCTTCGTGATTGAGCGCGAGCAGGTTCTGGCCACGGAACCAGCTTTCGCCGCTGGTCGGCTCGATCAGCCGCATCAGGCAGCGCCCGAGGGTCGACTTGCCGCAACCGGATTCACCGACCAGACCCAGCGTTTCGCCTGGTGCTACGTCGAACGAGACATCGGCGACCGCACGGACATGGGCAACGGCACGGTCGAAGACGAGGCCGCCGCGAACCGGAAAGTCCTTGACGAGATGGCGAACAGAAAGCGCAGCCGCCGGTTTGGTTTCCGCCTGGAGTTGCTCCGCTGCGCTCATGAGGCCACGTCTCCACTGTCCAGGCTCGCCGCCGCCAGCACAGCACTGTGGAAGGGCGGCAAGGTCGTCGCGAAATGACAGGCCGAGAACCGGCCGCCGACATCGTGCAAAGGCGGGTCCTCGGTCAGGCAGCGTGCCGCGGCATAAATGCAGCGCGGATGGAAGGCGCAGCCGCCCGGCAAGCGCCCAAGTGCGGGCGGCGAACCGTCGATCGAGAACAGCCGCTCGCGGCTTTCCTCGAGGTTGGGGATCGAGGCGATCAGGCCACGCGTGTAAGGATGGCGCGGATCGGCGAACAGCTCGGATACGCCTGCCTGTTCGACGACACGGCCGGAATAGACGACCGCGACGCGGTCGGCATGGCCGGCGACGACGCCGAGATCATGGGTGATCAGCACCAGGCCGAGGCCGAGCCGTTCCTGCAGCGAGCGCAGCACGGCCAGGATCTGTGCCTGCACCGTGACATCGAGCGCCGTGGTCGGTTCGTCGGCAATCAACAGGTCAGGATCGTTGGCGACGGCCATGGCGATAACCGCGCGTTGGCGCATGCCGCCGGAGAATTCATGCGGATACTGGTTGACCCGGCGCTCCGGCTGCGGGATCGCCACCAGATGGAGCAATTCGACCGCGCGCGCCATCGCCTGTTTGCGTGTCACGCGCTGATGCAGCCTGACCGCCTCGGCAATCTGGGCGCCGACGGTCATCACCGGATTGAGCGAGGACAGCGGGTCCTGAAAAATCATGGCGATGCGCGCGCCCCTGATCTTGCGCATCTCGCGCGCCGGTTTGCCGACCAGTTCGTCGCCGTTGAAGCGGACCGAGCCGGTGACCACCGCGTTCTTTGACGTGAGGCCGAGCGCGGCGAGCATGCCGACGGACTTGCCCGAGCCGGACTCACCGACAATGCCGACCACTTCGCCCTTGGCGACGTCGAGGTCGATCCCGCGAACCGCTTCGAACTGACTGCCGGCCTTGCGGAATCCGACCCGCAGACCGCGTATGGACAGCAGCGGCTCGCGCTCGCCCACCTTGTCGACTGCGCCCGGTGGCGCTGAGGAAATCTGTGCGCTCATCGCCTAGTCCGACCTTGGATCGAGAATGTCGCGCAAGCCGTCGCCTATGAAGTTAAAGCCGAGCACGATGGTGAGGATGGCGACGCCGGGACCGAAGGCGATCCACCATTGATAGAAATGAACGGCGCCATCGGAGATCATCGAGCCCCATTCGGGTGTCGGCGGCGTGGCGCCGAGGCCGATGAAGCTGAGCGACGCGGCAAGCAGCACGACCTGGCCGAGATCCATGGTTGCGCTGATCAGCACCGGGGTCCAGCAAAGCGGCAATATGTGCGTGAACAGCACGCGCCGCGGCCTGGCGCCGGCGGCGATTGCCGCCTCGACATGCTCGCGCTCCTTCACCTCCAATACCTGCGCCCGCATCAGCCGGGCGTAGACGGGCCACCAGACGAGCACCATGGCTATGGCGGCATTGCCGAGGCCTGGTCCGAGCGACGCCGCGACGGCCATGGCCAGCAGCATCGGCGGAAAGGACAGAGTGACGTCGACAAGCCGCATGATCGCCGCGCCGGTCAATCCGCCGACGAAGCCGGAAATGGCGCCGAGCAGCGAGCCTATGATCACTGCAGAGACGACGACCAGAACCGCGATCGGCAGCGAATGCGCGGCCCCGTGCAGAGTGCGGGCCAGCACATCGCGGCCGAGTGCGTCGGTACCCAGCCAATGCGCCCAGCTTGGCGCCTGAAGCCGGCGTGCGACCATTTCGAGCGGATCGAACTGCACGACCAGGTTGGCGAATGCGGTCATGAACAGCCAGAACAGGATGACGACCGTGCCGACGGCCAATGGCGCGGTCAGCCATTCGGGAACCGTCGAGGAGCGGGATTTGGTGACGACGACCGCCATCAGCTCAACCTCACGCGCGGATTGGCCACCACGTAGAGGATGTCAGTGATGAGGTTGGTGACCAGGAAGGCGAGACCACCGACGATGGTGACGCCGATGATCGCCGGGAAATCGAGCGCACGCGCTGCCTCCACGGCGTAGGATCCCATGCCCGGCCAGGAGAAGATGGTTTCGGTCAGCACCGCGCCGGTGATCAGATAGGCGAAGGAATAGCCGATGACGGTCAGGGTCGGCACCATGGTGTTGCGCAGCGCATGGACGATGACGACGCGGAACTCGCTCGCCCCCTTGGCGCGCGCGGTGAGCACGAACTCGCGGCTCATCACATCAAGCATGTTGGCGCGCACCAGCCGCGATATGGTGCCCGAAACCGTCCAGCCGAGGACGAAGGCCGGCAGAAGCAGGTGCCAGAGCGCGTCCTTGAAGACGGTCCAGTCGCCAGCCAGAAGCGAATCGATGGTCAGGAAGCCGGTGATGCCGGGCGGCAATGCCAAGCGGGCATCGACCCTGCCCGGCCCCGGCAGCCAGTTCAGCATGACGGAGAAGATGAACAACAGGCCGAGCCCCGACCAGAACACCGGCAGCGAAGAGCCGAACAAGGCGAACAGCCGCGCGCCATGGTCGATCAGGCTGTTGCGGAAATAGGCGGCCAGCACACCAAGCACGATGCCGAGCGTGGTGCCGAAGATCATCGCGGCGAAAACCAGTTCGAGCGTTGCCGGCAAGCGGTAGAGAATGTCGGTGCCGACATTGCGCTTGGTGATGAACGAGGTGCCAAGATCGCCGCTCAGCAGATTACCAAGATATATCATATAGCGTTCCGGCAAAGGACGATCGAGACCCCAACGCGTCTTGGCGGCGGCCACCACTTCGGGGTTGCTCATCTGCTGTTCGGCGACAATCGCGGTCAGCGGATCCCCCTTGGTCACCGTGGTGATCAGGAAGGCGATGGTGACGATGCCGAGCACCAGAAACGGCATTGCGATAAGCCGGCGCAAAATATAGCGAGACACGTGGCTACCTTCACAAGGAGGGGCTTCGTAAGATGGCACAAGGCGCTGGGACATGCCATCGACGGAAACATATTGACAGCCCGCGAAAGCCGCTGTCAATATAAATGGAATTTAATTTCATTTTTGATCGACAGTGCCGACGTCACCGGCCCGACAGGCGGACGACGACGCCAGAAAGACCTCAGCGTGCGCAAGCGAGCCACCAGGGACGAGACGGAGCTTGAAGGCGAAGGCGCACAGCTTTCGTCGTCGCTGGTGCGCGGGCTCGGCATCCTGCGCGCCTTCCGGCCGGGCGACGCCTCGCTCGGCAATCAGGACATCATTGCCCGCACCGGCCTGCCCAAAGCCACGGTGTCGCGCATCACCTATACGCTGAGCGCGCTCGGCTACCTCCTGTACGACAAGGATCTCGGCCGCTACAGCCTGGGGTCGGCTACCGTGGCGCTCGGCTATTCGGCGCTCAGTTCAAGCGCCGTCGTGCACGTCGCCCGGCCGCTGATGCAGCCGCTGGCCGATTTGACGGGGGCGGCGGTGGCGCTCGGCACGCGCGACAGCCTCAACATGGTGTATCTCGCCAATTGCCGGTCGGAGAGCCTTGTCACGCTGCGGCTCAACCCGGGCTCCTATCTGCCGATCTGGAAGACATCGATGGGGCTGGCCTATGCGGCGGCCCTTTCACCCGAGGAGCGCGTCAGACTTGTACGGGCTTTGCAGGAGGCGGAGCCGGACAAGGCAGCGATGATCGCGGCGGCGATCGACGATGCGATCGCCCAATATGCACGCCAGGGCTATGTGACGTCGTTCGGCGCCTGGCACAGCTACATCCATGCAGTCGGCGTGCCGTTCCGCCCGCGTGACGGCTCGCCGCTGGTTGCCATCACCTGCGGCGGCATCGGCGAGATCATCACCGAGGACCGCGCGCATGCCGAGATCGGACCGGCGCTGGTGGCGATGGTGAAAGCACTGGGCGACCAACTCGAGGGAATTCCCGTGTAATCCCGGCACGGGATTGGCCCAGACGATCGGGCTGCATGCCGGCTTGAACTTGCCTGGTGGGGGCAGCACAGTCGCCGCCGATGGCATGGCGCTCGCATTGTCAGTCCATCGGGTTCAGGTGACGGGGGGAGAACGGATGCCGATGAATTTTGCAGGACGGTTCAGCGATCGGGTGGCGGTCATCACCGGTGGCGCATCGGGCATTGGTCTGGCGGTGGCGCAGAGGATTGTCGAAGAAGGCGGACGGGTTTCGGTCTGGGATCGCGATCCCGCCCAGATCGAACAGGCCAAGGCCGTCATCCCCAGTCTTCACGGCATCGCTATCGACGTTGCCGATGCCGCAGGCGTGGAGCGCGCTGCCCGGTCAACGCTCGAAGCGCTTGGCGGTGTCGATATCCTGGTCACCAGCGCGGCGATCACCGGGCCGAACATGACGACCTGGAACTATTCGGCGGAAGATTGGCAGAAGGTCATCGACATCAACATCAACGGCGTCTTCTACTGCAACAAGGCGCTCGTGCCGCACATGCTCGAGCGCAACTATGGCCGCATCGTCAACATCGCCTCGATCGCCGGCAAGGAAGGCAATCCCAACGCCTCCGCCTACAGCACGTCCAAGGCCGCGGTGATCGGCCTGACCAAGTCGCTCGGCAAGGAACTGGCCAAGACCGGGGTGACGGTCAATTGCGTCACGCCGGCGGCCGTGCGCACCGCGATCTTCAAGCAGATGAGCCAGGAGCACATCGACTTCATGCTGTCCAAGATACCGATGGCGCGCTTTGGCGAGGTCGACGAGGTGGCGGCACTGATCTGCTGGATCGCCTCGGAAGAGTGTTCGTTCACGACGGCCGCCGTGTTCGACGTTTCCGGCGGCCGCGCCACCTACTGAGGCAGAACGAATCTCAATTCCACGTGACGGTGCAACGGATGGAGCATGCGGGCGTATAGTTGGACGCCTCGAATCGACAAGTCGCGACAAGGTAGCGGGAACCATGACACGGAATGCAGCCGTCAGGCGGGAGTTTGCTACTTTTGCTTAGAGCCGAATCTGCCGCACTGTCCGACGATGAGCTTCTGGACCGCTATCAGCGCGCCGCCTTCGATTATTTCCTCGATAACGTGAACCCCGAAAACGGACTGGTCGCCGACACATCGCGGCCAAATTCGCCGACCAGCATCGCTGTCGTCGGCTTCGCGCTGTCCAGCTATCCGATCGGCGTCGAGCGCGGTTGGATGACGCGCGATGCCGCCGCGAAGCTGACGCTGGCCGCGCTGCGTTTCTTCTCGACCAGCCGGCAAGGCAATAGCGACGACGTCACCGGCCATAAGGGTTTTTACTACCATTTCCTCGATATGCGGACCGGCTTGCGCGTCTGGCGCTGCGAACTGTCGATGGTGGATACGGCGTTGCTGATATCAGGCATGCTGGTGGCGAGCGCTTATTTCGCCGGTGACGATGACGAGGAAGCCGAAATCCGCCAACTGGCCGAGGCGCTCTACCGGCGCGTCGACTGGCGGTGGGCACAAGGTTCAAGCCCGACCCTGCGGCAAGGCTGGAAGCCAAAGAGCGGCTTTCTGCACTATGGCTGGGAGGGCTACAACGAAGCGACGATCCTCTACGTGCTGTCGATGGCCTCGCCTGACAGTCCAACCTCGGATAACAGCTACGAGGGCTGGACGGCGACCTATCAGTGGGAAAACATCTACGGCTACGACGTGCTGTATGGCGGCCCATTGTTCATGCACCAGTTCTCGCATGCCTGGATCGATTTCGCCGGCATCCGCGACGCCTTCATGCGCGAGAAGAACTCGGACTATTTCGAAAACAGCCGCCGCTCGACCTATCTGCATCGCGACTATGCGCGCCACAACCCTTACGGCTATGACGGCTATGACGAGAACCTTTGGGGACTTTCGGCGGGCGACGGGCCGGGCGGCTTTCGCACCAGCGTGGAGCGACAGCGCCGGCGGTTTTCCGGCTATGCCGCGCGCGGCGCTCCGTTCGGGCCCGATGACGGGACGATCGCCCCTTGGTCCTATCCGGCATCACTGCCTTTCGCGCCGGAGATCTGCCTGGCGGCGCTGCGCCATCTCGGCGATCGCTACCCCGAGGTGATCGACAATTTCCGGCTGCCGAGCGGCTTCAATCCGACATTGGCGAACCGGCGTAAATTCGGGAGGCACGGCTGGGTGTCGGAAGGCCACTATGGGCTGGATCAGGGTATCGTGGTGATGATGATCGAGAACCATCGGTCAGGGCTGATCTGGAAGCTGATGCGATCCAATCAGCATATCCGTCGCGGCCTGCACAAGGCCGGATTCAATGGCGGCTGGCTGTCTCAGCCGGCAAGCCCGGCGTCAGGTGGCGGCAATGTCGCGTGACCGGACCAGGACCACCGCCTTCCCCGTCGACAGCAACGACATCAGTCTGATCGCGAGCGCCCATCCGCCGCACTGGAAGAACCCGCAGCCGGACGGTCCCTACAACCTCGTCGTCATCGGTGCCGGGCCGGCTGGGCTGACTGCCGCCTACGAGGCGGCCGGCCTCGGCGCAAAGGTCGCGCTCATCGAGCGCAATCTGATCGGCGGAACTTGCGTCAATGTCGGTTGCATCCCGTCCAAGTCGATCATCCGCACCGCAAGGCTTTATGCCGACATGCGCGATGCCGAGAATTTCGGCGGCGACATGCCGGACCGTCTTCACGCTGACTTTCCGCGCGCCATGACGCGGATGCGGCAGATCCGGCAGCGGATCAGCCGCGCGGATGCCGCCGATAGGCTGGTTTCCGAAGGCATCGACCTTTATTTCGGCGAAGCGCTGTTTTCCGGACCGGACGCTGTCACGGTCGCCGGACAAACCTTGCGTTTCAGGAAGGCGCTGATCGCGACAGGCGCGCGCCCGAGGCTGCCGACGATTCCAGGCCTTGCCGAGGCCGGCTATCTCAGCAACGAGACCATGTTCGAGCTCACGGAGTGCCCGAAGCGGCTTCTGGTCATTGGCGGCGGACCGCTCGGCTGCGAGGCGGCGCAGGCCTTCTGCCTGCTCGGTGCCAAGGTCATCCTGGCGCAACGGGAACCGATGTTCCTGCCCGGCGAGGAACGCGACGCCGCCCAGATCCTTTCGGACGCGCTGGCGCGCGAAGGTGTCGAGGTTCGCCTCAACACCGAGGTGGTAGCGGTGCGAACGGAAGGCGGCAAGAAGCTCGCCGACCTGGTGTGCGACGACATCACGACAACGATTTCCGTCGACGAGATCATCACCGGCATCGGCCGATCGCCCAATGTCGACGGCCTCGACCTGGAAAACGCCGGGGTGGCATACGATGCCGACGGTATCAAGGTGGACGATTATCTCCGCACCACAAATCCGCACATCTATGCGGCGGGCGATGTCTGCCTCGCCTACAAATTCACCCACACCGCCGAGGCCACAGCTCGCATGGTCGTGCGCAATGCCCTGTTTCTCGGACGCAGGAAACTGAGCGAGCTGGTCATTCCGTGGTGCACCTACACCGATCCGGAGATCGCCCATGTCGGCCTCTATCCGGCGGAGGCGCGCCAGAACGGCATCCCGGTCAAGACTTATACGGTGCTGATGCACGATGTCGCCCGGGCGGTCATGGACGGCGAGGAGGAGGGTTTCGTCAAAATCCACGTCAGGGAAGGGTCCGACCGCATCCTGGGCGCCACGGTCGTCGCCAGCCATGCCGGTGAGATGATCAATGCGGTGTCGCTGGCCATCAAATCGGGCATGGGATTGCGTGCGCTGGCCGACGTCATCCATCCCTTCCCGACGCAGGCGCTAGGCATAAAGATGGCCGGCGACGCCTATCGGCGGACAAGGCTCACCTCATCATGGAAGCATCTGGCGAGCCGCTGGTTGGCGTGGTCCAGGCGATGGTGACATTCCGGCAGCCTGCCGCAGCTGGTGCGTCGGACATTCGGCGACGATGCGGCGCTTGACGAAAGCCTCGTCGACCATCTCGGATATCCGCCAAACGTCGGTGCCATCCAGAGGTTAGCCGGCTCTATATTTCCGCGGATCCTGCGGGCCCTGCCGACCGCGACTCCAATTTCGTGGCTGCCCTGTCAGGGTGCGTGCAGAAGTTCTTGCCGAATGGGCTCGAGATAGGTTTGCGGATGCAAGCGTCCCCAAACATGGTCGCGCTCGGTCAGGTGCTTAACCTGCTCTATCCAGCGCCTCGGCGCATCAGGGTCCCTGACCTCATGCCAGTCGTCGACGATAATGACCGGCAGACCGTGATAGAGCGGGTCGAGCGGCGAGGTCTTGGTGACGACGATGCAGCCGAGATAAAACAGCTCCCATGTCCTATGGCAGTCCAGGCCGTTGCCTTCGGTGGACAGCACAAGCGGGTATTGCGAGTACAGTTGCCAGATCGAGCGCTGCGAGACGCGTTTCGCCAGGAAATCGACATGCGGACATCCGCGCAGGGCATCAAGCAGTTCCCGGCGCTGTCTCGAGCCATTGCTGATGCTGAAATCAGAGAACAGTCTGGGCGGGCGGCGGTCCACATGATCCTGCCGGGCGCGTATGATTTCCAGTTGCTTCACAAGCCCTTCCGGCGTGGCGAAGGACCGAGGCGTGTGAAGATCGAGCCCGATCGGGAAAGGCTTGACCCTGGGGTGAGTGCCGTCACAATTCTGGCTGTACCAGGAGACCAGGAAGGGGTTGGCGAGGAGCTGGTCGACGGTGTCCTTCGCCAGATCCGACGGCACCGAAGCATCGCCATCGGTCGTCAGCAGCGTGAACGGTGCCGTGATCGTCGGCAACACGATCCTGACGAACGTGTCGAGATCACAGGTTTGCGCATCCCTGGACAAGGTGCTCAGACGCAGCCAGACGATGCCATGTGCGCCGCTGTAATGCTGGCGGAAAAATGCCTCGCTCTGTGTCGATGCGGTTGACGCGTTGCGATACCAGCGCGGCCCGGCGAAATCGCAGAAATGTCCGATCCCTTGCGACCAAAGCACGGGCGGAACGCCAAGAAATCTCAGCGCCCTGGAATAGACGGCTCTTTTGACTGCCCTTCGCAACCTGCCCATGGGCAACTCCTAGCGCGGATGCCAATACCGTTGCAACGTGCTGCCCGACATATTCGCCTTGAGCGGAACAAAGGCCAAAAGTTTCCCCGCAATACCCCTTCCGGCTCCGGAGAACCCAACTTACGACAGGCGCAGCCGCCGGCGAGGCTCGATCTACAGACTTGATTATGACAAAGTCGAAGGGCTTGCGGTCGGCGCAAGGCCGCACGTCTCAATCGTGCAATTCCCGCGATATCGGCGGCCCCACCGAAAAGCCGGAGAATGTGACCTCGAAGCCCTCGCGTTGCGGCGAACAGCACATCATGCCGACATCCACCGTCCTGGAGATCGGAAAGTAGGCAAGCCGCACAGGCTTCCAGTGGCCGTCGGAAGCATCGAGATACTGGACACGGATCGTTTCGGCGTAACGGGTCAACCGGATCCTGACGCCGCCCGGACCGGCATGAATTGCGACCAGCGACCAGTCTGACGTGTCGTTGGTGACCACGACGGAGAAATAGGCAAGGCCGTCGGTGTACTCGATGCCGGCCTTGATCCAATGGGTTTCGCTGAGCCGGACCATCAGCCCCGCCTGATCATAAAGCACCTCGTAGTCGCCTTTGACGGTGACCTCGGCGGTGAAATCGCCTTCGACGGGCCGGTGCAGGAAGTGGCCATTGTCGCGCCAGAAACCGTAGAAGGTCTCGCGCCAGAAATCGGTCTCCTTGCCGGTGCGCACACGAACGCTGTCGCCATCGATAGAATGGTGCGGCGGCGGGTTAAGCCAGGTCAGGTCCTGCACTGTCATCCTTCGCGCCGCTCCAATCCAGATGTGCATGGCGGGGTTGCCGGCGTGGTCGGACGTGACCGATCAGCCCGGCTGATCGGTCGACGGCTGATCAGCCCGCGAATGTATAGGCCGTCTTCACCGTGGTGTAGAACTCCGCCGCATAGTGGCCCTGCTCGCGCGGCCCATAGCTCGAACCCTTGCGGCCGCCGAAGGGAACATGGAAATCGACACCCGCCGTCGGCAGGTTGACCATCACCATGCCGGCCTCCGAATTGCGCTTGAAGTGCGTGGCATGCTTGAGGCTCGAGGTGCAGATGCCGGAGGTCAAGCCGAAGGGCGTGTCGTTGGCAACGGAAAGCGCCTCGTCATAGTCCTTGACGCGAATGACGCTGGCGACAGGCCCGAAAATCTCCTCGCGCGAACTGCGCATGGCGTTGGTCGCCTCGGTCAGCAACGCCGGCTGCAGGTAGAAGCCCGGCGTCTTGCGGTCGAGCCGCTCGCCACCGAAGGCGAGCGTGGCACCTTCCCTGACGCCGATGGCGATATAGTCCTCGTCCTGCTTCAGCTGCGTCGCGTCGACGACAGGACCGATCTGGGTCTGCGCGTCGAGCGCATCGCCGATGACCAGTTTGCTCATGCGATCCTTGAGGGCGTCGACGAAGCGGTCGTGAATGCCGTCAGCCACAATCAGCCTGGACGAGGCGGTGCAGCGCTGGCCGGTCGAGAAGAAGGCACCATTGAGCGCGCAATCGACGGCGATCGCGAGGTCGGCATCGTCGAGCACGACCAGCGGGTTCTTGCCGCCCATTTCAAGCTGGAACTTGCGCATGTGTTCGATGCTTGCCGCAGCGACGCGCTTGCCGGTGCCGACCGAGCCGGTGAAGCTGATGGCGTTGACATCGGGACTGTCGAGCATCGCCTGACCGACGACCGAGCCCTTGCCCATGACGAGATTGAGCACGCCCTTCGGCAGGCCGGCGCGATGCAGGATGTCGACGATGGTCCAGGCGCTCTCGGGAACCAGTTCCGCCGGCTTGAAGACGACGGTGTTGCCGTGTGTCAGCGCCGGGGCGATCTTCCAGGCCGGAATAGCGATCGGAAAATTCCACGGCGTGATGATGCCGACCACGCCGACCGCCTCGCGCGTCATCTCGACGCCGACGCCCGGCCGCACGCTCGGCACGACCTCTCCGGTCAAACGCAACGTTTCGCCGGCAAAGAAGTCGAATATCTGGGCGGCGCGAATTGTCTCGCCGATGCCTTCGGCCAGCGTCTTGCCTTCCTCTCGCGCCAGATTGCGGCCGATCTCGTCCTTGCGCGCCAGAATCTCGTCGGAGGCCTTTTTCAACACCGCGTGACGCGCCAGCGGACCGGAGCGGGACCAAGCCGGGAACGCTGCCTTGGCCGCAGCGATCGCCTGCTGGGCCTGTTCGACACCCGCCGAGGCATAGTCGCCGACGACGTCGCCGGTATCCGAGGGGTTGATGTTGCGCGAACCGGCATCGCCGACCCACTCGCCATCGATGAGGTTCTTTCGAAACAGCGTCATATCGTGTGTTCCTGCTTGTTGGCCGCGCGGGCATCTGTCTGAACTGGTATTTGCCAGACAATTGCCTCGCGGGAAAGCAAACAGTGAACCGCCAGCCGCGACAAAAATCCCCGTGCCTGCGCCGCGCGGATGGCGGGCGACGACGATTCCCCATCGAGCCTCGATGCAGCCAACCTCCATCGTGCATCAATCGGCTTGGGCCGATTCATCCTGTACACTTATGTCCATAGCCTTGATTTGCCTGAGGCAGCATGTCATGCGTCGTGTCGATGGCAGCTCTCGAAACGACGATTCAGCGCGCCGGCGCCACCGGCAACATCAAGGCCACTCGCGAAGACTGGCTGAAGCTTGCGCTTGAAACGTTGATCTCTGACGGAGTCGAACGCGTCCGCGTGCTGACGCTTGGCCAGAAGCTCGATGTGTCGCGCTCCAGCTTCTACTGGTATTTCAAGAGCCGGCAGGATCTGCTCGATCAGTTGCTGGACTACTGGCGGCAGACGAATACCAAATTCATCGTGGAACGCGCCAGGCGGCCTTCCGCCACCGTGATACGCGGGGTGATGAGCATTTTCGAATGCTGGGTGGACGAAAGGCTGTTCGACCCCCAGCTGGATTTCGCGATCAGGGCCTGGGCCCGTCGCTCGCCCGCCATCAGGCGCGCGTTAGACGAGGCCGACGAGGAGCGTGTCAACGCCATACGCGACATGTTCATGCGTCACGGCTACGACGAGGAGGATGCCTTCGTGCGGGCCCGCGTGCTGTATTTCATGCAGATCGGCTATTACTCGCTTGAGCTCAACGAGCCGATGAGCAGCCGCCTGCCTCACGTCGCCGGTTATCTGCGCAGCTTCACCGGCCAGGAGCCTCCGGCGGAGGATGTCGAGGACTTCTCGCGCTATGTCGAGAAGACGCTTTCGCGCAACCGATAGTACGGCCCGCCCGGTCGCCGCGGCCTGACGATTTCGCTTCGTGCATCGGCCCAATAGCAAGCACGGTTGCTGCCGACAGCAGCAGAGGAGCCCTCTGCTGTATCGGCGCAGAGCGGCGCACGGGCGCTCATTCCGCTGTCCGCCAACCTCTAGACACATATGTACAATACCGATAGGGTACGCCACACTGGCTGGGTGGAGTGCGACAGGATGAAATCCCAATATCGGGCGATCGTCATCGGCGGCGGCGTGGTTGGAGCCTCGGTGCTCTATCACCTGGCGAAGTTCGGCTGGAGCGACGTCGCGCTGATCGAACGCGAGGTGCTGACCGCAGGGTCGAGTTGGCATGCGGCCGGCGGGTTCCATGCGCTGAACGCCGATCCCAACATCGCCGCCCTGCAGGCCTACACGATCGACCTGCTCTCCGAGGTCGAGAAGGAATCGGGCCAGAGCATCGGCATGCACATGACCGGCGGTATCTCGGTCGCCTCGGCGCCGGAGCGCTGGGAATGGCTGAAAGCCTCCTACCGCATCTTCCAGACCATGGGCATCGACGATGTCCACCTGGTCGGAGTCGATGAGATCAAGCAGCGCTGCCCGATCCTCAACACCGACGGCATGCTGGGTGGACTCTATGCCGCGCGCGAAGGCCATATCGATCCCTCGGGCGTCGTGCACGCCTATGCCAAGGCAGCCAGGCTGCGCGGCGCCGATATCATCGAGCACAACCGCGTGCTGGCACTCAACCGCCGCGCGGACGGCGGCTGGGACGTAGTCACCGAGAAGGGCACGGTGATTGCCGAACACGTCGTCAATGCCGGCGGGCTGTGGGCCAAGCAGGTCGGCCGGATGGCCGGCATCGACCTGCCGGTGTCGCCGATGGAGCACCATTATCTCGTCACCGAGGCGCTGCCCGAAATCCAGGCGCTGGACAAGGAATTGCCGCTGATCGTCGATCTCGAAGGCTTCACCTACATGCGCCAGGAACAGAAGGGCCTGCTGCTCGGCATCTACGAGATCAACCACAAGCACTGGAACATGGATGGGGCGCCGTGGGATTACGGCATTGAACTGATCCAGGAAGACACCGACCGCATCGCCGACGAGTTGGCCCTCGGCTTCAGCCGATACCCCTGCCTGGAGAATGCCGGCATCAAGCGCTGGGTGAACGGCGCCTTCACCTTCTCGCCGGACGGCAATCCGCTGGTCGGCCCGGTGCGCGGGGTTCCCAACTATTGGGTGGCGTGCGGCGTCATGGCCGGTTTCCTGCAAGGCGGCGGGGTCGGCAAGTCGCTTGCCGAATGGATGATCCATGGCGAGCCGGAAGCCGATGTCTACGGCATGGACATCGCCCGCTATGGCGATTTCGCCTCCAACCGCGAATACATCAGGCAGACCACCGGGCAGTTCTATTCGCGCCGCTTTGTCATGAGCTATCCCAACGAGCAGTTGCCGGCGGGGCGGCCCTTGAAGACAGCCGGCGCGCATGACGCGATGGATGCCGCCGGCGCGCGCTGGGGCAATTCATGGGGCATGGAAGTGCCGCTCTATTTCGCGCCGCATGGCTTCGTCGAGACACCGACGCTGAAGCGCTCCAACGCCTTTGACATCGTCGCACAGGAGTGCCGCAAGGTGCGCGAGGGCGTCGGTCTGCTCGATATCACTGCCTTCTCGCGCTACGAAATCGCCGGGCCGCAGGCGGAAGCTTGGCTCGACCGGCTGCTTGCCTGTGCGCTGCCCAAGCCGGGTCGCGCCAAGCTCGCGCCTATGCTCGGCGAAAACAGCAAGCTCAAGGGCGACCTCACCGTCTTCAACTGGGGCGATGGCTCCTGGTGGATCATGGGATCCTACTATCTGCGCCAGTGGCATATGCGCTGGTTCGAGCAGCATATGAGCGACGGCGTCACCGTCCGCGACATTTCAGACGCGGTCGTCGGTTTCTCGCTGGCTGGTCCCAATGCGCGAATGTTGCTTGAGCGCCTGACGCATCACGACGTTTCGCACGAGGCCTTTGGCTTTCTAGCCTGCAAGACATTGGATGTCGGGCTGGTGCGGGCCAAGGTCGGGCGGCTCTCGGTCATCGGCGAACTCGGCTACGAGATCCATTGTCAGGCCAATGAGCACGCGGGCCTGCGCCGCGCTCTGCTGACGGCAGGCAAGTATCTGGGCGTGAGCGAATACGGCTTCAGCGCGGTCAATTCGCTGCGGCTCGAAAAGAGCTTTGGTATCTGGTCGCGCGAGTTCACGCAGGACTATACGCCCGATGAGACCGGGATGGACCGCTGGATCGCTTTCGACAAGGGCGATTTCATCGGCCGCGAGGCGGCCCGGAAGGAACTGAAGGCTTCATCGAGGCGCACGCTGGTGACGCTCGAAATCGACGCGGTGGACGCCGATGCCAGCGGTTACGAGCCGGTCTGGTATAGAGGCAAGCTTGCTGGCTTCGTCACCTCGGGCGGCTACGGCCATACGGTCGGCAAGAGCCTCGCCATGGCGCTGGTCGAGCGCGAAGTGGCTGATATCGATACGCAGTTGACAACCCACATCGTCGGCGTCGAAAGAGGTGCGCGCGTCATCGCCTCGTCGCCATACGATCCGCTGGGCAAGGCGATGCGGGCATGACCGATCGAACCGGTGACGTCGGTGCGGAAGACCATGCGATGATCCACGTTTCTTTCCGAAAATCAGGCCTGTCCGGCACGTCATGACCACACGCTATTCCGCCTTTTCGCTGTTCAAGGAGGGCCTGGCCGGCCAAACCGGCTGGCAACCGGCGTGGCGCTCGCCCGAGCCGAAACTGTCCTATGATGCGATCGTCATCGGTGGCGGCGGCCATGGGCTGGCAACGGCCTATTACCTGGCCAAGAATCACAACATCACCAGGGTAGCGGTGCTGGAAAAAGGCTGGATCGGCGGCGGCAACACCGGCCGCAACACCACCGTGGTGCGCTCCAACTACTATTATCCGGAGAGCGTCGAGCTCTACGGGCTGGCGCACCGGCTCTATGAGGGATTGTCGAAAGAGCTCAACTACAACGTCATGCTGTCGCAACGCGGCATGGTCAATCTCTGCCACTCGACCGGCGAGATGGAGATCGGCGCCCGCACCGTCAACGCCATGCAGATCAACGGCATCGATGCGGAGCTGTTTTCGCCTGACGATGTGCGCCGGGTGGCGCCGATCTACAATTTTTCACCGGACGCACGCTTCCCGGTGTTCGGCGGTATCTGGCAAGGCAGGGCCGGAACGGCACGCCATGATGCGGTCGCCTGGGGCTATGCGCGGGCCGCAAGCCGACTCGGCGTCGACATCATCCAGAACTGCGAGATCACCGATTTCATCATCGAGGGCGGCCGCTGCCGTGGCGTCCAGACCTCGCGTGGCGCGATCCGTGCCGAGCGTATCGGCATGGCGGTGGCCGGGCATTCTTCGGTGCTGGCGGCCAAGGCCGGCTTCCGCCTGCCGATCAATTCCTATGCGCTGCAGGCCTGCGTTTCCGAGCCGGTCAAGCCGATCCTCGACACGGTGGTGCTGTCGCCCGGCTGCGGCGTCTATGTCAGCCAGTCGGACAAGGGCGAGATCGTCATCGGCGGCGGGCTCGACCGCATCCCCTCCTACGCGCAGCGCGGCAATCTGCCGACGCTGGAGGGGGTGATTGCCGGCCTTTTGGAGATGTTCCCGATCTTCGGCCAGCTCAAGCTGATGCGGCAATGGGCTGGGATCGTCGATGTCGTGCCGGATTCCTCGCCGATCATCGGCCCCTCGCCGCTGCCCGGCCTGTTCCTCAATTGCGGCTGGGGCACGGGCGGCTTCAAGGCCATTCCCGCAGGCGGCACGCTGCTGGCGAACCTGCTGGCGACTGGCGAACACAACCACATCAGCCGTCCATTCGACCTTGATCGCTTCGCCAGCGGGCGGCTGATCGACGAAGCGGCCGGCTCCGGCATCGCGCACTGATGCATGTCGCCCAAAAGTGCGCAGCGGTTTTGGGAGAACGACATGCATAAAGACGAAGATTGAGGATCCTATGCAGCTCTTTCCTTGCCCATTCTGTGGTCCGCGCGACGAAACCGAATTCCACTATGGCGGCGATGCCGGCAACATCAGGCCGGATGGCGCCGACGTGCAGATCGATCGCTGGGCAAACTATCTCTATCTGCGCACCAATCCGAAAGGAGCGGCGCGCGAGATCTGGGTTCACATGAACTGCGGCGAGTTCTTCGTCATGGAGCGCGACACCGTCACCCACAAGGTGCTGTCCTCGGCCGCACTCGGCGGGGAGCACGTCGCGTGACCGCCTCACGTCTTGCCACCGGCGGCAGCGCCATCGACCGCTCGCGCCCGATCCGCTTCAGCTTCGACGGAACCATCGTGCAAGGCTTTGCCGGCGACACCATCGCCTCGGCGCTGCTGGCGGGTGACGTCGCGGTCGTCGGCCGCAGCTTCAAATACCACCGGCCGCGCGGCATATGGGGCGCCGGCGTCGAGGAGCCAAATGCGCTGGTCGATATCGGCGGCACGCGGGCAACGCCGAACACCCGCGCCACGACCGAGCCGGCGCGGGACGGACTGGTGGCGAAAAGCGTCAACGCCGCGCCCAGCGCACTGGCCGACCGCAACGCCTTCCTGGACCGTTTTGCGCGCTTCATCCCGGCCGCGTTCTACTACAAGACCTTCATGTGGCCGGACTGGCACAGGTTCGAGCCGCGCATCCGCGCCATGGCGGGGCTGGGCACAGTCGATGCTGACTGGACCTCGCCCGGCATGGCCGACCAGATCAACCATCATTGCGACGTGCTGGTGGTGGGCGCGGGGCCGGCAGGGCTGGCGGCGGCAAGACTGGCGTCCGGTGCTGGCCTGACCGTCACACTGGTCGACGACCAGCAGAGCCCCGGCGGATCGCTCGGCCATCGTGCCGCGGAGATCGACGGCAAGCCGGCGGCCGTATGGGTCAAGGAGACGATTGCCGAGCTTGCCGCTGGCGGTCACCTCATCCTGCCTTCGACCACCGCCTTCGGCATTTACGACCACAATCTGGTCGGGCTGAACCAGCGTCATCTCGACGGCCGGCCGGATACGCTGTGGCGCGTCAGGCCGCGCCAGATCGTGCTGGCGACCGGCGCCATAGAGCGACCGCTGCCTTTCGCCAACAACGATCTGCCGGGCATCATGTCGGCGGATGCGGCGTTCGCCTATCTCCGGCGCCACGCTGTGCTGGTCGGCCGCCGCATCATCGTCGCCACCAACAATGACAGCGCCTATGAGGTGGCGGGGGCGCTCGCCGAGGTCGGCGCCGAAGTCAGGCTTGTCGATATCCGGCGTGACGGCACGCCTGCGGCGGCGGCCAATGTCCGGCTGATCAAGGGGCGTTCTCTCGCATCCGCCAGCGGCAAGCTGCGCGTCGACGGGGTGACGCTCGACGACGGCACGAGGTTCGATGCCGATTGCGTTGTGGTCTCGGGCGGCTGGACGCCGACCATTCATCTCTTCGGCCAGGCCAAGGGCAAGCTCGCCTGGAGCGATGCGCGCGCGGCCTTCCTGCCGGGCGAACCGGTCGGCGGTATCGCCGTGGTCGGCGCCGCAGCCGGCGCGGTCTCCTTGTCGGAGGTGTTTGCCGGCGTGGAAAAGGCATTCGCCGGCAAGGAAAACGCGGCAACACCACGCAGCACCGGGCCGGAGGCGACGGACGGCATTCTCCCGGCCTGGCCGATGCCGGGCTCGAAAGGCCGCATCTGGATCGACTATCAGAACGACGTGACGGTGAAGGACGTCGAGCTGGCCGCACGCGAAAACTTCGTCTCGGTCGAACATCTGAAGCGCTACACCACGCTCGGCATGGCGACCGACCAGGGCAAGACCTCCAACGTGCCCGGCCTGGCGCTGATGGCAGGGATTACCGGCCGCACGGTGCCGGAGGTCGGCACCACCACCTACCGGCCGCCGTTCACGCCGGTGCCGCTGGCAAGCTTTGCCAGCGCGCGCGTCGGTGAATTGATGGCGCCGGTACGGCGGCTGCCGCTCGAAAACGTCCATCGCGCCAGCGGCGCTGTCTTCCAGGAATATGGCGGCTGGCTGCGGCCTGCCCACTATGGCGGCAACGCGGACGCGGAACGTTCGATCGCGGACGAGGCGCGACGTGCGCGCCAGTCGGTCGCGCTGTTCGATGGTTCGACGCTCGGCAAGATCGAGGTGATCGGGCCGCAGGCGGCGGCGTTCGTCGATTTCCTCTACTACAACACCATGTCAACATTGAAACCGGGCCGCTGCCGCTATGGCTTCATGCTGTCTGAGAACGGCGTGGTCTTCGACGACGGCGTGCTGGTGCGGCTGGACGAGCATCGCTTCGTCGTGTCGTGCTCGTCCTCGCATGTCGCCGCCGTCCATGCGCGGCTGGAGGAATGGCGCCAGGACCGTTTTGGCCGCGGCGCCGTTTACATCCACAACGCCACACCGGACATGGCGACACTGACCGTTTCGGGGCCAAATGCCCGCAAGCTGCTGGAAAAGCTGCATCTTGGCCTCTCGCTCGACGATGCCGACCTGCCGCATATGGCGATCGGTCATGGCACTTATGCCGGCGACGAAGTCCGCATCGCCCGCGTTAGCTTCACCGGCGACAGGAGCTACGAGATTTCGATCCGGGCCGATCACGCCGAGCCGCTATGGGCGCATCTGCGCCAGGCCGGCCAGGCGCTCGACGCCGTCGTCATCGGCCTGGAGGCGCTGATGATCCTGCGTGCCGAAAAGGGTTTTATCATCATCGGCAAGGACACCGACGGCACCACATTGCCGCATGATCTCGGCGTCCACGGTCCGCGGGCCAAACGCAAGACCGAGTTCGTCGGCCGACGCTCATTGTTCACCGATGAGGCGTCACGTGACAATCGCATGCAGCTTGTCGGGCTGGCGGTGCCGCAAGGCGAAGCACCGCTGCCGACCGGCGCGCATGGCATCAAACGGATCGACGGCAGATTGCGCAGCCAGGGCTTTGTCACCTCGAGCTACCAGAGCCCGACGCTTGGCCGCCCGGTTGCGCTTGGGTTGATAGAGCGCGGCGCGACGCGGCACGGCGAGACGATCGACATCCAGCATCTCGGCAAGATCAGCAAGGCGACGATTACCGCCCCTTGCGCCTTCGACCCGGCAGGAGACCGGCTGCATGCGTGATCTCGCGGAAAAATGGTCCGTTGCACCGGACTGGCAATCGGCGGTGATCAAGGTGCCCGGCCTTGTGGTACGCGCGGTCTGCGGCCTCAACCAATTGCTGGTCAGCGGCGACCTCGACGCGTGGGCGCGGGCTTCGAGCGCCGACGGGAACGGAGTCGGAGCCTTTGGCACCGCACAAGGTGACCGCTATGCGGCGCGGCTGGCGCGCGACCGGTTGCTCGTCGTCTCGAACAGCGTCCTCGCCATCGCGACGGGCTGGCATGCAGACGGGTTCGCGGTGACGGCGATCAGCGCCGGGTTGCAAATGTTCGAGGCCGAGGGCACGGCGCTCGACGCTTTCATCGCGCGTGGAACGACGCTCGATCCCAGCCAAGCGAGCGCCAGTGCAGCGCTGTCCTTCGCCGACATCAGCGCCGTCGTCTATCGCCATGACGCCAAGCTGCGCATCCACGTCGATCGCGGTCTTGCCGCCTATCTCTGGACATGGATGGAAATTGCCGCCGGCAACATCGCCGCAGGATCAGCGAAGTAGCCGGTTACGGCTGGTCAGAGTGTGAACGACCAGAACAGGCAGGCCAGCGTCGCGGCGGCAAAGACGACGAAGAACAGGCTGCGCAGCAGCACGTTGCGGCGCAGCTCGTTCATGACAAAGTGACAACCGACGATCGCCGCGGCAAACAGGAACCGCCAGTTCAGCAATGTCCACACGGCGCTGCCCTGCCCGAACGCCCATCTGGCGACCAGACAGCCGACGATGGTCGCAAACAGTGCGATCACGGTCCAGAAAAGGGCATCGGCGGCATGGGTCAGGACGATACCGGCCGCCCTTATCGGCAGGATCATCATCAGCATCGCGCTGAAGAAATAGACGGCGGCAATCGGGATGAACACGCCGGCGTCGGCAATGCCGTCAAGGCGCCTGACGCCGATCGCGCCATAGGGATAGCCGTGCCTGGCGACAGCCAGGCTCAACGCCATGAGCAAGGCGGTCAGCACGGCGACCAATGCGAAGGATGTGAGGGCTTTGCTCATGACGTTCCTGTCCCAGACGAATCAGACAGGAACGGTTTTAGCGGTCGGTCGTAAATTGCGCGTAAGCGGGGGCGCTGCCCTCACGGATTTCGTTCAGTTCAATCTGGCTGACGACAGGCTATTCAGCGGCGATCCGGCCTGCCGAACGATTGGCCAGCACAAAGCCGACCTCGTCGACCGCCTGCGCCGCACGCTTAAGGATCGCCTCGGAGCGCAGCACGCCGTCGGTGAAATCCTTGTCGGTGGCGTAGACGGCGGTGGGCAGCGCAAAGGCCTCGAAGAAGCCGAACAGCGGCCGCAGCTGATGCTCGACGATCAAGGCATGGCGCTCGCCACCGCCGGTCGCCGTCAGCACGATGGGCTTTCCCCGCAATGCCGCCGGATCGATCAGGTCGAAGAAATGCTTGAACAGGCCGGTATAGCTGCCCTTGTAGGTCGGCGAGCCCACGACAAGCACGTCGGCGGCGAGGATTTGTTCCAGGATCGCGTGCGCCTGGCCGTCGAGATCGCGGGCCCATTTCGCCGTTCCCAGCGACGGCCCGAGATCCTCGATATCATAGGTGCTCGCCGATAGGCCGTGGCTGGCGGCGATGTCCCTGGCGACCAGATCGACGAAGGCGCGCGTCTTTGACGGCCTGGTGATGTTGCCGGAAAAGCCGACGACTGTTGGGTTTGACATGGCAGTGGGCCTCTTGGATGGTCGAAGGTTTGACGTGGCGGGCCGCCAGCCCGCCGGTGGAAAATCAGCTCCAGGCGTGCAGCGGCGGATTTTCGCCGTTGAGGAAATATTTGCCGAGGATCGAGTATTTCCAGCGCACCGGATCGTGCAGCGTGTGCGTGCGCGCGTTGCGCCAATGCCGGTCGAGATTGTGCTCGGCCAGGGTTGAGCGGGTCCCTGCCAGTTCGAACAGCTTGTTGGTGGCGGCGATGGCGATCTCTGTCGACAAGATCTTGGCTTCAGCAGTGACGATCTGGGCGTGCGCCACCGTCTCGGCTGTCGGCTCGGCCACTGCCCGGTCGATTGCATGACCGGCCTTTTCGAGCAGCGCCTGCGCCGCGTTCAGGCGCAGCGTCAGGTCGCCGATGGCCTGAATGGTGTAGGGATCGTCCCAGGCGTTGTCGACGCCGCTGTCGATCCAGGCGCGGCTTTTGGTCCTGACGAAATCGACCGTCTCGTCGATCGCCGCCTGGGCGATGCCGGTGTCCACGGCCACCTGGATGATCTGGAAGATGGCGCCGTCGGCGGTCGGTTTGTCGTAGCCCTTGTAGCCGGGTACCAGATGCGTCTTCGGCACCTTGACGTTGTCGATGATGACGGTGCCAGACAGGGTCGTGCGCTGGCCGAAGCTCGACCAGTCGTCGATGACGGTCAGGCCGGGTGCGCCGCGGTCGGCGATCGCATACCAGGCGCGGCCCTCGTCATCGAGCGCCACGATCGGCACCAGATGGGCGAGCAGCGCGCCGGACGAATAGAATTTCCGGCCGTTGACGACCACATGATCGCCGGCATCGGTGAAGCGGGTCTCAAAATCGGCGGCGCGCTTGGAGCCGAACTCGGAAAAGGCGTTGCCGAACCGGGTGCCCTTCAGCGCTTCGGCGAACAGCAGCTTCTGCTGGTCCGCGTCGGAGACGGTGCGGATGGCAGCGACGACGCCGAGATGGTTCTGCGCAACCTGGCCGATCGAGGAATCCGCCGCCGAGATGATCTCGATCACCTTCGCCAGCGTCGCATAGGACACCTCCGGCCCACCGAATGCCTTGGGTACATTGATCGACCACAGGCCGCTTTGCGAAAAGGCATCGAGTTCGGCGACCGGCCAGATCCGTTCACGGTCGCGCCGGGAGGAGTCCTTGACGAATTCGGCGGCGAGCGCATGGGCAACCGCAATCGCCTCGGCGTCGTCCTTGATGATGTGCGCCGGGGCGGTCGGCCTTGCGACTGGCGGCACGGCGGCGGAAGCCTTGTCGGTCTTGACGGTCGAAACGGTCATTTCACTGCTCCTTGGGATTTCGATTCAGGCAACGGCGTGGAGATGGGCGGGCTTGGTGGCGGGTGACGCCTGTTGCCCGGGGTTCGATTGACCGAGATAGAAGGCCCTGATGTCCTCGCGCTGGCGAAGCTCGGGGGCCGCGCCGGCGAGAACGGAAACGCCGTTCTCCAGCACCGTGGCATGGTCGGCATATCGCAGCGCCACTGCGGAGTTCTGCTCGGCGACCAGGATGGATAGGCCAGTCTCGCGGTTGAGTTTTTTCAAGCTCTGGAAGATGTCCTGGACGATGATTGGCGCGAGCCCCATCGACGGTTCGTCCAGGACGAGCAGCCGCGGCCGCGACATCAGCGCCCTGCCGATGGCGGTCATCTGCTGTTCGCCGCCGGAGGTCAGGCCGGACAATGTCCGGCGTTTTTCCCGAAGCCTCGGGAAATAGCCGTAGATCCGTTCGAGATCCCCGTTGATCTCGGCGCGGCTGCCGCTGCGGCCGATGCCGCCGGCGATCAGATTCTCCTCGACGGTGAGGCTTTTGAAGCAGTGGCGGCCTTCCAGCACCTGAACCAGCCCGGCGCGCACCAGATCACCCGGTTTGCGGCGCGAGACATCAGAGCCCTCATAGCGGATGGTGCCGGCATTGACCTGGCCGCGTTCGGCCGGCAGCAGGTTGGAGACGGCCTTCAGCGTCGTGGTCTTGCCAGCGCCATTGGCACCGAGCAATGCCAGTATCTGGCCGCGCCTGAGCTCGAAACTGACACCATGCAGCGCCGTGATGGCGTGGTTGTAGGTGGCATGGACCGTGTCCACAGCAAGAATGACGTCATCGTTCGGCATAGGCTGTTCTTTCGCGGTTCGAAAACCGAACAGGTCGGGCGCCACGGAAACTTGGTCCGCGACGCCCGGCACTGACTGATCAGTTGGTGGTCACAGCATTGGCATCGTCGGAGGTGCGTAGCTTGATGCCCTTCTCGGCGGCGTAGGCCTCGGCGGACTTCTCGATGATTGGCCGCAGAAGCGCCCAGTCCGGCGCGATCCAGTCGGAGACGACGTTCCACTTCTTGCCGTCCCACTGCTGGAAGGTCACGTAGCCTTCGCCTTCATGATTGTCCCAGCTGACATTGATCGAGTGGAACAGGTCCTTGGCGCCGAGCGCCTCGACCTTGGCCGGATCAAGCTTGAGATGCTCGAAGCCCCAGCGGACCTCGTCGCCGGTCAGCGTGCGGTGGCCGAACTTCTCCTGCGCGACCCGGATCGCCTCGACATTGAGGATGCCGTTGACGATGCCGAGATTGTGGTAGACCGAGCCGATGCGCGCCTTGTCTTCAAGGTTACCCTTGCCGGCGCCGTAGACCGTCTTCACGATCTCCTGAACCACCGGGTAGGAGTTGCCGGAAGCCTGCGTGGTGATGGCGGTGTAACCCTTGGCGGCGTCGCCGGCAGGGATGACATCCTCTTCAGAATTCGACCAGACATTGCCGACGATGTGATCGACGGGATAGCCGACCTTGACCGCCGTCTTCAGCGCCACCGGATTCATCACACCCCAGCCGCGCAGGACGACGAAATCCGGCTTGGCGCGGCGGATGGTCAGCCACTGCGACTGCTGCTCGTTGCCGGGATGCGGCACCTCGATCTGCTGCACGGTGAAGCCGTATTTCTGCGCCAGCAGCTCATAGATCGGGATGGTCTCCTTGCCGTAGGGCGAGCCGTGATAGAGCACGACGATCTTCTTGCCCTTCAGCTTGTCGATGCCGCCTTCCTTGGAGGCGATGTAGTTCACGATGCCTGATGTCTCGCTGTAGGGATTGAGCAGCAGCGGGAAGACGTAGGGGAAGACACGCCCGTCGGTGGAATCGGTGCGGCCGTGGTTGACGGTGATCAGCGGCACCTTGTCGGCGGTGATGCGGTCGATCATGGCATAGGCGATGCCGACCGAGAGCGGGTTCCAGGCGGCGGCGCCGGCATGGCTCTTCTGCCGCTCATAGCATTCGACGCCGCGCTCGACCTCGTACTGGGTCTCGCATTCGTCCCAGGTCAGCTTGACGCCGTTGACGCCGCCGTCACGGATGTTGATGAGGTTGAGATAGTCGATGAAGCCGCCGAAGAAGCCGGTGCCGCCGGCCGCGTAAGGCCCGACGCGATAGCTCTGCAGCGGAAAATATTGTTCGTCGGCGTGCGCGGCGGGCAAGGCCACCGACACGATCATCGCCGCGGACAACGCCGCCGCCTTGATTGTGCTGAGGAAAGTCATGGTCGAGGTACTCCCGGTATGGGCCGTCTTGTTCGGCCCCTTGTTCATTTTCGGATGCATCAGCTCAAGTCGACTGCCAGGCGAACAGGAGCCGTCTTCGGACCCTGTCCCACAGCGCCACCAGCCCGTCGGGTTCAAGGATCAGAAACAGGATGATGAGCGCGCCCAGAACGATGCGCTGGCTCATGTCGAGCACGCCCGAATCGAAGAGATCGCCGAGCAGGAAGCCGCCGAGGCGCGACAGAGCGAGCGGGAAAACCACGATGAGGGCGGCGCCGAAAAACGCGCCGCGGATCGAAGCCAGCCCGCCGACGATGATGATGAACAGGATTTGGAACGACCGATCGAGATCGAAGCCGTCCGGCTCGACGGTCCTCAGATAGGCGAAGGCCCAGATGACGCCTGCGACGCCGATGATGAAGGACGAGATGGCGAAGGCCAGCAGCTTGGTCTTCAGCACCGGGATGCCGATGATGCGGGCGGCGGTTTCATTGTCGCGGATGGCGATGAAGTTGCGACCGGTCTGCGACGAGACCAGCCTATAGGCAAGGAAGGTCAGGACGGTGACGATTGTCAGCGCGAAGAGATAGCGACCGATGGCGCCGTCGAGCGCGAAACCTGAGATCGACAGTCTCGGCGCGTCGATGACGCCTGACGCCGAGTTGTTGGAGAACCAGCTGAACTTGGTCAGCGCCCATTGCACGAAGAACTGCGCGGCGAGCGTCGATACTGCGAGATAAAAACCCCTCAGCCGCAGGCTGGGCAGGCCAAAGACGATGCCGATCGCGGCGGCGACGATGCCGGCCAGGAAGATGCTGCCGATCAGCGGCAGGCCCTCGACGCGCAGGTTGAAATTATAGGCGGCGAAGGCGCCCGCCGCCATGAAGGCGGCACTGCCCAGCGAGACCTGGCCGGCATAGCCGGTGAGAATGTTCAAGCCCACGCCGGCGAGGCTGAGCGCCAGGAACGGCAGCAGGATGGCCTCGAACAGATAACTTGAGCCGATCAGCGGCACGACACCATAGGCGAAGGCGAGCAGCAGGACCGGTACGACCCATTTCGGCAGCACCGGCGCGGCGACGAAATCGCTTGTTATCGCGGTCATCGTTCAGATCCTCTCAACGAGCTTCTGGCCGAACAGGCCGGAAGGGCGGATCAGCAGGAAGACGAGCGCGACGACATAGGCAAACCAGCTCTCGATGCCGCCGCCGAAATAATCGCCGATATAGACCTCGGCGAGCTTCTCACTGGCGCCGATCAGAAGCCCGCCGACGATGGCGCCGAGGATGGAATCGAAGCCGCCGAGCACCAGCACCGGCAGCGCCTTCAGCACCACCAGCGACAGCGAGAACTGCACGCCAAGGCGTGCGCCCCAGAGCAGTCCCGCCACCAGGGCGACAAGGCCGGCGGCAGCCCACACGGTGGCCCAGATCAAGGGCAGCCTGAGGCCGACCGCGAGGGCCGCGAACTGGTCGTCGGCAACGGCGCGGAAGGAGAGGCCGATGCGGGTGTAGCGGAAGAACAGCGACAGCAGGAGGACCATGCCGGCGGCAACCACCGCGGCAAAAATGTCGAACTGGCTGATCAGCACGCCGCCGATTTCCAGCGGCACGTCCTCGATGCCGAGATCGAGGCCATGGACCTGCGTGCCCCAGATCAGCTGGGCGGCGCCCTCGATGATGTAGGACAGGCCGAGCGTCGCCATGAACAGTGTGACCGGCGGCTTGTTGGTCAGTGGCCGCAGCACCGTGCGCTCGATGGCGACACCCATCGCAACCATGATGGCGAAGGTGACCGCCAGCGCCAGCGCGAACGGAATACCGCGCTCGACGAGGCTGACGAAGGTGAGTGCCGCAAACAGCAGCATCGCGCCTTGCGCGAAATTGAGCACGCCCGAGGTCTTGTAGATGAGCACGAAGCCGATCGCGACAAGCGAATACATGACGCCTGAGAGCAGGCCGCCGACGAGCACTTCGATGAAGAATTGGTAGTCGAAATCGGCGATCATATGCCTGCCCCGTCCTCATTGTCCGAGGCGACGCCGAGATAGGCATCGATGACGCGTTGGTCGTTCCTGACTTCATCGGGCGTGGCGTCGGCGATCTTGCGGCCGTAGTCGAGAACGGCGATGCGATCGGAGAGACCCATGACGACGCCGACATCGTGCTCGATCAACACCGCGGTGGTGGCGAAACGATCGCGCGCGGCACGGACGAAAGACGCCATCTCGCTCTTTTCGCTCGCTGTCATGCCGGCCATCGGCTCGTCCAGCAAAAGCAGGCGCGGCTCGGCCACCAGCGCGCGGGCCAGTTCGACACGCTTCTGCAGGCCGTAAGGCAAGGTGCCGACAAGACGGTCGCGAATGGCGGTGAGATGGAGGAATTCAAGGATCTGTTCGGCACGGCTGCGTGAATCGCGCTGCTCGCCACGCGAGCGGCCGATGCCGAGCACCTGGCCGGCAAAGTTGGAGCGAACCTTGTAGGCAAGGCCAGAGGCGACATTGTCGAGGACGCTTAGGCCCTTGAACAGTGCGAGATTCTGGAAGGTTCTGGCGACGCCGAGATGGGCCAGCCGCTGCGTCGGGACCTGGGCATAGGAGGTACCGTCGAGCCGGACATGGCCGCGATCCGGCCGGTAGACGCCGCTGATGACGTTGATCAGCGAACTCTTGCCGGCGCCGTTCGGGCCGATGATGGCACGGATCTCGCCTTGGCGGACCGATAGGTCGATATCGGCCAGTGCCACGACGCCGCCAAAGGACAGGCTGATGCCCTGAAGCGAAAGCAATGCTGAGGCATCGCCGGCAACGGCCCCTGCCGGCTTGGCGACATCTTCGAACGACTGCTCCGGCCGTGGGCCTGACGGCAGGCCGCGCGCAAAGACCTCCGGTGCATAGGCGGAAGCCTCCATCACTCCGAGCGTATAACTGGGCAACGGCATTCCAATCGTCCTCGATTAGGCGCGCAAAATCCTGTTGCCGCCCGACGGATCAGCGCGCCGGGCAAGCTCCATGTGTGCAGGCCGGCGCGTGTCCGGCGTGCCTATGGGGTGACTATTCCGCCGCCAGCGACGCCGCCGCCTCGGCGTCTTCCAGTTCGCGAACGAGCGGGATGACATGCTTGCCGAAATACTCGACCTCTTCCTGGAAGTGCAGGAAACCGAGCAGGATGAGATCCGCACCCGCGCGCTTCAGGTCGACGACGCGTTGAGCGACCTGCCTGGGGGTGCCGATCAGGTTCGAGCGGAAGCCGTCATTGTACTGGACCAGATCGTCGAAGGATGATTTCGCCCAATTGCCCTCACCTTCCGGCGAGGCCTTGCCGGCATTCTTGACCTCATGGCCAAAAGCATTGACCGCGTCGGGATTGGCCTCGGCGATGATTTCGGCGAGCACCGCCCTGGCCTCGTCCTCGGTCTCGCGAACGACCGCGAAGGCGTTGACGCCAACTTTGACGGAATGGTTATTGGCCTTCGCCTTGACCCTGATATCATCGACCTGCTTGGCGATCTCGGCCGGCGTGTTGCCGTTGGTGAAGTACCAGTCCGAGACGCGCGATGCCATGTCGCGCGCGGCGCGCGACGAGCCGCCTTGGAAGATTTCGGGTACTTGCGGCGGTTTCGGCTTCAGCGAATACTCATTGAAGCGGTAGAAATCGCCACGGAAGGTGAAGCTGTCTTCAGTCCATATTCCGCGCAGCGCACGGATGAATTCCTCCGAGCGGCGGTAGCGCTCGTCATGGTCGAGCCAATGCTCGCCGATGGCATGGAACTCGCCGCGGAACCAGCCGGAGACAAGGTTGATCGCGACGCGGCCGTTGGTCAGGTAGCTGATGGTGGCGATCTGCTTGGCCGCCAGCGCCGGGTTCCATGGTCCTGGCAGGATCGCCGCGATGACCTTGAGCGTCGTGGTCGCCGCCAGCAGATCATGGCTGAACGCCACCGATTCATGCTGTTCGTCGGCGCCGTAGCCGGCGGTGAAACGTATCTGGCTGAGCGCGTAATCGAAGCCGGCCTTCTCGGCGATCTGCGCCAGCTTGCGATTGTACTCGGCAGAATGGTTGGTGCGCTGCTCGATGTTGGAAATCACCAGGCCGCCCGAAACATTCGGCACCCAATAGGCGAATTTGATCGGATCGGCTTCTGCATGTGCCATGAACTGTCTCCCATTCAGTCCGTGTCGTTGATCGCTCCGGTCGCGCCGGCTCCGATATTTATTATGTTTATAGAATATATATACAAAGAAGGATTTTCCGTTTTTGGGGCGCTCTTGGGACGGAAATACCAATTTTCGCTGCCGAACCCGGCCCGCAGGTGTCAGCCCACGTGTGGACGGTGCGTGGCATTGGGGCCGATGGCCTGCGCTGACGGCAGCGTTGCCAGCAGCTTGGCAATTTCAACCGCGACCGCCTGGGCATGGCGGGCGACTTCCGGCAGACCCATGAGCTCGCCGAAAGTCCCTCGTGCCAGCGGGCCGGCGACCAGGAGTGTCGCGACCGCCGCGCCGTCCCGGCCGATCGCGCGGCTGTCGAGACCTGTCTCGATGCCAAGCCCATATTGGTCCGTCCTGATCAAGCCGGCTTCCGCCAGCGAGCTTAGCGCCGGGTTCAGCTGCAGCGCCTGCCCATGGGCCGGACCGGTGGTGTTGATGACGGCAGCGAAGCGCATCGTCTCGATCCGGGTCTGCCCGCGCCGTTGAAAGCTGACAGCCAGACTGCCGTCCTCGTCGTTCGACGCGACAAGCCTGGCGGCAATGGTGTCGACTGTACCGGCGGCATGACGCCGGTCGAGCACGGCGGCGACCTGCGGCGCGATCCTGAAGCGATGCACGTCCCAGAACACGCGCAGCTGGCGCACCAGCCTTGCCCGCTCCGGCGGCGCAAGTGCGGCCCACAGCATCGGCCCCTGGAGGCGCAGCTGATCGAAGACCGACTGCCAGTTGACATTGGCGGCGCGCGCGGCCGCCAGCATCGCGCGAATGGTCTTGAGCAGGCCGAGCGCCGTCGTGGCCGGCGCGGATGCAAAGTCGCCAAAAGGCTCGCCCCTGATATCCGGGTGGCCGCGCGAGCGCAGGCCGCGGCGCGACAGCGCGAGGATACGGCCGCGATGGCCACGGCGGTCGAGTTCGGCGACCATGTCGGCCGAGGTCAACCCGGAGCCGACGATCAGCACCGACGCCTCCGGCCCGATCCCTGAAAGCGCGGCGGAAGCGTACGGATCGGCGACGAAATCTGGCGCTTCCGTCAGCGAGGCCAGCGCGTCGGGAATTCCGGGCCGCGGATGCGTCGCTGCCAGGACGAGGATATCGGCGACGACCGGTCCGGCAGAGGTGTGCACGGTCCAGCCCGCGCCACTGGCATCGCGTGTCACGCGTGTGGCGGAACCTTCGACATGATGGACAAGGCCGGAACCGAGATACGGCGCCAGATGCTCGGCGACGTAGCGGCCGAACACGCGACGGCGCGGAAAAGCGTCGCCGTTCTTCCAGATGGCATCCGGGTCGTGTTCGAGTTCTCCGCTGCCAGCCAACCAGCGTGCAAAATGCTGCGGATCATCGGGAGCCATGCTCATCCTGACTGCGGGGACATTGACCCGGTGCGACGGTTCCTCGCTGGAATAGGCCAGGCCGCCGCCGAGCGCTGGTCGCGGCTCGATGACGGAAATCGACAGGCACTCCGATTGAGGTGCCCGCGCCAGATGCCAGGCCACCGCCGCGCCGGAAAAGCCGCCGCCAAGGATGGCGACGCGCAACCGGCGGGCCGGAGGGAGCGCGTTCACGAGGCGCTGGCGAGCGATTTCGGCCGGTGGTCGCCGGCGATGGTCTCGCCGAACGGACCGGTGTTGACGGACGAGCCAGCGGCTTTGACCGGATGGTCGGTCGGCAGTTTCGGCAGCACCAGTTCGCCGAAGCGATAGGCTTCTTCCAGATGCGGATAGCCGGACAGGATAAAGGTATCGATGCCGAGGCGCCGGTACTCGTCGATACGCTCGGCGATCGTGTCGGGGTCGCCGACAAGGGCAGTACCGGCACCGCCGCGCACCAGGCCGACGCCGGCCCACAAATTGGGCGCGATCTCGAGCTTGGCACGATCGCCGCCATGCAATGCGCTCATCCGCGCCTGCCCGACCGAATCCATGCGCGCAAAGACTTTTTGGGCCGAGGCAATCGTCGCGTCGTCGAGGCGGCTGATCAGCCTGTCGGCAGCGGCCCAGGCCTCCTCGGTGGTTTCGCGGGCGATGACATGCAGCCTAATGCCGAAGGAGAGCTTGCGGCCGGCCTTCTGCGCCAGTTCACGCACGCCGTCCAGCTTGCGCCCGACATCGGCAGGCGGCTCGCCCCAGGTCAAATATTTGTCGATCTCCTGCGCCGCCACCGTCGACCCGGCATCGGACGAACCGCCGAAATACAGCGGCGGGTAAGGCGTCTGCACCGGCGGAAACAGCAGCCTTCCGTCCTCGATGTGGAAATGCTTGCCGTCATGCTCGACCGTCTCGCCGCTCAGCACCCGCTTGTATATGCGCAGGAACTCCTGCGTCACCTCATAGCGTTCGGCATGCGACAGGAAAATGCCGTCGCCCTTGTTCTCCAGCGGATCGCCGCCGGTGACGACGTTGATCAGCAGGCGGCCATTGGAGATGCGGTCCAGCGTCGCAGTCATGCGCGCGGCCAGCGTCGGCGACTGCAAACCGGGCCGCACGGCGACAAGGAAACGCAAGCGTTCGGTCATCGGCACAAGAGCCGATGCGATCACCCAGGAATCCTCGCACGAGCGGCCGGTCGGCAACAGCACGCCATAGTAGCCGAGCGTGTCGGCCGCCTTCGCCACTTGCGTCAGATAGGGCAGATCGACCGATCTGCCGCCCTCGGCCGTGCCGAGATAGCGGCTGTCGCCATGCGTCGGCAGAAACCAGAGCACCTTGATACGGTCGGGAATGTGCTTGCTCACGGCCTGTCTCCCGTCGCCTGACGGAGGCGGCCGGAGATGCCTGCTTTGGTTGACGGCGAGCGCAAAAAGGTAGGCATGGCGTGGTCCTGTCCGGGTGGAAACCAGATCGCCAGTGCAGATTGCTTATTCCACAAACTCTGTAGAGTTAGTTTATTCCAATTCCGTTGCCGCTATTAGAATTTCTCTCCCCAAGAAATCGGCGGCGAGGCCGACCCGAGTGCAGCGGGCCGGCCTTCCTGCATCAGAACGCTGGTTCGACCGCGTTGACGTTGTCCTTGGTGACGACGGTCAGCGGGATCGGCAGCCGGTCCTTGACCTCCTTGCCCTCGATGATCTCGGCCATCGTGTTGATCGCCAGGCGGCCATCCTCGACGGGCGACTGGACGATGGTCGAGTACATCTCATTGGTGCGGATCGATTCGAACGCATCCTTCTGGCCATTGATGCCGACGATCGGCGGTGCGGCCTTGGAGGGGTTCGCCTCTTTCCATGCGTCGATGAAGCCGCGGGCCATCGTGTCGTCATTGGCGTAGACACCGCTGATCTGGTCGCCGAAGCGTGTGATCAGATCGCGGCTCACCACCAGCGCCTTTTGCTGGTCGAAGTCGGCGTTGACCGTGTCGAGCACCTTGATCTCGGCATTGGTTTCCTTGAGACGGTCGGTGAAGCCGCTGACGCGGCCGATCGTGGTGCCGTTGCCGGCCTGGCCGGCGATAATGACGACGGAGCCCTTGCCGCCCAGCGCCTTGCTCAGCGAGTCCGCCGCCAGCTTGCCTTCCTCGTAGACATCAGGCCCGGTGAACGACTTGATGAACGGCTTGGCATCGTCGCTCATCGGCGAATTGATGAGGATCGCCGGAATGTTCGCCTGCTGCGCGCGCGCCAGCCCCGGTATGTATGCCTGCGGGTCGAGCGGCCACAGGATGATGCCATCGACCTTGCGCGCAACGCAGGTGTTGAGCTGCTCGGTGCCTTTCTGGACATCAAAATCCTGGCTGAGGCTCAGGATCTCGATGCCGAGTTCCGCAGCGCGCGCCTGAAGCGCCTTGTTGGCCGGCGTCGCGTAGGCATGCGAATCCGCTGCCGTCACGTAGCAGACCGTCTTGGCGCTGGCCCAGCCCGTCGATGCCAGCACAGCCGCCATGGCGGCGACGTGAAGCATGCTTTTCTTGCCAATCATGTGTTTCCTCCCAATCATGTGGTTCCTCCTTGAGTGATTGGATTGTCGCGAACGAGCGCCGGACGCGTGCCCGAAGCCCTCCCCTTGGTGGTAACGGCCCGATCGAGCACGACGAGCAGGATCAGGATAAGCCCGGACACGACCTGCTGGACGTATGCGGGAACGGACTGGAACTCCATCGCGATGGTCAGCGAGCCGATCGTCAGCACGCCGCCGAGCGTGCCGAGCGCGGATCCCTTGCCGCCTTCGAGACGAGTCCCGCCGACAACGACCGCGGCAATGACGGCGACCGTCAGTTCCGAGCCGAAGACAGGCGAGCCGGTGTTGGTGACGAGGCTCTGGAGAACCCCCGCCAGGCCGGCAAGCGTGCCGGCAAAGACAAAGCCGAGAAAGACGATACGGTCCGAGGCGATACCGCTTTCCTTGGCAGCCGCCGGGTTGGACCCCACCGCAAAGACGTTGCGCCCAGGTATGGTGCGCGTCAGCCAGAAATGCAGCAGCACGATCAGGGCGATGAACAGCACGCTGCGGAGGGTGAAGACATCGAGATAGATCTTGGCCAGCGCCAGGGAGAGCATGATGTCGGTTCCGGTCACCGGCTGGCTGTTGGTGATCCAGTGCGCGAGTGAGCGGAAGATCAGCATCGTCGCGAGCGTCAGCACGAGCGAATTCACCTTCAGGCCGACGACCAGCATGCCGTTGATGGCGCCTGCCAGGGTACCGACCAGGATGCCGACGATCGCGGCAGGCAGGATGCCGATCTCTCGCTGCAGGATGACCGATACGATGCCGGCCAGGGCAAACACGGCGCCACCGGAGAGGTCGATCTGGCCCGATATCAAAAGCACCGTCAGGCCGACCGCGATCAGGCCGATCGTCGCCGCCCGGTCGAGACCGAGGCCGAGCGTCGATGCCGAGAGGTAGCCGGGGACCAACAGCGCGGAAATGACGAGCGTCAGGCCGAGAATGATGACGACGCGATGCTGCGAGACAAGCGAAAGAAAACGCATCACGCCACGCCCCGCTTGCGCAGCGCCGCATCCATGCCGACGGCACCGACGATCAGGATGCCGAGCACGAAACCCTGGATTGGCGTGCGCACACCGTCGAGCACCATGACGTTGGTCAGCAGTTGCACGAAGATGAGGCCGGCAATGGCCCGCGGCACCGATCCGAAGCCGCCGACGATCGACACGCCGCCGACCACCACCGCCGTGATGGCGCTGAATTCGTAGCCGCCGCCGATGAGCGGCCGCGCGCTCTGCAGCGTCAGTCCGAGCAGGCCGCCGCTGATGCCGGAAGCCAGTGCGGTGATCACGAAGGCGCCAGCCTTCACGGCCCGCACCGGAACCGCACTAGCCTCGGCGGCGCTGTAATTGCCGCCGGTGGCGAGCGTCCATCTACCCCAGAAGGAGCGGGACAGGACGAAATGGCCGACAAGGGCGATGACCAGGAAGATCAACACCACGACCGGAATGCCGAACAGCCGGCCCTTGGCGAATTCGGCTGAGGCGGGATTGCTGCCATAGACGATGACCCCGCCGACAGCCGCCTGGACGATGCCCAGTCCGATCGTGCCAACGCCGAGCGTGGCAATGATGGGATTGATGCCGACATATCCGACCAGGCCCCCGTTGAGCAGGCCTATGAGGCCCGCGAGACCCACCGCCAGCAGGAACGCCGGCAGCGGCCCGATCATCGGCTGCAGCCCGAGCGACAGGATGGCGCCGCAGGCGATGGTGGCCGGTACCGACAGGTCGGCCAGGCCGCCGACCACGAGCACGAAGGTCATGCCGACGACGACGATGCCGACGATGGACATCGAAGTCAGGACGTTGAGCAAATTGCCTGACGTGAAGAAGGCGGGGCTGACGAGGGAGCCGTAGAGCATCACGGCGACGATGGCGAAGGCGAGCCCCGCCTTCGACAGGACATCGACAAGCCTGCTGCCACGCGTAAAGCGGTCGTTGCGGTTCACGCCACCGATCTCCATGGCCGCTTCGCTCAAGCCATCTCCTCCCCGGTGGCCAGCGCCATGATGCGCTCCTCGCTCAATTCGCTGCGCAAGAGAGGCTCGGAGGCATAGCCATCGCGCATCACCACCACGCGGTCGCAGACTCCGAGGATTTCGGGCAGTTCCGACGAGATCATCACGACCGCCATGCCGCCGGCGACGAGTTGGCCGATGATGTGGTGGATCTCGGCCTTGGCGCCGACGTCGACGCCCCGCGTCGGCTCGTCGAGGATCAAGGCCGAAGGTTTGGCGGCAAGCCATTTGGCGATGACCGCCTTCTGCTGGTTGCCGCCCGACAGAAGGCTGATGCGCCGTTCGCCGTCGGGCGGTGAAATCGAAAACTGCTTGACCGAATCCCGGGCAAGCGCGCGATCGGCGCTGCGGCTGATGCGCCCGAAACGGGTCAGGCGGCGCAGGATGGGCAGGCTGATGTTTTCCCGGACCGACATTCCAGGCACGACGCCATCGCCCTTGCGATCTTCCGGAACATAGGCAATGCCTGCCCTGACCGCCTGGGATGGCGAGTTGATCGAGACCTCGCGTCCGTTGACGCTGACCGTGCCCTCGACAAGCCGCGACAGGCCGAAGATTGCGCGGGCAACCTCGGTGCGGCCAGCGCCCACCAAGCCGGTCAAGCCCAGTATCTCGCCGGCGCGCACTTCGAAGCTGACATCGCGGAAGCGCTGTCCGTCGCTGATATGCTCCACGCGCAACACGGACTTGCCGATCGCGGCCGGACTTTTCGGGAAGACATTGCTAACTTCGCGACCGACCATCAGCCTGATCATATCGGCAGCCTTTATGCCCTTGATCGGACGCGTCTCGATCATTGAGCCATCGCGCAGCACCGTCACCTCATCGGCGATTTCGAGCACCTCCTTCAGCCGATGGCTGATGTAGACGATGGCGATGCCGTCATCGCGCATCTTGCGCAGGATCCGGAACAGCGCCGCCGTCTCATGCTCGCTGAGGCTGGATGTCGGCTCGTCCAGCACGATGATCCTCGGCTGCGCCGCATAGGCCTTGGCGATCTCGACGAGCTGCTGCTGGCTGATAGAAAGGTTGCCGAGCCGTTCACGCGGATTAATGGCCGCTCCGAGCTCGTCGAGGACGGCAGCCGCCGCCCTGACCATCTCGCGCTTGCACAGAAAGGTCCATTTGCCGGGCATGCGGCCGAGATAGACGTTCTCGGCGACGGTCAGGTCGGGGACCAGATTGATTTCCTGGTGCACCATGCGGATGCCGAGCGCCTGGGCGTCGGCGGGCCGGCGCATGCGCACCTCGGCGTCACCGACTTTGATCGTGCCGCTGGTGGGCGCGTAGGATCCGTTGAGGATCTTCATGAGCGTCGATTTGCCGGCGCCGTTCTCACCCACGACCGCATGAACGGTGCCGAATTTCACGGCAAAATTGACGTTGGACAGAGCCTTCACGCCTGGAAAGTTCTTGCTGATGCCTCGCATATCCAAGGCGCAATCGGCGGCGACGGTCATATCTGGCTAGGTTCCTCCTGGCGGCCGGCCGGTGCGCTACATCGGCCTTAGATATGTTAGTATAATAGCGGTGCAAACGCAGTTCGGGCTTCTTCGAACAAGCTTGAATGGCCTGCGCTGTTGAAGATCCAGGCCTCAGTCCCGGACTGAATTTTCCATCGTTCATCCTCACTATTGCACTAATATAACAGTTCTGGCAAGCTGGATTCCGGCGGGTCGTCATGACGTCGTGCGTCACCGACCCCCACGCTTGTATTGGATGCGTTCCAATTGACATTCTAGTACTATCTGGCCATTTCTGGTGAACGAAGACACGGATTTGCAATGGACCTGGATCCTTCGACGCTCAATCGGGCTCTTCCGCTCCGCGATCAGATCTACCACAAGATCCGCAACCTGATCGTCGTCGGGCAGCTGAAGCCGGGAGAGGTCATCAACGAGGTCGCCATCGCGGAGGCCCTGGGGGTGTCTCGCACCCCCGTTCGCGAAGCGGTCAAGCGCATCAGCGACGAGGGCCTGGTCAAGATCCTGGCGCAGACCGGCACCTATGTTGCTCCGATCAGCCGGGCCGACCTGGAAGAAGCCTATGTCATCCGGCGGGCACTGGAGATGGAAAGCGCCCGACGCGCGGCCGCCAAGTTCACGGCGGCAGCCAGCGAATTGCTGGAAGACAACATGGCGGCGCACCGGCTTGCCATATCTCGCGGCAGATATGCCACCGCGATACAACTCGACGATGTCTTCCACCGCACCATAGCCGAGATCTGCGGCCTGCCGATGATCTGGAGAGCCGTCGACATCTCGAAGGCACAGACGGATCGCGGGCGCTATCTCGCTATCCCAAGACCGGGTTATGGCGAACAGACGATCGAGCAGCACGAGGCCATTTTCGACGCGCTGAAGCGCCACGACGCCGAGGGTGCGGCACGGGCCATGGAACATCATCTCGAGACGTCGTTCCGCAACACGCTCGAAGTCGCCGCCGACCTTCTCGGCTGAAGCCCCGCGAGCAACCAGCATGCAAAGAATGGGACTTTGTATCGGCGTGAAAGCCGAGGCGATCGCGGACTATAAGCGCGTCCACGCCGCCGTCTGGCCCGAAGTGCTCGACGTCATCAGCCGCGCCAACATCCGCAACTATTCGATCTTCCTGCGCGAACCGGAGAACCTTCTGTTCGCCTGCTGGGAGTATCACGGCAGCGACTTCGCCAAGGATGCAGCGCGGATGAGCGAGTCGCCGGCCATGCGCAAATGGTGGGAACGGTGCGACCCCATGCAGACGCCGCTGCCGACGCGCGCCGACGGCGAATGGTGGGCGGCCATGGAAGAGGTCTTCCATCTCGATTGACCAGAACGTTGTCGGGCAGTCGCTTTCTCTCCCGGATATGCCCCAACGACGTGGCGACCGGTCCGTCTTTCACGACGACCTCATCCAGTCTCCGGCCTTGACCTCTGACATTCTATTATATTAGTATTCATTTCTTGTCTCTCGACCTCCTGTCGCGGAGAACTTTTTCAGAGTTTGGGTCATGGCGCGGTTCATCAAGCTTTCGGGGACCGACAACATTCTTCTGGCGGTCGATCCGTTGAAGATCGGCGAAAAAGCCGGTGACGTGGCTGCCAGGGCACGCATACCGCGCGGGCACAAAATGGCCTTGCGCGACATCGGCTCGGACGAGCCGATCGTGAAATACGGCCAGACCATCGGTTTTGCGCGGGAACCAATCGTCGCCGGCGACTGGGTTCACGAGCACAATGTGTATCTGCGAAATTTCGAACGCGACTACGTCTTCGGCACGAATACCAGGCAAACCGAGATCGTTGCCGAGGCCGAGCGCGCTACTTTCATGGGTTACCGCCGACCGAGCGGCAAGGTGGGCACGCGCAACTTCATTGCCGTCCTGACCTCGGTGAACTGCTCTGCCAGCGTCGCCCGGTTCATCACCGACGAGGTCAACCGGTCTGGCATCCTGCGCGACTATCCCAATGTCGACGGTATCATCGCACTCGTCCACGGCACTGGCTGCGGCATCGACACCAAGGGGCCCGCTTACGACCTGTTGAAAAGGACGCAATGGGGCTTTGCCACGAACCCCAATGTCGGCGGCGTGCTGATGGTCGGACTCGGCTGCGAAGCGTTCCAGATCCCGCGCTGGATGCAATCGTACAACATCGAGGAGAGCACGATTTTCCGCACGATGACCATCCAGGAAACCGGCGGTACGCGAAAGACGGTCGAGGCTGGCTTGAAGGCGATCGTCGACATGCTGCCTACGGTGAACGCCGCCGAAAGGACGCCGCGACCAGCCTCCGAACTGGTGCTTGCGCTGCAATGCGGCGGATCGGACGGTTACTCCGGCATCAGCGCCAATCCGGCACTAGGTGCTGCGGTAGACCTGCTTGTCGGGCAAGGCGGTACGGCGGTGCTCTCGGAGACGCCCGAGATCTATGGCGCCGAACATCTCCTCGCCTTGCGCGCCGAGAGCCGCGCGGTGGGCGAAAAGCTGATCGAGCGCATCCGCTGGTGGGAGGATTATACCGCCAGGCACGACATGGAGATGAACAACAACCCTTCGCCCGGCAACAAGCTGGGTGGATTGACGACCATCCTGGAGAAATCGCTCGGCGCTTCCGCCAAGGGCGGCACCACCAATCTGCGCGCGGTGCTGGAATATGCCGAGCCGATCAACGAGCGCGGCCTCATCTTCATGGATACGCCTGGCTACGATCCGGTCTCGGCCACCGGGCAGGTCGCCGGCGGCGCCAACATATTGTGCTTCACCACCGGCCGCGGTTCGGCCTTTGGCTGCAAGCCGACGCCCTCGATCAAGCTTGCCTCCAACAGCTTCATCTTCGAGCAGATGCGCGAGGACATGGATATCAATTGCGGAGACATACTGGACGGCGTCTCGCTGGCCGAGAAGGGCGAGGAGATCTTTGCCGAGATCCTGCGCGTCGCTTCCGGCGGGCGCACCAGGTCGGAAGCGCTCGGCTATGGCGACAACGAGTTCGTGCCATGGAGCCTTGGCGCGACCATGTAGCGATCGCCCGCCTGCACAGGCCGGCCTTTATCCCGGAAGTAGCTCAAACGGAAAGAACCGCTCGACATGAACAGGATCGATCTTGACGGCCAGCACGCTGTGGTCACCGGTGGCGCCCAAGGCCTCGGCTTTGCGATGGCCAGGCGTTTCGTCGCCTCCGGCGCGACGGTCACCTTGTGGGATCTCGATGAGGCCCGCCTCGAAACCGCCAAGAAGGAACTCGGCGACGCTGCCACGACAGATATCGTGGACGTCGCCGATTGGACGTCGGTGGACGCGGCGCGCGCCAGGACCGAAGATCTGGCCGGCAAGATTTCCATTCTGGTCAATTCCGCCGGAATTGCCGGCCCTGCCGCCCCGCTCGACGTCTACGACATCGAGACGTGGAAGAAGGTCATCGACGTCAACGTAAACGGTACGTTCTACGTCAATCGCGCCGTGGTTCCCGGAATGAAGGAGCGCAATTACGGACGGATCGTCAACATCGCTTCGGTCGCCGGCAAAGAGGGCAACCCCAACGCCTCCGCCTATTCAGCCTCGAAGGCGGCGGTCATCGGCTTGACCAAGTCGCTCGGCAAGGAACTGGCGCAGTACGACATCGCCGTGAACTGCATCTCGCCGGCCACGGCACAGACGCGCATCCTCGAACAGCTGACGCCGGAGCACATCGAATATATGCGCTCGCGCATTCCGCGCGGCCGCCTGCTGGAGGTCGACGAAGCCGCGGCGATGGTCGCCTGGCTCGTCTCCAAGGAGAACAGTTTCACGACCGCCTCCACGTTCGACCTGTCGGGTGGGCGGACGACCTATTGAAGGGCAGTTGCCGTTCAGCCAGGTAACCGACCGAGGCCAGCCGCAAAGCGCGCCACCATCGCCACGCCGGTCTCGTTGGGCCGCATCGCCGGAGCCCGGTCGTGTATCGGGATGCCGGCACGGGCGCCGAACAACCGCTTGCCGTAGCAGATCAGGTTCTCGATGCCCTGCATGACGAAGACCGCTGCCGGCAGCATTCTTGCATACTCGGCCTCGGCCGTCGCTTCGTCACCGATCCGAAACGCATTGTAGGCGCGCACGGCGAGGTCGATGCCATCAGGCGCCAGGATCATGCCGCGGCAACCGATGCGGAAATTGTCGATCAGTTCCAGGCCGCCGCGTCCGTTGAAAACGGGTATCCGGCCTTCGGTGCGTTCGATCAATCCGGCAATGTCGGTGACCGGGCCTTCGCCCTTGATCAGCCTTATGTTGGGATGCAGCGTGACGAGTTCGCGGATCTCGTCCGATGACAGGCCGCGCCCGAAAAACGCCGGCGCGTTCTGGATCGCCACCGGCAGGTCGGTTGCCTCGGCGACGCGGCCGAAGAACCTGGTGTATTCCAGCGCACCATAGGATCCGACCGGCGGCGGCTGCAGGATCACCCAATCCGCTCCCACGCTTTCAGCATGGCGAAGCTGTGCCACCTGCTCAGCCACCGAAGCGCCGAAGATGGTGAAGGCAAGCGGCACTTTTCCAGCCGTATCTTCCGCCGTCCAGTCCATGATCGTCCGGCGCTCGGCCTCGGTCAGCTTGGCGACTTCCGTCGCCAGGCCGAGCGCCGCCATGCCGTGCACGCCCGTCGCCAGGCAGATCTCGACCTGCCGACGCATCGCCGCGCGGTCCAGTTGTTCGTTCGCGTCAAAGAGCGCGTAGAGAATGGCGTGAATGCCGTGGAAATCGTCAGGCCGGAAATTGGGCATGCTGGTCGGCCTCAATGGCTTTCGCGTGGAATGGCGTGGCCACGGCATCCGACGAGAAAGTCGAGATCGGCGCCGCGGTCCGCCTGCAGGACACGGTCGACGTAGAGGCCCTGATAGCCGCCGCGCATCGCCGGGACGGGCGGTAGCCAGGATTCACGACGCCGCGCCAACTCCTGTGCCGACACGTCGAGATGCAGCTTCCTTGCTTCGACGTCGAGCTCGATGAAGTCGCCGCTCCTGACCAGCGCCAGCGGGCCACCGATGGCGGCTTCGGGTGCGGCATGCAGCACGACGGTGCCGAAGGCGGTGCCGGACATGCGGGCATCGGAGATGCGGATCATGTCGCGGACACCCTGCTTCAGCAGCTTCCGGGGCAGCGCCATGTTGCCGACCTCGGCCATCCCCGGATAGCCCTTGGGGCCGCAATTCTTCAGCACCATGATCGACGCTTCGTCGACGTCGAGCGCGGGATCGTCGACGCGCGCCTTGTAGTCGTCGATGTCCTCGAAGACGACGGCGCGGCCGCGATGCTTCATCAGGGCCGGTGACGCGGCTGACGGCTTGATGATGGCGCCGTCGGGCGCCAGATTGCCACGCAGCACCGCGATACCGCCATTGGGAGTAAGCGCCTTGTCGCGCGGGCGGATCACCTCGGGATTGTAGTTTTCAGCGTCACGGATGTTGTCGCGCACGGTCTTGCCGGTGACGGTCAGCACGTCGAGATCGAGCAGATCGCCGATCTCCTTCATGACCGCCGGAATGCCGCCTGCGTAGCAGAAGTCCTCCATCAGGAAGCGGCCTGACGGCATCAGGTCGAGGATGGTCGGTACATCGCGGCCATACCGATCCCAATCGTCCAGTGTCAGTTCGGTGCCGACGCGGCCGGCAATCGCCAGCAGATGCACGACCGCATTGGTCGAGCCGCCGATGGCACCATTGACACGGATGGCGTTGGCGAAAGCTTCTTTCTTGAGGATGGCGGACGGGCGGAGATTCTCATTGACCATCTCGACGATGCGCCGCCCCGTCATGCGGGCGATGCGACTGCGGCGCGCGTCGACCGCCGGATAGGCAGCGTTGCCCGGCAGCGCCAGGCCGAGCGCTTCGACCATCGAGGCCATGGTCGAGGCCGTGCCCATGGTCATGCAATGACCCGGCGAGCGTGACATGGCACTCTCGGCATTAGCGAAATCCTGCTCGCTCATCACGCCGGCGCGGACATCCTCGGAGAATTTCCAGACATCGGTGCCGGAACCTATCTCGCGGCCCTGGAAACGGCCATTGAGCATCGGCCCGCCGGAAATGACGATCGACGGCAGGTCGCAGGAGGCCGTGCCCATGACCAGCGACGGGGTGGTCTTGTCGCAGCCTGCCATCAGCACGACACCGTCCATCGGATTGCCGCGGATCGCTTCCTCGACATCCATCGAGGCGAGATTGCGGAACAGCATCGCCGTCGGGCGCAGATTGGATTCGCCGCAGGAGAAGACCGGGAATTCCAGCGGCAGGCCGCCGGCTTCCAGCACGCCCGCCTTGATGTGCTCGATCAGGCCACGGAAATGCACGTGGCAAGGCGTGAATTCGGAGAAGGTGTTGCAGATGCCGATCACCGGGCGGCCGTCGAAGGCATCGTCGGGCAGGCCGTTGTTCTTCATCCAGCTGCGGTGAATGAAGGCGTCCTTGCCCTGCCCGCCGAACCAGTGCTGCGATCGTCTCTTGGTCATGATTTCCCGGAATTCAGGCTGGATGCTGGAGCTGGCTCAGCCCACCATCTACGACGAGCGTGGCCGCATTCATGAACGGGCACTCGTCGGAAATCATGAACACCGCAGCCAGCGCAATCTCGCGCGCCGTGGCGATGCGGCCGCCAGGATGTAGCGCCATGGTGTTGGCGCGTGCTGTGGCCGGATCGGCAAAGCTGTTCCAGTAGTCGATCGCCTTCTGGGTTTCGACATAGCCGGGCGCCAGCGCGTTCACGCGCACGCCTTGCACCGCATATTCGAGCGCCAGCGATTTGGTCAGGCCGAGCAGCGCGTGCTTGGCGACCGGATAGGGAAAGGTGTGTGGGATGATGGTGAAGCTGTGCGTCGAGGCGATGTTGAGGATGGCGCCGCCGCCGCTCGCGATCATACCCGGCAACACCGCCTTGCTGCAATTCCAGGCGCCCTTGACGTTGACGTCGAAGTTGCGGTTCCATTCCTCCTCGGTCGCCTCGAGCGGCGTCGAGAACACATTGACCCCGGCATTGTTGATCAGCGCGTTGATGGGGCCGATCTCGGCGGCCGCTTGGCTGACGGCAGCGGCAATTGCGGCACCGTCGCTGATGTCGGCTGCCGCATGCCCGACATGGCCGCGCGGCACGGCGAGGCCCGCGACGGTCTTGTCCAGCAGTGCGCCGTCGCGGTCGACCAGGAACAGTCTTGCGCCTTCGGCAAGGCAGGCCCCGGCGATCGCCAGCCCGATGCCTTGCGCGGCGCCGGTCAGGAAGATGCGTTTGCCGGAAAGGCGCTCAGCCATGGTTGTCGCTCCAGTCGAAGACGGTCATTGCGAATCTTGCTCTGAGAACCTCGCCGGGGGAAAGTACCTTGATCCCCATTGGGTCGGCATCGAAATGCTTCAACGCATTTGGGGTATGGCTCATCGGCTCGAGGCAGAAGAAGCTTCGGTCCGTGTCCGGCGCAAAGAGCATGTAGCGGTCGAGTTCCGCGTCCGCCTCGATGTCGATCCCCAGACAATGCTCCGGCCAGATGATGCGCGCGATGCCGCTCCACCCTTCGAAGCCATTGTTCAGCCAACGGTCGGGCAAATGGCGCGGCGTTGAGAAATCGACATCGTCGGCAATGGCGCTCCTGGACGCTGGAAGGTGCCCGTCGCGCTCTGTCCACCAGGTTTCGGCCGGCGCAAACAAGGTCGTCCGCGGCGTGCGCGGAAAGAATGGATGGAAACCGAGGCCGAATGGCAGTGGAATGACGCCGGTATTTTCGACGGCAAGCCGGAGTTCCAGCCGCGCGCCGGCGAGCCGGAACGACTGTCGCGCATGGTAGGCATAGGGCGAGTCGACGCCGCGCGGATGATCGAAGGCCAAATCGAGGCGGTCGACGCGATGCTCCTCGACCTTCCAGTTCGCCTGCCAGCCGTCACCGTGAATATAGAAAGGATCAGTCGTGTTGGGCGCCAGCGTGAAGTTTTGACCGCCGCAGGAAAACGCATTGCCCTCGACGCGATTGCCGATCGGCACCATCGGAAAGCAAGCGCAGTGCAAAACGTCGAACTCGGCCTCGCCTTGGTAGGGACGCAGGAATGGCACCCCGTCGGCCGTATGGCCGTTGACGATTGCGCTGCCAGAGGGGCTGATCTCGACGCACAGCCGATTGCTTTCCAGTAGTATTCCAGCCGACATGCCCTGCCCCGACTCAACGCCGGCCCAAAGCCGACGAGCGCAGATTGTCGAGCAGCACGGCCAGGAGCAAAATAACGCCGCGCACGATGTACTGGTAAAAGGCCGGGATGTTGAGCAGGTTCATGGCGTTCTCGGCGATGCCCATGATCAGCACGCCGACGATGACGCCCGACATGGTGGCGCGGCCGCCGGCAAGCGAGACGCCGCCGAGCACGCAGGCCGAGATGACCGAGAGTTCCAGTCCGACCGCCGCGTTGGGCTGGCCCGAGGTGATGCGCGACGCCAGCAGGATGCCGGCGATGCCGCAGACGACGCCTTGCAGCGCAAAAATCCAGATGCGCGTCCGGTCGACATTGACGCCGGCAAGGCGCGAAGCCTCCGGATTGCCGCCGATGGCCAATGTGTTCTTGCCGAAGACGGTGCGGTTGAGGACGAAGCCGAAGATGCAAAACAGGATGGCGAGCACCCAGACCGGCGTCGGAATGCCGAGCAGTTTGGACAGCGCGAGCTGGTAGAAATCCGGGCTGTTGATGCCGACGGCGCGGCCGTCGGACGCAATCAGCGCAAACCCGCGCACGATCTGCATGGTGGCCAGCGTCGTGATCAGCGCGTTGATGCGGAATTTGGCGATGACGATGCCGTTGATGAAGCCGACGAAGGCGCCGCTGGCAATTGCCGCCAAGAGGCCAAGCAGGATCGAGCCGGTGTAATTCGACGCCATCACAGCGACCATGCCGGCAAAGGCGACGATGGAGCCGACCGACAGGTCGAAGTCGCGTGCGGCAAGGCAGAACATCATGGTGCAGGCGACGATACCGACGGTGACCACCGACTGCAGCAGGCCGAGCATATTGCGGTCGGTGAGGAAATTCGGCACCAAGAGCGACACCAGCGCGAAGGCGACGACAAAGATGACGACGAGGCCCTGTTCGCCGAGCAGGATTTTTTTCAACTGGTCGGTCATGCCAAAAGTCCTCAAGATGCGATCGCGTCGGGGGTTTTCTGATCGGGGAGAGCGGCGGCCAGGATCGCCCTTTCGGCGAACTGGTCGCGGGTAAGTTCAGCACTGACGCGGCCGCCGCACATCACCAGAATGCGATCGCAGATGCCCATCACCTCCGGCAGTTCGGACGAGACGACAACGATCGCCATGCCGTCCTGCGCAAGCTGGTAGAGCAGTTCATAGATTTCCGATTTGGCACCGACGTCGATGCCGCGCGTCGGCTCGTCGACAATGAGAACCCGCACCCCTTGTTCGGACAGCCAGCGGCCAAGAATGACCTTCTGCTGGTTGCCGCCGGAGAGATTGATGATGTCCTGCTTGCGCGACGGCGTGCGCACCTTGAGCTTCTTGATGAAGGTTTCGGCGGTGGCGATCTCGCTGGCGCGGTTCAAAACACCGAAGCGCGTGTGATGGCGCCGCGACGAGATGTTGATGTTCTCCTCGACCGAGCGGCCCTGGATGATGCCGTCATGCTTGCGATCCTCCGAACACAGCACGATGCCGGCCCGGATCGTACCACGCGGATCGGTGGCAGGGACCAGCTTGCCGTCGACGGTGATGGTGCCGCCCGAGCGCGGATCGGCGCCATAGACCAGACGCATCAGTTCCGAGCGCCCGGCGCCGATCAGGCCGAAGAAGCCGACGATCTCGCCTGCCCTCGCCTCGAAACTGGCCGGCGTCTTCAGTTTGGGGCCGCTGAGAGCGTCGACCTTCAGGCGGACATCGCCCGTTTTTCGTGCGCGAAAACCCCAGATATCCGAAATCTCGCGGCCGACCATTTCGGCGACGACCTGGTCGCGGGTGACGCCTTTCAGCGACGCATGGTGCGCCGCCAGCTTGCCGTCGCGCAGCACGGTCAGGCTGTCGCAGAGCCGGAACACTTCGTCGAGCCTGTGCGAGACGTAGATGATGACCTTGCCCTCGCCGCGCAGGCGGTCGATCAGGGCAAACAGGATTTCGCTTTCGCGCGAGGACAGCGACGAGGTCGGTTCGTCCAGCGCGATAACGCGTGCGTCGAGCATGATCGCCTTGGCGATCTCGACCATCTGGCGTTCGCCGATGGACAGCGTCTTGACCTTGCGGCGCATGTCGATGTCGATGCCGGCCGATTTCAGCTTGGCGCCGACGTCGTCCAGCATCCGGCGGCCGGCGATGATGCCGGCGTTGGCAGGGAAACGACCGAGGCTGAGATTTTCGGCAACGGTGAGTTCAGGAACCAGCTGCAGTTCCTGATGAATGACGATGACGCCATTGTCGAAGGCATCCCGGGTCGAGGTATAGGCCTGAACCCTGCCGTCGATGCGGATCTCGCCCTGATCGGCATGCTGGTCGCCGGACAGTATCTTGATCAGGGTGGATTTGCCGGCGCCGTTCTCGCCCATCAGGCCGTGCACGGCGCCTTTGTCGACGCCGAACGAGACGTCCGACAGCGCCTTGACGCCCGGATAGGTCTTGGTGATGTGCGAGAAGTCGAGAAAGGACACGGGCAGCGATCCTCTTGTGGAATGGCAAACAGGCGGCGGGATGAGCCGCCGCCTGTTTGTACAGGGAGGATTATTCGATGCCGAGGCCCTGGCGGACCTTCTGGTAGTCGTCGCGCTTGGCGAGTGCACCGGAAGTCAGGATCAACTTCTCCGGCTCCTTGTTGCTGGCAACCCAGTCATACATGTTGAGCGCCGTTTCGTAGCCATGACGCTTCGGCGAGATGATCACGGTGCCGACGAAGCCGGTGGCCGTCGGCTTCTTGAACTCGTTGATCGCCGAATCCGCGCCGCCAATGCCAACGCCGATCACGCTATCAGCGGGGATGCCGACGCTTTCGGAAGCACGCACCGCACCCAGCACCGCTTCGTCGTTGAGGCCGAAAGAAACCCACTTCTTGATCTCGGCATGGGCGTTGAGCACGACGGTCGCCGCATTGAGGGCAGCTTCCGTATCGGTCTTGGCCTGAGGGGCGTCAAAAATGTTCTCGGCCTTGAAGCCGTTTGCCTTGAGCACCGAGATGGCGCCTTCGACGCGGTCGACGGCGGTCGGCAGTTGGTCATAGGAGACGCGGATGGCGCCGACCTCGTCGGCCTTCCAGCCGCGCGCCTTCATCTCGTCGACGATCGCCTGGCCGACCGCCTCGCCGATCTTGGTTGCCGAGATGCCCATATGCGGCACGTCTTCCAGCGCCTTGCCGTCGGCGCCGACCAGGCGGTCATCGACAGTCATCAGCTTGAGATTGTTGGCGGCGGCCTTGGCGACGATGCCGGGGCCGAGCTTCACGTCGGGCGTGCAGACGATGAAACCCTGCGCGCCCTGGGCGCCGAGATTGTCGATGGCCGACATCAGCTTCTCACCGTCTTCGGCGCCGATCTTGACCAGGGTAAAGCCCTTTTCCTTGGCGGCCTGGTCAGCGAACTTCCATTCGTCCTGGAACCACGGCTCCTCGGGCTGTTTGACGATGAAGCCGATCTTGGTGTCCTGAGCATATGCAGCGATGGTCGTGACGGACAGCACGGCAAGCGCGCCCGCGACGAGCGCGGTCTTCAAAAGTCGCATGATTACCTCCCAGCGATAGACCGGGCGCTCAGCCCGGATGCCGGAGTCTCTAATCGCTTTTATCATACTCGTCAATTGATCTGGTATGATAATTAATGTACATGCTCTGACCAGCGATCGCTGGCGCAATTGATCCGCATCCGTTAAGGCCGGACCGGTTGTGCGAAACCAGCGGTTCGCCGCCTTGGAGGAGGGCTGAGGTGACCGGGACTTTGAAGAAACCGCAAGGCGACACAGCCACTCGCCGCCCGCGCGTCATGCCCGACGTGACCAAGGCGATTGCCTCGGACATCTTTTCCGGGCGTTATCCGGCCGGCTCCTCACTGCCGACCGAAAACGAGCTCGGCGTCGAATACAGCGTCAGCCGCACCGTCATCCGTGAGGCCCTGAAAGTGTTGGCGGCAAAAGGGCTGGTGCTGTCGCGGCCACGCGTCGGCACGATCGTCTGCAACGAGGACGACTGGAACATCATCGACCCGCAGGTGCTGGCCTGGCACGCGCCGCATGCACTGGACGACAAGCTCTTCGACGCCATTCTTGAGACTCGCCGGGCCATCGAGCCGCTGGTTGCCGAACTCGCCGCCACGCGCGCGACGCTGCAGGAGATCGCCGATCTCGAAGCCACCTGGCGCGGCATGGCCGGCGCCGGCGAGGATCTCGCCGCCTTCTCGCGCAGCGACATCGCTTTCCACCAGATCGTCTATGCCGCGAGCCACAACCCGATCTTTCGCCAGATCGGTAATCTCATCGACACCGGGCTGAAATTCTCGCTGGAGGCGACGGCGGTGATTTCGCTCGACCGGCGCATGGAGGCCGTGGCGGCGCACCGCGAGGTGGTCGAGGCGCTGCGTATGCGCAATGCCGATGCCGCGCGTGGGGCGGCAAACAAGATCCTCGACCTCGCGGCGCGCGACCTCGTCAGCGCCAAGAAACTCAAAAGCAACTGAGACTGCGCATGAAAATCATCTCGCTCACCACCTACATCGTTCCGCCGCGCTGGCTGTTCCTGAAGATCGAAACCGATGCCGGCGTCACCGGCTGGGGCGAGCCGGTCGTCGAAGGCCGGGCGCTGACCGTCGAGGCGGCGGTCAAGGAGCTTGGCGATTATCTCATCGGCAAGGATCCCCGGCTGATCGAGGATCACTGGACGGTGATGCACCGCGGCGGTTTCTACCGCGGCGGCCCGATCCTGATGAGCGCCATTGCCGGGATCGACCAGGCACTGTGGGACATCAAGGGCAAGGCGCTCGGCGTGCCCGTGCACGAACTGCTCGGCGGCAAGCTGCGCGACTCGATCAAGGTCTATTCCTGGATCGGCGGCGACCGCCCGGCGGAGGTCGCGGCCGGCGCCAGGGAAATGGTTGCGCGCGGTTTCCTGGCGCTCAAGATGAACGGTACCGAAGAACTGCAGATCGTCGACAGCCATGACAAGATCGACGCCGCTGTCGAACGCGTCGCCATGGTGCGCGAGGCCGTCGGGCCCAACATCGGCATCGCTGTCGATTTTCATGGCCGCGTGCACCGGCCGATGGCGCGTGCGCTCGTCAAGGAACTCGAACCCTATAGGCTGATGTTCATCGAGGAGCCGGTGCTCAGCGAAAACCGCGAGGCGCTGAAGGAGATCGCCGCGCTTGGCTCGACACCGATCGCGCTCGGCGAGCGGCTCTATAGCCGCTGGGACTTCAAGTCCGTGTTCGAGGAAGGCGTCGTCGACATCATCCAGCCCGACCTGTCGCATGCCGGCGGCATCACAGAATGCCGCAAGATCGCGGCGATGGCGGAAGCCTATGATGTCGCGGTCGCGCCGCATTGCCCGCTCGGGCCGATCGCGCTTGCCGCGTGCCTGCAGCTCGACGCGGTCAGCTACAACTGCTTCATCCAGGAGCAGAGCCTCGGCATCCACTACAACGCCGCCAACGACCTGCTCGACTATGCCGCCAACAAGGATGTCTTCCGCTACGAGGATGGTTATGTCGCCATTCCCGACGGCCCGGGCCTGGGTGTCGAGATCGACGAGGATTATGTCAAGGAACGCGCCAGGGAAGGCCACCGCTGGCGCAACCCGATCTGGCGCCACAAGGACGGTTCCTTCGCCGAGTGGTGATCCGGGCTGGCTTTCAGACTCCAAGCGCTCCATGAATAGTGAAAACTTTGTCCGGCGAGCAGTTGCTCTCGAGAAATGGCTCGTTCGTTCGGTTTGATCGAGGGGCTTTCAGCGGCGTTGCCGAATTGACCATCAAACGCAGATGACCGCAGTGCGGCACATTCATCGGCTGCGAATTGCAGAGGGACTGTTTGGTGGAGCCAATCGGGATCGAACCGACGACCTCTTGAATGCCATTCAAGCGCTCTCCCAACTGAGCTATGGCCCCACTTCCGGCAGTCAACCGGCGCCGTTTCCGGCGAAGAGATCCGGCGCGGGTTGGAGACCGCGCCGTTAGTGCAGGCGGCTTCTAACCCCGCCCTTCTCAGATATCAAGCCTTCGAGAGTCGCTTTTTCTTCACAGGCCTCGAAAGCCCGCAAACGCCCGCTTTCAAGGCCGATCAGACCTCGTCGTCGTCGTCGCCGACGCCGATCATGTCGGCAACGTCGTCATCTTCTTCCTCTTCGTCGGCGAGGAAGGTGTCATCCTCGTCGTCGCCGAGATCGACGTCGTCCTCGTCGTCGCCAAGATCCGGCAGGTCGTCGCCCTTGACGTCCTCATCAGCCTCTTCGAGCGAGACGACCTCAACGCCTTCTTCTTCCTCGGCGTCCACTTCCTTCTCGGCCACTTCCTCTTCCTCCTCGAGAGCGGCAATCTTGCCTTCCTCGAAATAGGAACGCGGATAGGTCTTGCCGGTGTAGGGCGAGACGATCGGGTCCTTGTTCAGGTCGTAGAATTTTCGGCCCGTCTCCGGGTCGATACGTTTTGTGCCAAGTTCGGTTTTTGCCACGGCAAGCCTCGTCAATAAAAGAGTGGTCCCCTTAACCACAGTTTGCAGCGCTGTCAAAGCGAAAAGCCGGCGTCACAAAACCATGCATTGAAAGGCCTCGCGTGAAGTGACGACCATGGGGATGACCATTTCGGCCCACCGTGGTACGAGACCGCCGCAACAAATGAAAAGCGCCGGCCCGCCGGCATTCCGTCCAGGGAAATTCCATGTCTCACGCCGCCGCCCCCAAGCCGGCCACCGCCCGCCAATCCCCAGCCCTTTCCGGCATCGCGCGCGTGCCGGGCGACAAGTCGATCTCGCACCGTTCCTTCATGTTCGGCGGCCTCGCCTCCGGCGAGACCCGCATCACCGGCCTGCTCGAAGGCGAGGACGTGATGCGCACGGGCGCGGCCATGAAGGCAATGGGCGCGCATATCGAGAAGAACGGCGACGAGTGGGTGATCCGCGGCACCGGCAACGGCGCGCTGCTGCAGCCGGAAGGCCCGCTCGATTTCGGCAATGCCGGCACCGGCTCGCGGCTGACCATGGGCCTTGTCGGCACCTATGACATGGAGACGACCTTCATCGGCGATGCCTCGCTGTCGGGCCGGCCGATGGGCCGTGTGCTGGAACCCTTGCGCCAGATGGGCGTGCAGGTGCTGAAGGCGACGCCGGGCGACCGCATGCCGATCACACTGCATGGACCCAAGCATGCCGCACCGATCACCTATCGCGTGCCGATGGCCTCGGCGCAGGTGAAGTCCGCAGTGCTGCTCGCCGGCCTCAACACGCCCGGCATCACCACGGTGATCGAGCCGGTGATGACACGCGACCACACCGAAAAGATGCTGAAGGGGTTTGGCGCCAATCTGTCGGTCGAAACCGACGAGCGTGGCGTGCGCCACATTTTCATCGAAGGCCAGGGCAAGCTGACCGGCCAGACCATCGCCGTGCCGGGCGACCCGTCCTCGGCCGGTTTCCCGCTGGTGGCCGCCCTGATCGTGCCGGGTTCGGACATCACGATCGAAAACGTACTGATGAACCCGACCCGCACCGGCCTGCTTTTGACGCTGCAGGAGATGGGCGGCAAGATCGACATCCTCAACCGGCGCAATGCCGGCGGCGAGGATGTCGCCGACCTGCGGGTACGTTACTCCGAGCTCAAGGGCGTCATCGTGCCGCCCGAGCGGGCGCCGTCGATGATCGACGAGTATCCGGTGCTGGCGGTCGCTGCGAGCTTCGCCGAGGGCGAAACGCTGATGCAGGGGCTGGAGGAGTTGCGGGTGAAGGAATCCGACCGGCTGTCGGCCGTCGCCAACGGGCTGACGCTCAACGGCGTCGACTGCACCGAGGGCGAAGCTTCGCTTGCCGTGCGCGGCAAACCGGGCGGCAAGGGCCTTGGCGGCCATCCCAATGGCAAGGACACCACCGTGCAGACCCACCTCGATCACCGCATCGCCATGAGCTTTCTGGTCATGGGGCTGGCGACGGAAAAGCCGGTGACCATTGACGACGCCGCCATGATCGCGACCAGCTTTCCGGAGTTCATGGGGCTGATGACGGCGCTGGGCGCGGAGATCGGGTGACGGTCGTGGCAACCAATAGCCTTGGTACGTTGGCAGGCCAGCGCCCAACCCTTTCGGCGGTCTGCCAATGACACACGTCTTCACCATCGCCATCGACGGCCCCGCCGGCGCCGGCAAGGGCACCCTCGCCCGCCGGCTGGCCGACCACTACCGCCTCAACCTGCTCGACACCGGCCTCACCTACCGTGCCGTGGCCTATGCGCTCATCCAGCACGCGCTGCCGCTCGACAATGTCTCGGCGGCTGAAACCGCTGCCCGCCAGGTCGATCTGGCAAAGCTCGACCGGACGGTCTTGTCGGCGCATGCGGTCGGCGAGGCGGCCTCCAAGGTCGCGGTGTACCCGACCGTGCGGCGCATCCTCGTCGAAAAGCAGCGCGACTTCGCCAAGACGCCGCCGGGTGCGGTGCTCGATGGGCGCGACATCGGCACCGTGGTGTGCCCCGACGCCGACATCAAACTCTATGTGACGGCGAGCGCCGAGGTGCGAGCACAGCGCCGGCTGGCCGAGATCGAGAGCATCGGCGGGACCGCTGATTTTACCGAGATCCTCGCCGATATCATGCGCCGCGACGAGCGCGACATGGGTCGAGCGGACTCACCTTTGAAGCCGGCCGCCGACGCGCACTTGCTTGATACCAGCGAAATGGCTATAGAAGCCGCGTTTCTTGCAGCCATGGCGATCATCGATGACGTCTTGGCTAAGAGAGACTAGGCCTGATCCGGGTTTTTCCCTCGTGTTTCCGTTGTCGGAGGCGAAGAAAATACCCATATCGGGCACGAACCAGCCTGCCAGCATTCTTCATGCGCCGGAATTGCCGCTTAAAGAGCGGCCCAGGGCTTTTGTAGCCCGGAACGCCGGCAGGCCAACGCAACGCTAACCCGCGGCGCCCGTCCCGCTTCCAGATGCGGGGCACTCCAGGAGAAACAATGTCAGCTGCAAATCCCACTCGCGATGATTTCGCGAGCCTGCTCGAAGAATCATTTACAACAGGCCATTCCGGCGAAGGCCAGGTCGTCAAGGGCACGATCACCGCGATCGAGAAGGACATGGCCATCATCGACGTCGGCCTCAAGGTCGAAGGCCGCGTGCCGCTGAAGGAATTTGGCGTCAAGGGCAAGGACACTACCCTCAAGGTTGGTGACACCGTCGAGGTCTATGTCGAGCGCATTGAAAACGCGCTTGGCGAAGCGATGCTTTCCCGTGAGAAGGCCCGTCGCGAAGAGAGCTGGGTCCGCCTCGAAGAGAAGTTCACCAAGGGTGAGCGCGTCGAAGGTGTTATCTTCAACCAGGTCAAGGGCGGCTTCACGGTCGACCTCGACGGCGCCGTGGCCTTCCTGCCGCGCAGCCAGGTCGATATCCGCCCGATCCGCGACGTCTCCCCGCTGATGCACAACCCGCAGCCCTTCGAGATCCTCAAGATGGATCGCCGCCGCGGCAACATCGTGGTGTCTCGCCGTACCGTGCTCGAAGAGAGCCGCGCCGAACAGCGTTCGGAAATCGTGCAGAACCTCGAAGAAGGCCAGGTTGTCGAAGGCGTCGTCAAGAACATCACCGATTACGGTGCGTTCGTCGACCTCGGCGGCATCGACGGCCTGCTGCATGTCACCGACATGGCATGGCGCCGCGTCAACCATCCGACCGAAATCCTCAACATCGGTCAGACGGTCAAGGTGCAGATCATCCGCATCAACCAGGAAACCCACCGTATCTCGCTCGGCATGAAGCAGCTCGAGAGCGATCCGTGGTCCGAGATCGGCACCAAGTTCCCGATCGGCAAGAAGATCAAGGGCACCGTCACCAACATCACCGACTACGGCGCGTTCGTCGAGCTGGAGCCGGGCATCGAGGGTCTCATCCACGTTTCGGAAATGTCGTGGACGAAGAAGAACGTGCATCCAGGCAAGATCCTGTCAACGACCCAGGAAGTCGACGTGGTGGTGCTCGAAGTCGATCCGGCCAAGCGCCGCATCTCGCTCGGCCTCAAGCAGACGCTCGAGAATCCGTGGCAGGCTTTCGCCTCTAGCCATCCGGTCGGCAGCCAGGTCGAGGGCGAGGTCAAGAACAAGACCGAGTTCGGCCTGTTCATCGGCCTCGAAGGCGACGTGGACGGCATGGTGCACCTTTCCGACCTCGACTGGACCCGTCCGGGCGAGCAGGTCATCGAAGAGTACAATCGCGGCGACATGGTCAAGGCGCAGGTGCTCGACGTCGACATCGACAAGGAGCGCATCTCGCTCGGCATCAAGCAGCTGGCCAAGGATACGGTCGGCGAAGCGGCGACTTCAGGCGAACTGCGCAAGAACGCGGTCGTCACCTGCGAAGTCATCGGCGTCAAGGATGGCGGTCTGGAAGTGCGGCTGGTCGACAGCGGCATCGAAACCTTCATCAAGCGCTCCGACCTGAGCCGTGACCGCGACGAGCAGCGCCCCGAGCGCTTCACCGTCGGCCAGAAGGTCGATGCCCGCGTCATCGCCTTCGACAAGAAGACCCGCAAGCTGCAGGTCTCGATCAAGGCGCTGGAAATCGCCGAAGAGAAGGAAGCGGTCGCCCAGTACGGCTCGACCGACTCCGGCGCTTCGCTGGGCGACATCCTGGGTGCCGCGCTGAAGAAGCAGGGCAGCTAAGTCTTCGCACCGCGAAGCCTTCGCACAGGCTCCAAAACAAAACCCCGCCGGAGCGATCCGGCGGGGTTTTTCTTTGACCGAGGTAAAGGTTGGAAAGTTACGCCCTGCCGTAAAGCGGCACCAGCGTGCCGCTCATCGCCTGATTGGCCGGCGAGGCGAGATAGGCGATGGCCTCGGCGGCGGCTTCGAGGCTGACCCATCTTGTGACATCGGCATCCGGCATATCGGCGCGGTTTGCCGGCGTATCTAGCGTCGACGGCGCCACGGCATTGACCAGGATGCCCTTGTGCTTCAGCTCTTCGGCCATCGCCACCGTCATGGCTGCCACCGCCGCCTTGCTGGCGGCGTAAGCGACCATGCCGGCGCCGCGCCGCGGATCGAGCCCGGCGCGCGCGGTGACGTTGACGATGCGGCCCGCCGTGTCCGACGACAGCATCGAGCGGATCGCGGCGCGGCTGCACAGGAAGGCGGTGCGCGCATTGGTGTCCATCATCTCGGCAAAGGACGCCGACTCGATCTTTTCAACAGGCGCCGAGGTGAAGCCACCAGCCAGATGGATCGAGCCCCAAAGGCCCGGGACCTGGCTATAGAACGCTTCGACCTTCGCGGGGTCCGAGAGATCGACGTTGTGCACCAGCTGGACACGGTCATGCGAGGTAAAGGGGAAATGCGTAGGGGCGGCGGCATGAGCATTGGGCACATGGCAGATCGCGCCGTCGCTCAGCAGTTTGCCGACAACCGCACCGCCGAGCGCACCGGTCCCACCAGTCACGACGATATGCTTGCCTTCAAGTGTTTCCGTCATCTTGGACGCTCCTGTCATTTTTTTGTCGTTAGGTCGTTTCTGTGCCGCCGACGCGAAGCGTCGCGCCTTTTGCGCCATCACTCAATTGACATCTCGACATGGCAGTTGTCGCGTCTTTGCATGCGTCCGACACTTCAGCCGTGGCCCGCCAAGACGGGAAACCCGCGCTTCAGTCAACTGTGATTTCGATGACGCGCGGCAGTCCGGTGGCCCGGGCGCGCTTCAGCGCGTCCGCGAGAGCGTCGATATCGGCAAGCCGTTCGGCGCCGATGCCATAAGCCTCGGCCAGCTTGCAGAAATCCGGCGGCGCCGGCGATACGCCAACCGGCTCGACGCCGACATCGAGCATCGAGGTTTCGATCTCGCGGTAGCCTCTGTTGTTCCAGACGACGAAGATGACCGGTACCCGCGCGTCGAGCGCGGCGCCCAGTTCCGGCAGCGTGAACTGAAAGCCGCCGTCACCCGTGAGGCAGACGACCGGCGCATCGGGTATCGCAAGGGCCGCGCCAATTGCGGCCGGCGGGCCGTAGCCAAGCGCGCCGAAGCCGGTGGCGGCATTGAACCAGCCGCCTGGCCGATCATGGTCGTAATAGAGGTTGGCCGCATAGATCGGCTGCGTCGAATCGCCGACGATGAGCGCGCCCGGCAAAGCGTCGCGGATCATCTCGACGGCGCGCACCTGCCCCTGCAGTGTCGGATTGAGCTCGGCAAAGGCTGCTTTGCGTGTAGTAGCGGCGCGCGACGAACCGCCCTCGCTTGCCCCGACATGGCGGGTTTCCAGAAGCAGTGCTTCGAGCGCCTCGGCGCAATCGGCCTGGATCGAAACCGTCGCCGGGCGGCGGGCAAGCTGGTCCGCGCCGATATCGATACGGATCAGGTTGGCGGGCACGACGAAGCCGCCATCGCTGTAGCCGTCATAGTCGGTCGGGCCGAATTCGGTGCCGGCGGCAATGACCAGGTCGGCGTCGGCCATCAGCGCCCGTACTGTCTTCAGGCTGGGACTGGCCGGCACGCAAAGCGGATGACCATGCAGCAGGCCGCGCGCATTGGTGGTCTGGACGACCGGCGCCCCCAGCCGTTCGGCCAGACGCCGCAGTGGCGCTTCGGCGCGTTTGGCGCCGCCGCCGACCAGGATCAGCGGGCGGCGCGCGGCACTGATGAGTTTGGCCGCGTTGGCAATTGCGACACCTTCCGGCACGGGCGGCGTCACATTGCTCAGCATGGCAGCGATGCCATCCGCCGGCTTGACCATGACGTCGGTCGGGATCTCGATATGCACCGGGCCGGGCCGGGCCGATGAAAACAGGGCGAAGGCCTGCGCCAGCGCGCCGGGCAATTCGCCAGCCTCGGTAACGCGCTGCGAAAACAGCGCCACCTTCTCCATCATGCCGCGCTGATCCGGCAATTCGTGCAGATGGCCCAGCCCCTTGCCCAGCGTCGGCGTGGCGTTGACGCCTGAGATCACCAGCATCGGCACCGAATCGGCACGTGCCTGCCCCATGGCGGTGATGGTGTTGGTCAGCCCCGGTCCGGTGATGACGAAGGCGACGCCCGGCCTGCCGCTGGCGCGCGCATAGCCATCGGCCATGAAGCCGGCGCCCTGTTCGTGACGCGGCGTGACGTGGCGGATCTTGGAGCGCGCTAGCCCGCGGTAGAGTTCTACCGTGTGGACGCCGGGAATCCCGAAGACCGTGTCGACGCCATGGGCTTCGAGCAGCGAAATGAGCGCTTCGCCGAGTGTCGTCATTGGTTTTCCTCCCCTTCCGGCGCGAGGCCTAGTTCGGCCTCGACGGCCTTGATGCCGATCGCCGCCAATTCGCCGGGCGAGAACATCTCGCCGGCCAGGCAGCCTTCGATCCAGAGTCCGTCGATGATCGCATTAATCGCGATGGCATGGTGGCGCAATTGGCTTGCGTCCGATTTGCGCCGTTCGGCGGCGAGCACCTCGGCCACAACCGCTTCCACCTCATTGCGAAAACCAAGGTAGCCTTCGCGGTGGGCGTGGGCCAGGGTCGGATCCGCTCTGGCGCGGCCGATGAAGGTTGCCCAGAGCGAAAACACCCGCGCGTCGATAATCGGCGCATTGAGGTTGGCGGTGACGAAAGCCGCTAGGCGCTGGCGAGGCGAGGCATTCTCCATGACCAAAGCCGCTTTCGCCTGCTCGGTCATGCGGCCCATCAGCGCTGCATAGGCTTCCTGCAGCAATTCTTCCTTGCCGGGAAAATAGTGCCGGATCAGCCCGGCGGTGACGCCGGCACGCAATGCGATGGTGCGCAAGGTGGCGCCCTGCAGGCCATGTTCCGCCACACTGTCCAGAGTGGCCTCGATCAGATCCTGCCGCCGCCGCTCCTCGCCCTCGCGACGGAACCTGCGGCGGGATGGCATATTCATTGGCGCAGGATCGGTCGCGTCAGGCATGTCGGCCCGCCCTCGCAGGCGATGCAGAGCGCATCCGCCTCGAAGATTTCGACCGTGCAGCCGGCGGCTTCCATCGCGGCTTTGGTCTTTGGAAAGCCTGCGACGGCAATGATCTTGTGTGGGCTGGTCGGCAGCACGTTCAGGCTAAGGCCGTTGGAAGCCGCGAACTCTTCGGCGTCGCCTTCGACCAGCCGGATGTTACGCGCCTTCAGCATCTGATAGAATGGGGCCGGCAAAAGCGGTGAATGGACCAATGCGAGGTCGTCGGCCAGCGGGCTGATCACCGACATCAGATGCAGGCACGCTTCTTCGCCTTGCCACAGCGGAAGATCAAAGCCGTAGACGGAAACGCCCAGCGGCGTCAGCAGGTTGGAAACCTGCTGGATGCCTTCCTGGTTGGAGCGGACACCGCGCCCGATCACCAGCGTACGGGCATCGAGCCATACGCAATCACCGCCTTCGACCTGGCCAGGAACCTCGACGCGGCCCAGGATTGGAATGCCCAGCCTTCGGTAGGTTTCCTCATGCAGCGAGGGCTCCCTGGCGCGCAACGGCTTGCCCATGGACAGAATCAGCGCGCCGCGATCGGTCATCAGCGACGGGTCGTGCGTGAACACCGAGTCCGAAAGTCCATCCGCCGTGTCCTCGATCCATTCGATTTCGGCACCGGAAGCCGCCACCAGTTCAGCAAGGAGCGCGTGCTGCGATGCCGCTTTCGCCGGATTGAATCCCGGGCCATAGTGCCAGGCAGCCCTGTCGGCATTGCGCATGGCGTTGGCCGCCGACCGCATCAGCACGCGGCGCAGCGGCGCCGCCATGGACTGTGATCCGAAAGCGCTCATCGAAGTCCTTTTTCGCTGAAAAAAATCGAGAAAATTTCATGGAAGGCTATTTATACACTTGCACAACAAGCTCGCAAGTGCCGTAATATGCAGGATTGACGGGCTCTCTCCGTTGGGTCCATGCTGAAGTCTGGAGCGGGGCAGTACAGCGTATATGTTGATTAGCCGGATACACGTTCGACGAACCGCAACCGACCCGATAGAGGTCACCCGGTGAGCGTGGTGGAAGCTGCCGCAGTCCGATCCGGCAAGGCGCAGGACGGCGCCGCCGAAGCCATCCATGTCGAGAACCTGCACAAGAAGTTCGGTGAGCTGCATGTGCTGAAGGGCGTCTCGCTGTCAGCGCGCGACGGCGAGGTCATCGCCATCATCGGTGGCTCGGGCTCCGGCAAGTCGACCCTGCTGCGCTGCATCAACTGCCTGGAAAACCCGACCAGCGGCATCATTCGCGTCAATGGCGAGGAGATCAAACTCAAGGCCGACAGCCACGGCCACACCATTCCGGCCGACCGCAAGCAGATCGAGCGCATCCGCTCCAAGCTCGGCATGGTGTTCCAAAACTTCAACCTGTGGAGCCACATGACGCTGATCGAAAACGTCATCGAGGTTCCGGTGCATGTGCTTGGCGTCAAGCGCGATGTGGCGATCGGCGAGGCCGAGAAGCTGCTCGCCCGTGTCGGTCTGGCTGAAAAGCGCGACGTCTATCCGGCCTATCTGTCGGGCGGCCAGCAGCAGCGCGCCGCGATCGCCCGGGCGTTGGCCATCAATCCGCGCGTCATGCTGTTCGACGAGCCCACCTCCGCGCTCGATCCCGAACTGGTCGGCGAGGTGCTGAAGGTGATCGGCGACCTGGCGCGCGAAGGCCGCACCATGGTGCTGGTCACCCACGAGATGAAGTTCGCCCGCGAGGTCGCGACCCACGTCGTCTACCTCTACAACGGGCTGGTCGAGGAAGAAGGGCCGCCGGAGCAGATCTTCGGCGCACCGAAATCCGAAAGGCTGAAGCAGTTCATCCGCAACATCGGCTAGGCAAGCCGGGACGGAAGAAAACCGGGAACCAACAACAAACTGGGAGTCATGAAATGAAGACCGTTCTGAAGACATTTGCCGCAGCGCTGCTGCTCGGCGTCGCCGCCATGGGCGTGGCCAAGGCCGATCCGGTCAAGATCGGCGTCGCCGCCGAGCCTTATCCGCCCTTCACCTCGCCCGATGCTTCGGGCAAATGGATCGGCTGGGAGATCGACTTCATCGACGCCGTCTGCGCCGAGGAGAAGCTCGATTGCGTCATCACCCCGGTTGCCTGGGACGGCATCATCCCGGCACTGACGACCAAGAAGATCGACCTCATCGTCTCCTCGATGTCGATTACCGCCGAACGCGCGAAGACGATCGACTTTTCGGACAAGTACTATAACACCCCGACCGCGATCATCGGGCCGAAGGACCAGAAATTCGGCTCCGCTCCGGACGACCTCAAGGGCAAAGTGGTCGGCGTGCAAGTGTCGACGGTGCACGCTGTCTACGCCAAGAAGCACTTTGGCAGCACAGCCTCCGAGATCAAGGAATACCAGACTCAGGACGAGGCCAACAACGATCTGGCCGCCGGCCGCCTCGATGCGGTGCAGGCCGATTCCATCGCGCTTGGCGAATTCCTCAAATCCGACCAGGGCAAGGCCTGCTGCGACCTGAAGGGCATGGTCGCTCCCGATGACGAAGTGCTCGGACCGGGCGTCGGCGCCGGCGTGCGCAAGGAAGACACCGAACTGAAGGGCAAAATCAACGCCGGCATCAAGGCGATCCGCGCCAACGGCAAGTATGACGAAATCTCGAAGAAATACTTCGATTTCGACATTTACGGCGGCGGCGGCGCGCAGTCGAACTGACGATCCTCGTATGAGCGGTGGGGTATGGCGTCAGCGCCGTGCCCCACCTGCCCGATCTTTCCCAAGGCATGTTTGCCGCCGACGCAGCCGTCGGCGGTTGGCCAGCACATCGGGGGCGACGCTGATCGACGCACTTCTTTCGGCCTCCGCGGCCGGCATCACCGAGCTTCTCTCGCCCTACCCGCCAGGCTGGGGCGGGACGCTTCTGGTCGGGCTGCTGCATTCGATCGAGATCGCGCTGGGCGCCACGTGCCTCGGCCTTCTGATCGGCACCGGCGGCGCCTATGGCAAGCTTTATGGCGGGCCGGTGGTGCGCGATCTCCTGGCGGTCTACACCACCATCGTGCGCGCAGTGCCCGAGCTGGTGCTGATCCTGCTGCTCTATTATGCCGGAACCGACCTGATCAACCAGGCGCTGACGGCCATGGGCTATCAGCGCGTCGATGTGAGCGGCCTTGCCGCCGGCATCGCCGTGCTCGGCTTCGTCCAGGGCGCCTATTCGACAGAGGTGATACGTGGCGCGATCCTGGCCATTCCGCAGGGCCAGATCGAGGCCGCCCGCGCCTATGGAATGTCTCCGGGCCTGATGTTGCGGCGCATCACCTTGCCGTCAATGCTGCCCTTCGCCATACCGGGCCTCGCCAATCTCTGGCTGATCGCCACCAAGGACACCGCGCTATTGGCGGTCGTCGGCTTCTACGAACTGGCGCTGGCGACGCGGCAGGCGGCGGGTGTCACCAAGGCCTATTTCACCTTCTTTTTCGCGGCGGGCGTGCTCTATCTGCTTTTGTCGCTGTTCTCCAACCTCGTCATCGGCCGGGTCGAGACCTGGTCGCGGCGCGGCATGCCTTCGCTCAAGGAGGCGCGCTGATGGCCAACGAGGCGGCCATCATCAACGTCGTCGCGCGAACGTCGCTGTGGCTGCAGCCGCACCGCATCGTGCTGACCCTGATCGCACTGGGCCTTGTTTTGTCGGCAACCTTTTTCATGCGCTGGGACTGGCTGCCGCAATATTATGAAATGGGCTTGATCGGCATCTGGCGGTCGCTGTGGATTCTGGCCGTCACCTGCGTCCTGGGCTTCTTGCTGGCCGTGCCGCTCGGGCTGGCGCAAGCCGCCGGCTCCTTCTGGTTCGCCGCACCCGCCAAGGTGTTCTGCACGGTGATCCGGGGCACGCCGCTGCTGATCCAGCTCTGGCTGCTCTACTACGGCCTGGGTTCGCTGTTCCCGCAATATCCCTGGATCCGCGAATCCTGGATGTGGCCATATCTCAGGCAAGCCTGGCCCTATGGCGTGCTAGCGTTGACCCTGTCTTTCGCCGGTTATGAGGGCGAGGTGATGCGCGGCGCCTTCGCCGGCGTGCCCAAGGGGCAACTCGAAGCCGCCCGCGCCTTCGGCATGAGCCGCTGGAAGGCGTTCCGGCGGATCTGGCTGCCGCAAGCCATCTACCGGGCGCTGCCGACGCTGACCGGCGAGACCGTGCTGCAATTGAAGTCGACGCCGCTGGTGGCGACGATCAGCGTCATCGACATCTTCGCCGTTTCGTCCAAAGTACGGCAGGACACCTACCTCACCTACGAGCCCTTGCTGCTGCTGGCGCTGATCTACATGACGATAACCGGCATTCTGGTCTTCGCCTTCAGCAGGATAGAGGCCAGGATCCCGAACAAGATTGGTTAGAGGGGAGTAGGGGAGTAGGGGAGTAGGGGAGTAGGGGAGTATCGGGCCACTATCCACATTCACATTTCCATCCCCATTCGCTATTCACTGCCCACTGTCCCGTACTCCCCTACTCCTACTCCCCTAGGACGGCCATGATGCAACTCAGTCTCGACCAGGCAAAAGGACTGTGCCGGATGGCGGCACTTGGCGCCGGCGCCAATGAGGAAGCGGCGCAATCGCTCACTGCTTCGATCATATCAGCCGAGGCCGAAGGGCTTTCCTCGGTCGGTCTGTCGCATTTCATCGACTATCTCGAGGCGCTGGAAGCCGGACGCATCGACGGCAATGCCGACCCGGTGATCACCCGGCCGGCGCTGGCAGTCTATCTCTCCGATGCACGCGGCGGGCTGGCGCATACCGGCTTCGACCGCACCATCGACGACCTCGCCAAGGCGGCAAAGCTGTTCGGTGTCGCCATCTTCTCGCAGAAGAACGCCTATACATGCGGCGCGCTCGGCTATTTCACCGGAAGGCTGGCAGCACAAGGACTGGTGTCGTTCGCAGCCACCAACGGCCCGGCCGTGCTTGCCGGCTCGGGCTCGGTCAAGCCGGTCTACTGCACCAACCCGATGTCGTTTGCCGCGCCTGCCGCCGACGGGGCGCCGCTGGTCATCGACCAGTCGTCGAGCGCCACCGCTTTCGTCAACATCCGCAAAGCGGCCGAGGACGGCAAGACAATCCCGGAAGGCTGGGCGCTGGACGCCAGCGGCAACCCGACCACCGATCCCGCCGCCGCCATGAAGGGCGCAATGCTCGCCTTCGGCGGTCAGCGCGGCGCCAACATCGCGCTGATGGTCGAGGTGCTGGCGGCGGGCCTGTCGGGCGCCAACTGGTCGCTCGACGCGCCATGGTTCAGCGGCGGGCCGGACAGCCCCGGCACGGGACTGTTCGTGCTTGCTATCGAACCCAAGCTGCTCGATCCAGATTTCGAGCAACGAATGAAGGACCAGCTTGACCGGCTGCGGCGGCGCTTCGGCGTGCATGTGCCCGGTCGTGCCCGCGCAGAGGCCGCCGAGAAGGCGCAAGCGCGCGGCATTACCGCATCGAAGGCCGTGGTGCAGCGCATTTCCGAATTCGCTGCACGCTATTCTTCCTGAATATCTATTAAATATCAATTAGTTATCTGGAATTCGCCCGCCGCAGGCGCGGCGCAGTGCGATTTTCTTTGCGCGCCGCTGAACCTTTTCGCGCCTTGCTGCGACCCAGCTTTGTCCAGGGCAAGGCGAGCTTGCCCGATCCACACCGAGGGAAGCAGCAAACCGAAATCGAAAGCCTGCATCACGCGAAGGCCGGTCCTTCGCGCCTCGGAAAACTCAACCCAAATCAAAGGAAATTGCCATGACCAACACCAAGATCACCATGCTGACCGCCGTCCTTCTGCTCGGCTCGTTCATGGGCGCCACACAGGCAGCCACCCTGAAGGCCGCACCGGTCAAGCCGTCCAGCCCGGGTGTCATCGCTGCCCCGAGCGGCGGGGCCACCGAAGACCACTACTGCAAGAACGGCCATGCAAAATTCGCCAATTGCAGCGCTGATTTCGTCGCCGCCTGCAAGAAGGTTGGTGGCACCATGTCGGATGTTCAGGGCTGGGGTGGGCGTACTTGCTTCACGCCCTCCTGATACCGTCTCAGGTCAGGCCGCGCCGTCGGCCCCTGGCTTCGCATGGATGTCACCCGGAAAACCCCGCTTCAGCGGGGTTTTCTGCGTTTTGATCGCACGATGGTAAAACATTCTCGTTTTGGTCAACTTTTGTTTATTTGACTTCGACCAACCTGATCGGCCGTTTGCGCCGATTGAGCAAAACAGAGGAGCTACAATGTCGGCAAGCACGGACAATCCCCGCAACGCCCTTGTCATCCCGGTCCTTGGCAGGTTTTACGCGGCCCTGCACGATGGTGCCGAAACCGTTCTTCGCGTCGTCGCCGGCGGGTTTCTCGCGATCCACGGTTCGCAGAAGATCACCAATCCTTTCGGCGCTGCCGAGATGGTCGAGGGTCTCGGCTTCTATCCGGGCGCGTTGTGGTCGTTGCTTCTGGCCTGCACTGAATTCTTCGGCGGCATCTTCATCGCCATCGGGTTTTTGACGCGGCCGGCCGCCTTTGCCGGCCTGTTCGTGCTGCTGGTCACGGTCTGGTTCCACTGGGTCACCATGGGCCAAGGCTATTCGGGTGCGGAAAAGTCGCTGCTGTGGGCAGCGATCCTGCTCTTCTTCGTCATTCGCGGCGGCAACCGCCATTCGGTCGACGCCCGTATCGGCAAAGCGTTCTGACAGGCTGATAGCGACGACGCGTCGCCCTTTGCCTTTGGCACGAAACGGATTATGAAACGGCTTCAGCCAAGCCTGCGAGCGCCGGAGCCAGCCATGACCGAAATCCTGCAGACCCCAAAGCTCGTCGTCGTCTTTGGCGGGTCAGGCTTTGTCGGCCGCCATGTCGTGCGCGCGTTGGCCAAGCGCGGCTATCGCATCCGGGTCGCCTGCCGGCGGCCCGATCTTGCCGGCCATTTGCAGCCGCTCGGCAATGTCGGCCAGATCCAGCCGGTCCAGGCCAATGTGCGCGTGCGCTGGTCGGTAGACCGCGCCGTGCAAGGCGCCGACCATGTCGTCAATCTGGTCGCCATCCTGCATGAGAGCGGCCGGCAGAAATTCTCCGCCGTGCACGAGTTCGGCGCCCGCGCAGTGGCCGAGGCCGCGCGCTCGGTCGGCGCCGGCCTGACCCACATTTCTGCGCTTGGCGCCGATCTGGACTCCGAATCAGACTACGCGCGCACCAAGGCGCTTGGCGAAAAGGCTGTGCTGGAGACGATCAAGGACGCCGTGATCTTCCGGCCGTCGATCAATTTCGGACCCGAGGACGGCTTCTTCAACCGCTTCGCCAACATGGCGCGCTATTCGCCGGTGCTGCCGCTGATCGGCGGCGGCCAGACCAAGTTTCAGCCGGTCTATGTCGGCGACGTGGCCGAAGCGGTGGCGCGCTCGGTCGACGGCAAGGTGGATGGCGGCCAGATCTATGAACTCGGCGGACCGAAGGTGCTCACCTTCAAGCAGTGTATGGAAGAGCTGCTCGACGTGATCGAGCGCAAGCGGCTGCTGGTGCCGGTTCCGTGGTGGGTGGCCAACATCCAGGCCTCGATCCTCGGTCTCCTGCCCAACCCGCTGCTGACCAAGGACCAGGTGATGCAGCTGCGCGAGCACAACATCGTTTCGGACGCCGCCAACCAGACCAACAGGACGCTTGCGGGGCTAGGCATCCAGTCGCAGTCGATCGCGACGATCCTGCCCAGCTATCTCTGGCGCTACCGCGCCGCCGGCCAGTTCCAGCAACGCAAGCCCGCGGCCTAATCCGGCGCAACTGCCTGAAGGTGTCATGCCTAACGCGGCGTGACCTGCATCGGTAGACCGCCTTGCGGCTGCGTGGTCAGTTTCTGTACCGGCCAAGGTTTCGTTTCGGCGGTGGTGTCGAAGCGGAAGCGCGACAGCATGATCGCCAGCGCGATGATCGCCTCCTGCATGGCGAAGCTGGCGCCGATGCAGACGCGTGGGCCGGCGCCAAACGGCAGATACTGGAAGCGGTCGATCTTTTCGCGATTTCCCGGGTGGAAGCGCTCCGGCAGGAAGGCATCCGGCCGGTCCCACAGTTTCCTGTGGCGATGCACGACCCAAGGCATCACCAGCACCGCGGCGTGCTTGGGGATATGAAGATCCTTCCACATTTCCGGTTCGATCGGCTCGCGGTTGATCGACGGCGCCGGCGGATAGAGCCTGAGCGCTTCGTCGAAAGCCGCGCGCGTGAACGGCATGGCATCGAGCCATTTCGTCGGATCGGGCTCGCGCGCCAGCACCTGGTCGATCTCCTGCTCGACCCGGTTGCGCTCCCACGGTGATTCAGCCAGGCAATAGAGCGTCCAGCCGAGCGCACGCGCCGTCGTCTCATGGCCGGCGCCGATGAAGGTGATGATATTGTCCTCGACCTCGGCCCGCGTCAGTCCGTCGGGTCCCTCGGCCTTGAGCAGCAGTGTCAGGAAATCCTGCGGCACGGCATCGGGATCGCGCTTGAATTTCGCTTCGCGCATCTTGACCGTGTCGGTGACGATCTTGCGGAAATAGGCCATGGTCTTGCGGCCACGGATGCGGGTCAGCCTCGGCAGCCAGTCGGGCGCACGCAACAGGTCGAGCGGATCGACGCGACCCATGGTCTCGAACAGGCGGTCGATCTCGTTGGCGAAACTGCCGGGCTCGCCTGATATCTCGCCGGAAAACAGCGTCTCGGCCAGAATGTCATAAGTGAGCAGCGTCATGTCCTGGGCGATGTCAGACGTGCCGCCGTCTTCGTAACGGGTGACGAAGTCCTGCGTGCGCCTCAGCATCGGCTGGGCGAAGCCGAAGATGTGGCGCGGCGTGAACACCGGCGCCATCGCCTTGCGCGACCGCTTCCAGACCTCGCCCTCGGCGGTGAGCAAGCCGTCGCGCAGGATCGGCCGCAGGATCTTCTGGCGCACCGTCGCCATCTTGTAGTTCCTGGCGTTGTCGACCAGCACATGCCGGATCAGGGCGGGATCATTGGCGACGATCAGATGTCCGCCAACGCCGTTCGCCGAGATCCACGGCTCGTTGTAGGTATGCTCACCCCACAATTCGAGCGGGTTGCGGTAGACGATGCGGATCATCTCCAACGTCGAGGGCGGCGTCGTGCGCGGCTTCGGCGCCGGGGGAATGAAGGGGGCGGGCTGGATGTCCATGCTGTGCTCCGCTGATGACCCAATGTAGTGGGCCGCAAAGCACGCGTCCATGTGACCGAACGGCAAGGCCCTACTCTCCGGAATGTGACCGGTTACCGCGAGGTGCCTTCTTGTTGCCCCGAGCGGCATGCCCTAGGTGGCAGTCACCAATGGATACCGCCACCGCAGGAGCCCAGCTTGAAGCACCAGTTGAACATCATCATCGGCAGCACGCGGCCAGGCCGCGCCGGACCGATTTTTGCCGAGTGGCTGGAGAGGTTCGCGCGCGAGCACGGGAAATTCGAGCCTGTACTGACCGACATCGATGCGTTCAAGCTTCCGGTGCTGGACGAACCGCACCATCCAAGGCTTGGCAACTACCAGAACGATCATACCAAAGCCTGGTCCAAGGCGATCGATGCCGCCGATGCCTTCGTCTTCGTGGCGCCGGAATACAATTATTTCGTGGCGCCGGCGATCGTCAACGCGATCGACTATCTCTCGCGCGAATGGAAGTACAAGGCAGCCGCCATTTTCAGCTATGGCGGCGTCTCCGGCGGCCTGCGCGCGGCGCAAGCGCTGAAGCCGCTGCTGACCTCGGTAGGTGTCATGCCGATCCCGGAAGGCGTCGCGCTGCCGATGTACCAGAAACTGCTCGACGAAAATGGCGCTTTCAACGCCAGCGAACAGGTGCAGGGCGGAGCCAAAACCATGCTCGACGAGCTGCTGCGCTGGAGCGAGGCTTTGAAGCCGATGCGGGCAGGCTGAAAACGCTGGTCTTCCGCAAAAAACCCCGGTTTGCTGCCATAGAGAGGTGGTCGTGCACAGGAACGAGCTGGGGGGCAGTTCGATTTGCGCTTGCTGTTTGCCTTGCTGCCTATGCTCACCACCGCCACCGTGGTGGTGGGGCCTTGGCCCTGGTCATCGCCGACGACGACCACCGCCTGATCCGGCCGCCCGCCCGACATGACTCTGGGGCGCGACCGCAGCGGGCGGCTGGCGCCGAGATACAAGTTCATGATCAAGGTTTCTCAAGGACCCGCTGGCCGAAGTGAAATGGGGGCCGGCGGAGGCCCGCCATTGGCAGCCGGCCATTCCCAGTGAAATGCCTGCAAACCTTGGAAAAACCGCCTTTTGCGCCTATATCTAGTCGATATCAGAGGCGCGATTCGGCGCGGATTTTTCGCGCTGTGCAGGCGGCATCCAGACAACAGGTTTTCATGAGCGATCAGATCGACAACAACAACGGCGCTGAAGCCGAATACGGCGCCGATTCCATCAAGGTTTTGAAGGGGTTGGACGCTGTCCGCAAACGCCCCGGAATGTATATCGGTGATACAGACGACGGCTCGGGCCTGCATCACATGGTCTATGAAGTGGTCGACAACGCCATCGACGAGGCGCTGGCCGGTCACGCCGACCTCGTCACCGTGACGCTCAACCCCGATGGTTCGGTCACTGTGATCGACAATGGCCGCGGAATTCCGACCGATATCCACACCGGAGAAGGCATTTCGGCGGCCGAAGTGATCATGACGCAGCTGCATGCCGGCGGCAAGTTCGACCAGAATTCCTACAAGGTCTCGGGCGGCCTGCATGGCGTCGGCGTCTCGGTGGTCAACGCGCTGTCGGCGTGGCTGAAGCTGAAAATCCGCCGCAACGGCCAGATCTTCGAGATGAGTTTCACGCATGGCAATGCCGACGCACCGCTGAAGGCGACCGGCAGCTATGAGCAGGACAAGCAGCCGGGCACCTATGAGGGCCGCAGCGGCAGCCAGATCACCTTCTTCCCGTCGTCCGAGACCTTCACCATGGTCGAGTTCGACTTCGGCACGCTGGAACACCGGCTGCGCGAGCTTGCCTTCCTCAATTCCGGCGTGCGCATCATTTTGACCGATGCCCGTCACGCCGATGTCGTGCGCCATGAACTGCACTACGATGGAGGCCTCGAAGAATTCGTCAAATATCTCGATCGCGTCAAGAAACCGCTGATCGACAAGCCGATCGCCATCCGGGCGGAGCGCGACGGGATCACCGTCGAAGTGGCGATGTGGTGGAACGACAGCTACCACGAGAACGTGCTGGCCTTCACCAACAACATCCCGCAGCGCGATGGCGGCACGCATCTGGCCGGCTTCCGCGGCGCGCTGACGCGTCAGATCACCGGCTATGGCGAATCCTCTGGGCTGACCAAGAAGGAAAAGGTCTCGTTGATCGGCGACGATTGCCGCGAAGGTCTGACGGCGGTGCTATCGGTCAAGGTTCCCGACCCGAAATTCTCCTCGCAGACCAAGGACAAGCTGGTCTCGTCGGAAGTCCGTCCTGTCGTCGAAGGCCTGGTCAACGAAGCGCTCGGCACCTGGCTGGAAGAACACCCGAGCGAAGGCAAGGTAGTCGTCGACAAGGTGATCCAGGCGGCGGCGGCGCGCGAAGCGGCGCGCAAGGCGCGCGATATCACCCGCAAGAGTTCGCTCGGCGTCACCTCCCTGCCCGGCAAACTGGCCGACTGCCAGGAACGCGACCCGGCGAAATCCGAAATCTTCATCGTCGAGGGTGATTCCGCCGGCGGCTCCGCCAAGGGTGGGCGTTCGCGCCAGAACCAGGCGATCCTGCCGTTGCGCGGCAAGATCCTCAATGTCGAGCGGGCGCGCTTCGACCGCATGCTCGGCTCCGACATGATCGGCACGTTGATCACGGCGCTCGGCACCTCGATCGGCAAGGACGAGTTCAACGCCGACAAGCTGCGCTACCACAAGATCATCCTGATGACCGACGCCGACGTCGACGGCGCCCATATCAGAACCTTGCTTCTCACCTTCTTCTTCCGGCAGATGCCTGAGCTGATCGAGCGCGGCCATCTCTACATCGCCCAGCCGCCGCTCTACAAGGTGACGCGCGGCAAGAGCTCGCAATACATCAAGGACGAGAGCGCGTTCGAGGAGTTCCTGATCGGTTCGGGACTGGAGGAAGCATCGCTTACGCTCGGCTCGGGCGAGGTTCGCATCGGGCAGGACCTGCGTGGCGCCATCGATGACGCGCTGGCGGTGCGCCAGCTGATCAACGGCCTGCACACGCGCTACAACAGAGGCGTCGTCGAGCAGGCGGCGATCGCCGGTGGGCTCAACCCGGACGTGTTCGCCGATCTCGGCCGCGCCAACGACATGGCGGAGCGGATTGCAAAACGCCTCGACATCATCGCCGAGGACACCGAGCGCGGCTGGACCGGCCGCATGTCGACCTCGAATGAAGGCGTGGGCGGCTATGTGTTCGAGCGCACGGTGCGCAGCGTCAAGGAATATGCGCATCTCGACCTGGCGCTGATCAATTCGGCCGACGCACGCCAGCTCGACCGTTACGCACAGCGCCTCAGCGAGGTCTACGGGTCGCCCCCGGTGCTGCGCCGCAAGGATGTCTCCGAAACCATCTCGGGGCCGCTGGCGATGCTCAATGCGGTCTTTGCGACAGGCCGCAAGGGCCTGACGATGCAGCGCTACAAGGGTCTCGGCGAGATGAACGCCGAACAGCTGTGGGAAACCACGCTCGATCCGAACGTGCGCTCGCTGCTGCAGGTCAAGGTCAATGACGCGACCGATGCGGATTCGCTGTTTTCGCGGCTGATGGGCGACGAGGTCGAGCCCAGGCGCGAGTTCATCCAGGACAACGCGCTGTCGGTCGCCAATCTGGATATCTGATCTGGACGTTAAATCTGAATTGGCGCGCTGCGGCGCGCCAATTGTTCCACCGGCGGCAACAAAATCAATTTGCAACGCGCCGGAACGGAAGTCCCTGCGAGACATTGTGACAATATCGATCACAATTTCTAACAGGAGGCTTCCATGGGACGCGGCATTTTGCTCTGGTTGCTCGGCATACCGATCCCGATCATCATTCTGATCATGCTGTTCGTACGATAGGGGGCACTTATGCAGTCCACCCTATCGGCTGTCGACGTTTCCACTTCAACAGAATCCTCCTCCACCGCCGTCAGTTGGGGACCGATCATCGCCGGTGCCTTCGCGGCCTCGACGCTGACCTTCATCCTCATGCTGCTGGGCTCCGGGCTTGGATTGAGCATGGTGTCGCCCTGGTCGGGATCCGGCGCATCTGTCACCACTTTCGCGGCATCCACCGCCGTCTGGCTGATCATCGTGCAATGGCTGTCCTCGGGTGTCGGCGGCTACCTTGCCGGACGCCTGCGCACCAAATGGGTCGGCATCCACACGGACGAGGTGTATTTCCGTGATACCGCCCATGGCTTTCTTGCCTGGGCGTTGGCCACACTGCTCGTCGTCGGCGTGCTTGGCTCCGCGCTTTCCGCTGCCATAGGCTCGGGCGTGCAGGCGGTGTCCACCATCGCGTCTGGTGCGGCCATGGGCGCATCGGCGGGGGCTTCGGCCAATGCCGGCAGCGCGTCGGCCGACAATGCGACATCCTACCTGGTGGATTCACTGTTCCGTCCGGCCGATCCGGGCAAGCTCGCGGCCGCCAATCCGGACAGCGATGCGGCCGCGGTTGGGCAGGCTTCGCGCATCCTGATCGCCGGCGCCGCGGCAGGCGAGGTTTCCGCAGACGACAAAACCTATCTGTCGCAGCTGGTCGCCGTTCGCACGGGGCTTTCGGAAGCAGATGCCAGGACCCGGGTGGATGCCGTCCTCGCCAAGGCCCAGGACGCCAAGGTCAAGGCGCAGCAGGCCGCCGACACAGCCAGGAAGGCCAGCGCGACGTTTGCCTTGCTTGGTGCGCTCTCGCTGGCCATCGGCGCCTTTATCGCCAGTGCTGCCGCGGCCCTTGGCGGCAGGCAGCGCGACGATGAGGAAGCGGTTTTTATCACCAACCGTTGAACAGCACTTGCAACAAAGCCACTCTGGCCCGCCCGGAGCGGCTTTGCTTTGAAGTTGTCGAGCGGCGCTGCCTTGGCCCCGTTCGCTGAAATCCGTTCTTATTTTCGGGGAGGAATCGCCGGCACTTCGGCTTGGCTCGGCTCCAGTTTGCGACCGAGGTCGACAGCGTCGCGCAGCACGGCGAGATGCGAGCGCGGCTGATCGCCGGCGGCAACCTCGATACCGGTCGCCGCCAACGACCAGTACAGCGTGTGGGTGAAGACCCGGCCGAGGGAACCGCGCAGCTCGACCTGGATGTTTTCTATGCCCGGGCCGAAATTCTCCGCCATCGGCCCGGAGATCGGGTCGCCCGTCAGCCAACCGTTGCCGCGGTCGAAGATATTGGTCCAGCGCGTCGCAGCAAACACCGCGCCATGATGCACCGCCCGCTGCGGCTTGCCGGAAGAACGGTTGCGCCCTTCCTGATAAAGCACGGTGCCACCGGCCGCCGCTCCCTCGGCAATCGGCGGACATGCCGAGAACAGGCGCTCGGCGATGCCGCGCCTGAATTCAGCGAGATTGTGCGTCACCAGAAATTCGCTGTGGGTCAGCGGGCTACCAAGCGTGACGAAATCGCTGATCTTCCAAGGCCGATGGCTGTCGTCCCTGGTGCGCAGTTGGCGATAGAGCTCCCACTGATCGCGCCGGAACCCGGCAAGATCGTCAAGGCTGCCGGGCCATGCCGAGCCGTCGGCAACAAGCGTCGCCTTGTCGATGGCGTGGATAGCCTTCAGTTTCGCCTTGTCGCGGATGGCCTCCAGTTTTCGGGGCCTGAAATCGGACCACAAGATCTGCAACAGGTCATAGGCGATCATCGAGCCGAGGCTGTGGGAGACCAGCACGATGCGATCGTAGGTATCGTCCATCATCAGACGCTTCAGCAGCTTCAGGCCGCGGTCGCGGATCAGCGCCCGCTTCTCTACCGTGGCCGCTTCAGCGCGCACATAGGCCGCGACATCGCCGAAATAGGGAAGGCCAAAACGGTCCACCGACCAGATGACGAACGATGCCAGGATGGTGACGAGGACGCCGACGGTCCACGAAATCTGCTGCTGCCAAACCGACGTCGCAAGCGCGAGCGTCGCGACCAGGACGATGATGACGGCAACCAGAGTGACCAGATAGAGCTTTCGGGCGTCCGGCGGTATGTCGGCGGGCTTGCGCCACAGCAGATTTGTCACCCAGGCAGCAAGCCGGCCTCGCGTCGTGCCCTGCGTGATGTCGGCCCAGTAAAGCTCGTAGAAGTCGGTGCGGCGGCCATCGACATCGTAGGGCGTGGTGATGCGGCGAAGTTCGTACGAATTGGTCCGGCTGTCGGGAGTGATCCAGCTCTGGTTGATCTTCGCGCCGGCGGGGTCGGCCGGATCGGCGACATGGGCATAAAACGGCGCGCGGTTGGGGTCATGGCTCCAGACAGCCTGGACAAAGCCTCGCAGCGTATCCATCGGCCGCTGTTCGCCCATGCCATGCACGATCACCACCGCCTGGCCAGGCTTGCGCGGCGCTTTCCCGGCGGGCGGCGATGCGATCGGGTCAGGCACCAACGTCTCCGTCGACGACAATCCCGCCGTCCAGGCGGGAATTCGTCATCGTAGCGCCGAAATCGCCGTCAAGCCAAGAAAGCCAGCCAAGAAAAAGCCCGGCGCGAAGCCGGGCTCTTCTTGGCGTGTCCCGGCGCTTATCCCGGATCAGTGATCCATGGCTTTGACGATCTCTTCGGTCATCTTCTTGGCGTCGCCGAGCAGCATCATGGTGCCGTCCTTATAGAACAGCGTGTTGTCGATACCGGCATAGCCGGAACCGAGCGAGCGCTTGACGAACAGGCAGGTGCGCGCCTTGTCGACATCGAGGATCGGCATGCCGTAGATGGGTGAGGACTTGTCGTCGCGCGCGGACGGGTTGGTGACGTCGTTGGCGCCGATGACATAGGCAACGTCGGCTTGCGCGAACTCCGAGTTGATGTCCTCAAGCTCGAACACCTCGTCGTAGGGCACATTGGCTTCGGCGAGCAGCACGTTCATGTGGCCGGGCATACGGCCGGCGACCGGGTGGATCGCGTATTTCACGTCGACGCCATTGGCCTTGAGCTTGTCGGCCATTTCGCGCAGTGCATGCTGCGCCTGGGCGACCGCCATGCCGTAGCCCGGCACGATGATGACTTTCTGGGCGTTCATCATGAGGTAGGCGGCATCGTCGGCAGAACCCTGCTTGACCGTGCGTTCGATGCCGTCATCGGCGGCCGCTGCCGTCTCCCCACCGAAGCCGCCGAGAATGACCGAGATGAAGCTTCGGTTCATGCCCTTGCACATGATGTAGGACAGGATCGCGCCGGATGAGCCGACCAGCGCGCCGGTGATGATCAGCGCCAGATTGCCGAGCGTGAAGCCCAGCGCCGCCGCCGCCCAGCCGGAATAGGAATTCAGCATCGAGACGACGACCGGCATGTCGGCGCCGCCGATCGGGATGATCAGCAGGATACCGAGCACCAGCGAGGCGGCAACGATCAGCCAGAAGACCAGCTTGGACTCGGTGGTGACCAGCAACACGATCAGCACGACGAGCGCGATAGCAAGTGCGGCGTTGATGAAGTGGCGTGCGCCGATCATGATCGGCTTGCCGGACATGCGGCCATCGAGCTTGAGGAAAGCGATGACCGAGCCGGTGAAGGTGATGGCGCCGATGGCGACGCCAAGGCTCATCTCGATCAGGGCCTGGGCATGAATGTCGCCATCCGTGCCGATGCCGAAGCTTTCCGGGGCATAAATCGCGGCAGCCGCCACCATGACGGCGGCGAGGCCGACCAGCGAGTGGAAGGCAGCGACCAGCTGCGGCATCGAGGTCATGGCGATGCGGCGCGCGGTAACGGCGCCGACGCCGCCGCCAATGGCAAGGCCGAGCACGATCAGGCCGAAGCGGCCGGCGGACGGGGTCGCCAGAGCCAGTGTGGTGGCGATGGCAATACCCATGCCGATCATGCCGTAGAGATTGCCCTGGCGACTGGTGGTCGGATGCGACAGGCCGCGCAGCGCCATGATGAACAGGACACCGGAGACGAGGTAGAGGAAGGACGCGAAGTTGGCGTTCATGGCGCTCTACTTGTCCTTCTTCTTGTACATGGCCAGCATGCGCTGGGTGACGAGGAAGCCGCCGAAGATGTTGACCGAAACCAGCATCAGCGCGACGAAGCCGAAGCCCGCGGCAATGCCGGAGGCGGCGATGCCGACGGCAAGCAGCGCGCCGACGACGATGACCGAGGAGATGGCATTGGTGACGGCCATCAGCGGCGTATGCAGTGCGGGGGTCACCGACCAGACGACGTAGTAGCCGACGAAGATCGCCAGGACGAAGATGGCGAAGCGGAAGACGAAGGGATCGATGGCGCCGCCGGAGAGCGCATGCGCGGCATCACCGGCTGCGTCAGTGCCGCCGGGCGCGGTCGCCAGATTGTGCACCGCCAGCCGGACGGCGGCGGAGGCCTGGTCGAGCTGGTCGAGGGCTTTCTGCAGGGTCTGGTCCATCACGCGATCCCTTTCGGCTTCGACGAGGGCGACTTGGGTGCGGCCGCCTTCTTGGGCGCGGCTTTCTTGGGCGAAGCATCGGCGACCATGGTCTTGGCCGGGATCGCGGCCGGCTCGACATATTGGCCCTTTGCCGGCTGCTGGTCGGCTTTCACGAAAGCCGGATGAACCACCTTGCCGCCATCGGTCAGCATCGTTGCCTTGACCAGATCGTCGTCGCGATTGATGGCAAGCGTCTTGGTCGTCTTGTCGACCAGCGTCTCGAGAAAGGCGAACAGGTTCCTGGCATAAAGCAGCGAGGCCGACGCCGCGATGCGGCCAGGCACATTGAGATGGCCGACAATCTTGACGTTGTTGGCGGTGGTGACCACCTTGCCGGCTTCGGCGCCCTCGACATTGCCGCCGCGCTCGACCGCGAGGTCGACGATCACCGAGCCCGGCTTCATCGAAGCGACCATCGCCGCCGAGACCAGCTTGGGCGCCGGCCGGCCGGGAATGAGCGCCGTGGTGATGACGATATCCTGCTTGGCGATGTGCTCTGATGTGAGTGCCGCCTGCTTCGCCTGATATTCCTTCGACATTTCCTTGGCGTAGCCGCCGGCCGTTTCGGCCGCCTTGAATTCCTCGTCCTCGACCGCGAGGAACTTGGCGCCGAGCGAGGCGACCTGTTCCTTGGCGGCGGGGCGAACGTCGGTGGCGGTGACAACCGCACCAAGCCGGCGCGCGGTGGCGATCGCCTGCAGGCCGGCGACGCCAACGCCCATGATGAAGACCTTCGCCGCCGGCACCGTGCCGGCCGCCGTCATCATCATCGGCAAGGCGCGGTCATATTCCGAAGCCCCGTCGATCACCGCCTGATAGCCGGCCAAATTGGCCTGCGAGGACAAGACGTCCATCGACTGCGCGCGGGTGATCCGGGGCATGAATTCCATCGAGAAAGCGGTGACGCCGGCCTTGGCAAGAGCTGCCACGGCGGCATCGTTGCCGTAGGGGTCCATGATGGCGATCACAGCCGCGCCGGGCTTGTAGCTCTTCAGCTCGGCATCACCAGGCCGGCGCACCTTCAGCACCACATCGGCCTTGGCGACATCGGAAGCCTTGCCGATAGCAGCGCCGGCGCTCGCATAGTCGGCATCGATGATGCGCGATTTCAGACCGGCACCGGCCTCGACGACGACGTCGAAGCCCAACGCCGCCAGCCGTTTCACCGTATCGGGCGAAGCCGCGACGCGCGGCTCGTTGGCATCGAGCTCACGAGGGATGAAAACCGTCTGCCCCACCGCATGATCCTTTCGGCCGGAAGCTATTTCCCGCAAGACGCCGGCCGGCCTCGCGGCGGCGCCGTGGACAAGATGTCGGAAAAATCTATCGGAGGATAAAGGCGCCGACAGCCAGAATCAGCACGAACAGAATGGTCGCCGAGAAGAAGCCGCCCGCGAAGAAGCCGAAGGCCATCGCCAGGAGCAGGGCGCCACAAAACAGCGAGCCGTACTTGGCCAGCGCGAGGAAGCCCGCATAGGTGCGGTCATGCTCGGCATAGTCCATCTTCGCGCCCAGTTCGACAGGACCAGTCGGCGAGTGATCAGCCATAGGAATACCCCTTCGAAGACATCTTTCAGGCACATAGCGAAAAGCCGCGCCGAGAGCAATGGCGCTATTGCCGCACAACAACCGACAACTGCCTCAAAGAAAGATTGAAGCCAGCAGTCGACGCCGCGACGGAGTCCGATCGCTGGATTCTGATGCTTGATGCGGAACTCCGAAGGGCGGACGCTTGCGTGGCCTAAGCCGGCGCCTCAGCCGGCTAGATGCGGAAATAGCCCGAGCAACCCGACGACGATCAGATAGAGCGCGACGATGTAGTTCAACAGCCTTGGCATGACCAGGATCAGCACGCCGGCGATCAGCGAGATGAGCGGGGTTAGCGCAAGTGTGGAAATGGTCATGGCGGGTTCCCTCAAAAACCTCAGATCGACCCGGAGCGCTGCTCGTGGCCTCACCCAGAACGTCGAAGTCGCCAAAAGGCTCCTGTCGGCCCTGCAAAATCGTGTGGATCCCTGCCGTATCAGGCGGCTTCGTGATAGTATTTTGCCGTCGGCAGGATGGTCAGCGGCGCGAGTTCCCCGACATGCGGCGTATCGAACAGCATGCGCTGCTCCATTGGCGTCGAGCGGAAGAACGGGAACCGTGAGAAGGACCGCTCGCGGATTGCGTTGACGTCGGCGCGGTAGAGCACGACCTTGTTGAAAACGCCCGGATAGGCGCGCGACTCGCTGATCTTCTCCGAGTAGTAGATACGCTTGTAGAAGCCGGCGTGATCCTCGCGAATGGTCGACAGGCAGTAGGGCGCGTTGAAATGGAAGCACGCCATGCCGGCCAGCCGCAGCGTCAGGTAGGGAATCTGCGGGTAGACGCGCGACCATTCGGGATCGGACGCAAACCGGCTGGGACAGATGAAGCTCAGCCCGTCACGAAGCATCGGCATGACGATGTCGCCAAAGGCCTTGGTGGAAGGCGACATCGGCGTGGCCAAGGTGACGTGATGGATACGCAGCGTGCTGACGAGTTCCTGGTCGATATAGACCCCGAAGCGGTACACATTCGGTGCCTCGTCGAGCTCATCGTGAATGGTATGGTTTTCGTTGTCGGGCACCATATCGTTCGAGCGATATGACTTGTAGCGCAGGCGGTAGATGTCCTCGAGATCTTCGCCCTTGTCGCAGCGGCGGTACTCTGTCCGCTCAAGCATCGCCGAAACGTTGCGGGCGAAGCTGGACATGGTGTCGGCGGCGTCCTTGCCGTCCTCGCCCGTCACCGGACGAAGCGAACTCAACTGCACAATCATCAACTCAATCCCCGTACATTGCCGCCGCGATCCGACACTACGACAGGGTCCTGGGATGTAAAAGATGAAAACAGGAAGCGGCCCGTTTACCAGTCGTTAAGGTTAACGATTGCTAAAATGAAACTAAAATTGGTGGTTTTCTTCGTTTTCTGCGTCGCGACGGGGAAGAGCGAATCTCGAACATGACGGGAAGCGGCTGAAATTCTGGCATGGCCCGCGATGTGCAAAGAAACCTCGAATGCAGTGAATGCCTAAAGCCTGGGCGCCTGTTCAATCCTGATGGAAACAGGGATGGGCTCTCAGTGCCTGGGCACCATGCGCCAGGCGCCGCAAATCAGCGGCGTACCGCCTTTTTGGCGGTCCTGATATCCTTGGCGAAGGGCCATACCGTGTTCGACATCGTCTCGATGCCGGAAGCGCTGAGCGCCGAACCGAACAGGAACCCCTGGACAAGATCAGGCTTGACCTGCAGCGCCAGGATCTTGAGCTGCTCGAAGGTCTCGACCCCTTCGACGGTCACCGAAAGCCCCAGCGGCCGCGACAGGTTGACGATACCCTTGAGCAGCTCGAGCGAACGGGGATTCTGGGTGACGTCCATCAGGAAAGAGCGGTCGATCTTGATCTTGTCGAGCGGCAGCTTGTGCAGGTAGCTCAGGCTCGAATAGCCGGTGCCGAAATCGTCGAGCGCGATGCGCACGCCAAGCTGCTTCAGCTCCTCAATATACTGACGCGTCAGCGACTTGTCGTCGAGCAGCGCCGTTTCGGTGACCTCGATCTCGAGCCTACTGGCGGCGAGGCCGGAGCCGGCCAACGCATCGCGAACCTTCTGGATGACATCGCGGCTGCGGAAATCCTTGGCCGAGAGATTGACCGAGACGCTGGTCTGGTCGGGCCATTTGGCGCATTCGGCGCAGGCTGCCTGCAGCACGAAGGTGCTGATCTCGGAAATGATGCCCATTTCCTCGGCCAGTGGAATGAAGATGCTGGGCGAGATTGGCCCGAGATCTGGATGATCCCACCGGCACAGCGCCTCGCAACTGGCGATACGCATGGTGCTCATCGCCACGATCGGCTGATAGACCACCCGCAGGCTCTTGCCCTCTACCGCGGTGCGCAGATCCGCCTTCATCAGCTGACGGTTGCGGAAGGCGGCATCCATCGAAGCTTCGAACAATCGCCAGCTGTTCTTGCCGAGTTCCTTGGCCTTGTAGAGCGCCAGGTCCGCCTTCACGATCATGGCGTCGACATCGGTATCCTTGACCCGTGACAGCACCGCGCCGCCGCTGGCCTGAATGCGCAGCCCGTGACCGGCGACGTCGACTTCCCCTTGCAGGCCGGCGAAAATCTCGTCGAGCTGGCTGGTCAGATGGCTCTCATCCTCGACGCGGTCGAAGAAGATCATGAACTCGTCGCCACCGAAACGGCTGACCGTGATATGCTTGGCAATGGCGCCAAGCCGCTCGGCAACGGCATAGATCAAGCCGTCGCCGATCGGATGGCCAAGCGTGTCGTTGACGCTCTTGAAATCGTCGAGATCCAGCACCGCAAGGCCGCAGAGTCGGTCGCGATCGCCGGACGCCATGGCCTCGCCCACCAATTCATGGAAATAGGCCCGGTTGGGCAGGCCGGTGAGATTGTCGTAGCGTGCCATGAAGCGGATCTTGTCTTCCGCCTCGACACGGGCGGTGACGTCCTCGAAGGTGATGACGCCCAGTTCCTGGCTGCCCTCGCGAGCCGAGAACTCGTAATGCTGGCCGTTGGCGAGGGAAACCAGCACCTTGCGGTCGCGACCCTCACGCAGGGCACGCGTCAGCTGCGCCTCGATGTAGCGGCAATCCTTGGGCGCCAGCATGCCGCCGGCGACACCGCGCATCAACAGACCGTGGATCGACCGTCCGAGCAGCGCGTCGGGCGACTTGAGCGACATCAGATGCGCGGCCTCGGCATTGGCCACCGCGACGCGGCCGTCCGGACCGAGCATGACAAGGCCGTGCGACATGGTGTTGAGCGCCCGGTTGAAGCGCTGGGCAATGCGGTTGGCCTTCTTCTCTTCCGAGACGGCCGCAAAAAGCACATCGCGTACGGTGTTGGCGAATTTCCGGATGGCGAACAGGAACGGCGCCGACAGGAGCCCGAGGAGGACATGGTAGATGTCGCCGCGCAGCAGGAAGCCAAGCGAGATCGGCCAGGTCAAGGCAATGGTCAGGATGGTGACCATGCGCGGCGAGCCGTAGTTGCGGCCGGCGATGGAGGTCGCCGTCGCGAGCGTCAGGCAAACGGAGGCGATTTCGGCGAAACCATCGCGCGCGAAATAGATGCCGAGCAGGCAGAAAGCGCCAAGCGTCAAGCCATGCAGTGAGCCATAGAGAATGTAGTCATTCTCACGCTTGTGCGCCTCTTCCCAGGTCGTCGGCGACGGCATGCTGTTGTATTTTCGAAAGTTTCTCATGCGGAACACACCGACGAGAACCATCGAGATCGCGACCAGCAAATACCGCGGATCGCCGCTCTTCCACCAGACCAGGCCGATCAGGAAAGTCTGCGCGAGAATGCCGATCGAAAGCGTCAGCCCGTCGCGAAACAGGGTTTCCACGAACGGAATATAGACGTCGACCGGGATCTCGTTCTTTTTTCGCAGATTCAACGCCTGAATCCCAACCCTGGGGAGCCAAGCAGTGCCACATCCGCCTTAAGAAAGATTTAGAGAGACCCTCGCGCTCCTGCCGTCAAGCCGGGTGACGCAGCGGAAAGCAAGGAAACTGTCGTTCAGGTAAACAAGGCGTATCGATCATTCGGCGGCCTGAAGTTCGGGCCGCGCCGGCGTACTCGACAGGCGTTCGAGCAGCCTTTGGCGCTCGCCGGCGGCTTTTTGCGCGCTGGCTTGACGGACGTGGCCATAGCCGCGGATGAGGGCAGGCACCGAGGCCAGCGCAACCGCCGCATCGACCCTGGCTGGGGCCAACGATCCGGCGATGAGCTCCAGATCCGCCTCGTACCGCGCCAGCAGCTGCCGCTCCATGCGCCGTTCGGCGGTGTAGCCGAACAGGTCGAAGGCGGTGCCGCGCAGGCCCTTCATCGCCGCCAGCACGCGAAAACCCTTCATCATCCACGGGCCGAAGCTCGATTTCCGCGGGCTTCCGTCATTGCCGCGACGGCCCATGATCGGCGGAGCGAGGTGGAATTCAAGCCTTTCGTAGCTCTGGAACTGCTTGCCCAGTTCGGCGGTGAAAGAGCCGTCCGTGTAAAGACGCGCCACCTCGTATTCGTCCTTGATCGCCATCAGCTTGAACAGGTTCCTGGCGGCAGCCTGCGACACCGCGGTCGAACCAGGCACGGCCTTCGCTTCGGCGGCGCGCAACGCGGCCAGTTTTCCGGCATAACGCCTGCCATAGGCGGCGTTCTGATAGGCGGTCAGGAAGGCGACGCGGCGGGCAATGATGTCGTCCAGCGTCTCGGCGGTATCCGTGGCCTGGCCTGCCTTTCCAGCCGCGGTCGGACCCGGCTGGGCAACCAGCCCGCGCACGAAATCCGGCTGATGGGCAGCGCGACGGCCCCAGCGGAAGGCGGCGATGTTCATCGCCACGGCTTCGCCATTGAGCTCGATCGCCTTCTCGACCGCCTCGGCCGACAGCGGCAGGCCGCTGTGCTGGAAGGCAAAGCCAAGCATGAACATGTTGGCGCCGAGCGAATTGCCGAAAAGTGCCGTGGCAGTGCGGGTGGCATCGAAGAAATGTGCCTTGTCGTCGCCCGCAGCCGCGCGGATCGCCTTTTTCAGCCGCTCTATCGGCAACGAAAAATCGGCCGAGCGGGCGAATTCGCCGGGCATGATCTCGGCGGTGTTGGCGACGAAGATGGTGTGGCCCTCGCGCACCGCGGTCAGCACCTTCTTGGCGCCCGACACGACGAGATCGCAGCCAAGCACGAGATCGGCCTTCCCCGCCGAAACGCGGATCGCATGGATGTCGTCGGGGGTACGAGCGATGCGGACATGGGTGAACACCGAGCCGCCCTTCTGGGCGAGGCCGGCCATGTCGATCATGCCGCAGCCCTTGTCCTCAAGATGCGCCGCCATGCCTAGCACCGCACCGACGGTGACGACGCCGGTGCCGCCGACGCCGTCGATGATCGCCGCCCAGCCCTGCTCGCCAAGCGGGAATTGCGCCGGCACGGGCACGCCTTCCAGCGGATCGGCCTTGCCGGCCAGGCCCTCGGCCTTGCGGATCTTGGCGCCGTGCACAGTGACGAAGGACGGGCAGAAGCCGTTGACGCAGGAGAAATCCTTGTTGCAGCTCGACTGGTCGATCTTGCGCTTGCGGCCGAATTCGGTCTCGACCGGCTGGATCGAGACGCAGTTCGACTGTACGCCGCAATCGCCGCAGCCTTCGCAGACCAGTTCGTTGATGAAGACGCGCTTGTCGGGATCGGGGAATGTGCCGCGCTTGCGGCGGCGGCGTTTTTCGGCGGCGCAGGTCTGGTCGTAGAGCAAGACCGAAACGCCCTTGACGTCGCGCAGCTCGCGCTGGACGAGATCGAGGTCGTCGCGGTGATGGATAGTGGCGCCGGCCGGGAATTCGGCTTTGCCAGCATATTTGTCCGGCTCATCCGTGACGATGGCAATGCGGTCGACACCCTCGGCCCGCACCTGCCTGGCAATCATATCGACGGTCAGGCCGCCTTCGTGCGGCTGGCCGCCGGTCATGGCGACCGCGTCGTTGTAGAGGATCTTGTAGGTGATGTTGGCATCGCTCGACAGCGCGAAGCGGATCGCCAGCGTACCGGAATGGTTGTAGGTGCCGTCGCCAAGATTCTGGAAGATGTGCTCGCGCTTGGAGAACGGCGCCTGGCCGACCCATTGCGCGCCCTCGCCGCCCATGGCCGTGAAGCCGACTGTGTTGCGGTCCATCCACAGCGCCATGAAGTGGCAGCCGATGCCGGCCGCGGCGATCGAGCCGTCCGGCACCTTGGTGGACGAATTGTGCGGGCAACCGGAACAGAAGAACGGCGTGCGCGAGCCGATGTCGGTGGCCTCGGTGAGCATTGCCTGGAACTGGCGCAGTTTTGCCACCCGCGCCGAAATCTCTTCGGACGGGCCGTTGGTCCTGACGATCCTCTCGCCAAGCGCGATGGCGATCTCGTTGGGATCGAGCGCGCCTTTGGCCGGAAACAGCCAGTCGCCGCGCTCGTCCTTCTTGCCGATAATGACCGGTTGGGTGGCAGTGCCATAAAGGCTTTCGCGCAACTGTACCTCGATCAGCGAGCGCTTCTCCTCGACGACGACGATGGTGTCGAGGCCGCGGGCGAAACCGGCGATGTGATGCAGGTCGAGCGGCCAGGGGCAGCCGACCTTGAACAGCCGCACCCCGATGCGGTTGGCGGCCGCTTCGTCGATGCCGATATCCTCCAGCGCCTGGCGAACGTCGAGATAGCTCTTGCCGAGCGTGATGATGCCGATCTTCGGATTGCGGCCGCCCGAATAGACGATGCGGTTCAGTCCATTGGCAAGAATGAAGGCGGAGGCCGCGGCGCGCTTGTGTTCATGCAGCCGCTCCTCCTGGCCGAGCATGTCGATCTCGTGGCGGATGTTGAGACCGCCAGGCGGCATGTCGAACTCCGGCACGACGATGTTCAGCCGCCCGAGCGCGGCATCGACCGAGGCGGTCGATTCGATGTTGTCCTTGACGCATTTGATCGCCGCCCACGTGCCGGCAAAGCGCGACATGGCGAAGCCGTAGAGCCCGTAGTCGATGATCTCCTGGACACCGGCCGGGTTGAGGATCGGCACCATCGTGTCGACGAACAGGAATTCGGTGGCGTGCGCATTGGTCGAGGATTCGGCCATATGGTCGTCGCCCATCAGCGCAAGCACGCCGCCATGCTTCGACGATCCGGCGAGGTTGGCGTGGCGGAACACATCGCCTGAGCGGTCGACGCCCGGTCCCTTGCCGTACCAGACCGAAAAGACGCCGTCATGAGTGCCCTCGCCCAGCAGCTCCGTCTGCTGCGCCCCCCAGCAGGCGGTGGCGGCAAGCTCCTCGTTGAGACCCGGCTGGAAGACGATGTCAGCTTGGGCGAGCTGTTTCTTCGCCTTCCACAGCTGCATGTCGAGGCCGCCGAGCGGCGAACCGCGATAGCCGGAGACGAAGCCGGCCGTGTTCAAGCCGGCGCGACGGTCGCGCTCGCGCTGCATCAAGAGCATGCGAATGACCGCCTGCGCGCCGGACAGGAAGATGCGCTCCTTTGCGAGATCGAACTTGTCGTCGAGCGCGACGTCGTGCAGCGTCATCAGGCATTTCCTCTGCGGAGGCCACGCGGGGCAGGCAGCCAACGTCGGGGTCGGATGACGCATCCTTTCTCCCCTTGCAAGGCAGGTCAAACAAAATCGCAGATGCCAGGCAACGCGCAACGAACAGTCCGCGGCCATGCTGAATCGGGTATGAAACCGATCCGCGGACATTGCCCGGCGCATGAACATTACAGCTGCGGCACGGGCGGCCGCGACGCGTCAGCCGCCTTTCGAGCAATCTGGCTTCGGCTCGCCCGGCAGCTTGCCGTCGGGATGGCCGACGAGATCGGGATTGGCGGTGTAGAGCTGGTCGATGACCAGCGGCCGGTCGGGCAGGATCGACTGGTCTTCCGTCGACATCAGCGTGGTGTCGATCTTCTGCAGGACCGCGCCGTCGGCGCCCTTGATGCTGATGGCAATCGCATAGGGCTTGTTCTTGACGACGCAGGTCAGTGCCGGGCTCTCCAGCGTCACCTTGTCGAGCTTCGGCCAGACCTTCTGCTCGACCACCAGAGGTGCGCCGCCGGCGGGATCCTGGAAGCTGGCGACCGCCACCTGGCCCTCTCCCATCGGCTTCAGCGGCCGCAGGGTCACCACATAAGTCGCCCTGGCGAGGCGGTAGTTGAAAACGAATATCTTGCCGGAAACCTCGAACAGCTTGCCTTCGGCGTCGCCGGTGTCGCGGCAGGCGCCGAGCGCAACGGCCACGATGAGCGCCGCGCCAACAAGGATCGAACGGGAAAGGCCGCTACGCATTCTTGACCTCATTTTCCGCCATGCGACGACGGCGATAGTGACGGCTTGCCTTCTGACGGTTGCCGCACACCGCCATGTCGCACCATAGGCGGCTGGAATTGCGGCTTCTGTCGACGAACAGCCAGGTGCAGTTGGGACAGATCCTGAGCCTTGCGACGGTATCGTCGCGCAGAAGCGATAGCGCCGAAACCGCCAGCGCCGCCTCGAAGGCGATCGGCGTCAGGGGATCACCGAACGGCCTTCCCGGCGCACCGATCTCGGTCCGGCTGCCGGCCAGACCCTCGGCGCAGGCGCTCAGGAATCCGGGCAGATCAGCGGTGGCGACCGCGCCCTTCGACGCCGCTCCACGAAACAGCCGGTCCGTCGCCTCGCGGATCGACAGCACGACGGGCGCGATCGCCACCGGCGAGGCTACCGCCAGCGGCCTTTCGCCAAGCTCGGCGGCGCGAAAGCGGCTCGCCGCGTCGGCGAAGCGGGCAATCTCGGCCGGATCTTCGAAGCGGTCGAACGTCCGCTCCGGATCGCCGCGCAGCACGACGGTGTTCGCCGTGTCGAGCGCAAGCAGGCCGCCGGTGAAGCGGTGCGGGGTCCATGATACCGTCATGGCGAAAATCTAACCGATAAATCGTATTTGACAAGTTAGATTCAGCGATGCAACCTCACTCCGGATGCGGTGGTCTCCGCAGCCTTTTGAGCATGCTGTTGGCCAGGACCGCTTCGCACTTTTGGGCGGCATGCTTCGAGGTTTTGCATGCTCTATTTCTTCCAGCAGGTGCTGAACGGGCTGCATTCGGGCGCGCTGTATGCGTTGCTCGCCTTTGGCTATGTGCTGACCAACGGCATCCTGCACCGCACCAATCTCGCCTATGGCGCGTTGTTCGCCTTTTGCGGCCAGACCATGATCCTGACCGCGGCCTTCGGCTATCAGGTGCTGTGGCTGACGCTGCTGGCGGCGGTGGCGCTCGGCGTCGTCGCTGCGTTCCTCTATGCCGCGCTGATCAGCCACGTGCTGTCGCGCAGTGTCTTCGAACCGTTGGCCGACCGCACGCCCAATGCAATCGTGGTGACGACGCTCGGCATCCTGCTGCTGCTGTCCGAAGCGAGCCGCATCGCCGCCGACACGCATGATCTGTGGCTGCCGCCGATGCTGGCGCAGCCCATCGTTTTCGCGCAGGGCGCGACCTTCAAGGCAACGCTGACGCTCATCCAGCTTATCGACTGCGCCGTGGTGGTGGCGGCAATCGCGCTGGCAAGCTGGGCTTTTGCCCGGTCGAGCTTCGGACGGTGCTGGCGCGCCGTCTCCGACGACCCCAAGGCTGCCGCGATGTGCGGCGTCGACGTACGCGCGGTGTTCCGGCACGCGGTGCTGTTCGGCGGCTTCTGCGCCGCGCTGGCCGCTGTCATGGCCGGGCTCTATTACGGCAATGTCAGCTTCGGGTCGGGCCTCGTCTACGGACTGAAGATCCTGTTCGTGACGGCGGTCGGCGGCTATCTCTCGCCACCGCGCGCGGCGCTCGGCGCGGCCGTCTTCGGCATGGCCGAATCGCTGTGGGCCGGCTATTTCCCGGTCGAGTGGCGCGACGCGTGGATGTACCTGTTCCTGGTCACGACGCTGATCCTGATCGGCGCCGGCCGCGACACCGGCAAAATCGCCTGAAAACGTCAGACTTTGGTTGCATGACGCGAGGGCAGATCGCCGGTATTGGGCACTGTCTGCCATGCGATGATATTCGCTGCCTCTATCCTTGTTGACCCGTCAGTCCACGCGCGGCATACCGTTGGACCACGTGGCGTGACGGACAAAAAGGGGGAAGCCGGCACGCCTCCGGTACAAGGGAGGAATGCATGGCAGGGCTTCTCGCTCTATCCAGGACTATTGATCGCGCCAACGAGTTCATCGGCAAATGGATATCGTGGCTGATCCTGCTGGCGATCCTGGTGAGCGCCGCCAACGCCATTATCCGCAAGGTGTTCGACATATCCTCGAACGCTTGGCTCGAGCTGCAATGGTATCTGTTCGGCGCCGCCTTCATGCTGGCCGCCGCCTATACGCTGAAGCAGAACGAACATATCCGCATCGACGTCGTCTACGGCCTGTTTCCACGCCGCGTGCAGCACTGGATCGACCTTTTCGGGCATGTCTTTTTTCTGATGCCGTTCGTGACGCTGATGGTGATCTATTTCGTTCCTTATGTGTCGCTGTCGTTTCGCAGCGGCGAGATGTCCAACAATTCCGGCGGCCTGATCATCTGGCCCGCCAAGGCCATCCTGCTCGTCGGGTTTTTCCTGCTGGCGCTGCAGGGCATCTCCGAGATCATCAAGAAGATCGCCATCATGCGCGGAGACATGGACGACCCCAATCCCTTCATATCGGTGCATGAGCAGGCCGAACTCGAAGCCAAGGCGCTGGCCGACGAGGTGCGTTCGTGATGGAGTTCATCGCGCAGAACATGGCGCCGATCATGTTCGCTTCGCTGATCATCTTCCTGCTGATCGGCTACCCCGTCGCTTTTTCCTTGGCCGCCAACGGCTTGATGTTCTTCTTCATCGGCGTGCTGCTGTCTCCCTATTCCGGAGGATCGATCAACCTCGCCTGGCCGCTCCTGCACGCATTGCCGGATAATTTCTACGGCAGCCGGGTGATGTCGAACGACACGCTGCTGGCCATCCCGTTCTTCACCTTCATGGGCATCGTGCTCGAGCGGTCGGGCATGGCCGAAGACCTGCTCGACACGATCGGCCAGCTGTTCGGGCCAATTCGCGGCGGCCTCGCCTACGCCGTGATCTTCGTCGGCGCGCTTTTGGCGGCGACCACCGGCGTGGTGGCGGCTTCCGTCATCGCCATGGGCCTGATCTCGCTGCCGATCATGCTGCGCTATGGCTATGACCGCCGGCTCGCATCCGGTGTCATTGCCGCCTCCGGCACGCTTGCCCAGATCATCCCGCCGTCGCTGGTGCTGATCGTGCTTGCCGACCAGCTCGGCCGCTCGGTCGGCGATATGTACGCGGGCGCGTTGATCCCGGGCCTCGTGCTCACCGGCCTCTATATGTCCTATATCCTGATCATGTCGATCATCCGGCCGAACTCGATGCCGGCGCTGCCGCTCGAGGCCCGTACACTTGGCCATGGCGTGATGTCGCTGCTGGTGGCTTTGCTGGTCACATCGGCGGTTTCCTACGCGGCGTATCGTTATCTGGCGCCGGCGCATGGCGACAATGCCGACATTCTTGGCGCGACTGCCGGGGTGCTGTTCATCTACATCGTCGCCATTGCCGACAAGCGCCTGAACTTCAACATGATGTCCAGGCTCGCGCAGCAGGTGATCATCGTGCTGATCCCGCCACTGGCGCTGATCTTCCTGGTGCTGGGCACCATCTTCCTGGGCATCGCCACGCCGACCGAAGGCGGCGCCATGGGCTCGGTCGGCGCCTTGTTCATGGCGGCGGCCAAGGGGCGCTTGTCGCTTGACGTCGTTAAGCAGGCACTGGCCTCGACGACAAGGCTGTCGTCCTTCGTGCTGTTCATCCTGATCGGCGCACGGGTGTTCTCGCTGACCTTCTACGGCGTCAACGGCCACATCTGGGTCGAGCACCTTTTGACGTCGCTGCCGGGCGGCGAGGTCGGCTTCCTGATCGGCGTCAACATGCTCGTCTTCTTCCTCGCCTTCTTCCTCGACTTCTTCGAACTGGCGTTCATCATCGTACCGCTGCTGGCGCCCGCCGCCGACAAGCTCGGCATCGACCTGATCTGGTTCGGCGTGCTCCTGGGCGTCAACATGCAGACCAGCTTCATGCACCCGCCCTTCGGCTTCGCGCTGTTCTACCTGCGTTCGGTGGCCGCGCGCGTGCCCTATCTCGATCGTCTCACCGGCAAACAAATCGCGCCGGTGACCACCGGCCAGATCTATTGGGGCGCGGTGCCCTTTGTCTGCATCCAGGTGATCATGATCGGGCTGACCATCGCCTTCCCGCAAATGGTGATGCACTACAAGGGAACGACCGTCGATCCGGGCACCATCGACTACAAGGTACCGGAGGTGCCCGGCCTGTCGCCGCTGGGCACGCCGCCGGCGGATGGAGCGGCGCCCGCTGGTGGCGCCACGGCGCCGGCCGCCCCTGACCTTTCGCAACCGCCCAGTTTCGGCGATCCGACACCGGCAAAGCCGGCAGCGCCGCAGCCCGACCTGTCGCAACCGCCAAGCTTCAACTGAACCGGCATGGTCAAGACCATGAAAGCGGTGCGGCTGGAAGCAGTGGGCGACATCACGCTGCGCGACGTCGACATGCCTGACATCGGTGCGGATGAGCTACTGGTGCGCATCGAAGCCTGCGGCGTCTGCGGCACGGACCGGCATCTGTTTCACGGTGAATTTCCTTGCACGCCACCGGTGACGCCCGGCCATGAGTTTTCCGGCATCGTCGAGGCGATCGGAAAATCGGTCTCGGGTTTTGCCATCGGCGATCGTGTTACCGGCGACCCCAACATAGCCTGTGGGCGCTGCGCGCACTGTCACGCGGGACAAGTCAATCTCTGCACCAATCTGTGCGCGGTCGGCATTCATCGCGACGGCGGCTTTGCCGACTATCTTGCCTTGCCGCAGAAACAGGCTTTCGTCCTGCCTGTAGGCCTGAACCCCCTGCACGGTGCCTTCTGCGAGCCGCTCGGCTGTTGCCTGCATGGCGTCGACCTGGCCGGTATCAAACCGGGCAGCTCGGTGGTCGTGCTTGGCGGCGGCGTGATCGGCCTGCTCACCGTGCAGCTGGCAAGACTGGCGGGAGCCACGACCATCATCCTGTCGACCAGGCAGGCTTCGCGGCGCGCCCTCGCCGAGGACCTCGGCGCGACAGCGACGATCGATCCGACAGCCACCGATGTCATCGATGCGATCGCCGGACCGGCTGGTCTGGCGCCAGGTGGCGTCGACGTCGTCTTCGAATGCGCCGGCGTGCGAGAGACCGTCGAGCAGTCCATGCGCCTGGCCCGAGCCGGCGGCACGGTCGTCATTGTCGGCGTGACGCCGCAAGGCATGAAAGCGGAATTCGAGCCGTTCGACCTGTTGTTCCGGGAACTGAAGGTGCTCGGTTCCTTCCTCAATCCCTACACCCATCGCCGCGCCGCCGAACTCATCGCTTCCGGTGCGGTCGAGATCGACAGGCTGATCTCCAGGCAGGTGTCGCTTGAAGAAGCGCCAGCGGTGATCGCCAATCCGCCGGCGCCCGGCGAGGTCAAGGTTCTGGTGGTGCCGCGCCGCGGCTGAACCGCCGGCTTCGCCTCCCGGCATATACAGAAAAGCTCCCTGAGCGGGGGGCCGCCCAGAGAGCTTTTGAGCAGAAGTCCGGCCGGCTACAGCTTGCCGTTGCGCTGCTGGACCATCATGAAGGTGTCGTAATTGTATTCGGCCACCTGTGCCCAGAGATAATGCTCCTTGCGGAAGCCCTTGATCGATTCCCAGATCTTCTTGAACGGGGCGTTGGAAGCTTCCATTTCGGTATAGACCTCGTTGGCCTTTTCGAAGCAGGCGGCCATGATCTCCTGGCTGAACGGGCGCAGTTTCGCGCCGCCGGCCACCAGCCGCTTCACCGCCGCAGGGTTCAGATAATCGTATTTCTGCAGCATGTTGGCGTCGGCCGCCTGCGCGGCAGTGTGCAGCAGCGACTTGTACGTTGGCGAAAGCTCTTCGTACTTCGCCTTGTTGAACATCAGGTGGACGGTCGGGCCGCCCTCCCACCAGCCGGGATAGTAATAATAGGGCGCCACCTTGTAGAAGCCGAGCTTCTCGTCGTCATAGGGACCGACCCATTCGGCCGCGTCGATGGTGCCTTTTTCCAACGCCGGATAGATGTCGCCACCGGCGATCTGCTGCGGCACGACGCCGAGTTTCTGCACCACCTTGCCGGCAAAACCGCCGATTCGCATCTTGAGGCCGGAAAGGTCGGCCACCGTGTTGATTTCCTTTCGGAACCAGCCACCCATCTGCACGCCGGTGTTGCCGCCCGGCAGGCCGAAAAGGCCCTGCGTGGCGAGAAACTCGTTGAACAGGTCGATGCCGCCGCCATGGTAATGCCAGGCATTCATGCCGCGTGCGTTGAGCGAAAAGGGAACCGCCGCACCGAGCGCCCATGTCGGGTCCTTGCCCCAGTAATAATATGCCACCGTATGGCAGGCCTCGACCGTGCCGGCCGTGGTGGCGTCGGCGGCCTGCAGGCCAGGCACCAGCTCACCGGCAGCAAAAACCTGGATCTGGAAATTGCCGTCGGTGGCTTCCGACAGCATCTTCGAGAACACCTCGGCGCCGCCATAGATGGTGTCGAGCGACTTCGGGAAGGACGACGCCAGCCGCCATGTCACCTTGGGATTGGACTGGGCGATTGCAGGCGCCGCCAGCGTGGCCGCCGCCGCCGCGGCACCGACGCCGGTGACACCGGCCTTGCGAATGAATGAACGACGATCCATGAAGTTCCTCCCTTTTGGATCAACAGGCCGACGTCAGAAAATCCTCGGTTTCCGTGTCGGTTCGTTCGAGACAATACACAGGCAAGAAGTCGAGTCCAGCAGGCCGGCCCGATTTGACGGCGAAGCCCGGCTGCACTGCAACTATAGTCTAACAGGCCGTTTCGTGGCCCATGCGACACGCCGAAACTTGGCATGGAAAAATAACGTGGGATCGCCTATTTTGAAGGCAGGTATCCCTTGCCCCGATGGAACATAGAGCCAAAATGCATCAGCCGCTCGTCGCCATATCGACCGACGTCCGTCAGTTCGACAACTACACCTGGCACGCCGCCCCACAACAATATCTGGAAGCGGCGATCGCCGGCGCCGGCGTGTTCCCGGTGCTGGTGCCATCGTTCGGCGACCGGCTCGATTTCGACGAACTCCTGTCATCGGTCGACGGCGTCATGGTCACCGGCTCAAAATCCAATGTGCATCCCTCGCTTTATGGCGGCGACGCCAGTGAAGCCAATGGCCCCTATGATCCGGCGCGCGACGCCACGACGCTGCCGCTGATCCGCCGGGCGATCGAACGCGGCGTGCCGCTGCTCGCCATCTGCCGCGGCATCCAGGAACTGAACGTGGCGTTGGGCGGCACGCTCGGCACCGAGATCCAGGAGCGCGAGGGTTCGCTCGATCACCGCGCGCCGGTGAGCGAGAAGCAGGACGAACGCTTCGCCATCCACCAGACCATTTCGATCAAACCTGACAGTTGCCTGGCCGGTGTGTTCGGTGCCGGCGACATCAAGGTCAATTCGTTGCACCGCCAGGCGATCGACCGGCTCGGCTCGAAGCTGCAGGTCGAGGCCGTCGCCACCGACGGTACGGTCGAGGCGGTTTCGGTGCGGGACGCCCGCGCCTTCGCCGTCGGCGTGCAATGGCACCCGGAATACTGGGTCAAGTCGGACAGCAATTCGGTGAAAATATTCCGTGCCTTCGGCGATGCGGTTCGGCTGCACGCCGCAGCGAAGGCGGGCGCGCGGGCCGCAGCGGAATAATCAGTCGCCGGATTTTTTATCACGGGTGGCCGCCAGCGACAGCAGCGGCAGCGCCGGGGCATAGGATTCGTAGCCGTCGCCATCGGCAGCCGCGAAGGTGACGATTGGATCGGTGCCATTGGCGCTGAAGGCAACGGTGCCATCGTTTTGCTCGCGCCAGAACTTCGCCTGTTCTATGCCCGGCAAGAGCCGACGGCATTTGGGAGCAACGGTGAGCAACGACAAACCGTCCGAAATTTCGGCCCCGCGGCTGACTGCACAGACCGCTTCATCGCCATTGGCGACCAGCCTGTAGCTGTTGGACGGGGCGGCCTCGTTGGCTACGCTTTCCCGGCTGCCGCCATGAAACAGCTGAATGCCACCAAACAGCGCTGCGGCAGCGATCAATGCGGAAAGTGCTTTCATCATTCTTCATCCACGTACACGGACAGGTTGAACAATGATTCCAAAGGGTTAAGCTGACGTTAATAAATGTGGCAGCCACCGATCAGTTTCTAGCCTTCACATGCGCCGTCTCGGGCACCGGCGTCAGCGGCTGGCGCTCGGTGAACCAGGACACCAGATTGTCGACGCACAGATCCGCCATGGCGCGGCGTGTATGGTCCGAGGCCGAGCCGACATGCGGCAGCAGCGAGGTGTTGGGCGCGTCGAGCAGCGCCTTGGGCACGTTCGGTTCGTCGGCAAAGACATCGAGGCCGGCAGCGGCGATGGTGCCGTTGGCAAGGGCTGCCGCAAGCGCTGCCTCATCGACCGTGCTGCCACGGCCGATGTTGACGAAGACGCCGTTGGCGCCAAGCGCCGACAGTATCTCGGCATTGACCGCCTTCTCCGTCGAGGCGCCGCCCGGCGCGACCGAAATCAACGTATCCACGGCTTCGGCAAGCCCTTTCAGGGTCGCATGATAGTGGTAGGAAAGACCTTCGACACGGCGCCGGTTGTGGTAGGCGACCGGCAAGCCAAAGGCCTCCAGACGCCGGGCAATGGCCTGCCCGATGCGGCCCATGCCGAAAATACCCACACTGCGCCCGCGCAAGGTCAGCCGGCTCAGCGGATAGTTGCCCTTGCGCACCCAGCTGCCGTCGCGCAGCCAGGTCTCGGCGCGCGGCAGGTCGCGGATGGTGTTGATCAACAGCCCGATCGTGGTGTCGGCGACCTCCTCGGTCAACACGTCGGGCGTGTTGGTGACCATGATGTTTTTCGCCGCCGCATGACCGACATCGACCGAATCATAGCCGACGCCGAAGGAAGCGATGAGTTCGAGGTTGGGCAATGCATCCATCATCGCCGCGTTGATGCCGGCGAACGAAGCGATGCCGCGCACATCACTGCGCATCTCGTCGGTGACGAGCGCCGGATCGGCGCGTTCAATTCTGACACGCCTGAACGTGCGGTTGATGCGGTCGACCGCGTGGTCGTTGAAATCGCCCGGCACCAGGATGGCGACGGTCTGCAACTGTTCGGCCTTGGTCATGCACGCTCCACCGGCTTGCCGGTCGACTGACGCACATGCAGTTCCGGCTTGATCAATTCCTGCGAGGGTCGCACCGTCTGCCCGTTGAGCTTGTCGAGCAGCGCGCTGGCGGCGCGGCGGCCAACCTCGCGCTGGCCGTTCCAGACGGTGGTCAGCGCCGGCGTCGCGATCGCCGCCTCTTCGAGGTCGTCATAGCCGGTGACCGAGATGTCGACGCCCGGCACCAGGCCGGCGCGGGCAATGCCGTTCATCAGGCCGATGGCGACGAGGTCGTTCCAGCAGCAGGCTGCCGTCGGCCTGTCCTTCAGCGCCAGGAACTGTCCGGCGGCCTCGAAGCCGGCCTGCTTGGTGCGCGGCCCGGCGATGCGCCAGGACGGCCTGACTTCCAGCCCGGCCGCCTCCATCGCGTTGATATAGCCTTGGTAGCGGTCACGGCCGGTCGAGGTCTGGTCGGTGCCGCCGATCATGGCGATGCGCTTGTGGCCGAGCGAGATCAGGTGGTTGGTGGCGAGGCCTGTTCCATAAGAGTCGTCGCCGCGAAAGACCGGCACGTCGGCACCCTCGACGGTGCGCGCGATCAGCACAGCCGGCAGGCCGTTCTCCTCGGCCATCACGATGTCGGAAGCCGGCGTGCCTATCGCCGGCGACATGATGACGCCGTCGGCGCCGAGTTGCAAAAGCGTATCGATGAAAGTGCGCTGCTTTTCGAGCTGATCATAGTGGTTGGACAGGATGAAGGTTTGCCGGCTGCGGTCGAGCTCGCTTTCGATCGAGCGCAGGATCTCGGCGAAGAACGGGTTCATGATGTCGTGCACGACGACGCCGACAATGCCGGAACGCGAGGTGCGCAGGCTGGCGGCGCGTCGGTTGTAGATATAGCCGATGGCGCGGGCATGTTCCTTGATGCGGTCACGGGTGGTCCCGGCAACAAGAGGGCTGTCGCGCAGCGCCAGCGAGACCGTGGCCGTGGACACGCCGAGCGCATCCGCGATCGTCGAAAGCTTGATTTTTTGTGCCAGCGACGTGTGCTCCCCGGACCTGACTTTCCAGACCTAAACTGTTTAAAGGCGGCGTTATGCCACCGATCGGGGGCAAATCAAAGTTTTTTTGCCAACGCCTCGGCCTCGACGTCCGAGGCCGCGCGGCTCCGCAGCCGAAGCCTATGCTCGCGATGGACGATGTAGAGGCCGCTGGCGACGATGATGGCGGCGCCGACCAGCGTCCAGCGGTCGGGAAACTGCTTGAAGACGATCCATCCGGAAATGATCATCCACACCATCTGCGAATAGGGATAGGGCGCCAAAGCCGTGGTCGTCGCCAGCCGGTAGGCCTGGACGAGCAGCCAGTGACCGACGCCGCCGAACACGCCGAGCATCAGCAGCACGAACCAGTGCCAGCCGTCATGCGGCAGGGAAAACGAAAACGGCAGCAGGGGCAACAGCAGCAGCGCCGGCGCCAGCGCCGAAAACAGGATGAGGCTCTCCGATGTCTCGGTCGCCGACATGCGGCGCGTCATGATGACGTAGAAGCAGTTCGACAGCATCGAGCCGAGCGCGAAGAGATGTCCGATGCCGAACACGCCGACGCCCGGTCGGGTGATGATGAGGACGCCGGCAAAGGCCGCCAGGATGGCCAGCCAGCGCCGCCAGCCCGCCCACTCGCCAAGCAGCGGACCGGCCAGCGCCGTGATCACCATCGGCCCAAAGAAATAGATCGAGGTTGTCTCGGCCAGTTGCAGGGATTTGAGCGCCAGGACATTGAATATGGTCGATCCGAACAGGAAAGCCCCGCGCAGGATATGCGCAGGCAGGTTGACCGGGCGAAACCGCATGGGTTGGCGCCAGCCGCGCAACAGGGTGCCGACCAGGATGACATGCACGGCAAAGCGCACCCAGGCAACGACCAGCACGGAAACGCCGGCAAGGACGAGGTATTTGCTTGATGTGTCGAGGAAGGTGAAGCAGACGTAAGTGGAAAGCATGCACAGGATCGCCACCGGGGGCGTCGCGCTTTCTACATGTCTTTGGGGAGCACTCACTTGCAGGCCGGGTGGGAGCTGGGCTGGACCCACCTTTGCGGGAATTGCCGGCTCCCGGCAAGCCAATTGTCGGCTGTCGCCACGCCAAAGCCGGCTGGCACAACAAGTGTCGGCGGCAGGCTTAGTCGATGCCTTTGAAAGCTACGGGTGCATACGGGCGCCCTTGGTGATCTTGTCGACCAGCTTCTTGTCGGCGCGAAGCGCGATCCCGACCGCCTTGGCGTCTTCAGGCGCAAATTCGGCGAAGACGGCGCGGTTGGCCGCGTCAAAGCCGGTCGAAAACATCTCCTCGACATAGAGCGAGGTGGTCACGCCGCGCTCCAGCGTGCGCCGGTGGATGGCGCCCAACGTTGCCTGGTCGGCGGACAAAACGATGACCGGCTGGATCGACAGCGGGTTGTAGAGATTGCCGGCGCGGTCGCGATAGGGTTCGCCGATGATGTCGGGAAACTGGGCGACGATGCCGCTGGTCAGGAAGGCGGTGACGTTGAGTTTCTGCCAGACCGGCAGATCTTCCCTGAGCACGATTGCAAATTTCGTATCGAACATGAGACATTGGCCATTCGGTTTGTGCCCCAATGCGAGGCTTACGGAGACGATGTCGCACGATCTAGACAGCCAGGCCTTCGAGGGTCTTGGACGTTTGTGCATCGATGCGGCGGAAAACCGTATTATCTCCGCCCCCGATCCCGCAGGCATGGAGCGGATCGAGGCACGCTTCCATGGCAGCGCGTTCGACCTGCATCGCCACGACACCTATGCGATCGGGGTAACGCTGCACGGTGTGCAGACGTTTCGCTATCTTGGTGCTGCGCGTCACAGCCTTCCAGGCCAGATCATCGTGCTACACCCCGACGAACTGCATGACGGCGGCGCCGGCACCGAGGACGGCCTGCGCTACCGAATGCTCTATTTGGAGCCGTCGCTGATGCTCGACTGCCTCGGCGGCGCTTCGCTGCCTTTTGTGAGGGATGGCGTGGTGACGGACGCCGCCTTTTGCGCAACGCTGCTTTCGGCGCTGGGGCCGCTGGAGCAGGAACTCGACGACCTGTTCGTCGACGACTTCCTGGTCCAACTGATGCAAAGCCTGACCCGGCATGGCGGCCAGCCGGCAAAGCCGATGACCCGGACGGCGTGGCGGGCGGCTGCACTGGCGCGCGACTATCTCACGGAAAACCTGACCCGGCCGGTGCGCTCCGGCGAACTGGAAGCGATAACCGGGCTCGACCGCTATGCCTTGTCACGGCATTTCCGCGCGGCGTTCTCGACCAGTCCGCATCGCTTCCTGGTGATGCGCCGGCTTCAGCGTGCGCGGCGAATGATCGCCGCCGGCGAACCGTTGGCGCAGATCGCGGTCGAAGCCGGCTTCAGCGACCAGAGCCATTTCATCAGGCAGTTCAAGAAGGCGTTCGGCATGACACCGGGACGCTGGTCGTCGCTGATCCAGGGCTCTGCCGCGGCGGCTTGATCGCCTGCCGCGACAATCCGCCGGTCAGTCGTCCGACTCGGCGTCGTCGTCGATGAGCACCAATTCCTCGTTCGAGAGGTTGGCCTCGATGCGGGCAAGCAGTTTGAACAGCGACTTCTGGTCCTTCTTGTCGAGGCCCTTCAGCGCCTGCTTTTCGGTCTTCTTCACCGATTTCTCGATGGCGTGGATGATGTCGCGGCCTGTATCGGTGAGGAAGATGTGGGCCTGGCGGGCATCGGCTTCAGAAGCGCGCTTCTCCAGGAAACCCTGGGCCTGCAGCCGGTTGATGGTCTTGGTGATCGTCGGCGGGCGCACGCCGAGACGTCCGGCAAGATTGCCCGGCGTCTGGCCGTCCTCACGGTCGAGCGCCAGCATGATCTGGTCCTGGCCGGCATAGAAGCCGTGCGCCAGAAGCCGGGCAGCCAGCGCCGTCCTTGCCAGCCTTGCCGCGGAATGCAGCCGGCTCATTGTCGCAGTCTTGTCCGCCTTGGCCATGGTCTTCCCTCTTCGGCCGTACCGGTGCGGGCAGCATAGAGGCAGCCGGCCGGTTGGCAATCGACGATCAAAAAGATTCCGGTGCTTCAAACAGCTTTGCCGGCAAGCATTGTGGTGTCCGCCGTGGCTAATGCCAGATGTTTATTTCAGTTAGATGACAAACGAATTCCCAGCCGGAGTTTTCGTCGCGAGCAGGGTGGTGGTGGTGGAGTGACCGCCGCTCAGCCGGGCTTCACCGCCACGATCATCAGCGCCTGATAGGCATCGTTCAACTCGCGCAGCGCAGCCTGCGATTGCGGTCCTGCCCGCCTGGCGATGCCGTCATCGGCGTTTGAAGTGTCGCGCTTGCCGGGCCGGTCATTGTAGGGCGCGACAGAGGTGAATATCTGCTCGCTGAGGCTGTCGGGGAAGAACAACTGGCCGGTCATCACCGACCTGTCGTCAGGGAAGACCTTGAAATGGATATGGGTGGTGCGGCCGCGATACCAGCCGGGATAGATCGTGGCGAAGGAAACGATGCCGCTTGCATCGGTTTTCTGGCAACCACGCAGGAAGGTCTGGCCCGACGTGTCGACGTCGCGGCCGTCACCCTGTCCGGGATAGCCGGAATAGGCGCCCTGCGCGTCGCAATGCCAGATATCGACGCGGGCGCCGGCAAGTGGGCGGCAGTCCACGTCGACAACCTGCAGCCGGACGTCAAGGGCAATACCTTTCTTGCCTTCGGTGACATCGGCACGTTCGAGTTTCGGGTCGAAATAGAACGGTCCCTCGGTCACTTCAGGCGTAATGGTGCAGACACCGGCGCCGTTTTCGAACAAGGCCAGTCCGGCATAGGGTGAAGCCTGGGCAGCCGAAGATTGAGCGGCCATTGCCGAGGCCGGCAGGAAGGCACCACCTCCGGCGGTGACCGCGATCAACCCGAGCGCCTGGCGCCGGCTCAATGAGAAGGAGGATGGCTTGCCGGACATATCTTGCCTCTCAAATTGACCTTCCGCATCCCGAGCTAGGCAATCACAGCGGCTTTCGCCAGTCAAAATCCGGTATTGTAGCAAGCCGGTTTGGCCCATCGGTTTGCCCCGTGCAAAAGCCCGGCACACATCCTATATGGAACCGACAATCCCTTTTGAGGGCCGGATCTTTCGCGGCCCAGCACTTTCGAGGCAAGCCATGAGCGACGCACAGACGCAAATCCCCGTAACCGTTCTCACCGGCTATCTCGGCGCCGGCAAGACGACGCTGCTCAACCGCATCCTGTCGGAAAACCACGGCAAGCGCTACGCCGTCATCGTCAACGAGTTCGGTGAAATCGGCATCGACAACGATCTGATCGTGGAATCCGACGAGGAAATCTACGAGATGAACAATGGTTGTGTCTGCTGCACGGTGCGCGGCGACCTGATCCGTGTCGTCGAGGGCCTGATGCGCCGCCCCGGCCGCTTCGACGCCATCGTCGTCGAGACCACCGGGCTCGCCGATCCGGTGCCGGTGGCGCAGACCTTCTTCATGGACGACGATGTGCGCTCCACGACCAGGCTTGACGCGGTGGTGGCGCTGGTCGACGCCAAGCACCTGCCGTTGCGGCTCAAGGATTCCAGGGAAGCCGAAGACCAGATCGCCTTCGCCGACGTCGTCGTGCTCAACAAGACCGACCTCGTCACGTCAGAAGAACTCGCCAAGGTCGAGGCAACGATCCGCGCCATCAATCCGGCGGCAAAGATCCATCGTACCACCCGCGCCGGCGTCGACCTGACCGAAGTACTCGACCGCGGCGCTTTCGATCTGTCCCGGGCACTGGAAAACGATCCGCACTTCCTCGAGGCGCATGACGATCACGATCATCATGACCACTACGGCCACGATCACCACCACCATGATCATGACGGGCACGACCACCACCATCACGCGCATGCTTCGGACATTCATGACGTGACGGTGCAATCGGTGTCGCTGCGCGGCGGCGAGATGGATCCGAAGAAATTCTTCCCCTGGATCGAGAAGATCACCCAGATGGAAGGCCCCAACATCCTGCGGCTGAAAGGCATCATCGCGCTCAAGGGCGACGACGAGCGCTATGTCATCCAGGGCGTGCACATGATCATCGAAGGCGACCACCAGCGCGCCTGGAAAGACGGCGAAAAGCACGAGAGCCGGCTGGTGTTCATCGGCAGGGAACTCGACGCCGAGCGGCTGAAGAAGAGTTTTGACGCCTGCCAGGCGGCTTGATTTCCAAGCCTTATAACGCTAGCGCTGCCCCTTCTGTCCTTCTCCCCTTGTGGGAGAAGGTGGCCGTGCGAAGCTCGGTCGGATGAGGGGTGCTCCAGCTGGGCACCG